>NZ_CP104275.1:693642-1387284 GCF_025244925.1 Arthrobacter zhaoxinii
GGCGTCTTCGATGAAGTCGGTTGCTTCCGGGCCCAGGCATTCCACGGGCTTATTGGGGTCCTTGGTTTCCGGAGTGTCAACGTTCAGGAGCCGAACGGTGAGTTCCTGGTCCTCGAAGTTCACCACGAGGGTGTCGCCGTCGATGACGCGGACAACTTCCCCTTGATTCTTGTTCGACGAATCCGCGGTCGAGGCGGAGGTGCACCCCGCCGTAGAGGCGGCAACGACGACGACGGCGGCTGCGGCCAGCGCTGCTTTGCGGCTGATCATAAATTTTCCCCAACTATTGAATTGTCCGAAAGAAATCTATCGGCCGGGTTCAGCTGCCGGGTAGCGGTGGGCAGGTGTTTTGGGTCACAGGTGCGGGGTGTGCCGGGCATCACGGGCCGGGTTCCGTCGTTACACAGTTGGTGCCTCGGGAGGCCCGAAACCGGGTCAATCCGGGGACCGCGGCTGAAATAATAGGAAAGGCGGCTTACTTCCTCGGGGCCGCCCGTGCCACCAGAGTCTCGTGCCCAGGAATGGAGCCCCCCCAAGTGTCTTCCGAATCAGCCCAGCCGTTTGAACTTTCCGCAACGGACCGCGTCACCGTTTACGGTGCCAAGAACTTCCCCGAGGTGGCCGGGCTGCTGCCGGCGTCCGCGTTCCTGGCTGAGGATGACGGGCGTTTCCCGGCCGACGTCGTGCTCCTGTTCGTCGCCTCCGCGGCGGACCTGGCCCATGACCTGGCCACCGCCGCTGCCGCCGTCGAACCCGGCGGAGCCCTGTGGGTCTGCTATCCGACGGCGCAGGTCGACGGCGGAGCCCCGGATCTGAACCGGGACACGGTGGCTTCCCTTTTCGAAACCAATGACTGGGAGCCGGTGGGCGACACCGTGCTCAGCAGCGAATGGTCGGCAGTGCGCGGACAGCCTGCGGGGAAGTAAGACAGGGGAGTAGGGCCGGGTAAGCAGGGCGGAATTAGGTTCGACGGCTTCCGCCGGCACGGCCACCGGCGCATACTCGGGTGCATCCGAACCCTTTTCCCGTAAGGAGACCGCCATGCCCTCGAACATGAATCCGTACCTGAACTTCCGGGACAATGCCGCCCAAGCGATGGCGTTCTACCGGGACGTCTTCGGCGGAACGTTGGAAAGCTCCACGTTCGCGGAAATGAATATGTCCGATGACCCCTCCGAGGCCAACAAGATCATGCATTCCACGCTGACCACGGACAGCGGTTTTGTGCTGATGGCCGCGGATACGCCCAACAGTATGGCCGGCCCGGAAAGCGTGGCACCTGATTCCAGCAACGGGTATGCCATTGCTTTGAGCGGCGACAACAGCGACGAGCTGCGCGGCTACTGGGACAAGCTGCTCGACGGCGGCCAGATGACCCTGCCGCTGGAAAAGGCACCCTGGGGCGACGTGTTCGGCATGGTAACCGACAGGTTCGGGACCAGCTGGATGATCAGCATCGAGGGGGAGGACTCCTAGGATCCGAGATGCCTGGCACTTCAGCCGCCGCCGCGACGACGGCGGCCCGCATGACGGCGGCTCAGTTGTCTCCGCCGGACTGCGTTGCCGCCCACTCCGCGACCCGGCGGGCGCTCTCCTCCTCGGAAAGGTCCTCCACCCGGGACATCACTGACCAGCGGACTCCGAAGGGGTCACGGATACTGGCGAAGCGGTCGCCCGAGACAAAGGTTGTCAGCGGTTCACGGATAACGGCACCGGCCGCCACCGCCCGCGCCACTGTCTGGTCCACATCAGCGCAGTAGAGCCCGAGCGAGTAGCAGTCGCTGTCCCCTTCAGGGGGAAGCACCAGCCCGAACGCGGGATTGGGTTCGCCCAGCTGAAGCCGGCCCATCCCGAAGTCGAGATCGGCGTGCACCACCACCCCGTCCATCTCGGTTACGTCCACCACCCGCGCATCGAACACATCACGGTAAAACGCGATGGCGTTACGGGCCTCCGGAACGGCCAGGAACGGGGTCAGGCTGGTGGCGCCGTGCGGAACCCCGCCGGTGGTGTGTTCGCCGGTGAGCCCGGCAGCGCTTTTGTCTGAAGCGGTGTTGTCTGTGAACGTCATGCTGCAAGGCTAGGCAGCAGCACCAGGGTGGCGCTTGAAGATTCGCGACAATAAGATCTCCGACCGCCAGCAATACACGAATAACCGGAGAAATGAGCAGACTATGGAGGACCAGTGGCGCGGGCTGCTCTACCCCGCCCGGCTGCCTGCGTTTCACCGTCTGCTGCCGCCGGACCCGCTCCGGGACCGCCTGCGCTGGGTGTGGATTCCGGAATGGGATCTGGCACCCGGCAAGGTCTCCCGGCAGGAGGTCCTGCCCTTCCCCGCCCTGAACCTGGTGGTGCAGGAGGACGGTGTCAGTCTTTCCGGTCCCGCCACGCGGCGCTCCTTCCGCGACTTGGCGGGGCGGGGCTGGGCTGTCGGAATGCTGCTGCGTCCCGCCGCCGTACCAGTCTTCACCGACAACCCGGGCAGCCTCCGCGACACGGAAATCCCGTTCCACGCCCCGGACCTGCATGCCGCGGTGACGGCAGCTATGAGTAGCGGCGCCGGCGATGGTGAGGACGGCGGCGCCCTCCGCCGGCAGCGCGCAGCGGAGACGGCAACCGCGTGGCTGGATGCCCGCGTCCCGGTACCAACAGCCGAAGCCGACGCAGCCAACAGGTTGGAGAACCTGATCTCCTCCGACCGGGAGCTGGCCCGGGTCGACCAGGCAGCTCAACAGCTCGGCGTCTCCGTCCGAACCCTGCAGCGCCTGGCGCGCCGGTTTGTCGGCCTGCCGCCGCTGGCGATGATCCGCCGTTACCGGTTGCAGGAGGCAGCGGAACGGCTGCGCGGAAACAGCGGAATCTCCATTGCCGATGTCGCCGTCGACCTCGGCTACGCCGACCACGCCCACCTGACCAACGCATTCCGGGAGGTCCTGGGCTTCACCCCGAGCGGCTACCGGGACTCCGCAGCCCCGTAGGCGCCGCGGATGCTGCGCGGTCTCGATCCTGTAACTTTTCGAGTCTGGCTTGTGATGGAAGACACTTCAGGGATATGTTGTCTTCGCCTACAAATCGTTGATGCCATGCGTCGACAGGGCGCTACAGCGTTGTATCCGCTCGATCCGGCCCGCAGCGGACCCGTGGCCGTTTCCGTCAACAGCGGGCGGAACGGCTCCGCCCCGGCAGGATCCTTTTCGAAGGTTTTCCAGCATGACCAGAATTAAGAATGTTTCGGCCGTTTTCCTGGCCGTTGGCCTGGCGGCAGGCATGTCGGCCTGTGCACCCGCGGGCTCGACCGAAGCTGAAGGCGAGGCCGGCTCCTGCAACGTCGGGATCTCCATGCCCACGCGCAGCCTCGAACGCTGGATCAATGACGGTGAGGGGCTCAAGGAGAAACTCGAAGCCCAGGACTGCACCGTTGACCTGCAGTACGCGGATGACAAGACAGACCAGCAGATCAGCCAGATCCAGAACCAGGTTGCCGGCGGTGCGAAGATCCTTGTGGTCGCGGCCATCGACGGCGAAACCCTCGGCCCGGCACTCGAAGACGCGAAGGACCAGGACGTACAGGTCATCGCCTATGACCGCCTGATCAACGGCACCGAAGCCGTGGACTACTACGCCACGTTCGACAACTACAAGGTGGGCCAGCTCCAGGGCGAGTTCATCGAAGAGCAGCTCGGCCTGGCCGAGGGCAAGGGCCCGTTCAACCTGGAGCCCTTCGCCGGCAGCCCCGATGACAACAACGCCTCGTTCTTCTTCTCCGGAGCCTGGGATGTACTGCTTCCCTACGTGGAAAGCGGCCAGCTGGTGGTTCCCTCCGGGAAGTCCCCGGCGAGCAACGACGAGTGGGCGTCCATCGGCATCCTCGGCTGGCAGTCCGCCGATGCGCAGGCCGAAATGGATAACCGCCTGCAGTCCTTCTACACCGGAGGCGAGAAGGTCGACGTCGTACTGTCCCCGAATGACAGCCTGGCGCTGGGTATCGAGGCCTCGCTGGACTCCGCCGGGTACAAGCCGGGCTCGGACTGGCCGCTCATCACCGGTCAGGACGCCGACGTCGCGAACGTCAAGGCCATGCTGGCAGACCAGCAGTCCATGACCGTCTGGAAGGACACCCGCGAGCTCGGTGCCCAGGTGGAGACCATGATCATGGCCCTCGTCAACGAGGAGGACGTGGAGGTCAACGACACCGACACCTACAACAACGAGGTCAAGGTGGTCCCCACCTACATCCTCGATCCGCAGGTGGTCACCAAGGACACCGTCCAGTCCGCGCTGGTGGAGTCCGGCTTCCTCGAAGCCGGCGACGTCGGTCTCTAACCCCCGGGCGTTACTTTCGACGGGCAATAGCAGCGGCGTGCGACGGCGGAAAACCGCCGCACGCCGCTGCCGCCTGTATTGAAGCTACTGAAGCGAGAACGACATGACTGACGTCATCCTGTCCATGGACGGCATTGTGAAGGAGTTCAACGGCATCCGGGCCCTCGACGAGGTGTCCGTGAACGTTGAACGCGGCGAAGTCCACGCCGTCTGCGGCGAAAACGGTGCCGGTAAATCCACCCTGATGAAGGTGCTCAGCGGGGTCTACCCGCACGGCAGCTTCGCGGGAACCATCACCCTTGACGGCAAGCCCGTCAGCTACAGCTCGATCAACGACAGCGAGCGCGACGGTATTGTGATCATCCACCAGGAACTGGCGCTGAGCCCGTACCTGTCCATCGCGGAGAACATCTTCCTCGGCAACGAGGTGGCGCGCGGCGGAGTGATCGACTGGAATAAGACGAATCTGTTGGCCGCCGCCCTGCTGGAGCGGGTGGGGCTGGACGAGAATCCGGCCACCAAGATCCTCGAGCTCGGCGTGGGTAAGCAGCAGCTGGTGGAGATTGCCAAGGCACTCTCCAAAGAGGTGAAGATCCTGATCCTCGACGAGCCCACTGCCGCACTGAACGACGACGACTCCGCCCACCTGCTGGGCCTGATCGACCAGCTGCGCGGGCAGGGGATCACCTCGATCATTATTTCCCACAAGCTCAAGGAAATCCGCTCGATTGCCGATACCGTCACGGTGATCCGCGACGGGAAGACCATTGAAGATTTTCCGGTGGAGGACACCGACGAGATTGAAACCCGGATCATCCGCGCCATGGTCGGCCGCCCGCTGGACCACCAGTTCCCGCCCCGGGAACCGGACATCGGCGAGGAGAAGTTCCGCGTGGAGGACTGGACGGTGCACCACCCGGTGGATCCGGACCGCGTGGTGGTGAAGGACGCGTCCTTCAACGTCCGTGCCGGGGAGATCATCGGGTTCGCCGGCCTGATGGGCGCCGGCCGCACGGAGCTGGCCATGAGCATCTTCGGCCGCTCCTACGGCACCGGAATTTCCGGGCGGGTCTACAAGGACGGCGTCGAAATCGGCACCCGTACGGTGGGCGAGGCAATCCGCAACGGCCTGGCCTACGTCAGCGAGGACCGCAAGCGCTACGGCCTGAACCTCATCGGCAACGTGACCGTCAACGTCTCCGCTGCCGCACTCGGCAAACTGGCCCGGCTGGGTGTCATTGACCGGCACCGGGAATACGCCGTGGCGGACGACTACCGGCAGCGGATGAACATCCGCACCCCCAGCGTCACCTCGACCGTCGGCAACCTCTCCGGCGGAAACCAGCAGAAAGTAGTCCTCAGCAAGTGGATCTACTCCGGCCCGGAGGTGCTGATCCTCGATGAACCCACCCGCGGGATCGACGTCGGCGCCAAGTACGAAATTTACGGAATCATCAACGAGATGGCGGCCCAGGGCAAAGCCGTAATCGTCATCTCCAGCGAACTGCCCGAACTGATCGGGCTCTGTGACCGCATCTACACCATCGCCGAGGGACGGCTCACTGCAGAAGTGGACCGTGCCGACGCCACCCAGGAAGAACTGATGCGACACATGACCGCCGCCAGGACCCAAGGAGTACAAGTCCAGTGACCACCACAACCCCAGAACAGGCGAAGGCACCGCTGCCGCCGCAAGCCGCGGCTTCGAAGAAGCGCCGCCGGGTAGACCTGCGCCAATACGGCATCCTGGCCGCACTTGTTGTGATCATCCTGCTGTTCCAGGTGCTCACCGGCGGCCGGCTGCTCTACCCGGGCAATATCAGCAACCTCATCCAGCAAAACGCCTATGTGCTGATCCTGGCCATCGGCATGGTCATGGTGATCATTGCCGGACACATCGACCTCTCCGTGGGCTCCGTGGTGGCCGCGGTGGGAGCCATTGCCGCCCTGGCCATGAATGACTGGGGAATGCCCTGGTGGGCCGCCGTAGTGCTTTCGCTGGTGGCCGGTGCGCTGATCGGAGCCTGGCAGGGCTTCTGGGTGGCGTTCGTGGGGATACCCGCCTTCATTGTCACGCTGGCCGGGATGCTCGTCTTCCGCGGCGTCGCCCTGGTCCTGCTGACCGGCGGCACAGTCAGCGGCCTGCCGCGGCCGTTCAACGCCATCGGCTCCGGCGCCCTGCCCTCCACCGGCACTCCGGACCTGCTCACCCTGGGCATCGGCGCCCTGGCATCGATTGCCCTGGTGGTGCAGCAGCTGAAGGGCCGGGCGGACCTGCGCCGGCTCGACCTGCCGCGGGAACGGATGGGCTCGTTCGTGTTCAAGAACGCCGTAGCCGTGTTCGCCATCATGTACCTCTGCTACCTGCTGGCCTACAGCCGCGGCCTGCCGATCATCCTGATCCTCCTGGCCGGGCTGGTGATGGCCTACTCGTTCCTGCTGGGCCGCACGGTGTTCGGTCGCCACATCTACGCCATGGGCGGGAACCTGAACGCTGCCATGATGTCCGGCGTGAAGACCCGGTGGGTTAACTTCCTGGTGTTCGTGAACATGGGCTTCCTCGCCGGACTTGCCGCTGTGGTCAGCACCGCCCGCGCCGGCGGAGCAGTGGCCTCGGCCGGTGAAGGGTTTGAGCTGGACGCCATTGCCGCCGTGTTCATCGGCGGCGCTTCGGTGCAGGGCGGCGTGGGCACCGTGGTGGGCGCCGTGATCGGCGGCCTGGTAATGGGTGTGCTGAACCAGGGCCTGTCCATCCTGTCCGTGGACGCCGCGTGGCAGCAGATCATCAAGGGCCTCGTGCTGCTGCTGGCCGTTGTCTTCGGTCTCAGCCGGAAGCGCAACGCCCGGTAGGTTTTCTCGCAGCGAACGACGACGGCGGCTTACCTCCCGATGGAGGGGCCGCCGTCGTTGTTTATTGCCCGGCTGCGTTTATTGCCCAGCTGCCGAGCGGTGCTGCCCTTACTTGAGGCTGCCCAGGGAGAGCCCGCCCTGCCAGTACTTCTGCAGCAAGAGGAACGAGATGATGAGCGGGATGACCGAGACCAGCGACCCGCTGGTGACCAGGTTCCAGACGAGGCTGTTCGCCGTGGCGGAGTTCGACTGAACCTGCCAGGCATTGAGCCCCACCGTCACCGGAAGCAGCGTCTGGTCCGAGATCATGGCCAGCGGCAGGAAATAGTTGTTCCATCCGCCCACCACGGACAGCAGCAGCACGGTGACAACGGCCGGGCGCATCAGCGGCAGGGCGATGGTGAAGAACGTCCGGATTTCCCCTGAGCCGTCCACCCGGGCGGCATCAAGAAGCTCGTCCGGAATAGCGTCCTGGACATAGACACGCATGAGGTAGACACCGAACGGGCTCAGCAGCGACGGGAGGATGACAGCCCAGATCGTGTTCGTGAGGCCGAGGTTGTTGAACAGCACGTACGTCGGAATGACGAGGGCCGTGGCGGGCACCATGACCGATGCCAGGAGGATCATGAAGCTGATGGTCCGGCCCCGGAAGCGGTACTTCGCGAACGCGTACCCGGCGAGCACAGCAAGGATGGTGGCCCCGAGGCCGCCGGCCGTTGCGTACAGGAACGAGTTGCCCAGCCAGCGCAGGTAGATGCCGTTGTTGTAGGTTGCCAGCTGCTGCAGGTTGTCAAAGAGGGCGAAGTTCTTATCGAACCACAGCGGCCCGCCGCTTCCGGTGAACAGTCCCTGGGTGCTCTTGGTCCCCGCGACGATGAGCCACCACAGCGGAAGAAGGAAGTACAGGGACGCCACCGCCAGGAGGATGTGCAGGCCGACGGACCGCTCACCCTTCGCTTTCCGGTTGACGCGTTGCTTCGTCCGCCCGGAGGCGGTGACGGCCTCGTCGAGAAGCGGTGCAGGTGAAGTTGTCATCAGTTGAGTCCGCTCTTCTTGCGGGTGGCGATCAGGAAAATAATGGAGGCCAGGAAGACCATGAGTCCGAGCGCGAAGGAGATGGCCGAGGCGTAGTTGAACTGCTGGTAGGAGAACGCCAGATTGTACGCATACAGGTTGGGGGTATACGCGGCGTCGATGGCGTTGCCGGCCAGCGGAGCCAGCACCTGCGGTTCGGTAAAGAACTGCAGCGTCCCGATCAGCGCGAACACCATGGTCAGCACGAGTGATGACGTGACAATCGGTACCTTGACCTGCAGGGCGGTCTGGAGCTTGGATGCTCCGTCGATCCTGGCCGCTTCATAGATGGACGGGTCGATCGACTGCAGGGACGCGTAGATGATGATCATGTAGTAGCCGGTCCACTGCCAGGTCACGATGTTGGTCAGCGACCAGAAGATCGAATCCCGGTTGAGCAGGTCGGGCGCCTGCAGGTGCAGGAAATCGAAGAAGGACACCAGCGGACCGAAGGACGGGCTGTAGAGGAACCCCCACATCAGGGCTCCGATCACCCCGGGGATGGCGTAGGGCGCGAAGATGAGCAGGCGGGAGAACCGGGACAGACGGGTTCTGACATCGTCGAGGATCAGCGCGAAGACCAGCGCCAGCCCGATCTGGAGCGGAACGAAGACGAGGGCGAACCCCGCGACCCGCGCCATCCCTGACAGGAAGCGCTGGTCGCTGAAGGCTTTGGTGTAGTTCTCCAGCCCGGCGAACTGCTCGCCTCCCGCGAGGGTATTGGTGTGGAGGCTCATCCAGAACGCATAACAGAGCGGAAGGACGAGGAAGACGAGGAACACGACCGCGAAGGGGG
This sequence comes from Arthrobacter zhaoxinii, assembly GCF_025244925.1. NCBI lineage: Bacteria > Bacillati > Actinomycetota > Actinomycetes > Micrococcales > Micrococcaceae > Arthrobacter > Arthrobacter zhaoxinii. Next base: position 702,689 of record NZ_CP104275.1, read on the forward strand.
CGAGAAACACCCAGCCGAACCGGGCGTTCTTCCGCTCCAAGGTGCTCTTCCGCTTTACCGGGGCCGGGCGGCCAGCTGGTTTTTGTAGCTGTGAGGTGGCTGAAGTGGCTGACATGTGTCTCTTCCTTGGGGCGCCTATGTGATGACCTCCGGACGGGCGGAGCACAGCTCCACCCGCCCGGAGTTACTCATTTCAGGGTGAAACCCTGCTCGGTGGCGTAGGCCTCCAACGACGCCTGGAGTTCATCCGCCGCTTCATCTGCCGACATGCTGCCATCGATCGCTTCCGAGAGCAGGCGCTGGGACTCGTCGTAGTAGAACTGCGTGAACGGCGAGAACGTCACGCCCTTGTACTCAAGGGCGGCGGGGCCGAACACTTCCTTGTTCAGCTGCTGTCCGCCGTAGAAGTCGTAGGGGCGGTCCTGGAAGTATGCGGATTCGATCATCTCGGGGTCGGCCAGGAAGAGTCCGCCCACCTCGACCCCTAGTTCCTTGTTTTCCTGAGGCTCGTAGAGTTCAGCCGCAACCTTCGTGGCAAGTTCGGCGTCGTCGGCCTGCACGGTCACGCCCAGCGTGCTGCCGCCCCAGTTCACCTGCTTCGGGTTGGCGGCGTCCCACTGCGGAATCGGGGCTGCACGCCAGACAGCGTCCGTGTCAGCACCTTCCAACGCCGGAATGTGGATGTTGTACCAGACCGGATAGATCGCCGTGGCGTACCGGCCGCTGCCCAGGGCGGTGCTGAACTCGGGGGTCCAGGCCTGGTCCGTACCCACAAGGTCCCGATCAACGAGATCGATCCAGTAGTCGAACACCTTCTTGCTGGCATCGTCATTGTGGTTGATGCTGATTTCGGTGGGATTGCCGTTGTCGAAGTCGAACGGTACGGCGCCTGCCTGATCGAGGAAGGCGTAATGCTGGCCCTGTCCGTTCGGTGCGAAGTTGCCGATCAGGGTTTCTCCGCCGGATGCCGCGGCCAGCTGCTCGGCTGCGGCTGCGTACTCATCCCAGGTGGTCGGAATCGGGATGGAGTATTTTTCGAAGAGGTCCTGCCGGTACCACAGGCCCACCGGTCCCAGGTCGACCGGTACGGCATAGACACCGTCACCGCTGGAGACGTCGCGCCATGCACCTTCGGTGTAGTTGTCCTTGTACTCCTCGATGCCGTACTCGGTCATGTCCACGAGTCCGTCCTGGAGGAGGAAACTGTTCAGCCAGTCGTACTCGATCTGGACGATGTCGGGCGCCCCGGATTTGGACTGGAGCGAGGTCGAGAGCTTGGTATACGCATCAGCTCCCTGGCCGGCGTTCGACCAGCAGATCTGCACATCGTCATGGCTGTTGTTGAAGTTATCGACGGTCTGGGCGGTGTCTTCGAACCACGCCCAGTAAGTGACCACGGGGACGTCCTTCACCTTGATCTCGTTGGTGCAGTTCGTTTTGCTGGCGCCGTCCCCGCCTGCGCTGGAATTGCCGCCGCTGTCATTGGAACAGCCGACCATTGCTGCGGCCAATGCCGTTGTTATGCCTGCTGCGAGCAGGCCTTTTCCCTTGATCATTGTTAGCTAGTCCTTTCGCGGTGCAAAGACACCGTTGTCAGCAGCCCGGAATGAAAGCTTTCAACCCCGCTGCTGCTCCGCGGGATGGATGATGGTGCGTTTGGTGACTAGTTCAGCGCGAGTGCAGTCCACGACACCGGAGGAAGGGTCACCGTGACTGTTCCGTTGTCGACGTACGCGCTTTTGTTGGGTTCGGGGACCACACGGTCCTGGTCCTGGAGGGTGTTGGCGGCGTGGAAGTCCTCATGGTGCAGGGTCTCGGCGCTCTGGATGCCGTCGATGCCCAGCTGCCCGGCATCGATACTGATCGTGACGGCTTCGCTCAGGCTGCGGTTGACCAGGAAAACCGAGGTGTTGCCGGTGGCCTCGTCATGGGTGGCGACCGCATCGACCATGGGCACCTGCCCGTACGCGTCCGTGTGCATGCTCGGGGAATCGATTTTCGGATCCAGGACCGTTCCCCGGGCCAGGCGCGAGGTGATGGAAAACGGATAGAACGTGGTCTGCCGCCAGGCCGGGCCCTGCTGCTCGGTCATGATCGGAGCGATGACGTTGACAAGCTGTGCCAGGCTGGCTGCCGTCACCCGGTCCGCATGGCGGAGCAGGCTGATCAGGAGCCCGCCGACGACAACAGCGTCCATGGCCGAGTAGGCATTCTCCAGCAGGCGCGGCGCCTGGGGCCACACGGCGGCGTCGGTGATTTTCTCGCCGTCGTTGTACTGCGACTGGTACCAGACGTTCCACTCGTCGAAGGACAGGTACATGGTCTTGTCACTGCCGCGGACGGCTTTGACATGGTCAGCGCTTGCAACCACCGAATCGATGAAGCGGTCCATGCTCACGGCGGAGGCAAGGAAGCTGGAGAAATCACCGTCCTGCGGCTCGTAGTAGGCGTGGCAGGAAATGAAGTCGACGTCCTCGTACGTCTCCGTCAGGACCGTGCGTTCCCATTCTCCGAAGGTCGGCATGGCGGCACTTGAACTGCCGCAGACAACGAGTTCCAGGGCGGGATCCAGCTGGCGCATGGCCCGGGCCGTTTTGCCGGCCAGGCGGGCGTATTCGGTGGCGGTGCCGTGGCCGAGCTGCCACGGTCCGTCCATTTCGTTGCCCAGGCACCAGATCCGGATGTTGTGGGGGAGGGGGCTGCCGTTGGCAACCCGCCGGTCCGAGAGTGCGGTGCCGGCCGGGATGTTCGCGTATTCGAGGACGTCCAGGGCTTCCTGCACACCCCGGGTACCGAGGTTGACCGCGTACATCAGTTCGCCGCCGATTTCGGTGACCCACCGGGCAAACTCATCCAGCCCGACGTCGTTGCTTTCGATTGAGTGCCAGGCCAGGTCCAGTCTGCTGGGCCGGTCCTGGCGGGGGCCAACCCCGTCTTCCCACCGGTAGCCCGAGACAAAGTTTCCGCCCGGGTAGCGCACGGTGGAAATTCCCAGCTCACGCACGAGGTCAATAACGTCGCGGCGGAACCCGTCGTCATTCGCCGTGTAATGCTCCGGCTCGTAAATGCCGCCGTAAATACTGCGTCCCAGATGTTCCACAAAGGAACCGAAAACCCTGCGGCTGACCGGTCCCACAGAGAAATGGGGGTCAAGGGTAAGGCGGACATTGGGCATAAGGACTCCGTCGTCAAAATGTCACTGGTCGGTGAGGATCTCCGGCGTTGCGAATACCGCGGGAATGGTGCAGCCTAAGGCAGGTACAACGTTGTACCGGAACGCTAAACCGGTAATAGCGGGGCGTCAATAGCCTTTTCGTGGAAATGGAAAAAAGTTTTTGTAACTGGTCGGCCGGGGAAGTACGGGTGGAGGAGCGGGCGGAGGCGCATTTTCACAGGGCTAGGATTTGTACATTGCCCGGCCGGAGATGCTGGAGGGCAGGAGAGGGGCGCGGCGTAGGCATGAGTCCGACAATCCACGATGTTGCCCGGGCGGCCGGCGTGTCGATCAAGACGGTGTCCAACGTCCTCAACGACAGTCCCAAGGTGGGCTCGGCAACCCGGTCGCGGGTCCGCAGGATCATTGACGAACTGGGGTATCGGCCGAACCTCTCGGCCCGGGGACTGCGTTCCGGCAAGACCGGGGTGATCGGGCTGACCGTTCCCTCGCTGCGGGAAAACTACTTTGCCGAACTCGCCGACGCCGTGATCCGTGAAGCTGCCAAGCGGGGGCTGCGGGTGCTGATCGAACAGACGAACGGTGAACGGAAGCTCGAGCTCGAGGCCCTTTCCGGAGGCCAGATCCGCTTCATCGACGGAATGCTGTTCAGTCCCGCAGAGCTGGGCCAGGACGACGTCGGCCTCCTGCCCGCCGGCGGACCCCTAGTGCTGCTGGGCGAGCGGATCTTCGACGGACCCACCGACCACGTGACCATGCACAACACCTCGTCCGCCCGGGCCGCCGTCGAGCACCTCCTGCACACCGGCCGCTCACGGATCGCCCTGGTGGGAGCACTGGATAGCTCCGGGGATGCGGCGAGCTCGGCCAGCCTGCGGGAGCGTGGTTATCATCAGGCCCTCGCCGGTGCCGGGATTTCCAGTGATCCGGCGCTGGTGGTGCGCGGCGGCAGCTGGGGCCGTGAAACCGGAGCCGCCGCCATTGCGGACCTTTGCCGTCGCGGCGCCGCCTTCGATGCCGTATTTGCCATGAATGACACGCTCGCGCTGGGGGCGTTGCGCCGGCTCGCGGAGGAAGGCCTGAGCGTGCCCCGCGACGTCGCGGTCATCGGCTTCGACAACATCGATGAGGGCCGCTATTCCCTCCCTTCCCTGACCAGCGTCGATCCAGGCAGGGAGGAGATCGCGGAGACAGCGGTCCGCCTGCTGGTGGAGCGGATCGGGGAAAAGGAGGAGCCTTTGGCTCCGCGGACGGTGAAGGCCGGTTTCCGGATTGTCCATCGGGAATCCACCGGTTTTGGCGGCAGCGAGGTTCGGGACGACGGGCACTAACGACGACGGCGGCTTACCTCCCGCAGGAGGGGCCGCCGTCGTCGTTGTGGGGGCGCTAGCGCGAGGAAAAAGCCGCGTCGAACGCCGCATCGGGCGGATCCAGCGCCAGCGAACGGACAAAGGCCAGCGCTTCGGGCGCCCCGACCAGCCGGTCCATGCCGGCGTCCTCCCACTCCACCGAGATGGGCCCGGTGTAGCCGATGCTGTTGAGCATCCGGAAGGCGTCCTCCCAGGGGACGTCCCCGTGGCCGGTGGAAACGAAGTCCCAGCCGCGCCGCGGATCGGCCCAGGGCAGGTGCGAGCCGAGCCGGCCGTTGCGGCCGTTGCTCATCCGCTTCTTCGTGTCCTTGCAGTCCACGTGGTAGATCCGGTCCTGGAAATCCCAGAGGAACGCCACCGGATCCAGGTCCTGCCAGACAAAGTGGCTGGGGTCCCAGTTCAGGCCGAAGGCGGGCCGGTTGCCGATCGCCTCCATCGCCCGGACGGTGGTCCAGTAGTCGTAGGCAATCTCGCTGGGATGGACCTCGTGGGCAAAGCGCACGCCCACCTCGTCGAAGACGTCGAGGATGGGATTCCACCGGTCGGCAAAATCCTGGTAGCCGGCGTCGATGGCCTCCGCCGAAACCGGCGGGAACATGGCCACGTATTTCCAGATGGACGAACCGGTAAAGCCGATCACGGTGTCCACCCCCAGCACTGCGGCAAGCCGGGCGGTGTGCTTCATTTCCTCCGCTGCCCGTTGCCGGACGCCCTCCGGATCGCCGTCGCCCCACACCTGGTCGGAAACCATGTCCCGGTGGCGCTGATCGATCGGGTCGTCGCAGACCGCCTGCCCCTTGAGGTGGTTGGAAATGGCGAACACCTTCAGGTGGTACTTCTCCAGAATGTCGCGGCGGCTCTGCACATACTCCTCGTCATCCCAGCGCCAGGGGTCCAGATGGTCGCCCCAGCAGGCGATTTCCAGCCCGTCGTACCCCCAGCCGGAGGCAAGGCGGGCCACTTCTTCGAGCGGTAGATCCGCCCACTGGCCGGTAAACAGAGTGACTGGTCGGGACATGTGCAGGCTCCTTTGCCTAGGGATTCAGGGGCTGGGTGGTCAGCGTACGGGCAACCATACGCTGGACTTGGCTGCACTGCGGGCTACGGCATCGAGGACTTCCTGGACCTGCAGTCCGTCAGCGAACGACGGCGCGGGTGCGGTTCCGGCGGCGATGGCCTCCACGAAGTCCTTTGCCTGGTGCACGAAGCCGTGTTCGTAGCCCAGCGAATGGCCGGCGGGCCACCATGCGGAGAGGTAGGGGTGCTCCGGTTCGGTCACCATGATGCGGGTGAATCCCTGCCGGTCCGGCGGCAGCGTGTAATCCATAAAGCCCAGGAAGTTCAGGTCCTCCAGGTCGAAGCTGATCGCCCCGAGGCTGCCGGAGATTTCCAGCCGGAACGCGTTCTTGCGGCCGGTGGCCATCCGGCTGGCTTCGAAGGAGCCCAGCACGCCGTCCTCGAACCGCCCGGTAAACAGGGCGACGTCGTCGACCGTCACCGGACCTCGGGTGCCGGCTGCTCCGGCGCCTCCGCCCAGTCCGGTGCCGCGCTGTTCCGCGTCGGGCACGGGACGGGTGTGCACGAGGGTGGCGAGGGTGCCGCTGACCTCGGCCAGCGGGACCCCGGTGATGTACTGGGCCAGATCGATGGCGTGCGCGCCCAGATCGCCGAGGACGCCGGACCCGGCCTTGTCCTGCTGCAGCCGCCAGGTCAGCGGGGAGTCCTCGTCCACCAGCCAGTCCTGCAGGTACACGGCCCGGACCTGCCGCACCGTGCCGATCGCGCCCGATGCCACCAGGTTCCGGGCGTGGGTGGTGGCGGGCAGCCGCCGGTAGGTGAAGCCCACCATCGCCTGCACACCCCGGGTTTGGGCACGGGCGGCGGCGTCGGCCATCGCCCGTGCCTCTTCCACCGTGTTGGCCAGCGGCTTTTCGCAGAGCACGTGCTTGCCGGCGTCGAGCGCTGCAATGGCGATCTCCGCGTGGGAGGCACCGGGGGTGACGATGTCCACGACGTCGATGTCCTCCCGGGTGACGGCCTCCCGCCAGCCGGTGGCGGACCCGGCCCAGCCCCATTTCCGCGCGGCATCCTGCGTCCGTTCCGCATCGCGGCCCACCAGCAGCTCCATCTGCGGCTGCAGGGGCAGATCGAAGAACCGGGGAGCCACCCGCCAGGCCTGCGAGTGGGCTGCCCCCATAAAGCCGTGCCCCACCAGTGCCACCCTCAGCGGCTTGTTCATGTTTTCTCCTTTGTGCTGTGCTGCATTTGAGACCGTGCCTAGGAAGACTGTGCGTCAGGCAAAGCCAGCGGAGATGCGCGCCCGCCCGTACCCCTCCATCAAGTTTGTCCTGCGTTGCGATACGCGTCACAATAACAGAAGTCAGGCGATTGCGGTCCAACATACTACTGGCCATCGACATAAGTACGGGACACCTGATGGAGGGGGGATTTACGCTTCCGCGACTGACCATTTCGGGGCAGCACGGCAGTGGCGATCCCATGTTTGAATTGCCCAGTGATCGAACTCAGGAATAACCCCGCCGCCCCCGGCGCCAGCGAACTTGTCCAGCTCCTGCGGGACGGGCAGCCCCGCACCCGCAGCGAGCTGGCCGATCTGGTGGGGGTGGCCCGCTCCACCATCACGCTGCGGCTGGAGGCGCTCATGGACCTCGGACTTGTAGCGCCCCTCGAAGACGCCGTGTCTGCCGGCGGACGGCCGTCCTCCCGGTTTGCGCTGCAGACGGGGGCACGCGTGGTCCTGGGGGTCGACGTCGGCGCGAGCCACCTGCGTGTGGGCCTTACCGATCTGGTCGGTAACGCCCTGGCCGATGCCTCCCGCGACCTGCCGGTCAGCGACGGTCCGGTGGCGGTGCTGGACACCGTGGTGGAGCTCGGAACTGCGCTGCTGGCATCGACCGGGCGGTCTGCTGCCGAGCTGCTCGCCGTCGGTGTCGGCCTGCCCGGACCCGTGGAGCACCGCTCCGGCCGCCCGATCAACCCGCCGATCATGCCCGGCTGGCACGGCTTCGACGTCCCCGGCTACCTGCAGGAATCCTTCCCCGTCCCGGTGCTGGTGGACAACGACGTCAACGTGATGTCGATGGGGGAGCGTGAGGCCGCGTGGCCCGACGTCGAGAACCTGGTCTTCGTGAAGGTTGCCACCGGCATCGGCGCCGGGATTATCAGCAACGGCAGCCTGCTGCGCGGCGCCGACGGGGTGGCCGGGGACATCGGGCACATCCGGGTGCCCAGCGGCGAGGACCTGCTGTGCCGGTGCGGGAACCGCGGCTGCCTGGAGGCGCTGGCTGCCGGACCCGCTGTCGCCGCCCGGCTGCGTTCCCTGAAGCTGGCCGCGCAGGACGGGCGCGACGTCGTTGCCCTGGTGCACTCGGGCAACCATGAGGCAGTGCAGGCGGTGCGTCAGGCCGGCCGCGAGGTGGGCGAAGTCCTCGCCACGTGCCTGAGCATGCTCAACCCCGAGGTGGTTGTGTTCGGCGGGTCGATGGCGCTGGCCGGCGAGCACTTCATTGCCGGGGTGCGCGAAGTGGTCTATTCGCGCACTATGCCGCTGGCCACCCAGCACCTGCGGATTGTGCAGTCCGCGTCCGGGCTCGACGCCGGGATGCTGGGCGCGTCCCAGCTTGCCATCCAGCATGCGCTGTCCGCGGAGAGTGTGGAGCGGATGTTGGCGGGGCGGGTGGGGGTTTAAGGCTGGTTCAATGGCGGCCGACTAAACTGAGGGTGCCTAACCTTCGAGCCGCACCTTTGGGAGAACCACCCGCATGATCACCACCCCCATCACCCCGTCCTTGGTCCGCGGTGCCGCGGAACTGGAAACTACCGCCCGCGGTCTGCGGCCGCACCGGCTGCCGGGCTGGGTGCGTACCCGGTTCCCCGATCCGCAGCTGCTCAAGGTGGAAAGCGAGCCGTCCGGCGTCCGGCTGGCGCTGACGACGACGGCGGAGGTCCTGGCGGTTGTGACGCACCCGTCCCGGGTGGTTTACCGGGGTGCCGACCGGCCCCGGGGCAGTGTTGACTTGGTAGTTGACGGGAAGTTGCTCGAGAGCGACGAGCTCACCGGTGGCGACTACGTCGAGGTGGATATGTCGACCGGGGCCGCGACTCCTTTTGAGGGTCCGTCGCATACCAGCGTCTTCCGGCTGCCGGCGGGTGAAAAGGTTGTGGAGGTCTGGCTGCCGCACAACGAATCTGTCGAACTCGTCGAGATGCGTTCGGACGCTCCTGTGACACCGTATTCCTCGGGCAAACCCGTCTGGCTGCACCACGGCAGCTCGATCAGCCACGGCTCGAATGCCGCCACGCCGTCCTCTATCTGGCCGGTGGTTGCGGCGCAGCTCGGCGGCTTCGAGCTTCATAATCTTGGTCTGGGCGGCAGTGCCCTTGTTGACCCGTTCACGGCGCAGGTGATGCGCGATACCCCGGCCGATCTGATCAGCGTGAAGCTGGGCATCAACGTGGTGAACATGGATTCCATGCGGCTGCGGGCCTTTGTGCCTGCGGTGCACGGTTTCCTCGACACCATCCGCGAGGGACATCCGGAGACACCTCTGATGCTGATCTCGCCCATCTTCTGCGGTATCCACGAGGACACTCCGGGGCCCGGCGCCTTTGACCCGGCGTCGTTCGGCACGGATCAGGTGAAGTTCATTGCGACAGGCTCGCCGGAGGGCGTGGCTGCGGGTCAGCTGACGCTGCGGGTGATCCGCGAGGCGTTGGAGTCACTCGTGGAACGGCGGGCGGACGATCCGAATCTGCACTTCCTGGACGGCCTGAGTCTCTACGGTGCCGAGGACGCTGAGGAGCATCCGCTGCCCGACGCGCTCCATCCGGACACCGCTACGCACCGGATGATCGGGGAGCGGTTTGCTGAGTATGCGTTCGCGCCGGAGGGGCCGTTCGGGGTGCGCTGAACCGGTGGTTTAGGAACGTAATAGGCATTATGTGTCCGAAATACTGACGATATGCGGCAATAAATCGAAAGACGTTCCTATGCTCGCTGCATCACTGGTGCCGCAAGTCACCTTGTCCAAGAACGCATAGACTGTTAAGGCAATTGGGCAGTTACCCGATAGCTACATGGGGAAACTGCACTGACGCTTGAAGTTCCGCCCGCCTGATTCTGGGCGTGCTCACAGCATTCGAATCTGCCGAATCCCTTGTTCCAGTTATCACAGAAACAAGGAGACCAGCATGGCAAACGAAGCAGAATCTCGGGCGAACATCGATGGCGGCAGCGACGAAGGATCACCCGGCACGGGCCCGGACACGACGGAGAGCGTCAGCGCACCCGCGGAAGGTGAAGGACTGGCACCTGAACAGCCCTGGACAAGAATCTGCCCTAAATGCAGCGTGCAGAATTCGATTCCTGGTGACTACTGCCCCAATTGCGGCGCCTCGTACAACCGCAAACGTACCCGGCTGAGCAAGAAAACCATGGCGATTATCCTGGCGTTGGTACTTGTCCTCGGCGCCGGCACAGCGATTGCGCTCTCCGTGCAGCATTCGCAGGAGGTCGCTGCGCAGGAAGAAGCTGACCGGAAAGCGTCAGAAGCTGCGGAAAAGGCTGCAGCCGAACAAAAGAAGTTGCAAGAGGCCGCTGAAGCGAAAGCAGAGGCTCAACGAGCGTTGCGCGCACTCATAGTTGACGGTTTGGAAGAAGCGGTGCAGAAAGACGCCACGGAGCGCGTAGATGCTGGGCGGCTGGACGGACCCATCCAGCGCACCGAGTGCACGCCCCTGGGCGGAGGATCCGTTGACGACCTCACTGCTATAACAGGAACATTTGAATGCATTGCGGTCAACGAGAAGAAGGAGAACGGATCCGAAAGCGGATACGTATTCTCGGCTACCGTCAATTGGGATGCAGCCAGCTACAGCTGGCACCTCGGTCGGTAGCGTCTGCTTCAGGGCTACTGGCTGGGAACCGGAGCTCCCAGCTCCGCCAGCATCTCCCGCAGTCGTACGCCTCCACTGCTTTGAGCTTCATCGTCTGTGAGGCGCTTACCCAGATCCCGCAGGGTTTCCCGCAGGGACCGCTCGGATTCGGTCAATGCTCCTTCGTAGCCCTCGGCCAAAAGGTACGAATGGCTGTCTGTGGACAGGGCTACGAGAAGATCCAGGAAGATTTCGAGGGTCCGTCCTGCCGCGGTACTGGTTTCCTCACCCATAGGGACCACATTGAGTTGGGAAACCATCCGCCGGTCCAGGGGATCCGCGGACAGCATCAGCGCCGTCGCGGATCCATCCTCTGTCTGGGGTTCCGGAGGAAGGGCACGCTTAACGTCGTGCAGGATCTCGTGGAAGTGGTCATCAGCAAGGCCGAAGCCGACGAACAGGATGTGCTGCGTCATGAGGGTGGCTTTCACCAGGGCCGAGAGCGCGTTGCGTGATGCGTTGAAACCAAGATAATCGTCGCGGGTGAGGACGATCGAGTCAGGGTTCGTCACCGAACCATGCAGTTTCAGCAGCCAGTCGTCGTTCTCCCCGCCGCCGTCAGGAATCACCGACCGAGGGACGCCGGCGTCGTTCGAAGCGAATTCAAAAAGTTCGTCATAGTTGAGGGTGATTGCCTCCCGGCTGCCCAGACTGGCGAGGAGAGCCGGTGCCAAACCGTAGCGTTTCAGCTCCACCAGGTCGGCGATGGCCTGATTGAAACTCCGACCGCCCACTTCGGAGCGTTCCTCATAAATAGAGCGAAGAATGCCGGCCTGGTCCAGATGCCCGCGCTTCTTGAGTGACTTACATTCATCGTCTGACAGCTGCGCCGCTGTCGCCAGGCGGGCGAGGAGAGCGTCCCAGCTCGGGGCACCGGCACTCATGCTGACGCCCGCGCCCATGAAGGGAACAAGCTTGCCGTCCCGGGCATGCGCGCCTAATCGTGCAGCGTGCTCCTGCAGCTCCCGATCGAGGGGTTTCCACCAGTCCGGCTGACGCTTCCGAAGCTCCTGGGCGAACGCGAAGTCCTTTTCATTTGTGAGGACCAGCGCTACGTCGACGTCGAACTCGGCCGCCTCACGGCGCGCTTCCTGGAGAAGCCGCTGGATCACGTCGCCGCGCACCAGTCCTGCCCCGCCGCCGCCGGTACCGAAAAGCGGCATGGCCAGCAAGGGAACGGGACGGGACGGGTCGCCGTTCGCAGCCCGCCGGCGTCGTTCACATTGCTCCGCTGCGACTCGAATGAATTCACGCAACGGTGGAACCAGATCCTCGACCGAGGAAATGCCGTAATACGGAACAGCAGTGAGGACCGGCAGGGGTTCCCCGGCAGGCCAGGAGTCGAGAGGCTGCGCTAGCTTGGCCCCGCTGGAGAAATCGACATCCCTGCTGCTGGCTATCACTGCTTCCAGCCTGGGGAGTGCCTCCCGCCAGTGCCCTGCAACGCTGTAGGTGCGATCGGTCGGAAGCAGCCATGCATCGCAAGCGAAGTTGGTCAGGCTGCCTTTGGTCACGAAGACGTGTGATTCCCCCATATGAAATTCCTACCACGGCCGGCCCCTGGTCCACGTATTGGTGGGCCCAGAGGCCGGTTCGGCCCGAATTATGCGGAGGGTCGATCCGCCGCCTCCGCAGCCAACAGCTCCCTGAACGCCGGATTCGGATGTGCGTTCGGGAGTGCGCGTCGCACCCGTTCCAGCGCTTCCAGCGGAGTCGTATCCGTGGCTCGGGCGCCGTAGAGCGCGGCAACCGTCGGCGTCCGCGACTCAGCCCGCACACAGTGCAGCAGCACCTTCTTGCCCTCGGCGCGGAAACGTTCGACGGCGGCGGCAGCCTCCTGCAGCACGTAGCCGGCGTAGGCATTGGAATCCGCGGCAGCCGAATCCACCAGCCAGAACGTCGCATGGTTCTCCGGCGCGATACCGGGGACGTCCGTCGTTCCCAGCCGGCACAGCGAAACCACCGCATCAATGCCCAGTTCGGCAGTCCTGGCCACAGCGCCCACGCCGCCGAGCCAGACGCCGTCGTCGTCGGGGTGCTGGACCAGAACATCGGTCCTGTTCCACGAGCTGTAATCGTGGTGCTCGGCCCGCGGCCACTCCTGCGCGCGACGTCCCGTTCCGGAAGCGAGTTCGACGCCGAGCGTCATCAGGTCGTGCGCCCGCAGCCCCGGCCAGCCGTGCAGGTTGCGGCGCCATTCAAACGGAACGGCAGAGTAGCCGTAGGCGGCGCCCAGCAGGGAGCCGGCGATGGCGGCCACCGTGTCGGTGTCACGGCCGCCGCGGACCGCCTCTTCCAGTCCGGTCCGCAGGTGGTCGGGGCCGGATGCTTTGCGCGTGGTGGCGATGGCGCTCCACGCGCCCTGGAGCGCTTCCACCACCCAGCCGTTCTTCGTGAAGTCGCGGGGCCGGGAGCGTTCGGCGGTTTCGATCCGCTCCAACCACAGTGCGGCACGGTCCGACGGCAGCAGGGGCAGGCCGGTGCGGATTTCCAGCTTTCCGGTCAGGACGGCGTCGCGGATGGCGACGCACCACAGGCCGCAGGCGTCCTGGGCGTCGTCTTCGACGTGGGTCAACGTGCTGAGCACGCCGGCCGCCTCCATGAGGTCGGCGGGCTCCCGGTCCAGATAGGCCAGGGCCAGGGGAGCGGTGCGCATGAGGGAGCCGTTGCCGGCGCTGCGGCCTGCGCGGTTGTGGAACTCCTGCGCGGCACGGGTGAAATCGTCGGCCGTCGGGTCGGTCCGGCCGTCGTCGCTGGCGATGCGGCGGGCGCGGGCGACGACGTTGCTGGTCTGCGCGCCGACGTCCTTTGCATCACGGGCCCAGGCGGTCCAGGCGCGGACCACTGACGTCAGTGCTTCCGGTGTGGTTCCGGCGTCGAGGAATGCTTCGGCGATGGGGATGGCCATAGAGGTGTCGTCGGTCCATTCGGCCGGATCGAACCCGAATGGGCCGCCGCCCTTCATGGTGACCTCGGTGCCGTCCGGCAGCGGGGCGCCGAATTCGTAGCCGGCGCCGAGGGCATCTCCGGCGGCGAGGGCGACGAGGACACCGGCGGCGCGGTGGTTCTGCTGTGAGTTCAGGTTCATAGGGCCTCCAAAAGGGCGAATGGGCGAAGCGACGATTTTGCGCATTTCTGCGCTAACTGTTTCCAGTATGCACGCCTTGCACCTTTTGCGCAATACTGAGATAAATGGTTCCATGAACAAACCTCTGGGCACATCCTCCCTGCTTGCCTATCCGCGGCCCTCGGTGGCGGTGGATACCGCTGTCCTGACCGTGGCCCGGGGGAGTATCTGCGTACTCCTGGTGAGCAGGCAGGTCCATGGTTCGCCCGGGTGGGCGCTGCCGGGAACGTTCCTTCACGAACGCGAGACCCTGGCCCAGGCCGTCCTGCGGAGCCTGCGGGAGAAGGCCGGAGTGGAGGGACGGGTGCCCCAGCAACTGCACGTCTTTGATGACCCGGAACGCGACGACCGGGGCTGGGTCCTGTCCGTGGCGCATGTCGACGCCGTTCCGCTCCGAGCGCTGGAGTCGGCTTTGGTGTCCGACGCCGTCCGGCTGTCTTCGGTCACGGAGGATCGGGAGCTGATCGCCGGGCTTCCGTACGGGCAAGCGGAGATGGTGGACAAGGCTGTGCAGTGGCTTCGGATTGCTTACCGGGACACTCCCGATCCTGGTGGTCTGTTGGAAGAGCCCTTTACGCTGAAGGATTTGCGCGACGTGCACGAGGCCGTGGCGGGAGAGCCGCTGATGCGTGACACCTTCCGGCGGCAAATGGAACCGAAGCTGGTCGGTACCGGACTGATGTCCGACGGTACGCGGGGGCGGCCGTCGCGGTTGTGGCGGCGCAGGGGAGAAGACCCTAATCCACGAATAGACCTAACCAACTAATGAGCAGCGCGCCTTGACGGAATGGTGTGCTGCGACCCGGATAATGAGGACTTTCGTGTAGCGAGATGAAGGGCCGTGATGCAACAGGCAGAAGAGGGAACCATTGGTTACGCTCAGGTTAATGCGTTGTCATGGCGGGTCGCCAGCGAGCTGGCTAGAAGGGATCCCTCCGTTTTCGTAGGACTAACGGGATACGGTGGCGGTGCATCCCATGCTGATGCTCTTATGCTCACCAACGGCGGTGGCATCCGTTATGACGCGAGGCGTATGGGTAGTGGGTTTTCCGCATGCGTCAACCACGGCGACCATTTGATGATCCCCTGGGAAAGAGCACTTCAAATGCGTAGTGCACGGGATATCGCGATAGCTCTCGAGAGGTCCGCCGGTGTCCATCTACCTTCCAAGGCACCCGCCACCAGCGGACGCGCTCTGGGGTATCGGCTTATTGCGTCAATTTTGGAGATGACGCTGGGCGACCGCCGGTCTTGGCAGGTATACGAGACTGAAGGGGGACCTCTTGCTGGGCCCCGCGAGGGGGTGCTCGCCCGCCTGCAGAACTACGAAGACACTCGATGGATTCTGCGGCGCGATGAGGAGCCAGTGGCGACCGTGGACAATTTTGGTTTCCTCAAACTCGACGCGAAGGTCGTTGACTTGAGCGCCAGATACCAAGAGCTAAATCGGAGCATTTTCGCGCTGACCATGGATGTCTTTGGTGGTCTGCTCCCCTAATTCCCTGGTCCGGGCCTAGCCCAATTGCGGAGGTGCCGTGGCGGCGTGCCATTCCATAAAGTCCGGATCGGAACACGCTCGTCCATAACGCAGGCCGTGAATGACCGCTGCCGTGGCAGCCACAGCGCCGGACCGTTGGCTGTACCAGTTGGGGCAGTCCTCGTCCGGAGGGTTCCAGCCGGCTTCGCGCAGAATGTCTCCGTGCAGCGGCCATGTGTCGCCCGGGAGGTAGGTGTTGGAGACTATCTCGCACCAGTAGTAATCGTCTTCCCGGGCGACCTGGGCGTAGGGAGAGACAGCGTCTTCGATTTCCTGTCCGTACTCAATGGACACAAAGTCCCCATCCTTGAGCCACTTGATTTCTTCGTGGATGGATTCGTGGAAGGCGTCCCAGGTTTTGTCCTTCATCCAATCTCCTTTCGTTCACCGTCTGGTGAAGAACTAGTTACCGGTGGCCGGAACCCAGTAGTTGAAGGTGCTCTGGTCGCCACGTAGTTTGCGCGGAGTGCGGTGACCATACGGTCCGATCACCCGTTCGAAAAGTTCCCCTTCGAGAATCGGTTTGACCTGAAAACCTCTCCGACCGCCGTCTGACTCCCACGTTCCCGGGACGATCTCGAATAGTGCCCGGGTCACCCCGCGGTGAACGGCAACTACATGATGGATCTGGTCGCGTTCCACGCGTTCCTGGCTAATCTTCCACCAGCACCGAACAGAGTCGGCGACCTGGTCCATTTCAGCTATGAGGTTTTCCCTGTTGAACCACGCGGCCTTGAAGCCGTGCCCTCTCCGCATGCTGCCGCCGGGGGTATCAAGTGGTTCGTCCTGCCAGTTTTTGAGAGTAATGAGAAGTAAGGGTCCAGTCTCAACACCCAGCTCAGGTGCTGCGAACTCGGCTATCAAGCTGTCCAAAGTGCGGATGCCGTGCCCGGAGTTCGCCTCTCGACGGGCGTTGGTCAGTTGGTCGCCGGCTTCCAACGGACCAGTGGGCTGAGGAGAGGCGAGACGGAAACTTATCAGCAGATCAATCGCAGCTGCTTCTACTGCCGTGTACTCGTTGCCCATGCCGTAGCGGAGAATCCAGATCTGCGGTTCGAATCCCTGTTGACGAATGCTCTGAATACGCTGGATTTTCCGAGAGTGTTCGGCATCCGGCTCATCCGTCTTGGCAGTTAGAGCTTCTGCCTCCAAACCATGGGCCAGCATCCTGCTTCCCGATCCCTTACCCACATAGAAAGGCTCGTTGCTCGTCGGGTCAACCAAGAGATAGACGTAGTTACCGACCAAGGACGCAACCTGCTCAATGATTCTGGGCTCGTGTTTGGCCTGAGTGGTGCTGATCATATCTCCCCATTTATATTGACACTTTTGTACTTAAAACGAGCTGGTATAGGTGGTCTTGCCCTAGCTGGAAAGCGAGCGTTCGTACGCCCAGATGGCGTGGTCCAATTCCGTGGGCGTGGCATCAAGGCGGTCCGCAACCTTATGCAGGAGGGACCGCGCTTCGGTTGATGCCAGTTCCCGGCCGAGTCCTCTGTTCACGAAGCGAAGAATCCATCGGTCTGCCTTCACTCCCGGCTTACCGAGCAGCATGCCGAAGTAGTCCCAGGTCACCGGGCCGAGGCCGTGGACGCATGTGTAGGCCCGTTTCTGGGCAGGGTCGTGCGGATCGAGGTCTGCGGCCGACTTCACTCCGAGAGCCAGTAGATTCCCGGCGGCTTCAACGATCGCCGATGCTTTGGTGCGTCCGCTGACCTTCTGGTCATTGAGGACAGCCTGCAGCTCCTCGGGATCACTGCCGGCCAGCCGCGCCAGATCATTCGGTCGGTCGGTGCCGACTGCCTTTCGGTAGCGGGAGACCGCACCGCGCACACCGTTCTCCGGCGTCCCGTACTGAGCGGCGATGCTCAGTACGGCGTCGATCAGAGCGGCTTCGATTTGCTCCGGCCAGCCGCCGGGCCAAGGCTTCCATGTGTCGCGGGGAAGCTCAGCCTGGACGAATTCAACCAGAGTGGAGATGTCAGATTCAGACAAGGTATTTCCTTTTTCATAGGGGTGTTCGAGGAACCCGGGATCGGCTAGGAGTTTGGACTTACCGTCGAAGATTCGCAAAGGGCAGCTGGCCGTAGGCCACGAAGAACTCTTCCAGTAGCTCGTCCTCCACGACCTTGGCGGACCGGTCGGTTACTGGAAGCCATGCGATACGCAGTTCCCGAGAGTTTGAGAGCTGCCATATGTACCGCCCGCCCCAGTGGCCGACCGGTAGGCCCTGGCCGAACTTAGCGAACTCGCCGATCCGCTTTCGCAGGCCGCGGGTGCCGCTCGTACCCGCATCGGCTTTGCCGATATATATCGTCGGGGCATCCCACAACCGGCCCTTCAGCTTGGCAGGATCATCCGTCGGATCCTTGCCTTTGAACCATCCGCCCACGCTGGTGTCGAACACCTCGTGCGCACTGTTCGTGCTCCGCAGCACTGAGTAGACACCGGGTTCGCGGGGAACAGTCGACAGATCGAGATCACCGAATGCCTTAAAGCCGGTAAACCCCCGCCCTCTCAAATCCGTCTCATCGAATGCAGTTCCATCAACCACGCGTCCTCCTCAGGACTTCGGCACCGCTGGCGCGGCAGAAAATCAACACCAGTTCACTGACCTCTTCCCCGCTGATCCGGCCGATCATCTTCGCGTAGGTGCCCAGTTGCCGCCAGTACGCAGCCAGCTGCTCCTCGTGCACGCTGATATCGGTCTTGAAATCGGCGACCACCAGGCTGCCGTCCTCCTCCCGGTACATCAGGTCGATGATGCCCTCCACGGTGTGGCCCGCCTCGGGCACCATGATCGGCAGCTCCAGCCAGTGCTCGCGTTCGGCAGCCCGCCGGACAGGCGCACTCTCCAGGGCAGAACGGGCGGACGCCTCGAGATCGGCAGCGTTGCGCAGGCCCGCGCTTGCAGCGACGTCGGCCGCCAGAACGGGAAGCGACGGCGACAGCTCCAGATCCGTGAGTTCGAGCAGACGGTGCAGTGCGGTACCGAACACCCTCCCGTGTTCCTCCGGGCCGGCGAACCTGGGAAGCACGTCCTCAACCCCCGCCGGAGCGTAGAAGGCCTCAGCGGCCCCATAATCCGTCGTTACCCCTGCACGTTTGCCCTTCGCGAGTGCGGTGACCGAGGTCCGGGACACCCGCGCCGATTCCGCGGCCCAGCCGGTGCTCGAAGCCAGCCAGGCCCCAAATTCGGGCACCGGATCCGCCGAGGTCCGGGCTTTGGGTAGAGGCAGGAGTTCTTCCGGCAGCTCCAGACTCGGTGCTCGCTCGACGTTGTTGACCCCTTCCAAAAGACCGCTGAGGCTGCTCGAGGACCCGTTGTAATGAGACACCACCAAGTGGCTTTCGGCCCGGGTGCAGGCAACGTAGAGCAGCCGGCGGCGCTCGGCCTCCGCGAACTCCTTCTCCACCGCGTCAGCGTCGGCATAACCGTGCGTCTCTATGCCCTTGAGGAAACGGACAAAAACGTTGCCGGCGTCGTCCCACAACGCGGGCGCAGACGACGCCTTCGGAGCGGATCCGGCGCCCGCCAGAACCACCATCGGGAATTCCAGGCCCTTGGAGGCATGGATGGTCATGATCCGCACGGCCTGCATATCGGTCTCGGGGACCATGGCCTCCTTGACGCGGGCGTTCTCCTCCTGCTGGGAGGCGGCCCAAACGAGGTAGTCCCGCAGCCCGCCGTGGGTTGCCTCGGACCAGGCACGCGCCTGATCAATGACAAACCGGATCCGACGCCACACGTCGCGGTAGCGCGGCGTATCGGTTGCCGCCTCCAGCACCCGCCGGTCCGCAGCGATGCGCTCGATCAGCTCCGCAGGGGAGAGCAGCGGCAGTTGCCGATGCAGGGCGGCCAGATAGCCCAGGGCTTTCCCCACAGGGGAGTCCTCCTGTCCCTCGGGAGCCGGTGCATACAGGTTCCACGCCCCGCCGGACTGCTTCCACCGGAAGAGATCGTCGTCACCGCTGGCAAACAGCGCCGAGCGCAGCGCCAGCACCAGTGCCGCCTGGTCGGCGGTGTTCGCCAGCGTCCGCAGCGCCAGCAGCAGATCGGTCACCTCCTGCGTGGCGTAGACCAGCGAGGAGGCTTCGGCCCGGTATTCGATACCGGCGGCATCGAGGGCATCCTCCAGATAAGGCAGGGCAGTGCGGGTGGGCAGGAGGATGCAGACATCCTGCAGCTCGAGCGTCCGTCGGGCAAACCCTTCCTTATTGCCGGCTTGATGCTGCCACGCCGGCACTCCGCCGGTGCCGGTGGCCAGCCGGATCGCGGCGGCGACGTCGGCCGCTTCCTGCCGATTCCGGTCCGCCGCACTCACCTTTCCGTTCTCGCCGGGAGTAGCGCCGTCGCGGCCGAGCACGACGACGGCGGGTCCGTTGTCGTCGTTCCATACCGGCCGGGCAGGGTCCGGCACCAAGTCGGCGTATTCCGGCTGGACTGTTCCGTTGCCTTCGATCAGTTCGCCGAAGACAGCGTTGATCCAGTCAAGCAGCGTTGTTCCGGAACGGAAGTTGGTCTGCAGGGTAGCCACCTCGGACCCTGGATCCGCGACGGCGCGGCCCCGGGTGGAGAGGAACGTGGCGATATCGGCCCGCCGGAAGCGGTAGATGGACTGCTTCGGATCACCGACCATAAACAGGCGCCCCGGTGCCACTGGAAGGTCTTCCCAGCCGTCGGTGCCGCAGCTGAAGTCCGCGGCCAACCGGACCGCGATCTCGGCCTGGACGGGGTCGGTGTCCTGGAATTCGTCGAGCATGAGGTGGGTGTAGCGCCGGTGCAGGGGCAGGCGTGCGGAGGCATCGGCTTCCGTCTCGCCCACCAGCAGATCGCGGGCGTGGACGAGCAGGTCGTGGTACTCGAGCTCGCCACTGCGTTGCCGCACCTTCGCAGCAGCGAGGAGGACTTCGGCCAGGACCGCGCTGACCGTGTTTACGGCCGGGGACACCTGTCCGGCGGTAAGCGCATCCCGTTCTTCGACCAAGGCGAGGAACTGCTGCTGGACGCTTTTGACGTCGCCGCCCCAGTTACCCTGTTTGCCAACGGAATAGCCTTTTGCGGGCAGGCTCTTCAGCACGTCGATGATGCGGCCCAGATCCCCGGACCCGCGGACCTCCTGCAGCCGGGCCCGCCACTCCTCGACAATGGGGAAGCGGCCCATGAGCTTGTCCGCGGGGTCGGTGCAGTCCTTCTTCCGCTCGAGGACGAGCTCGGCGGCACGCAGCAGCGGTCCGACATCGAGCACCGGAACGGTCTGCCGCTGCGGAGGGTGGGTCCGCAGCCGGTCCCAGTTGCTGTCCAGCGCAGCGGCTACCTTCCGCAGCTGGTCCAGGGTGACGCCGACGGCGAGCAGCACCCGTAGTGCGGTGTCGGCCGACGGGTCGGTGAACAGCGCATGCTGGGCGTCTTCCCACCGGCGTTCGAAAGCGATCTGGGAGCGGAGTTCGTCCACCACGGTGATCAGCGGCGGCACCCCGGCCTCGATGGGGTATTCGCTGATCAGCCGGGCGGCGAAGGAGTGGATGGTGCCGATGGGTGCGGCGTCCAGCCGGTCCAGCGCAGTGTTCCGCCGTTCGGTCTCGACGGCGTCCAGTCCGTAGGTCTTGCCCAGTTCGCGGCGCAGCCGGTCCCGGAGTTCACCGGCGGCCTTCTCAGTGAAGGTGATGGCTGCAATCCCGCCGATGTCGACGCCGCCGTCCACCAGGGCGGCGATGCGTCCGACCAGGGCGTGGGTCTTGCCGCTGCCGGCACCGGCCTCGACGAAGACGGTGGTGTCCAGGGCGGTGCCGATGAGGTGCCGGTCGTCGTCGTCCTTGAGCGCCGGCTTGGCGGGGGAGGTCTTCGGCTGGCTCATTTTTCCTCCTGGAAGAAGCGGGAATAGTCGCTGAGGGCGGGGGCGTCCTTGAGCCGCTCCCAGGTGTGCCGCACGCCGGCGGCGCCCATCAGGGTGGTGTGGTTGGTGTACCCATGACCCTCCGGCTGGGGCTTCGGCGGGAACACCCCGGACTGCAGGGCCGCCATGACCAGTCCGGCGTCCTCGCGGAGTCGGGTTTCGACGTCGGCCCCCACCTCGTAGCCGACCCGTTCGTACTTCCCGTCGGCGGTGATGAACCGGTATTCGGCCCGGACCTCCGCCCCGGGGTCCGCTGAGAAGCGCCGGGCGAACAGGCCGTAGACCGGCAGCTGGAACCGGGTGCCGCCGGCGGTGGGATCCTCGCGGGTCAGCTTCTTATACTTGTCCGCCTTGCCGGTCTTGTAGTCAATGACAAGCACCTGGCCGCTGGAATGCCGGTCCACGCGGTCCACCTTGCCTCGGAAGCGGACGGTGCTGCCGTTGGGCAGGTCCAGTTCCACCGACGGTTCGCCGTCCTCGGCGCCGAACTCGGCTTCCACCGCGAGGTGCTGCCAGTCGTTCTCGCGTGCCTGCTGGTCCGAATCGTGGACCTTCTGCAGGTCGGTGCGGATCCGGGATTTGTCCCGGTCCCAGGTGTGCAGCAGCCAGGCCGGATTGGTGGTGGCCTGGAACGCTGCTTCGGCGATTTCCAGCAGCCGCTCGGAAGACACTGTCTGGCTGCCGTCGGTCAGGCCGCGGACGTAGTCCTCCAGCGCCTGGTGCATCAGGTTGCCGCGCTGCAGGTTGCTGATCTGGACCTCTAGGGTGACGTCCTCGAACAGTTCGGCCTTCAGGACGCGGCGCAGAAAGTAGGCCAGCGGGCTGATGACCCAGTCCTCGAGGTTGGTGGGGGAGATGGGTTTCTGGGGATCGATGATGGAACCGGACACTCCGGTGAGGTTGCCGTTGAAGCGGGAGAAGGTCCCATTCCGGCGATCCGCCCGGACCTTGGACACGGCGTCCAGCACGGGATCGCCGGCCAGAGATCCGGTGCCCAGAAGGTGGCGGACACGCCACTCCTGCCCCGTGGCAGCCACGCCCGTGGGGGAGCCGTGCATCAGGCCGTGCGCGAAGGAGGGCAGATGCCGGACCTTTGTCCCTGCCAGCCAGCGCGAGGGCTGCAGGGTCCCGCCGGCGCGCAGGTTGCCGCGGGGAAACAGGATGGTGCGTTCGACGCCGGTGGCCAGCAGGCGCTGGAACTGGTCCTTCCGTGCGGCGGCACGCTCGTGGATGGTCGGCAGCTTCATCGCGAGCAGGTGGCCGGTGCTGTCGGGGAGCAGCGGGTTTTCCCGGACGCGGGCGGGGGCGAGCCCGTCCGCCGCACCGGTGAGGAAGACGACGTCGAGGTCCCGGCCCACGCCGTCGTCGTACGAGCCCAGGACCACGCCGGTGCCGCTGCTGCCGGTCCAGAACCGACGGGCCTCGATACCGCGGGCGACGGCGGCGCGTACCGCAGCGGCGGTGGGCGCCGGGGCGATCCCGTGCAGCAGTTCGAGGTCGCGGATCACGTCCCGGACTGATTCGCGGGCCTTGCCGAGTTCCGGGCGTTCCGTCGCGGCTCGGGGCCCGAGGAATTCAATGAAGAAGTCCGTCAGGCTGCCCGCAGCCTCCGTCCAGGTCCGGGCGGTAAATACCTCGGCCAGACGTTCCCCCAGGACCGCGATGAACCCAGTGAACTGGGCGTAGTCCTGCTGCCGCTTCTGCTCTGCTTCCGTTGGTTCGCGGTCCTCGTCCACGTCCTCCTGATCAGCCGGGGGAGAGGCGTGCAGGCGCTCGCAGACGGCGCTGCTGGGCAGGCTTTCCTCCTGCCAGTGCAGGACGCCCTGCGCCATGACATCCAGGAGTACCCGGACATCGGGGTTCGCCGGGTCGAGGCTGAGGAGATTCACCAGCCCGCGGGCCAGACGGGTGTCGGCCAGGCCGTGGGCGGACGGGCCGACAAAGGTGACGCCGGCTTCGCAGAGGCGTTGAGCCAGCAGGGTGCGGTACGGCTCGGCGGCGGAATAGAAGACGCCGATGCGGTGGCCGGGAGTGCCTGCTGCCAGCTTTTCGATGACCAGGCGGACGACGGCGCGTGCTTCGTCATCGGCGTCGGAGGCACTCAGGATCTGTTCACCCGGGACGGGGTAGGACGCTGCAGTGAGGTAGACGGTGCCTGCGTACTGTTCCAGCGCGGCACGGAACGCTGCGGCGGACGGGTCCTGCTCGTCGGCGAGCTGGAAACCGATCGCCGGGCCAAGGCGCCTGCGCATCCCCGGCGTCTGCAGGGCGTCGGCGGCAGCGGAGTAGAGGTCATGGCTGGTGTACCAGCCGTCCCCAAGGATCCCGGCGGCGGCACGATGGACGCGGGCGACTTCGCCCACCAGCGGCGACAGTCCGGTCACGTCGTCGGGACAGGTTGCATCCAATGCTGCGGAGGTCGCGGCGATCGCGCGTGCGGTGGCCGGTTGGTCGGACACCTCGGCAAACAGCCCGGGCGCTTCGGCCAGGACTGCGGTGACGGCGCCTTCGCGGACCATGACCGGGAGCGGTGCGCGGCCGGACAGTCGGCCATCTGTGGCCGCGATTTCCTCGGCCAGATCAGCCAGCGTGGTGGTGCGGATGGCGGCGCTGCCGCGGCCGTCGTTGAGGACCCTGCCCAGATAGTGGGACAGGTCCAGGGCGGAGGTGCGGCTGGGTGCGATCACTGTGACCGGCTGCAGCGGCCGGCCTCCTTGGGCACTTGCGACGGCATCGGCTAGAGCCTGCAGTGCTTCGGGCGTGCTGGTGTACGGCTGCGTTCGAATGCCTGGGCCCGGTGCTGAATCAGCACCGGATGAATCTGTACTCAATGAACTCCCCCTTGTTATTAAGTGCACTCAACCTACCAGCAGCTGCTGATGAGTCCTTGCCGGCAGGCCCCGCTATTGCAACTACCAATCCCAGCCGCAGGAACCGTCCATGCACCGCCATTGCGGCTGGGGTCCGTCAGTGATTACGCATCCCGCAGGCCAGACCTTGGGCTTCGATCCATCACTTGGCGGACACCACAGGCCGCGGACGATGGGCCAGGCCTCGTGTGAACAAATGGGACACGTTGCAACCCCTGCTACGACAGTCGTTTCCTCCTTGCCGCTGGCTCCGGGATCTCGAGTAGCGCCATTGTCTGTATCTTCAGCGACTGCGCTCTCTGCCGGTGCTGCGGGATGTTCTTGGATGTAGCGGAGAGCTGCTGTCCAGGAACCGAAGAAATTGCGCAGGGCCGCGGGCGAGGGGTACTCATGGTTTGCAGCATTCATGTCTGCGCACCATTCCGCATAGCGGCCGTGGCTGGGGTACACGTTGCGCGCCTGCATGTCGGTAGCGAAGTCACGGATGGCTTTTTGGTATAGTTTTTCGGTGAACTTCACCAAGCCTGGCGTCCGGCCGCGCTGATTCGCTGCCAGCCCCATGGATTCCAATGCGGCGTTCCAATACGTGTACTTCCCCATGACGGTTTGCCGGGTCGGCGGCCAAGGGGACGCACCCTGGCGGGATTCCCAACCGAGAGCCGGGACAAGTTCATCGCGTAGTTCGTCATAGCGGGAACCGGTAATCGTCGTTTCTGGATGCTCGGCGATGTGGCGCTTGGCAGCGCCAATGATTCCGAGGATCGTTGCGATGTCTTCCTCCGTTGCCGTCCCTTGCTGGAGGACGGCGACCAGTTCCGTCATCATGTCGAGGTCCAGGTTGGCTGCTGCAAAGTGCGGGTCAGGAGCCAGACCCAGCTCGGCCCCCACAAGGTAATACAGGCCCGCTTCAACAACGGCTTTGGAGAATATGTCCTGAGCCCGGGTATCAAACCGGATACTGGACTCCCGAAGGGTCGACTCTGCCAAGTCCTTGTCCATCTCCGGAAAAAGGATCGACAGTCTCAGGACCGTTTCCGTGCGGGTCGATCCGGTTGCAGCGGCAGTCCGCGCCACTGCTCCGTACGATTCCATGAAGGATTGGGAGGCGGCTTTGATGTCCGCTTCCCGTTTTTCCAGCCGGCGTTTGCGGGACTCTGCAGCCATGCTGCCACCTACCTTGCTGACGATTTGCCGGACGCGCTCCCGAGTAACCCCGTAGTCGGCACCGATGGCTTCGAGGGTTTCCCCCTCGATGTACCTCTGCACCATGGCCGCGTCTCGTTCCTGGGCGGTAGGGCGCGAGGGACTGGTCGAAGATGTTTGTGATGTCTGGGTCATGGGATCCCCTAATTTTTGACGTTGACGAGAAATGTGGTCAGGCTGCCAGTGCCATGCGGGAGCGCCGGATGTCGTTCAATACGTCTTGGTGCGCCAACGCTGTGAGGCGCTGTACCTCTTCGAAGCTGAGCTCGGCCTCGCGGGACCTTCGGGCAAGCACGGCCAATCGGTCGGCTGCCATGTTGTGCGGGTCGCCGCTGTGGCCTTTGACCCACAGGAAGCGCACCTGGGCGTCGCGTGTGTATCCAAGGATGCGAGCTACTTCCTCGCGGCAAAAGCGGCTTGCCGACGGCGGTGCGAAACCTGGTTCCGTGAGCATGCGGAGGGCCAGCTGGCTGTCCGACCGAACAGTGATGGCGGTGCCGCCCTGCAAAGCCGATGAATAGACACCTCGCGCAGCCTGCAAGCCGAATCTGATTGACCGTAGCTCGCCTTCCAGGATGCTGTCTCCTTCGGAGACCTTCTGCCCCGGCTTCACGCGTGCCTCCCCGCCGAAATCCAGTACCCAGCCGTGCCCGAGCCAGGGAGAACACTTGCCGCGCGACGAATCGGTGGTGATGGTCAGTTGTGCGAACCGGCCGTTGATTTCCGCGGCAACTGCCTCGTCCAGGGCAGTGATGGCGACGGCTGGAGGGTATTGGAAGCTGGCGGACACCCCCAGAGCCTGGAGACTGGTCGCAGTGTTTTCGTCGTCGCAGTAGATCTCCTGGGTGCCGGCTTCGAGCTGGTAGTTCACTGCCTGGCGCACAGTGCGGTAAAGACTCGGCTGTCCGTCGGGACACGAAGGATTCCAAATCCCGGACTGAACTGCCGCAACCTGGCTGCCCTGCGTTCTGACAACAGCCCAGACCTGCAACCCGTGCTTCGGTGATACACGCACGGAGATACCGCTTCGGGCGCCAACGGCATCGGCGGCGGAAATGAAGGGCCGCGCCGGTGCTACGGGTACGGGAAAACTCATAACTGTCTCCTGATGCTGGGACGGAATTGCTGCGACACGGATCACAGTAGGGTCCGGCACTGACATTCCTAACAGCATCCCGCTTGCGCGGATAAAAATACTTTTTGTAACTGGGACGATGGGATGCTGGGGGCGCGCATGAGGGTGTCTACGAAGTGTCAGTTGCAAAGACAGGAGCGCACCCATTTAGAGAATGTGGCTGCTTGTAGGTAACCTCTTGCTTGCGGTGACTCTAGGAATGAATCTGCAGTGCCGGGTGGGCAGGAAGGGCCAGTCTTGGATCACCAGGATGAGACGGACCCAGCCAAGCGAGCCATGGCCATCATTGATAATGTCGGCGGCGAGCTCGGGCAGGAACATCCCGAAGCCAGCCGAACATACAAACAGATACGCGGCACTGCAAGAAATGCCAACGTTGCGGTCGACCAATAACGAACGGAATACTATGAACCACGCCTATATTCGTGAGCTTATTATACGAGAAGTACGCGAAAAGGCGTCCCAGCTGCCAGACGCAGCTCGCATGGTCATCCGAAATCTTGGCGGCACAGCAACTGTACAGCGAGTCGTACGGGATGTTATTGCGCAAATACTGGCCGAAACGAAAATCAACGAAGGTTGGCCTAATGGCTTTGACGCTCATACCCACTCCCCGTGGTACACAGGAGTCGAGGCAGGGGACAGGCACTGGCCAGCGTACGTGGAAAAGATGGAAGGAGGCTCTCTCGCTAACGCAGTTAAAGAAATCGACAGGACAACCCACGAAATTGTTTCGCGCTTAGCCGATCCGAGGACCTATGGGACCAAGAAGAAGGGACTAGTTCTAGGCTACGTCCAGTCCGGCAAGACGGCTAATTATTCCGGTGTTATAAGCAAGGCTGCTGATGCGGGATATCAACTTATAATTGTACTGGCCGGAACGCACAATAACTTGCGTCGGCAAACTCAAGTGCGCCTTGATAAGGATCTACTCCGAGGTGAATGGTATCCTCTGACAGCCGACGACAGGGATTTCAGAAACTTTGGAGGTGGGCCGGCCCTACTGAAGTCCGGAACAACCAAAGCGCTAGCAGTAGTGAAAAAACAGCGCGACCGGTTGGGCGCTCTGCGCGACTGGCTAACTAACATACCGGCGGATATTCGTCGGACTGTTCCAGTACTTATAATCGACGACGAGGCAGATCAGGCTACTCCAAACACAAAAGCAGCTAGTGAAGAGTTGTCGAAAATCAACGAGCTTCTTCGCGAGATCTGGGGCTTAGTTATCAGTGGAACATACGTAGGTTACACGGCGACGCCGTTCGCAAACGTATTTATGGATCCTAATGATGAGGCGGAGCTCTATCCTTCTGATTTCATCACGTCCCTGCCCAAGCCGGACGGGTATTTCGGCGCAGAAAGGTTGTTTGGGGGATCTGCGGTAATCTCCGAAGAAGACGAAGCGTTGGTGGACGCGATCAGGTACGTACCGGAGTGTGATTCGGAAGTCCTCCGACCTCCCGCGGATAGAGAGGAGCGAGAAGGATTCAAACACGAGATCCCAGCCTCGCTCCAGGATGCTGTCCTGTGGTTTGTAGTAGCGACAGCAATACGTCGTGCGCGGGGTCAGGCCCGCGAGCACAGCTCTATGTTGGTTCACACAACCCATTACACTGCACCTCACACGGTGATGAAGAACTCAATTTGCAAATACCTGCAGGAGCTCCGTAAATCTGTCAAATCGGGTGATTTTGATGCTTTGAAGGTAGCTTACGAAGTGGAAATATCTCGATGCGACAACTTGGCGAGTGAGAATATTCCGATTTGGGAAGAAGTCGAGAATCACATCAACACAGTAATAACCGCTTGCCGTGTAGTTGTAGATAACGGGGAATCTAGAGATCGACTTGATTATGACCGTCGCGATGAGGCTGGAAATCTTATTGTTGAAACCGTCATCGCTGTTGGCGGCGGAACTCTATCCAGAGGGCTCACCCTTGAGGGACTCGTTGTTTCATATTTCCTCCGCACCTCGAGCACGTATGACACGTTGCTGCAGATGGGCCGGTGGTTCGGGTACCGGCGTGGTTATGAAGACCTTCCCCGGATTTGGATGCCGGCCGACTTGAAGCTCGATTTTGAGTTCCTGGCAATGGTTGAAATTGAGCTGCGCGACGAGATTGCACGAATGGCCGCGATGGAAATGACTCCACGCGAGTTGGGGATCCGCATCCGCTCCCACCCAGGGCGGCTGGCTATTACCTCGCGAAATAAACTCGTCCATGCAGAACGAACAAACCTATCATTCACGGGCACTCGTCTTCAAACATTTATTTTTGACACTGATAAGGATGTTATTGCTGATAACCAGAGCGCCCTTAGGGGCCTTCTAATCGGCAAATCCGTAAGTGACCGGAGCGACGAAGTGCCGGCCTTTGCGTTATTTGAGAAACTATCTGCTGATGAGGTTAGTCGGTTCTTCGCTAACTATCAGACACACAAGAACCAAACAAATATGCCGGGTGATTTCATTTCTGAATGGATAACTCAAAAGGCCAACCATACCGAGTGGAATGTTGCCGTAATGGGGCTCAAGGAGGAGTCCACTACACTAGGATCGCTCGACATTGTTCCTGGACTGAGCGTACCCGCAGTCAACCGTGCCCCGCTCGCCTCTTCCTCCGCCGGAGAAGCAAATATCAAAGCGCTCCTGTCTCTGAGTGATTACGTGGCGGACATTTCAACCGCCATCACCGGACAGCAATCGGAATTGGACTCCGCTGCTTTCCAAAAGCTTCGAAAAACTCATGCTGGTGGGCGTGGTCTCTTGATAATCTACGTAGTGAGCGCCAACTCGGTCCCAACACGAGCACCGAAAGCTGGCCAGCCACCTGTCCGCCGCGCGATGGAAGCTGCGGATCACATGATCGGTGTCGGAGTGGTATTCCCAGGCTTTGATCAAATCAACGACGTTACCGACGGAGACTTCTATTCCGTGACCCCGGATTGGGAAGTCCCCGATGGTGACCATGACGGCTTTCCCCTAGGAGATTCAGACGATGAGGACAACGGCGATGCTCTTCCTGATGAGTGGGCTTGGTTGAACGGCGATGTCTGACCAAGTATCTGAGGGCTTCTTCCTTCTCCAAGCTGACCCCCGCCTACGGACAAGCCAACTCTTAACTAGACAGATCTTCATGAGCGATCGTGGAGGTGTTCTGTTGGCCATTGATACTCAAGGGAGGCGTCATCTGCTGGTGGCCCAAGAAGAACCCGGCACGGTCGTCGGCACGGTGGAGTCAGACAACCTTGCGTTGGTGGTGCGTGAACACAACGGTATCGGATATGTCGACTTGGTTTGCAGCGATCAGAGCCTTGGGCTCGTGTTTGAACGCCTCTGTTCGGATGTTGTTTCTCGCGCTGAGGAGCCCCAGGTTACCCCGTATCGCGCGCTGATGTGGGCTCTGGACGAGTGGCAGACGCTATTCGAAAATGTTGTCCAGCTGAGCAGAGAGGAACACGTTGGCCTCTTTGGAGAGCTAGTCGTTCTCGAGAACTTGGCCCGGATCGATCCGATCAATGCCTTGAATGTATGGACCGGACCTGAGCGTACGCTGCGCGACTTCACGTCGTCCAAGGCATTTGTGGAAGTAAAGACCACGACTAGTCAGGATGCGGCCCGCGTGACGATAAGTAGCCTCGACCAGTTGGACCCAGTAGCCGGCGAACCTTTGTATTTAGCCATGGTAAGCCTGAGGAACGATCCGATGGGCGATTCCGTAGGGTCCCTTATGAATCGGTTAGTAGGGATGGGGGTCCCAAAGCATGCGTTACAGAAAAAGATAGCCCAATATGGATTCCGATTTATCGAAAACGGTAAGGACTCAAAGTTTTCTGTAAACGAGGTATTCCTCTGGAGGATTACTGACGAAAGTCCTGGACTGAGACGAAGTGAACTTGGTGCGAGGCGCTTGGCTGGGATAGAGAGCATCAAGTATAGCCTTGCCGTTGAAGCCCTAGGTGACCCCTGTGATATCGATGAGTCTGAGGCGGCGATGAGGTTATGCCTAAGTTGACTGACGCAGAACTGCAAGCTGCTTATTCTGAGGTGCGAGAGCACTATATTGGTGAAGAGTTAACGTCAAAGCGAGTGCTCGCAGCTCATCTCAGGTCCATTGGGCTTACGCCAAACGGGGTTACATGGAAGCTGGCTAAAGCAGCATTCGATGACGGTTATAGTTTCGCTGAGTCCGCTCGGCTTGCACTGGACGGAGATGCATATTCTCCGTGGGAACAATCCGCGACGCCGGCACGGCACGCATCGAAGGTAACTACACCTGATGCAAAGCAGTCGGTGATCCCTGACTTAGCTGATCCACACCACATAAGGGATCTTCCTGTAGCAAGTGATGTTAGCCATTCGGATACCGGTGCCCTCAGCGGATTTCCATATTTTGAAGTGGCAACTCCCCTTCAGAAGGAGACGAAGGCGATCCAGGGGACAAGAGCCAGCGACACCCGTAACACGTATGAGTCCGCACCAATTCTGGAGTGGTTCCCCAAGGTCTGTGGCCCTGGTGATCTTATTGGCGACGGTGCACGCAAATTGTTGGGCCAGCCCAAGCTCTCTTCTATTGCATTATTGGTCCGCGAAACGGCTCAAAATAGTTGGGATGCGCGACTAGGGGACACTGTAGAGTTTCGCGTCAATTTGCGCTGCTTGAGCGAGCATCAGCTTCATCTGCTTCGTTCTAATGTATTGGTGGGAACCCACCACGGACTAGGCATCCGGGAGACCCTGGACAGGGACGAGGTCTGGGTTCTTGAAATTTCCGACCGCGGTACTAAGGGGCTGGGTGGCCCCGTGCGCCCAGATTTACCTGTTCGTGACGGGCAGGCAATGGACTTCGTCAACATGGTTTTCAATATTGGCGCGCCCAGCGATCGCAAGTTGGGAGGTGGGACGTACGGCTTCGGAAAGGCCGTGGGCTATTTGACAAGTGGTTGCGGTACGACTGTTGTCTGGTCCCATTCGAAAGAGCAGGGCGGTATCGAGGCCCGCCTAATTGGATCAGCTATCGGCAGCGCTTTTGAAGATGAGCATAGGCGCTACACGGGGCGACACTGGTGGGGCGTCCCCGATTCCGCGAATCCGAGTGCCTCGCGGATTGAGCCTCTCAGAGGCCCTGAAGCGGATGGCCTCGGTGCAGCATTGTTTGAAAATCAGTTTGCACAGGACGCAACAGGTACATCCATCCTTATCATCGACCCAATGCTTGGAGGGCCCGACCGCGAGTCTGAGGCCGAGCAACTCGCGGAAGCTATCCTATGGAACCTGTGGCCAAAGATGGTGCCTTTGTCCGACGGACGTGTACCAATGGATATCAAGGTGATGCTCAACGGAAAGCCCGTACCAATGCGGTCCCCGGAGGATCATCCTTACCTTCGCGCCTACGCCACCTGTTTGGAAGCAGTGCGTGCGGAGAATAACGGTACGCACGTCGATTTACCTCTCGGTGAAGTGCGTGAAGTACGGCAGCTAAAGCCGAACAAGCTTTTGGGTCATTTAGCTATGACTCGGTTTACCTCATTTGGCGAGGGAACCTCGCCTTTCTCCGACATCGATCCACTCGGAGATTCATCGCATCACGTATGTCTTATGCGGCATGCAGAACTCGTGGTGACCTACGAAGAGCTGCGTCGCTTGGATTCACCTGGCTATCACTGGGCGGCTGTCTTCCAACCACTTGAAGAAACAGACGCAGCGTTCTCTGCCGCCGAGCCGCCGGCGCACGACGAATGGATACCAAACTCTCTGTCAGACCGGGAGCAAAAGAGTATTGTGACGGTTGCGCTAAGACGTATACGCGAGATGTCCAACAACTTTGCCGCACCGCCAGTCGGCTTGGGCGCCAACGAGGCGGATGCAAGTACTCCAGTGGTGCACCTTGCCAATGTGCTCGGGGGGCTCGTGGCCGACTTTGAGGGAATGCCCAAAGTTCCCGATCTGGACCTGGCACCTGGAAAACCGATAGCGAGGAAGAAGTCCAGCCAACCCGTGGTGGAAATCCAAGGGCATCGCCTGATCGGCGTGGACTCTCGAGACCGGATGGGAGTAGAAATCACGGTTCTTCCAAAACACGCCGACTCCAAGCTGGTGTCTCTAAGTGCTGCGATCAGCGCAGTTGACGAAGGTGGAACAAGATATGAGTTAGAAGATTCCGATATTTCGGTTGAATGGGAAAGTACAATCGCAATGACGCTTGGGGTTGACCGCAGGAACAGCATTAGTTTCTCTCAAACGGGAACGCCGATCACTTTAAGAGTTTTCTATCCATCCGATATAACCTTGGATGTGGACTTCTCTGTTACCGAGTTGTCATGAGTAAACGAATAGTTATTCAGCCTTACAAAACGGCAGGTGCCGATTCTGTAATCTGGGGGCAGTGGTACTTCAGCTATGACAGGGACTTTCACAACCGTACTGCGGAGCCGCAGCCATGGGACGCCTTGACGGAGATGTGGATGTCCAGCCGTGTATCAATCCACCCGGAGCGGCTCTTGAGCCAAACCGGTGTTGCACAGATAGCGGATATCACTCTCGTGGGGCAGGTGGAATCGCCGAAAACCTACTTCAGAGGCATAGGTGCCACGGTGCTGTCTCTTGATGACTGGTCAGATGGCGCCAATGAGATTGATGTTGACGTTTCGGTACATCTTCCACCAGGTAGCTGTGCGGCCCGAATAACTGCTTCGATGCAGCTCATCCTCGGAGTGGAGCAAGAAGCTAGCGGCGATCGGACGGTGGCTACCCGCGTCGGATCCAGGCTGGCAGCATCAGGGACTGAGCCTTTCAACCTTGATCCGAAAACCCCCTTGTTCCCGACAGAAGCGATAGCATTTTCCGGGCTGCTGCCCGTGGGGGTTCCTTGGTTCACTAGCGTGATATATGACGATCTGGACGATGCTTTTTATGGGGCTGTGCGCCTTTATATAAATACTGAGCATCCCGGGGCAGGGATCGTGCTAGCAAACGTTGATCCAGTCGCATCCATTATGAACACTGCGCTAAAAGTAGATGTTGTAAGAAGTTTGTTTACTCAAGTATCTGCTCGTGAAGGTAGCAATATTGACGTGCGTCGGTACCATCCTGAATCTGTTGGTAGCGTTCTCGAGTCGATGAGCGCGTCGTATTTACGGTCATCACTCCGCGACGCAATTGGAATGATGCGAACCGACCCGGCCGAATTTGAGTCGCGATTGCAGGCGGCTCTGGAATATATGCGAGGTGTCTAGGGTAGTGGCTCAGTTTATATATCCTCATTTGTCTCGAGTGGCCGCACGGTCACGTGTCGAGGAGGTTCGTAGGGTCAGTGAAGAAAACCCAGAGGCACTCGTGGACCTCGTGGGATTTCATGACCCTAAAGCAGCACTTCCCGCTACAGGTGGTACAAGTGCCTCGGTAGACACGATTGCTGAGGTCCGTAAGTATGTGATGCGTGAGATCCAGCAGTGGGCCGGTCGAGTGGTTGGTTCTGGCTCATCTGAATTCGACCGAACCTTGGGCAAGGCGCTCCACACGGCCTTGGGTGTGGCACCCACTGAAGCTGCCAGCGAGGACTTCTGGACCTTTATGACCGTGGTGGTGTTCCCTGATGTGGCATACCAACGATTCCCCAGCCTCCCAGACAAACGCTTGCTTGGCTTGCCGCGGAACGTACTTCGCAGGGTATGGCTGCGGCACTCAGTTTTGGGCGACATGCTCTTTGAGGGCCATACGCCTCTCCAGGAAGACGAACTTGTTGGGCTCTTTGAACGATCCTCCCTAGCTCGAAATCCTCGCCTTATAAGGGCATTGGCGAACCAGATACTGGCTTACGGAGGGCGCGATCGCACCGCTTACGCACGGGAGCTTATTAAAGAGGCCACGCTGTCCACCGGCCCACTGTTCCTAGACATTTTGGACACGTACGCTCTTGAAGCACATATCCGTGCCTGTGGGCTCAAGGTGCAACGAGCCCGAGACTTAGCGGGCATTTCTTAGAGGATGCGGTTAGAGGTCAAGGTTTGACCGCTGCACACCCAAGAGGGTTGAGCCGAGAACCTCCGCGATCCTCTGCGCGATTTTTGAGGCCAGCAGCGGCGGGACCGCGTTCCCAACCTGCGTGTACTGCTGGGTCCGGTTCCCTAGGAAGATGTAGTTGTCGGGGAAGGTCTGCAGCCGCGCCGCTTCCCGCACGGTCAGACTGCGCATCTGTTCATGGTCAGGGTGAATGTAGTAGTGCCCGTCCTTGGCGATGTGAGACACGACAGTGGATGAAGGTTTCCCCCACGCCTGGACCCGGAACCGATCCTCGAAGGGCACCACTACGTTGTTGATGTTGTTGTGCTTGGGCCAGTGGGCAGTCGGCAGGCTGCGCACCTTCGGACTCGAACCGTCGGCCGTCACCAGCGCAGCCAGCAAGTAATAGCGAACCAAGTCTTCAAGCATGTGGCCACGGGCCTCGTGGTTCCACGTAACAGGTGCGGCATCTTTACGGAGCCATGTTTGGAGCTCACCTGCTGCGGAGGCTTTGTCGAAGGGCTCCGGGGGGCGGACGGAGTTCGACTTGGTCTCGAGTTCGTAGAGGCTGGGAGCGGACGCGCGCTCTTTGCCCGGAAGCGCCTGTAAGAACTTGTGCGCTTGCGCGCGTATCGTCGCCCAGTCCTCCCAAGTGGACTGCGGTCGGCGGGAAATACCCGAGCGCAGATGGGGCAGAGACCAGATGGCGTCCTGCACGCTTACAGGTTCGCGGGATTCGAGGACCTTTGGGGCCGGAAGCTGGGCGTCCCGACGGAGGCCCACGATGATGACCCGGTGGCGCTTCTGGGGGATTCCGAACTGCTCGGACTTGATGATGAAGTCCGTGGGCTTGAGTTCTCCGGTGTCGCTGCTGACCACCATCGAGTGAAGGTCGTAGCCGGGTGCGCGCAGGTCCTGCTCGATCAGTTCAAAGATCTTGCCGTCGCCGCTCTTGGACGAGAGCATGCCTTTCACGTTTTCCATCACGAAGACCGCAGGGCGGAACTCGGTGATGATGTGAAGGTATTCCTTGTACAGGAAGTGCTTGTGATCGTCCTTGAACGTGGCGTCGTGCTTGCGCCGGGAGCGTCCGGCCATCGAGTAGGCCTGGCACGGCGGTCCGCCGATCAGGACCCATTCGGAGGAGTCCTGAAGAGATTCGCGGATTAACGCGTCGGACTCTGGACGGCTGTCCTCACTCAGGGTGAACTGCCGGACTTCGGCTCCCGCGTGCGCGAAAGCCTCAGCCACCTCCGGCGCGGCACGCATTTCGTCGTACGTCACGTCTTGGGAAAGGTACTTCTTATAGATCTCAGGTTGACCTTCAGGCAAATCCAAAAGGAACCGGTGAGCCGCGCGCAGGGTAAGAGTCTTTACCGCTGACGTCTCCATCTCAATCGATAGAACCGTCTTGAAGACCCGCTTACCCTGCTCGTCGCGGATGCTGGAGAAGCCTTCGTTCAGGCCGCCAGGGCCAGCAAAGATGTCAACGACGGGAATCACGGTGTCCTCCAAAATCAGTACGGCTCTCCAGGTTACCAGGAAGGAACGAGGAGCCAAGTAATCTTACCGGCTCTGCGCGTTCATGTTTGCCCAGTCAACTATGCTGCACTGACAGTTTGATTACCGATGATCGGGCTCCACCGGTAGAGGAGCCCACCCCTCCGCCCGCCCCAAGGCCAGCTCCAGCTCCCGCCCGCCGGCTTCGGCAATCAGCACCGGATCGCCAACCACCACCAGCAGGCACCGAGCCCGAGACAGCCCCACGTAAAGCTGCTCCGGAGCACGGGCCATGTCCTTGAACCCGTTCACACAGAGGATCACCACCGAGCGTTCCAGCCCCTTGAATCCCAGGACGTGCCCGTAGAACTCCGCGTCGTCGTCGTCGTGAAAGGACTTCCAGTACTCGCGGATGCGCTGGGAATCGAAATAGTCCTGGTGGATCGGGTGGCGTTTGTTGGTGGTGAGCAGGGCGATCTGGTTGGCCGCCCAGCCCTCGTCGATGAGCGCATCCACGCAGTCGCTAGCGACGTCCAGCGCATCTTCGGTGGCAGAGGCGACGAGGCGCACCGGCAGCCCGTCCCCGCCGCGGGGTGAGAAATGTTCGCCGGCGAACCCGCGGAAGGTCTGTGCGATCCGTTTGGTGTTACGCAGGTTATCGTCGATGTGGAGGGTGACGAGCCCGGCAGTGGGGTCGTCGGCCGTTCCGGCGGTAGCGGCGTCCCAACGGCCGTAGACGTTCTGCCGCTCGTCCATGAAGGCGTACACCCCGCCGTCGTCGGGCTTCTTCAGGCACGCGAGCAGCGCCTCCCACCACAGCGGGGCGAAGTCCTGGGCCTCGTCGACGACGACGGCGTCCAGCTTCTCCTCGACCGGCAGGACGTCGGCGAGTTCCTTGAGCAGGCGCGGCATCTCCTCGTCGAAGTACTCCTGCCCGGACCCGTCGGGCACGCCCAAGGACTGTACATAGTCGTGGAACTCGCCCACGAACACCGGCCGGGCCTGCTGCCAGCCGGCGACCTCGCGGCGTAGGTGCTCGCTGAGTCCCTTGTTGTAGCAGAACAGCCCGACGCGCTGGCCGTCCTTGGCGAGGCGCTTGGCCTTCTCGACGGCGAGCCAGGTTTTGCCGCTGCCGGCGCCGCCGACGAAGCGGGCGCGGGTGATGGAGCGGGTGGAATCCAGCAGTACCTTCTGCCGTGTGGTGAGCCGTTCCTGGTGGTCCTCCAGCTCGGCAGCATCCAGGCTCGGACGGTCAGCAGCGGCCAGATTGCCAGAGAGGTGGGGGATGATGCGTTCCACGTATTTGGGGGAGAGCGGGACGGCGCCCTGCCCTTCCATCTCGATGGCAGCCCGGATCTTTGCGGCGCATCCGTTTGCCAGCTCCGCCTGGTCGATGACGAGGCTGCGCGGCGTGCCGGCCATCTCCCAGCCGGGCTGGACATCCGAATAGGGGAAGCACGCCATGTAAGTGATGCGGCTGGTCAGGGGAGTGCCGAGGCGGCTGCCGATCCAGTCCTTGAAGGCATGCTGCGCGCTCTGGGCCTGGGCGACGGGGCTTTCCATCCGGCGTTTGCCGGTCCGGTCGCTCTGGTACCACTGGCCGTTCTCCACGGACACCCGGCCGCCCTTGACCTCGAGGACGGCGACCCCGACGCCGGGCCAGAGAATCAGAATGTCGATCTCGTGTTCGGCGCGGCCGTGCCGCAGCTGGACCGAGTGGGCCAGTACGACATCGTCGGGCAGCTGGGCGCGCAGGGAGTTCCAGACCGCCTGTTCGGCTAGGTGTCCGTCCTGAAAGTCAGGCTCTTCCGGTATGCAGCGCACGATTCCCCCTTATCGTTCCGGCTGGTGCCGGGGTCTGGTGGGTAATCTACCGGACGGATCCAAAAGACTGGCCGCAACTTAGGGTGTTGCCGTGCCGCCGTCATACTGAAGCACCTTGCCGTTTGCCGTTGACAGTCGTGTCAATGTGCTTTCAGCTCGTTCCCGGACGGCAAGAAGCCGTTCCCGGTGTCCAGATCTAGTTGCACGCGTTCCCTGAATCTCTTCGGCGAGTCTGCTGATGCGATGGAGCTCGGGCCTGAAAAGCTCTTCTAGGCCGTCATTGACTGTCTGGAGCGCCCTAATCACGATGCCGTCGGCTTGGGCGAGTATTTGATCGGTAATCTCGCGACGACGCTGGGTTCGTTCCCGCTCGGCTCTCACTGCTGACCGCTCGTCAGCGACGACACCGTACACCCCCTGCCCGATTGTGATCGCAACGTTGCCCACCCTTGCGACTCTTCCGACGTTATTCGCGAAGCGCACCGCCTCCCACGGCTTGAACTTCTTACCGAACGCCTTGCCGACTTTCAACACCGCTTTGTGTCCCACGCTGCCGGCGGCTGCTTTTGTACCGGTGCCAGCCCCCCAGACCTCACTAAAACTCTTTAGATGCTGCGAGAGCCCATCCGCCCAGGCCGGCATCTGCTGACGCGGAGAGACGCCGCGTCGAACCGCAACGTCCGGTGTTTCGAAGCCGCTCGTTTCGGCCTGGCCAAGGCGAACTGAAATACGTCCGTAGGGGGACGCTTCGATCTCCAGGACTTCTGCAGCTAGGTCGTCGAACTGGACTTCGAGCAGCTGGCGCACGCCGTCCTCAAACCGCTCCAAGGCACCGCTCAGGTCATCATTCAGGGTGGCCTGAGCCTTGTCGTACGCGTCGTCGATGGACCTATGCGGCTCTTGTTGCTCGTTCCACTCAATATGGTCGGCGACCTGGGCGGCGGCCCGAAGCGCCGTTTTGCGAAATTCGCCTGCGCGGGCCTCGAGCAAGGAGTTGAGATGGATACGCTTCTTGGCGAGCGCAGAATGTTGCCGGGAAAGGACAGTGAGTGCGGCGTGTTCGTTGGGGTCATCTGTCTCGGGCCGATCAA
Organism: Arthrobacter zhaoxinii; assembly: GCF_025244925.1. Classification (NCBI taxonomy): domain Bacteria; kingdom Bacillati; phylum Actinomycetota; class Actinomycetes; order Micrococcales; family Micrococcaceae; genus Arthrobacter; species Arthrobacter zhaoxinii. The sequence goes on from NZ_CP104275.1 coordinate 741,375, forward strand.
AGGCAACCGATGTTCAGTAGGCAACAGATAGAGGGGGCCGCTATGACGGCCCCCTCCGGCTCTACTTGCTGTGCAGTGCGGCGTCCTCATAGGGGCCGAGGAATCGCGACCCATTAAGGTGGATCATGTGAGTCGGCTCGTCTGCCGCCCATGCTTCAGTCTCCCAGGCAAGCTCGCTCAGGAACTTCCGCATAGTGGCTCGGTCTGGAAAGCAAGAGACATATACGAGACCGGCTGTCGACCCGGCAAATATCGAGCGCAGTTCGTCGTAGCGCTTGGCATCAACAGGGCCATGAGAACTGGCGGCTTCCATGAGCACAAGCCAATTCTTCTCCGGCATATGCACGATCAAATCGGGGAACTTTCCGTGCAAGTCCAGTTCCACCCCGAGGGCACCGAGTATCTCTTCCTCGAAGATGCTCAGCTTTACGTCGGCGTCGCCGATATAGAGTACCCTTCCGCCAGGTGTGAAGCGGGAACAGAAGTCTTCAATCATCGATTTCAAGAGCACGTTTTGCCCGCCTGCGCTTAGTGTCAGCTCAGAGCCGTCTGGCATCGTAACAGGCAAGCGGGTCATCTCGCGTTCTGCTGCGTACCTCGTTGCAAGACCCGGAGCCGCGAGGAGGTACTCAGTGAGTCTCGAGTCAAATTCGATTTCCCCAACGAGCCGAAGGAGTTCCAACGCTGGAGGCGCGATCCGGTAGTTGTTGTTTCTGTCGTTCGGCGTGCGTTCAGGCTTGTCGAAGTTGTACTGCACCAGCCCCGCAGCAACAAACTGGTGGAGCGTTTGCCGCCTAAACGTCTCCCGGGTGTTCGGCGCATAGGTCATTCCGTACTCGGCATTGACCCAGTCGAGAATCGCCGATGTGCCAAGCATCGGGTTAGTCGACTCAGACCAAGGCTTTTCCGGTGTGAGTTGAAGTAATCCGAGCAGGATCATTCCGGATCGGTCGTTGAGGCGGCCTTGGTCGAAGCCAAGCTGCCGGAGTACTTCTACGGCTTCTCTGACGCGTGCCGTTGATGCTTGTCCTGTTATGCCGTTGTGCGCTGCAGCAGTCACTTATCTTCTTTCCACCCCATGTTGATCCTGACTAGTTCGTCGAGGACATCTTGCGTCGGGAGCCCGACCTCCCAATCCTCTCCCATCTGAAGCAATTCGTCCGTATTTGGGTAGCGCATTTCGCGAAGGTCGGTGGCATTGACTTGGGTGTGGCCAGAGAACGTACGAAAATACTTGTCTACAAAACTACTGTTCAGCCAGAGCGTTAGTCCGACCGCTAGCTTTCGGTCCAGGCCGACGCCGTTTGCGTGGAAGTAATTGAGCTTATTGTCAAACGCGACGGGTCCGATGTCATTCGAGTCTGGGGACCACACTCCGGCAACAATTCGTCGGCGCTCTTCTTTTGCAGAAAATCGCTTGACAAGTACGTAATGACCGGAAGGCACCAAGAGATTACGGTCGTTGTCCGTCGTCGCATTGAACCATTGAGGCTTACCTGTGACCTTCGGATGCTCCACGCGACCGTTGGAGAGGTTGGCGGGGTACACCATCGGAAACCCAGTGGTAGCCCCAGGGCTGAGATTTTCTCGAGAGCGAAAATCAACGACTCGACCAGTGCTGACGCATATGCCAAGGTCGTCAAGCGAAGTTGGTAAGTCCAGCATCCTGGTTACGGTCTCATCGTCGCCTTGGCCTACAGGTATCCGTATGAATTGACGCCGGTCCGTTGGTCGAACAATATCGAAACTTGGGACTTCAAATGTGCGAATTTCATGTTCGTGACCTATGGACGCCGAGAGGGTGACGCTATCATTGGTTCCGTTTTTGGTAACACTGAAGATGATGTTTTCCTGTAGGACTCCCGTATCGGCGAACACGGTGGACCGGCTATCGAATACATGTATGTGGTCCAATGAAGTATGAGCCAGGATATACGAGCGAAATTGCTCAAAGTAGACACCGTTGGTGAATGACCTGGGCGTGATCGCCACGAGCTGCCCGCCCTTTTTCAGTTGCATGATTCCCCGAGCGACGAACGCGGCGTAGATGTTAGGCGTATGCACGCCAAGTTTGGTCATCACAGTGCGGTAATCAGATTTTGCGGGGAGCTTTTGGTACGGAGGATTCATTATGACAAGGTCATAATCTGTATCGGCCGCGGATTCTATGGCGATGAAGTCACTTTCAATTACTTCAGTGGTGAGCTTGATTCCGGCGCTGGCAGCAACCGTTTGGAGATCTTCCATCGTCTCCCGCAGTTTCTCGGCTACTTCCGAGTCAAGTTCCAGTGCAGTGATATGAACATCTAGTGACGGTGCCTCTTCGATTATTCGTGCATAGAGCGCAGTCAGGAGTGATCCAGTCCCAGCTCCGGGGTCAAGAATCTTCAACGACCCGCTGATCGGCAAGCGGGGGATCGAGGCAATGAGCTTCGCGGCTAGATGCGGCGTGAAGTGCTGGCCCAATCTGAGCTGGGTTGCGGGGTCGAGGCCTTGTTGTGCGGTCAGACGGCGCTTGTCGGCGCGAATAACGAAGTCATGAGCAAGCATGGATTAACCTTATCCGTGCTGCCCGGCAGTTCGGATTTAGTGGGCCAGCGCCGGTTCTCGAATGCGCCGCGTGCCACACAATGCCACCGCCAACCTAATCTCACGCCTTATGGCCTTAGCTTTGACCTTTGCCTCAAGACGCGGGAGTGTAGTGCTCGCCGTTCCACTTACAGCAATCCACGGCGTGGATCAGGGTTTGCTCGTGGCCGGGACGGCCTTACCCGGGCGGCAGGCAAGTCGCTGGAATCACAGCGCCTCGCTGACAGATTTAGTCGCTGGCGGACGAAGCCGGGCTCCGGGCAGCATGGGAGGATCCTGCTCGGGCAACTCGACGGCAGCTGGCGCGGCCCGGAGTTCGCCGGCTACGCGACAGAAACGGAACAGCAGGAGATCCTAGCCGAACATCTCGCACTGATTTAGGGCTCAATGCTTCACATGGCGGGAACCCCTGTCGGTGCAGGCCCTGCCCGCATCGCATTGGTGGGCACCGATTTTCTGAGCAAGATCAGCGGTATTCCCCGCTCCACGCGTCCGTCGGCGAGGACCTGCGAACCACCTTCCCCACGCGTCGGCCCAAAGTGCCCCTGGCATCCCTGAGTGAGGGCTCACTATGCAGGGACTGCGCCTTGAAAATTCTGCGCAGGATGCGGCGGAAAATTGGGATCCAGTAGCGCAATCGTCGCTCTGTGAAACCTGACTCTGTGATGGTGCACCTTGCCAATTCGGACCCGGGCATACCTTCTGCAAAGATGCATGTAAGGCTACTGATAAAAGGGGAACTACTGTGGGCAGCATGCAGGACCATCCGTCAAACGAGAACGCCACGCCATTACGGCAGGACGGCCAACCGGTGATAACTCCCGCCTCCACCCCGAACACCGCCACCTACGGGGTGCACTCGGAGGTCGGCAAACTGCGCAAGGTTCTCGTCTGCGCCCCGGGCCTCGCCCACGAACGGCTCACACCCACCAACCGGGAAGACCTGCTGTTCGACGACGTGATGTGGGTAGAGAACGCCCAGCGCGACCACGCCGACTTCGTCACCAAGATGGAGAACCACGGCGTGGACGTCGTCGAGCTCCATGACCTGCTGGGCTCCACCATGGACCTGCCCGAGGCGCGGACCTGGCTGCTGGACCGGAAAATCGTCGCCAACCGGGTCGGGCTCGGATTGGTGTCCGGCACCCGGGCCTTCCTGGATTCACTCACCGGCGCGGACCTGGCACGCTACCTCATCGGCGGGCTCGCGACGTCGGACCTTCCCGCCGACTACCGCACCGGTTACATCGCCCTGGCCCGGGAATCCTCGGGCCGGCCCGAGTACCTGCTGCCGCCGCTGCCTAACACCCTCTACACCCGAGACACCACCTGCTGGGTCGGCGAAGGGCTGACGCTGAACCCGCTGTACTGGCCGGCACGCCACGACGAGACCCTGCTGATGCAGGCCATCTATCGGTTCCATCCGGAGTACGCGGCGTCCACCGTCTGGTGGGGCGACGGGGAACAGGACTGGGGCCAGGCCTATCTGGAAGGCGGGGACGTGATGCCCGTGGGCAACGGCACCGTGCTGATCGGCATGGGGGAGCGCACCTCCCGCCAGGCCATCACCCAGCTCGCGCAGTCGCTGTTCGCCGCCGAGGCCGCCGAACGGATCGTGGTGGCCGGCATGCCCAAGCTGCGCGCCGCGATGCACCTGGACACCGTGTTCACCTTCGCCGACCGGGACCTGGCCACCATCCACCCGGCCATCGTGGACGGCATCCACGCCTTCACCATCCACCCCTCGGACCGCAGCCCCGGCCTGGAGGTGCGGGACCACCGCGACCGCCGCTTCGTAGACGTCGTGGCCGAATCCATGGGCTACAAAAAGCTGCGCCTGGTGGAGACCGCCGGCGACTACTCCGCCTCCGAACGGCAGCAGTGGGACAGCGCGAACAACGCCGTCGCCCTGGAGCCGGGCGTGGTGTTCACCTATGACCGCAACACCCAGACCAACGCGGCGCTGCGGAACGCCGGGGTCGAGGTGATCCCGATTGTCGGGGCCGAACTCGGCCGCGGCCGCGGCGGCGGGCACTGCATGACCTGCCCGATCATCCGGGACGGCCTGGACTAACGACGACGGCGGCGTGCCGCGGCTGGCATGTGACCGCGGCCCCGGCCACGGTTTCGACGTGGACTCCAGCGAACGCACCGCCTTTGACGGGTACACGCCTTTCCACTGCAGGGACCCCTTCGGCAACCGCCTCGGGGTGCTGGCCGCCGATTCGGACCCTGCCGTCTCCCTCTGAGAGGATTGTGGTGAGCCGCTGACGGAGGAGCCTCCGCAGGAAGCGGTCCGTCCCTCCACAGATGTCTAAGCGGTGTTGCCTCAGTGGCCGCAACATCCGATTGGAAAAGAACCGTGTCTAATGCGCCTGCTTCAGGGGACAAAGCCCCAGCAGCCAAACTCTCCCTGCTGACCCTCACCACTGTGGTGATCGGGTCCATGGTCGGGGCCGGGGTGTTTTCCCTGCCCCAGCGCTTCGCCGAGGAAACCGGGGTGTGGGGTGCGCTGGTCGCCTGGCTGATTGCGGGTTCCGGCATGCTGATGCTGGCCTTTGTGTTCCAGCGGCTGTCCATGCGCAAACCGGCGCTTGATGCGGGGGTCTTCGCCTACGCCAAGGCCGGCTTCGGAAACTACGTGGGGTTCTTCTCCGCAGCGGGTTACTGGGCCAGTGCCTGTGTTGGAAACGTCACCTACTGGGTGCTCACCATGTCCACGCTGGGAGCCCTGTTTCCGCAGCTGGGCGCAGGGGACACCCTCCTGGCCGTCGTGCTGTCCTCGGCCGGGCTGTGGGGATTCTTCTTCCTGATCAGGCGCGGGATCAAAGAAGCCACGGCCATTAACCGGATAGTCACGATCGCCAAGGTTGTTCCGATCCTGGTCTTCGTGCTGTTTGCTGTCTTCCTGTTCGACCCCGCCGTCTTCGCGGGAAACCTTACCGGTGCGGACTATACGGGGCCGCTGTTCGAGCAGGTCAGCAACACGATGCTGGTGACGGTCTTCGTTTTCCTCGGTGTCGAAGGTGCCAGCGTGTATTCGCGCCATGCCCGACGGCGGGAGGACGTTGGCCGGGCCACCGTTCTCGGATTTCTGAGCGTCTTTGCCATCTTTGCCTCGGTCACGATCGTTTCCTACGGCGTCCTGCCGATGGAACAGCTCGCCGAGCTGCGCCAACCATCCCTGGCGGGCGTCCTGGAAGCGGGGGTGGGGGCCTGGGGGCTGGTGTTCGTCAGCGCAGGCCTGATCATTTCGGTGATGGGGGCTTACCTGGCTTGGAGCCTGATGGCGGCGGAGGTCCTGTATGTGGCCGCCAGGGAGAAGGACATGCCGCGGTTCCTGTCCCGGGTCAGCGAGGACGATGTCCCGGTCAACGCCCTGCTGCTGAGCACCCTGCTCAGCCAGCTGGTAATGGTCATCACCTACTTCTCCGGGGATGCCTTCGACTTCGCACTGGACATGACCGCGGTCCTGACGTTGTTTTCCCTCCTTTTCGCGGCCCTCTACGCTCTCAAGCTCGGTTGGAGCGGGGAATCGTATGAAGGAGCCCCGAGCCGCACCCGGCGGGGCGACCTGGCCATTGCCGTCATTGCCACCATTTATTCAGTGTTCCTGGTCTATGCCGCCGGGCTGCCCCTGGTGCTGCTTTCGATGATCTTCTACGCCCCCGCCACCGTCCTGTTCGTGATTGCCCGTCGTGAACAAGGGCAGCGTGTTTTCCGGGGAGGGGAGCTGGTTCTTTTCCTCATTACTTTGGCAGGAGCCGTTGCAGGCGTGCTCGCCCTGACCCGGGGTTGGATAGTGCTCTGAGCAGAGGGCGTGCCGCGCCCTGCGGTATGCACCCGGAGGTGGGCAAGCTGCGCAAGGTTCTGGTCTGTGCCCCGGGTCTGACCCACGAACGGCTCACACCGACCAACCGTGAAGACCTGCTGCTCGACGACGTCATGTGGGTGGATCGTCCAGCGCGACCACGCGGACTTCGTCGCCAAGATGACCAGCCGCGGCTTCGACGTCTCGAACTCCACGACCTGCTGGGCCCGACCCGGGTACCAGCTGCCGCTATGAATCTTCTACTGGCCGGCCCGGCACGACGTAATCCTGCTGATGCAGGCCATCTATCTGTTCCATCCGGACTCCGAACGCCAGCAGTGGGACAGCGCGAACAACGCCGTCGCGCTGGAACCGGGCGTGGTGTTCACCTATGACCGCAACACCCAGACCAATGCGGCGCTGCGCATCTACGGCGTCGAGGTGGTCCCCATTGTGGGCGCCGAGCTCGGCCGCGGCCGCGGGCACTGCATGACTGCCCGATCATCCGGGATGGCCTGGATTAGTGACGACGACGGCGCGCGGCTCGCGGGCATAGTCACCCACCACGAGCTCGTCGGCGGCGCCCATTTGTTTACGGAGCCGGCAGACTTCGGGCAGCACCGGCAGCGTCGACAACCTGCGCGGTGTTTTCATCCGCCGCTTTCCTGGCCGAGATGTTCCGCCAGTGGAGGACCACCGCAGCAATGATCAGCGGGACGTGGATGGCGGGAAGGTTCTTGGCCAGCCACTGCGGGAGATAGATGTCGGTGACAGACCCGGTACTGTCTCCGAGATTTCGTGCCACCGCAGTAAGCGGGCAGTGAAATCCGTTGCCGGCGAAGACCAGTATCTCCACGGCGACCACCGCGGCCGCGATGCCTGCCCTCCGGTCTGACCGCTTCCGGCCGCCGGAGTACAGGACATAAAGCATGCAGCTTTCAATGGTGAACCATGCAAACGTGTGAAACAGCTTCACCGCTCTAAGCAGAGCGCCGCGGTCATCCATGCCCCATTGTCACGCTCACACTCGGGAAAATGAGTCCTGATTCCCTCCTTTCCGGAAACGGGCCGTCATGCAGCTGAACCCGTGTCCACCTCGCCGACCGGGATCTGGCCACCATCCACCGGCCATTGTGGACGGCATCACCATCCATCCCGGACCGCAGCCGGCCTGGCGGCGGCTCGGATCAGACGGTGTTGATCCAGGCACCTCGGTCCGAGAAGAACGAGAAGATTGGCTCGTAGAGGACGATGTACTTGCCGCTCTCCGCCGCAGCGTTGTCGAAACAGACATCGCCGGTTGCGGTGCCGCTCGGTGCTACCTGTCCGCCTGCCAGAATGTTGGAGCTCCCCGTCACGCCAGCGTTGCTGATGGTTCCTGAAGGCGCTTGAAGCTTCCAGTCAAAGGCATTGAAATCGATCGTTTCATCTGACCCATTCTGGATGGTCGCCGTCGTGCAAAGAGTAGGCCCGAGGGTTGAATCGCCAGGGCTCAACGCCGTTGACGTGACGGTGATATCTCCCAAAACCAGCGGGTCGCCTGCCTGGCCAATCACGTCGCTGTCCTGCGCTCCTGGGAAGGCAGGCTCGGAGGTTTCGGTCGCGGTCGGGTCCGAGGATGAATCCGGATCAGCAGTATCGTTTCCCCCGCCGCCCGACATCGTGGCGATGCTGATGATCACGATCAAGACAATGAGTGCCAATGGCAGAATGAAACGCTTTTTCTTGTACCAGGGGCGGCGTGCCTTGGCATAGGCCTTGTCGGCTTTGGCCTGGGCACGCGCGTCGCGCGGGTTCTGGGGAGGTTGGTTTCGGGGATCAAGCGGCTGGTTCTCTGACATGATGGGTCCTCGTCTGTCGAGCCGGTACGGGCCCAGCATGCGCGCAATCGAGAGGGCCTTCACGGATCTCGGCCGAAACCCCGAGCAGGGTAGGAAAGCCGCTCCCATCTGGCTCGGAAGTCCTCTAAAATTGCTCGGTTTTGTTTCCGGGTTTCCGGAGCAGCGAGGTCCCGGCTTTGCTTGAGCGGTGGTGGTGCGGGGGAACCGGCCGGCAGTCGGGCAGCGCGAATGCCGCCCCCAGGGGCGGCTACAACGCCAGTAGAATCGACGGATGCCCGAAACCCTGCAGCCGCCCGCATCGCGCGCCTCCACAGCCTCCACCCGCCTGGCGCGCATCGTCACGGAAGTTTCCGCCCCGACTGTCCTCGTGGGCGTTCTCCTGCTGCTGCAGCCCCTGCTCACTCCGGGCGTGACCTGGCTGCAGGGCATCACAGCGGCGCTATTCACCGTGGGGTTGCCCTTCGCCGGGATCCTGGTGCTGAAGCGGCGCGGCAGGGTGACCGATCATCACGTGGGCGTGCGGACCCAGCGGGCACCGATCCTGGTCGCGTCCGCAGTGTCCCTGGGGATCGGTGCGCTGCTCCTGTTCCTGCTGGACGCCCCGGCCGCAATGTTCGGAGAAATCGGCGCCGTCTTCATCGGCATGATGCTGTGCCTGGCCGCGAACCTGGTGTGGAAGCTGTCGGTGCATTCCGCCGTCGCCGCCTACTTCGGGCTGGCCCTGCTGACACCGATCCCGGCGGTCGGTGCGGCGCTGGCCCTGCTGCTCGCCTCGGCCACGGGCTGGTCACGGGTGAAGCTCGGCGACCACACTCCCACCCAGGTCCTGGCCGGACACATTGCCGGATGCCTGACCTTTACCGCCGCCATGCTGCTGCCCTAGGACCTGTTCAAGCTGCGATAAAGTCGGTGCAGTCTCTTTCCACATTTGCGTAGGAGCGATGGGGAAACCAACGATGGGGAATGAATGACAGCGCGCTATAGGAAGTCCGCCGGCGAACGGACAACCTCAAAAGCAGTGGTCGCCGCACTGAAGCTGGGCGAACACGTCACCTTCGATGAACTGCTCGCCGCCGTGACTCGAATGCACGGCAAACCCATTGAACTGCGCGACATCGACTCCGCCGTCATTCCCTCCGTGACCGGTCTCTGGATCGAGAAGGACACGAAGTCCATCATCCTGCTGCCCTCCGGCGACAACCGGCTGCACCGCACCCACGCCGCCTGCCACGAGTTCGGGCACATCCTCCTGCGCCACCAAGGATGCGGGGGAGTGGACACCACTATGCCCTCCCTGTTCCAGCACATCGGCAGCCGCAAGGGAATCCGGCGGATGCTGGCACGGTCCCTCGCCTGGAACGAGACCGAGCGCGCCGCCGAACAGGTGGCCTACCTGCTCTCGCTGGCCCTGCTGCCCCGGGAACGCGAGAGCCCCAGCACCTTTGAACGGACCTTCCTGTGATTACGCTGCAGATGCTGCCGGCCGCCGCCCTCTGGACGGTGGTGATCATCCGGCTGGTGGGCCTGCGCTTCGGCTGGAAACCGGGCATCCTGCCCGGCATGGCCGCCGTGGCCGTCGGCGCGACCCTGAACATTGACCAGATCTACGTCTTCGTCGACTCCCTGCTGGGGGAGCGGAACCTGCTCAACCTGATTGTCCACCTCTTCATGGGCGCGGGCATGACGGAACTGAGCCGCCTGCTGCTCAAGGCCACCGGCAGGTCGGACGACGACGGCGGGCGGCACATGAAGGCGCTGATCGGCATGGGCATTGTTATGGCCGTGATTCAGACGGCCCTGCTCCTGGTGTCCGATACTCCAGGGTCGGCCACCAACTTCACCGACGCCTTCGCGTCCATCCCCACGATTGCCCCGTACCAGGCGAGCTTCTTCGCCTGGATCGGCGTTGTCCTCGGGTACACCGGGGTGGCCTGCCTGCGCCGGGACAAGAGCGGGGAATCCCGGGAATTCGGTAGGGGACTGGGCGTCGTCAGCGCAGGGTGCGGAGCCGGCGTGGGAGCCGTGCTGATGAAAATGCTGCTGATCGGCCTGGAATATTCCGGTGTGGAGGCGTCCTTCGCCCTCTACATCGGCTACCGGGTCCTCATCGCGCTGACCCTGCTGTGCTTCGCCGCCGGGTTCGCGGTGCCGTCCTCCGCCCGCATGAAAACCGCCGCCGCTGCCCGCCGTCGTCGTGCCGGGGATCTGGACGCTCTGCGCCCGATCGTGCGCCGCCTGGCGACGACCGATGAAGGCAAGCGGGCCATGGACGCGGCCAACGTATCCCTGAACGCCCGCACCTCCAAGACCCAGCTCTACCGCTGGTTCATCCTCATCGGCGACATCCGGGTGCTTCGCCCCGGACTGCTGTCACCGGAGGAAGTACACGTTATTGACGAGATAGGCACACGAATTGAAGACAACGGAACACCGGCCCGCCGCGAAGTTATCGCCGGCGGCTAGCTGGTACTCCAAAATCCTGCCGCCGGCCCTGGTGCTGGCGGTCCTCATCATTGCTGCGGGGATCGAGGCGGGGCTGGGACCGGTGGGCGTCGCCCTGCTCCTGGCCGGCGTCGTCGTGGTGCCCGGAGCGGTCTACAAGGGGACCAAGGGTCTGTTCCGGCGCCGCGGCGTACCGGACAGCCGGCGGACCACCCTCGTGGCTGTCCTGATGCTGGCCGCCGCCGTCGTCTGCTTCCTCCTGCCCGTGGCCGCGCCGGTGCCGGCAACGGTGACCGGGCTGCTGCTCGGCAACGTGGGCCTTGTCTTCTTCCGGCGCTGGCTCAACGTGTCGGCGCATGTGTCGGTGCTGACCTTCGGCGTGCTCTGGGTCATCGCGACATACGGGGCGGGCTGGGCGTGGCTGTTGATACTATCGCCGTTGATGATCTTCAGCCGGGTGTCCCTGGGGGAACATACTCGGCGGGAGGCGCTGTCCGGCGCGGCCCTGGGCCTGGCCACCTTCTGCTGTTTCCTCGCAGTTATGACATGGAGCTGACATACGTGAATGACTTTGATCTTCCCCCGGAGCGCGCTGCGGGCATCCGGCGAGCCGAAACGCTCGCCCGGAAGATCAATCTCCTGCTGGACGTCATCATGTCCGACTCCGGCAAGCCCTTCGACTACCCGGCCATCCGGGACGGGGCGCAGAAAGCCGGCTACTACCTTTCCCGCACCCGGTGGTCGCTGCTGAAATCAGGCAAGGAGCAGGTGGTTCCCGAGGAAGCGCTGCGCGCCATCGCCGCCGTTTTCGACGTCGATCCCGACTACCTGCTGCAGGAGGACGGAAACCTGCCCGAGCGGGTCGAGGCCGAGCTGGAGCTGCTCCGCAGCCTGCGGCGGGCCGAGGTGCGGAACTTCGCGGCCCGGGCCCTGGGGCCGGTGGATCCGGAGGCGCTGAAGGCCATCACGAAAATCCTGGACGAGGATAACTAGCCTTCCGGTCCGGGCTGCTTCGGGACGGGCAGCGGCTTTCTTCGAAGCGCCACCGGGCTCGGAAAACTTTGACCCGGACCATGAGCGGTGGTAGCGTCTCACCCATGTCTCACACATGTGTGAGACATGGAAAAAGTTTCTAGACGGCGGACGGGGCCGATGAGGAATTCGTGCATTTGTGACTGGGGGGTCACGGCCGAAGGCTCCACCTCAAAGGTTTCTCCGTTCCCGTTTGGGGCGCGTCTCGGCGCGTCGTATCTGTAGCATCCGCTGCCTGTGGGGGGTCGGTGGAAGGCTGCAACCGAAGCCAGCGGATTACATCCGCTGGCTTCGCTGTTTCGCGGGGCAAACGCCGGCGCAATCCAAGCGGACGGTTCCCCGGTTAGTGCGCGGCCCGCGAAGGCCGAAGCTCGTCCTCCGTGCCGGTTTTGGTCCGGGCAAGAACTCCGGCCGCGCTGACTCCGCATGCCGCCGCGGCAACGGCAAACGCCAGGCCGAAACCGGACGCCTCAATCAGCCCGCCGGTCAGGGCCGCCCCGGCGGCCTGGCCGAGGATGAGGCTGATGAACAGGGCCGACGTGCCGGCGGCACTGCTGCTCGCCGTGGCGGTGGCCCAGATGATGAGGACCGACGTCGCAGCGGTGTAGGCGAGTCCGAACAGCGCAGCGGCAGCAAAGGCGAGGGCGGTACTTCCCGGTGCAAGAGCCATCGCTTCGGTCGCGGCGGCGGTGGCCAGCACCGTGACCGGCCAGGTGAAGCGGATCGAGTGCAGGGCCAGCCACGGGGCCGTCAGCACGGCGGCGGCGCCGCCGGCACCAAGGGCGATCCATGCCCCGGCCGAGAGGGCGACCGGCATGCCGCCGGAGTCCTCGAGCAGGGTGCGGCCGTACACCCAGACCGCGGCGCAGCCGACGCCGTAGAGGAAGGCCGCAGCCAGTGGCCACTTCAGTGCGGTCAGCACGCCGAGCTCTAGACCGCGGGGTTGGCTTCCGCTGCGTTCCCGGCGCCCGGCGTCGTCCGAGTCAGCGCCTTCGATGCTGTGACGCCGCGAAACATCCGACCGCAGCACCCCGAGCGTCCCCGCCACCGCGATCACGGCAATCAGCCCCCAGGCCAGCCGCCACGAGGATCCCAGCATCAGGGCCAGCAGCCCGGCCGCCACCACCCCGAAACCGGTTCCGGAATTCACCACCGACTGCCGTTTCGCCGCGTGGATCGGCTTCGTGTTGCGCTGCACCAGTTCCACCAGGGCGGGGGAGGCGAAGCCCGCGCCCATCCCCGCCAGCAGTACGGCTGCGGCGAAGAGGCCCGTCGACGGAGCCGCGGCGATCCCCGCGGAGCCGAGTGCCGCCGTCGAGCCGGCCAGAATCGTCATCAGGCGCGGTTTCCGGGGCGCGTAGATGAACCCCAGTCCGGCCGACACGCAGTAGATCACCGAGGCGCCGGAGGAGAGCAGCCCGCCGACGGCCGGAGTCAGCTCGAAGGAGGCGGAGAAGGCCGGCAGGAACAGGCCGTAGCCCAGGCGGGCCAGGCCATAGGTCGCGGCGATGAGGGTCACCGCGGCGACCGCGAAGAGCGGGCCTGCGGTCGGAACGGAAGGCTGTAACGGTCGTTTCATTGAAACGTACGTTATATGCTGTGCAGATGGTTGCACAACCCAGCGCACGAAACCGTCTGCTTGACGCCGCCGAAGAACTCGCCTTCACCCAGGGCGTCGCGGCGACGCCGGTGGACCGGATCCTGCAGCGCGCCAACGTAGCGCCGGCGACGCTGTATGCGCACTTCGGCAACAAGGAAGGCCTGATCGCGGCGGCGCTGCGCCGCCGGCTGGAGAACTGGGATGCGGCCTGGCAGCGGGAAATCGCCGCCGCGGCCACGGATCGGGACCGGCTGCTGGCGGTCTTTCCCGCGCTGACGAGCTACCGTTCGGGCACGTCCGCCGCCCGCTGGTGCGCCGCGCTCGGCGTCGCTGCGGAAACGGTCGACCCGGGCCAGCAGCTCGCGGAGACCCTGTCGCAGGATACGCAGCTGCTGACCGACCGCTTCCGGGAACTCGCGGTGCCCGTGGTCGGAGCCGACGACGCCGACGCGCTGGCGGCCCACCTGCTGCTGATCTTCACCGGTGTCCTTGGCATGCTGCTCCGCGGGGACTCTCCGGAAGCGGCAGCAGCCACCGGGCGCGTCACGGCGGGGTTTGTTATCGACGGGTTCGGGGCGTCCGCTTCGGGCGCGTAGCTTTCCCGGACGACGACGACGACGACTCCGATGCCGATGCCGGTGCCGACGCCGACGGCGCCCGCGACGGCGGCGGCGGCGGCACGCGCTTGCCCGGCGGAGCCTCCCCGGGGCTGAGGTACTGCACGTCGCGGCGGCCGTCGGTGAGGATCCGGAGGTCCTCATCCAGATTCTGCCGCAGCTCCATCAGCCCGAACTGGTACCGCTCCGGATCCTTCGCAACATCGCGCAGGTAGCGGTTGCACACGGCCGCCATGCGCATCAGCACCTCGGTCGCGCCGGAGCCGGGCTCCAGGTGCCCGAGTGTTTCCGTGATGTTCTCGCGCAGGTCCTGAACAGCCGAGCGGTGCCGCGCCTCGGCCGGTCCGGCGGGCGCGGGGTGCGGGTCGATCGGAGCCAGCGTTCGTTTCAGGTGCAGGTCGGTGATCAGCTGGTTGAGTGCCCGGGACTCGTGCCGCCGGTCTCGACTGCGCCTGGTTCCCCAGCCCGCACCGAAGCCGATCAGCACCCCGCCCGCCGGCCCGAGAACGTCCCAGATCCAGTCCATCCCAGCCTCCAGAAGCGGTGCCTCCAAGCAGGTTACGGGGCCGGAATGCGGTTCTGCCAGAGCGGGGACGCCTGCCGGCCGGCGCCACGGGCTATCCGGTGTGCAACTAATCCTCCACACTGCTGTAGCCTGTGGGTCGATGCATTCGCATCCACATCATCTGTCTTGTCCATGGGGGACTAATGCCTGTTTTGCCTGCCGGCCGCACCGCGTCAACGATGACCCGCGGCACCGTTTCATCCGCCCGCACCCGGGCGCTTAGCTTCGGTGCTGTTGCGCTGAGCACCGTCGTCGTCCTGTCCGGCTGTGGCGGTGACCAGGCCGAACCCGCCGCAACCACCACTCCGTCACCGACGAAGACCACTTCATCTCCGTCTCCGTCCCCGACGCCGACGGTCACGCAGATTGCCAACAAGGCCTGCAAGACCTCCGGCGCCACCCGGACGCAGGAGCAGGCAGCAACGGCGACTCCCACCCCCACGCCGTCGTCGTCCACTACGTCCGCGAAGGCATCACCCTCGGCTTCACCGTCGACGACCACGGCCTCGCCGTCCGCCTCCCCGTCCGCAACGCCGTCTGCCACGCCGACGACGTCAACCGTGGTCTACGTCTGCACCGAAAACGACAACGGCATGCTCGTCTGGATGGATGAGGACAGCTCCATCAAACTCCTTGCAGAGCGCCAGGAAGCGGCGGACAAGGAAGCCGCAGACAAACAGGCGGCAGAAGACGCCGCAGCAGCGGAGGCACAGCGAGTGGCGGACGAGGCAGCTGCTGCGGCCGCGGAAGAGCAGCGGCTGGCCGATGAGGCTGCGGCCGCCGAAGCGCAGAGAATTGCCGATGAGCAGGCCCGCCAGCAGTATGTGCCGCCGGCTCCGGCCCCGGCCCCGGAAGTGCCTGCGCCCGCCGCGCCCGCTCCACCGGCAAGCGTGTACTACCCGAACTGCACGGCCGCCCGTAACGCCGGAGGCGCTCCCGTCTACGCCGGGGGACCCGGGTACGGCACGCACCTGGACCGCGACGGCGACGGCGTCGGCTGCGAGTGATCGAAGCAGTTTGCTGAAGCCCTAGATGTTGCCCTTGGACCCGCCTAGCGTGGTTCCAAGGGCAACGTCCGTTAACGGCCCGTTGTCGTTCCAGAAGCCAGCCGAGGTCTGCGGACCGGGGGAGGCAGGCCCGGCACCACACCGCTGAGGCATCATGTCGCACGAATCAACACCAGAAGCAGCTCCCTTCGGTGCGTCTGTGCGTCAGCGAAGTTCCGGCCGCGGGAATCCCCGCTCCGCATGGCTGGTCGTTGGACTGGCCGCCGGATTGCTGTTGGTTGCGGCCCTGCAGGGTCGCCTCGGCATCCTCGTGTGGCTGCTCGCCGCCGGATCCCTACTGGTATTCACTGCGCTCTATGCGCTGGGTTTCCGCCGCCGCAGCTGGGCCAATCTGGCCACGCTTGAACAACGCAAGTTCGCCTTGTCCCTCGGTGCAGTAGTGCTTGTGCTCGGCATGGTGGCTGGCATCGTCTCCACGCCGGAGCCGGGCCGGACCCCGCTGTCCTCGGACGCCGAAGGGCTCCGGCCGCGGCCCGACCTTTTCGCCCTCCCGACGACGCCGATGACGCCGCCGCCCGGTTCCATCCTGCGGCGAGCACAGCAGCCCGCGGCCGACCAGGCAACGGACGAGCCCGGCGCAGGGTCGGATGGGTATGCGCTGCTGGGGGATACGTCCGGCTGGGAGCCCACCGAAGCTGATGATTCCCTTGCCAATAAGCCTTGCGAGGAGCCGGGGGAAGCACGCACCCAGCGGCAGACCGAATACCGCTGCACGCACACCACAGACGGACGGCTGGTCTGGATCGAGAGGTCCGGAGCGGAGCGGCTGGCGGAGGAGTGGGCCGCTGCGGAGACGGCACGCGCGCAGGAACAGGCACGTGAAGCCCAACGGGAGCAGGATATGGCGGAGCAAAGGGCAGCGGAGGAACGCGCACGGGAGGCCGCCCAGACGGTGCCGCCGGCGAATCCGCCCGCCAACCAGCCGCAGCCCGCGCCGAGTGATCCCCCTACGGAACCTCCAAACCGACCGCCGACGACACCGCCGACGGAACCACCTACTGAGCGACCAGCGGAACCGCCAACGGAGCCAACAACACCACCTACCGATCCGCCGACCCGCCCGCCGAACCCGGATCCGACGACGCCGCCCACAGTTCCGCCTACGCTCCCGGGCCAGCCGGACCGGCCGGACCCGCTCGCTCCGGATCCCGATATCCCGGTCCTTCCGCCGGAGTTCCCGGTGCCGCCGGCGCCGCAGCCACCGCAGCGCCCGGCCCCGTCGTCGTCGTTCGCTCCGCACTCATCGCCGGATGCCAGCCAGGCTGCCGTCGACGTAGCCCTGTCGGCGGTCCGGTAACCGCCTACCGGAACGCGGAAATGCCAGTGATGTGCTGGCCCAGGATGAGGGTGTGGACCTCGTCGGTGCCTTCGTAGGTCCGCACCGATTCGAGGTTGTTGGCGTGCCGCAGCGGTGAGTAGTCCAGCGTGATGCCGTTGCCGCCCAGGATCGCGCGGGCCTCCCGGCAGATCGCGATGGCTTCGCGCACGTTGTTCAGCTTGCCCACGGAAATCTGTACCGGCTCCAGCGTGCCGGCGTCCTTGAGCCGCCCGGTGTGGATGGCCAGGAGCACGCCCTTGGAGATTTCCAGCAGCATGTTCACCAGCTTCTCCTGGGTGATCTGGTAGGCGGCCAGCGGCTTGTCGAACTGCAGCCGTTCCAGCGAGTACTTCAACGCCTCCTCGTAGCTGTCCCGGGCCGCGCCCATCGAGCCCCAGAGGATGCCGTAGCGGGCCTCGTTCAGGCAGGAGAACGGTCCGCGCAGTCCCTTCGCGCCGGGCAGCAGCGCCGAGTCCGGCAGCCGCACGTCCGCCAGGGACACATCGCACTGGATCGAGGCGCGCATGGACAGCTTCGGTTCAATCGGCACGGCGGAGAAGCCGGGGCTGTCCGTGGGGACGAGGAAGCCGCGGACGCCGTCGTCGGTCTGCGCCCAGATCACGGCGACGTCGGCAATGGAGGCCAGCCCGATCCACCGTTTGGTGCCGCTCAGGACCCAGCCGCCGCCGTCGTGCCGGGCAAGCGTGCTCATGCTGGACGGGTCGGAGCCGGCCGTGGGTTCGGTGAGCCCGAAGCAGCCGATCAGTTCGCCGCGTGCCATGCCGGGCAGGTACCGGTTTTTCTGCTCCTCGGAGCCGAAGCGGTGGATGGCGGTCATGGCCAGCGAGCCCTGGACCGAGACGAAGGTGCGCAGGCCGGAATCGCCGGCCTCCAGTTCCATCGCGGCGATCCCATACTCGACGGCGGAGCGTCCCGGGCAGCCGTAGCCCTCCAGGTGCATGCCGAGCAGTCCGAGGCCGCCGAGTTCCCGGACAATCTCGACCGGGAACACCGCGTTCTCGTACCAGTCCTTGATGTTCGGGCGGATGCGTTCGTCCACGAAGGTCCGGACTTTCGCGCGGAGGGCGAGTTCGTCCTCGGTGAGGAGACCATCCAGGCCAAGGACGTCCGACGCCGTCCGGAGGGTTTCGAGATCCGGTGCGGCGGTGGCGGCGGGCGAGGCCGCAGGGGACAAAGGCGGCGTAGCGGGCATGCTCATGGTTCCTCCTGGCGCGTGTTGTCCAAGTCACATTACTCGTCCGGCGCGCAGTACTATTTCCAGCATGAATGAGGCCTATCTGGTGTCCGCTGTCCGCACTCCCGTCGGCAGGTACGGCGGCGCCCTCTCGAGCGTCCGCCCCGACGATCTCGCCGCCCTGGTGCTCCGGGAAGCGGTGGAGCAGGCCGGAGTGAGCCCGGCCGACGTCGACGAGGTGCTCCTGGGCAACACGAACCAGGCCGGGGAGGACAACCGGAACGTGGCCCGGATGGCGACCCTGCTCGCCGGCTTCCCCGACACCGTGCCGGCCATGACGGTGAACCGGCTCTGCGCCTCCGGGCTCAGCGCCATCATCACCGCCTCGCAGATGGTTCGCTCGGGTGCCGCGGACATTGTGGTGGCCGGGGGAGTGGAGTCCATGTCCCGGGCGCCGTGGGTGCTGGCGAAGCCGGAGAAGGCCTTCGCCAAGCCGGGGGAGCTGGCGGATTCGGCGATCGGAGCACGGTTCACCAACCCGAAGTTCTACGACCTGCCCGGCACCACCTACTCCATGCCCGAAACCGCCGAGGAGCTGGCGACCCGGGACGGGATCTCCCGTGAGGATTCCGACGCCTTTGCGCTGCGCTCGCATACCCGTGCGCTCGCCGCCGTCGACGAGGGCCGGTTTACTGATGAGATCGTGCCGGTGGAAACCAAGAAGGGCGTGGTGAAGACCGACGAGGGTCCGCGCCGGGAAACCAGCATCGAGGCCTTGGCGAAGCTGCGGCCCATCGTCCGGTCCGACGGCGTGGTGACCGCCGGGAACTCGAGCTCACTGAACGACGGCGCGTCCGCCGTCGTCGTCGCCAGTGCCGACGCGGTCCGCCGGCTGGGGCTGAATGCCCGGGCCCGGATTGTCGACGGCGCCTCCACCGGAGTGGCGCCCGCGGTGATGGGCATCGGTCCGGTGCCGGCGACGCAGAAGGTGCTGGACCGGGCCGGCTGGTCGCTGGGCGATATCGATGCCGTGGAGCTGAACGAGGCCTTCGCCGCGCAGTCGCTGGCCTGCATCCGCGCCCTGAACCTGGACGAGTCGATCGTGAACCGTGACGGCGGTGCCATCGCTTTGGGGCATGCGCTGGGGTCCTCGGGGTCCCGGCTCACGGTGACCATGCTGAACCGGATGGAGCGCGAGGGTGCCTCCCGCGGTCTGGTGACCATGTGCGTGGGGCTGGGCCAGGGCGTGTCGATGCTGCTGGAGCGCGTCTAGGCGCCGCTGGTTTATTGCCAGCTACGGGCGTCAGGCGTCGGCGAGCCTGGCGAGCAGTTCGGCGTCCTTGGTGAGGATGGATTCGAGGGCAGCGTCGATTGCACGCCGGCGCTCGTCTCGATCCAAACCGTCCCGCGGGGCCTCATGCTGCTCAGTCATGCGAGCACTCTACCGCCTGCATGGACAGCAGGGGGTTCCCCACTAATACCCGGCGGCCCGTGCCTCTGCCGTCAGCCGTAACGGCCCGGAGCACCCGCAGTTTTTGCGGGATAGGCTGTGGCAGGTAATCGGTCCGTAGTTATTGGGGGAAGAATGCGTCAGGGAAGTATTGCCGGGGTAGTGCTTATTTGTTCTCTGGGATTAGCGGGGTGCACCTCCTCCAATGAAGGATCCGAACAACCCGTTTCCGCAGCTTCCCCGAGCACATCGGCGTCAGCCACCACGGCCCCCGCCACCACTGGGACGTCGGGCCCGGCCACGCCGGCCCCCGCCGCCCCGACGTCGTCCGCGCCCAGAACGTCCGCTCCGGCCGCCGACGCTGCACAGCCGGTCACTGCTATGACCATTGCCCAGCAGCTGCAGACAGCGGTCCCGACCATTACATTTGTCACCGAAGTGACTGAAGCGAATGATTCAACCGGGTCCATCGGCCAGCCGGGCCAGTACACGTCGGCTGCGTGGATTGCCGACACCGGTGCTGCCGCCCCTGAAAAGAGCGTGGTCGGCGGAGCTGTTGTGGAGGTATTTGCTGTCGAAGCAGATGCCCAGGCCCGCTTGTCCCTTCTCCAGCAGCACATCGGCCAGGGCCCGGCCTACAATGCCGAACACCATTATTTGAAGGGATCGGTGCTCTTACGGGTGTCAGGAGCACTAGGTCCTGAACAGGCGGCTCTCTACGAGCAGGCCTTCAACGGAACCGGTCTCGAATAAGCCTTTCTCCAGCAAGCCAGTCTCAAACAGGGGGTATCGCAATGCCGTTGTTCAGCACCAAACCGATAGTGGAAAAGAAGGAACAGTGGACGTCGGCCCTGCCGCCGCAGGAGGTTCTGGACGCATTGGCTTCGGCCTTCTTATCTCACGGTGAGGACGTTCGACGGGAAAAGTCCTCGGTGGAGGTGCATCTGGGGTCGAACGCGCTGTACCGGACATGGGGCAACATGACGGCCGAGGGCCGCGCGAACATACCGGTCGCCTTGTGCTTCACCGTGGCTGAATCCGGCACCGGAGCTGCTCTGTCGGTCCATGCGTTCGACACCTTCGGTTTCCGGTTCGGCAGCGGAAAGTCCTTCGGTGTCCCGGAGACCTTCAACCGGCGGCTGGAGGAATTCCTCAGCTACGCAGCGGGGGTCGTCGGCATTGACCGGCCCGTCGCCGGACCCGTCCCTGCCCCGCCCCGCTTCAACCTTTAGGCCCGCACCAGTCCCAGCATCCGCCGGACAATCTCTTCGCCGGCCAGGATCCCGCGCGCCTCGGTGACCTGCAGGTGCGGCTCGAAGTAGCCGGCGTCGTCCAGTTCGCCGTGCGCGGGACGGAAGGCGACGTCGGCGCATTCCAGCATCGGCCGGTCCAGCAGTGAGTCCCCGGCCGCGATGATGCGGTCGGCACCGATCCGGCGGGCAACTTCAGCGACGGCCTGCTGCTTGGTGACCGGCGTGGGCACGCAGTAGAGCTTCCGGCCCTGCAGCGACACGGTCCAGCCGCGCGCATCGCACCATTCCTCCAGAGCCAGCAGGAACTCGCCGGGGAGGGCCTCCCGGTCCACAATCGCGTACGCGAACAGGTCCTCGGCGGAACGAAGCTTCAGAATCCACTCATGGAACTCAGGACGGCCCAGGTAAGCCTCAATCTCAGCCAGCGGCGCGCACCCGGTCGTGACAAGACTGCGCACCGACGCCTGCCAGTCAATGTCGGTCTCCCCGTGGTGCAGGATGACGCCGCCGTTGGTGGTGACCGCGTACTCCGGGGTGGGCCCGGGCAGCTGGATCCGCCGGTACTGCGCCACGGTCCGGGTGGTGACGGGGACGAAGACGGACGCTTCGGCGGCGGAGACCAGCAGGGCTTCCGCGGCGCGGGTCATATAGGACAGGGGCTTGCCCTCGTAGACTTCCGCGACCACCATCGCCGGAGCCAGGGCATCCTCGGTGTTCAGGAACAGCGCGTTGGCGGAGTAGATCAGGGTGCGGTCCAGATCGGACGCGAGCATCGTCTTCACGCGTCAGCCCCCGGAACACCGGCACCGGCAGCAACAGCCCGGCCGTCGGCACCCACAGCACCGGCGGTGAACTGCGGATGAATCAGGCCCACGCAGCTGAACGGCAGGTCCGGCACCTCCTCCACCGGCACACCGCGCTGTTCGGCCAGCAGCAGCACGTGCGCCACGTCCTCCAGCGCCCCCGGATGCACCAGGACCTTCCACGGCACCCGGCGCAGCAGCACGCGCGTGGTCTCGCCGACGCCGGGCTTCACCAGGTTCACGTTGAAAATGCCGTATTCCTCGCTGAGGCGCTCCACCGCCTGCCAGCCCACCCAGGTGGGGGTCCGGTCCGCGGCAGCCAACGCAGCCGCAGCCGCTTCCGCCTCGGGCCGCACGTCGTCGAAGTGCGACTCGATCGCGGTCAGGAAGTCGCGGGACACGTCGGCGCCGGCGAGATGCGCGTAGAACTTCGCGCCGTGGAAATCATGCGGCGCAATGAGGTCCTTGTTGAATACCGTGCGGGAAACCAGCCCGGAGACGGTCGAGTTCAGGCAGGCCGACGGAATCAGGTAGTCCTCGCGCGTGCCGAACAGCTCCACGGAATGGCCGGGATCTGCCAGCACAGCCAGTTCCGAGGAGAACCGCACACCGTCGGTCGCTTCGAACCGGTCCAGTGCGGCGGTCAGCTCACGGGTGATGGCGCCCTTGCCGGTCCAGCCGTCCACAAACAGGATTCGTTCGGGGGAGTACGTCCGCGCCAGGTAGCGCAGCGCGGTTTCGTCCATCCCGACGCCGCGGACAATGCTCATGGTGTAGTGCGGCAGGTCCAGGCCGTGCATCCGCTGCGCCCAGCGGCGCATCAGGATCCCGATCGGAGTGCCGGCCCGGGCGAGCGAGACGAGCACCGGCTCGCGGTTCCGGGCGGCCAGCGCCAGTTCCGTCACGGTGCCGACGGCAGCTGCGACGCGGGGCGCGGAACGGCGCAGCGCTTCCTCGTACAGATCCTGGTACTGGGCCGAAGGCAGATACTCCATTGGCAGCGACTCGGCGTAGTTGGCGCCGCCGGACTGGATGGCCGCCTCCCGCTCAGCGGTCGGGGCTTCCAGCGCCGCATCGCGCAGGTCCTTGAGCAGCCAGGTCACGTCCTCGGGTGCATAGGACCCGAAGTCGGGTCCGGTCAGCGGCACGGCCACGGGAACCTCAACGGGTGCGTCCCAGTCTCCGGGGGTGGGGGCATCGGCAGGCAGCAGCACAACGACGACGGCGCCGGTCACCGCGCGCAGCGACTCGGTGACGCTGCCCGGGCCGGTGATCGAGGCAGGGTCGGTGCCGGGTTCGGGCAGCAGGACAATGCTGCCGAAACCGGCCTCCGTGCCGTTTGCGTCCCGGAGGGGACCCACGTTGTAGGCGTGCCGGGGACCGGGGCCGTCCTCGGTGAGGTCGTGGCTGGAGAAGTCCACGGCGTTGCGGATGGCGTAGTCCGGCCGGTCAATCGGCACGATGGGGGAGCGGGTGGTGGTCGAGAACCGGACGGCGGCATCCGGCAGCGCTTCGGCCAAGGCGTTGGCAATGGTCAGCGGCACGTGGATGAACTCCTCGCAGCCCAGCACCAGCACCGGATCCGCCTCGGCGGGCAGGGCGGCGGAGATGCGGGAGGCGATGAGGGCCAGACTCTCGGCGGAGACGGCTCCGGGCAGGGCGTCCGGCAGGGAGCCGAGGTATTCGGAGGAGATGCCGGCTTGGTTGCCGAACCGGTCGCTGTGCAGGCCGCGTGCGGTGCCGGAGTAGTCCAGCACGGTCACGGTGCCGGGTTCGGAAGCATCGGCTTCGGAGGCGGCGGGTGCCGCAGCGGCGGGTGCGGGTGCGAAGGCGACGGCGGCAGCAGCGCCAGCCCCGGGTACGGCAGGCAGCACGGTCGGCAGTGCGGAAGGCACCGGCTCCGCAAGCCCGGCGATCAGCTGCTCCGCCCGGGCGAGGATGTCTTCGCCGAGCTCGATGCTGCCGGTGCCCAGTGCGACCACGCGGATGCTGCAGCCCAGTTCTTCGGCCAGATCGTCGAAGCGGGCCCGGTCGGCGTCGGAACGCAGGTCGATCAGCGAGGCCACCACATAGAGCGGATGCGGTGCGGCGGTGTGCAGTTCGGTGATGGTGTTGATGACGGTGGCGCCGGTGCTGAGCTCATCGTCCACCAGCACCACCGGTGCCGGGGTGTTCAATGCCGAGGCGTCCACGGGCAGCAGCCGGTGGGAGGTGGCATGCGAGTGGGCTTCTTCGAACGCGCCGTAGGCCACGGCACCTGCCGGGGCGTGCCGGGTGGAGTGGATGTAGTAGGAGCCCAGCATGTCGGCGACCAGCCGGCCGAGTCCGGTGGCGGTCTCCGCGTAGCCGATGGTCACCACGGCGGGGTGGGAAATGGGCAGCTCCCAGAGCCGTTCGCGGGCATACTGCAGCCGGGCGCGCAGTGACCGGGCGGCGGTGTGCCGCCCGCCGGCGTCGTTCCCGGTATCGGTGCCGTCCTCGAGGACCGCCCCGAGCTCACCGGCGACACTGCGGAGCACGGCCTCATCCACGGTGCTGCCCAGTGCCGCACCGGTGAGTGCGCCGAGCAGCTCGCCGGCGGCCAGGACCAGGGCGGGTTCGGTGGGCACATGCTTGGCCAGTACGCGGGACACCAGCAGGTGGGCCCGGCGCGGGTTCCGGCGCAGCGCCAGTCCCACCAGGTCCTCCACCGGCAACAGCGCAGCGGGATCCGAGGTGATCCGCACTCCCAGGGCCTGGTTTACAAATCCGCCGGTCCAGGGGTGGTGCTTCAATTCATGCTCGCTTCCAGAAGATCTACATAGGTGATGTCGGGGGCCGCGACGCCGAACGCGGCGGCCCGGACGAGGGTGGAAGCTGCCCACGCCTGATGCGGTTTCATTTCGTTCATCTTGTTGCGGTACGGCGACGCCGCGGCGCCGCCCCCGGAGGCTCCGGAAATGTGCAGGGCATCCAGGTACGCCTCGTGGCTGATCACGGACATGGCGTGGACCAGGGGGACGTGCGAGGGGTGGATGACGGTCTTGCCGAGCAGCCCGTTGGCCTGGTCCAGTTCGATTTCGCGGATCAGTCCGTCCAGGTTGGCGGTCAGCAGCCGTTGGCGCAGGCCCAGTTCGTCGGCGTCCGCGAAGGGGGAGGAACGCAGCATCGGGCGCAGCAGCCGCTCGCCGGAGCTGTAGTGTTCCCAGACCGGACCGCTGATGACAAAACCGTCCGGCCGGCCGAGCATATTGACGATGTCGCCGATCACCGCCGAGACCACCTTGACGTCATAAATGGTGAGGTCCCGGGAGCGGCGCAGCCCGTAGGCGCTGGACATGTCCGTAGCGCCGATCCGCACGGCCAGGATGTCCGGCCGGTTGGCTTCCAGCACCTCGAAGATTCCCGTGAGGGTGGAGGTGCGGGTTTCGGCGTGGATCATCAGGGGGGATTCGAGGATCGGCATGATGCGCAGCGGACGGGCGCCGGGATCGGCAGTCCAGCGGGCCTCGTTCACGGTGTGCAGGGCGTCGAGGAAACGCTGGGCAGCGCCGGTGGTGTTCTCGAACTTCGGAATCACGAACCCGGAGAGGACGTCCAGGGCCGGCCCGCTGCGCTCGGCCAGGCTCAGGAGCTGCTCGGGGGTGCGGACACGGACGAAGAGCATCAGGTCTTCTGGGCCGCCGGGTTCCCGGACACCGGCCGCGTGCAGCTCGGCGAGGGCACCCACTACGTTGGTTTCGGCCGCCGGGACCTCGGCGTCGGCAATGGAATCCTCCAAACAGATGACCATGCTGACGGCTCCGCGGGCGGCCTGCTTGCGGATGTCCTTGACCAGCTCCGGCCGGGTCGCGGGGCTGTAGAGCGTGGCCCCGAGGGCGGTGGCCAGCAGGGCGGCGTCGGAATCAAGGGTCAGCTGTTGGGGCGGGAGGTGGAACAGGCGGGCGGTTTCCGGCTCGCTGAGGTAGGAGAAATGGCGCACGGCGTTACCGCCCCTGGTAGGGGAGACGGGTGGTCATGTGAAACCCGAAGGCCTCCCAGATGGCTTGAAACTCCATTCCGTACGGCAATTCTTCGGCCCGCAGTTCCAGAACGTCGCCGATGCGGATGACGGAGAGCGCGTAGAAGCTGCGCTGGCCTGCCTTTGCCGGGATGGTGACGGACTTGCCGTTGTAGAGCCCCACGCTCATGGGCTGCTTGGGCTTCGGGAAGAACAGGGCGCGGCGCAGTTTCCGGACGTGGCGCAGCGGGATCAGAGCCAGGTCACCCTCGTAGCCGACCAGCGGGCGGTTGCCCGGAGTGGAGACCAGGACACCGTCCAGGTTTTCCGGCTCGAACTCGCCGGAGGAGATGGAACCAGTGCTGTACCCGGGCCCTTCCCAGACCGCACGGACGGTTCCGGCGACCACCAGGCTGCCCACCGCCGATTCCATCGGGGTCAGGCGCACCACCGGGTGCTGCCGGTCCAGGCTGCGCAGGTCGCCCATGCCCGGCGCCGCAAAGAGACGGCTGTGCAGGGGAGCGACGCGCACCGGCTCGGGCGAGCCGGACGGCGACGTCGGCCGCGTGGAAGCGCCGGCTCGGCTGCTGGCTGCCTCGGCATTGGGGGACAGGCCGAGCGAGAGCGACGGGGAGACCGACGGCGCAGCCTCCTGCCGGGGCGGCGGGGACAGCGAGAGGGAACCCGGTGCCGGGGCCGCCGAAGGCGTCCTTGAAGCAGGCCGAGCAGCCGGCGTCGTCCGCGGTGCCGACGGTGCCGACGCAGCGCTCGGTGCGGCGGCAGCCGGGGGTGCAGCCGGAGCCGCAGCGCGCGGCTTGACCCGGCGGCTCAGGAAGGGAAGGTCGGTGCGGACGGCCGACGAACGGTTAACAGCCATCGACTAGAGGTCGAATCCGAAGTCGGCAGCCAGCCCGCGCAGGCCGGTGGTGTACCCCTGGCCCAGGGCGCGGAACTTCCAGTCGGTGCGGTGCCGGTACAGCTCGCCGAACATCATCGCGGTGATGGTGTCCCGGTTGGCCGCGGGCAGGTCAAAGCGGACCAGCTCTCCGCCGCCGGGCCGGGCCACACGGATGTACGCGCTGCGCACGGCTGCGAAGGTGCCGGGTCCGCGCATTTCCGGATCGGCGTACACGGCAAAAACGATCTTCGAAACGGCATCCGGCACCCGGGACAGGTCGACGTCGATCTGCTCGGTATCGTCGTCGCCCTCGAAGACGACGGATCCCTCCGGGCTGGCGATCTGGTTGAAGAACACCAGGTGCGCGTCGGAGAGCACCCGGCCGTCGGAGCCGCACAGCAGCGTCAGCGGAACCAGTTCGGATGCGGGGCCGCGGCTGGGGATCACGTCCCAGCCCAGTCCCACCATGACGGAGGTCAGGCCCGGGTTTTCCGCGGTGAGGGCGGCGTTGGCGCCGGCTACAAGGGTTCCCATCAGTTCTCTCCGAAGGTCAGGGAGGAGGGGGAGAACTTGTCATCGAGGAACCGTCCGTGTGAGGACAGTTCGGCAATGGCGCCGGTGCGGACCTGGTTCTCCAGGTCCCGGGCAATGCCTTCCAGGATGGTCAGCTGGTCAACGAGCAATGTGGTCGCCTCTGAAGTCTCGGTCCGCTCTCGGTCGCTGAGGGCCACGTAGGCGCGCAGGGGAGTGGGGAGGTAATTGGTAATGATGGCGTTGAGCAGCACGCGCTGCTCGGTGGAGGCACCGTGGCTGCCCACGTACTCCACCAGCGGCGCCAGGATGTCGTCGATCTGCCGGACCATGGAGGTCACCGAGGTCGGCAGGGCGCCGCCGGCCCTGCGCACCGCGGTGCGCAGGTTCTCCAGGGACTTTACGGTCTCCTGGTGCTCGGCGTCGGGGCCCGACGGCGAGGCGGGTGCGGACAGCTCCGGCGCCGGGTCCGGTTCGGGCGAGTTGCCGAAGAGGGACCCGAAGAATCTGCCTACCGGCATGGCCGGCTCCTTTCCGCCGGAGCTGTCCTGGGCGGCATCTAGCGGGACTCGCTCTGGCGGGAGCGCTCGAGGTAGGGCCGGGCCTGCGTGATGGTGGACTCCAGGGACTTCACGGTCCCTTCCATGTTGCGGGCCGCCTCGGAGCGGAACGTGTCGATCGCGTCCATGGTCTGGTACACGTTGTCGAAGGCCTTCTGCAGGGTTTCCACGCTCACGCCGGAGGTGGAGGCCTGCTGGTGGATCCGGGCCGTCTGGTCCTTGAGCATTTCGCTGGTGCTCAGGATCATGTTGTTCGTGGTGGTGTTCACCGCGTCGATCTGGTCCAGCACCATCTTCTGGTTGGCCAGGGCCTGGGCCACGATCACTGCGGTGCGCAGCGCGGAAATGGTGGTGGTGCGGGCGCGTTCCACACCCTTGATCAGTTCCACGTTGTTCTTGCGGATCAGGTCCATGGCCAGGTAGCCCTGCACGGAGACGGCCAGCTGGGTGAGGATGTCCTGGCGGCGCTGGCGGATGGGGAAGAGGACATCCGCCTCCAGGGCGTTGGCCTGCTCAATCTGCCCGGCGTTCTTGAGCTTGTCCACCTTCTCCACGCAGGCGGCGTCGAGGGACTCGGCGAGCACGGAGTATTCGCTCAGGGTCTGCATGGTCTTCCACAGCTCCACCTTTTCACCGGCGAGCGAAGCGTTGTCCTTGAGCAGTTCATCCTGGCCGGCCATCAGGGCCTTGATGATCTTGTCCAGCTGCACCTGGGCGGACTCGTACTTCTGGAAGTACTTGGCCAGCTTGTTGCCGCCCGGGATGATGCCCAGGATCTTGCGGCCGGTGCCGAGGTTCGCCTGGTTCGGGGTCAGGTCCTCAACGGTGCTGCGCAGGTCGCCCAGAGTGGTGGCGACCTTCTTCTGCGCATCGTTGCCGGACTTCTTCGCACCGTTCACCGAGGTGGAGGAACGGTCCAGCAGACGGGACGAATACCCGGCGGACTGCACCATTTCGGAGCCGGCCAGCTTGTTGATGGAATCCACCTGCGCGGTGAATTCCGGGCTGCGCGCATCCAGCTTGGACACTTCATCCATGAAGGACTTGGCCTGCGCGGCGATTTCAACGCGGCGTTCCTCCGGCACCGGAACCATGCCCGGAGCGCTCTCGGGAGCGACCGGAGCGGGCGGTTCCGGAGCGTTCAGCACCAGGGCGGCTTCGGTGGCGTCCGGGGGAGTCAGCGGTGTGGTCATGGTCCAGCCTTTTCTTGGTTGAGCTGCGTATACGGAGGCGGGGAGTGTCCCGGACTGCGGAACACTCCCCGCAGGGTGTAGCTGAAAGGGCGAGTCTAGCCCAGCTGAACACCGAAATCGGTCGCGATGCCGGCCAGTCCGGTGGCGTAGCCCTGGCCCACAGCCTTGAACTTCCATTCGCCGTTATTGCGGTACACCTCGGCGAAGATCATGGAGGTCTCCGGAGCGGCGTCCTCGCTCAGGTCGAAGCGGACAATTTCGCTGTCATTGTCCTGGTTGATCACGCGGCAGTATGCCCCGCGGACCTGGCCGAAGTTCTGGTTCCGGACATCGGCCTGGTCGATGGAGACGACGATGACCACGCGGTCGACGTCGTCGGCCATCTGCGACAGGTCGATCAGGATCTGCTCGTCGTCGCCTTCGCCGGCGCCCGAACGGTTGTCACCCAGGTGGGTGACGGATCCGTCCTTGGCGGCGGGCTGGTTGTAGAAGATGAAGTCGTCGGAGGACCGGACCTTGCCGTTGGGCGCGATGATCAGCGCCGAGGCGTCGAGGTCGAAGGGCTCGCCCGTGGTGGTGCGCGGGTCCCAGCCCAGACCGACGACGGCCTTCTGCAGTCCGGGATCGGTCTTGGTGAGGGAAAGGTTGTTGCCCTTGGTGAGGGTCAGACCTGCCATGGTGTTCAGCTCCTTGTAGACGTGGGGGAGATTAGTCGAGGGTGATGCCGAAGTCGGTGGCAACGCCGTACAGCCCGGACGCATAGCCCTGGCCGACGGCACGGAACTTCCATTCACCGCGGTTGCGGTAGATCTCAGCGAAGATCATGCAGGTTTCCGCTGCGGCGTCCTCGCTGAGGTCGTAGCGGACCACCTCTGCATCGGTGTCCTGGTTGACCACCCGGCAGTACGCATCGCGGACCTGCCCGAAGTTCTGGTGCCGGGCGTCCGCCTGGTCGATGGACACCACAATGACCACGCGGTCGACGTCGTCGGTCAGGATGCTGAGGTCAATCAGGATCTGCTCGTCGTCGCCGTCGCCCTGGCCGGTGCGGTTGTCACCCTGGTGGACCACCGAGCCGTCCTTGGCGGACAGCTGATTGTAGAAAATGAAGTCGTCCTGGGAGCGCACCTTGCCGTCGGCACCGAGCAGCAGTGCGGAGGCGTCCAGGTCGAACGGATCGCCGCTGGTGGTGCGCGGATCCCAGCCCAGGCCGATGAGGGCCCGTTCCAGGCCGGGGTCAGCCTTGGACAGGGAAAGGTTGCTTCCTTTGGAAAGAGTGAGGCCGGACAAGGTGCTCTCCTTACGGACGGGCGGGTGGTTAGAGCGTGCGGGCTGCCGTGGGGATCAGGTCCTTGACGGTGCGGCCCTGGGCGCGTTCGCCGATGGCCTTGAAGCTCCAGCCGGAGCCTTCGCGGCCCACCTTGGCCATCACCATGGCCGTGTGGGTGCCGGCGTCGGTCAGCTGGTAGCGGGCAATCTCGGGGCTGCCGGGCGTCGAATCGTCGATCAGGCGGCAGAAGGCGTTCTGCACCTGGTCGAAGGTCTGCCGGCTGTAGCTGGAGATCACGAACACGATGTTCTGCACGGCGGGGGAGACGGCCGAGAGATCCACCAGGATGACCTCGTCATCGCCTTCGCCGGCACCGGTGAGGTTGTCGCCGGTGTGCTTCGCGGAGCCGTCCTTGCTGGCGAGCTGGCCGTACCAGACCTGGTCAACAGCGTTGCCGTTGGCGTCGAAGAAAATAGCCGAGGCATCCAGATCCACTTCGGCGGTCTTCTTGCCGAACAGCCCGCGCTTGGCCGGCGCAGCGGAATCCCAGCCCAGTCCCAGACGCGTCTTACTCAGTGCGCCGCCGTCCTTCTTCGTCAGTGAAAGCGACTGACCTTTCTGCAGGCTCAGGCCCATGATTCTCCCTCGTTAGTTTGTGTAGACAGGTTCTTTGCCTGCGCCGGACTTCGCTGCGCGCTTGTTGCGCACAATCGAGGAAGCCAGCGACGCAAGGATGAAGACGACACCGATCAGGCCGGTGAAGATCTCGTTGATCTCGATTTCGATGGTGAGCAGCAGGATGGTTGCCAGGGCGCCGATGGCCCAGTGCGCACCGTGGTCCAGGTAAACGAACTCATCCAGGGTGCCCTGCCGCACCAGGAACACGGTCAGGGACCGGACGAAGATGGCACCGATCAGGCCGAGGCCCAGAGCGATGATGATCGGGTCCGAGGTGATGGCGAAGGCGCCGATGACGCCGTCGAAGGAGAAGGACGCGTCAATGACTTCCAGGTAGAGGAAGAGCATAAAGGCGGCCTTGCCGGTGGCCTTCACGAGTTCGCCGTTGCCGGACTTCGGAGCACGTGCCTCTGCATCGTCGGCGTCGAAATCGTCGTCGCCGTCGACGTCGAACATGTCACCCAGGCCGGTGACCAGCAGGTAGGTGATCAGGCCGGCAGCGCCGGCGACGAAGACGTCGGTGGTGTGCGAGGGATCCGAGAGGCCGCCGGCGGCCAGCAGGGCACCGAGGCCGACGATCAGGGAAGCGCCGTTGACCTTGCCGATCTTGGAGAACGGGGTTTCCAGCCAGCGCAGCCAGCGGATGTCGCGGTCTTCGAACATAAAGTCCAGGAAGAGCATCAGCAGGAACAGGCCGCCGAAGGCGGCGATCTGCGGGTGCGCCTCGTGGAGGAGGTAGCCGTAGCTGCCCGGCTCATCCGGGTCGCCCTTCTCGAGGGCCAGCTGCAGGGCTTCGATCGGGTTGATGCTGGCGGTAATGCCCACAATGACCAGCGGGAACACGATGCGCATGCCGACGACGGCGATCAGGATGCCCACGGTGAGGAACATCTTCTGCCAGAAGACACTCATTTTTTCGAGGATGCGCGCGTTGACCACGGCATTGTCGAAGCTAAGGCTGATTTCCAGGACGCCCAGGATGGCGCAGAGGATGAGTGCCTCTACCCCGCCGTAGAAGAACGCCGTAACCAGCGCAGCGGCCGTAACAACAAACGACCAACCGAAAGTTTTGAAGAACACTCTGCTTGCAGCTCCTTCAGTTCCTGCGCGCAGCCGGTGGGGGCGGGAAGGGCAAAAACCAAGTAGGGGATGGATGAATCCGAAACGAATTAGGCTTCAGTATGTCGCACCCCGGAGGCCACGGGCAACTACCCTCCGTTGGCGTCGGCGGGGATGCCCGCGCCGATTGGCCGGTGGCACCCGCGGTCTGAAAAGATAATGGAAAGCCTGCTTACGAGGGCACCCATTTGAAGGAGGACTGCATGCAGGACGAAATGTATGGGAACGGCAATGCGGAACCGGTCATGAACATCCCGGCGGCCGACGTCGTCAGCGGCGGGGCATCCGCGGCAGCACCCGCCGAGGTGGATCCGGCCGAGGTCGCCATTCTGGCCCAGGCGGAGGACCCCGGAACAGATCCCCTTCGGCTGCAGGAGCTGGCCACCGACCATCCGCTGGCCCGGCCGGCTGTTGCCGCCAACCCGGCTGCCGGCCCGGAACTGCTCGAATGGCTGGGTGCGCTCGGCGACGCCGGCGTGAACGAAGCCCTGGCCCGCCGCGGCCGCTAAGCCGTTCTTTCCGCTTAAACGGAACATCCCGCTGCACGAAGCCTGTGCGGCGGGATGTTCCGTTTAAGCCGTGCACCTAGATCTCGGCGACGGCGACGAGCGGGAAAGTGGGGGTGCTGGATCCGCCCGCCGGTTCGACGGTCAGCGCCACGGCTCCGGCCCGGGCGACGTCACCGCCAAGCCAGATGCTGACGTCTCCACCGGCGAAGTGCGTATCCGGAACGGGGGTCTCGCCCTCGAGCAGCCACAACTGGTACTCCCGCCCCTCGCCGGGATCGGGCAGGGAGTCCGCAACGAACAAAGCTGCGTCTTCCTCGCGGGAAACGAACAGAGTGGCCGGGTTCCCGTTGACGTCCACGCGGTGCGTGGAAACGTCCGGTGCGGCCAGCAGCCGGTTTTCCCGGTCCTGTTCCTGCGCTGCCTGCTGCTCCTGCTGGCGCTGCTCCGACTGGGCCCCGAGGGTCCATCCGGCCACGGCGATTCCCGGAAGGAGGACCGCGGCTGCAGCTGCGGCCAGCAGGCGGCGGCCGCGGCGGCGTCGTCGTTCATCCAAGGAGACGACGGCGGCTGGCTCGCCCTGGAGGTCCGGCTGCTCTGTCCGGGGATCCGGCTGCTCTGTCCGGGGAGCGGGCAGCGGCCGGGTGCCGTGGACGGCGGAGAGCACGGAGGCGCGCAGGGCGGGCGGGGGAGTTGAGTCCGTTCCGGCGGCCAGATCGGCGGTGACCTCCGCGTACTCGGCCAGCTCGGCCCGGCAGCGGGGGCAGTCCGCCAGATGCTGTTCGAATGCGTCCCGCTCGGCCGGTTCCAGGGCATCCACGGCGTAAAGCGGTGCCAGCTCATGGATATCCCCGCTGTTGTGGCTGTGCTCGTTCATGATTGACCCCCCAATGCCGACCGAAGCTTCTTCAACCCGTCCCGGATACGGGCTTTGGCCGTACCCAACGGAATATCCAGCCGTACGGCCACCTCCTGGTAGGTGAATCCCTGGTAGTAGGCGAGGGCAACCGCTTCGCGCTGGAGCGGCGTGAGTGAGCTCAGACCGTTCCGCACCTCATGGGTTTTCATGCCCTGCTCCACCTCCTGCCACGTCTGGTCCACCGGTGTTCCGGTCGTCCGCTGGTCCTCATAAGTCTGTTCCCGGTCCCGTTCGCGGGACACCTGGCGCACCCGATCGACAGCCCTGCGGTGGGCAAGGGTGCCTAACCATCCAAGCACCGTTCCCCGGGCCGGGTCGAAGCGGGCCGACTGCTGCCAGGCCATCAGGTAAACCTCCTGGACAACTTCGGCTGCGATCTCCGGAGACCGCGTCACCCGCACCGCCAGTCCGTACACCCGGGACGACGTGGCATCGTAAAGGGCCGCGAAACCGGCCTCGTCTCCTTCCCCGCACCGCCGCACCAGCTCCGCGAGCTCGCTCCCGCGGTCATCCGGCGCGGCAGCCGGCACGGCAGCAGGTGCCGCTGCGGGCGAACGCCGGGCGGCGAAATCCGCCGGGCCACTCCCGGGGTCAGTCATGGGCTCCCACAGGTCATCCCTTCGGAGGCGGCGCCCCGCCGAGGCTACGGACGGGGATATGTTCGCTGAGAACACTGCCATACTTTCGCACCAAGCTTCGACCCGCCCGGTGCCGCAAACCCGTGAGGAGTTCTTCATGCCCGGTGTTCGCAGCCAACCGCTTGCCGGACGGGTGCCGCTCCCGTCCCTTGCGTGCAGGTAGCCGGTACAGATTTCAAAGTATTTTTTCCCGGCACCCATCCGGCAGGGGATCGGCTCCGAACCTTCCATGTCTAACCACCGATGCACACACCACGATGTGCACACCGACACGACGAAGGAACCGATCATGAACAAGAAGATGCGCCTGCTTGCCGTTCCCACCCTGGCCCTGGGTGCACTGGCCCTCTCGACGGCCCCGGCCATGGCTCACGGCGAAGACTCCTGGTCGAGCCAGGCCACATTGAACACCATGAATAATTCCGGCACCTCCGGCCAGGCCATGGTGGAGGTACACGGCATGGAAGCCAAGGTAACGGTCAACGTTTCCGGTGCGGCAGAGACGTTCATGGACGGTCCCTTCCCGCACGCCCAGCACATCCACATCGCCGCCCAGGGCGTCTGCCCCGGGCCCGACGCCGACACGGACGGCGACGGCGTCGTCAACACCACCGAGGGCCACCCGTTCTACGGCCACATCGGCAACTCGCTCACCACCGAAGGCGACACCAGCGCAGACTCCGCACTGGCCGTGGAGCGGTTCCCGGGCGGATCCGCCTACACGTACGAGCGCACCTTCGACCTGACGCCGGAGACCGCAGCATCGCTGAAGGACGGATCTGCAGTAGTGGTAGTCCACGGCGTGGATCCGACTCTGATGCCCGCCGCCGCGTCTGAGAAGATGTCCGACCTTGACCCGTCGCTGCCTGCCGCTGCGACCCTTCCGGCCGCCTGCGGCACCCTGGCCGGCTCACAGATGGATGCCATGCCCGAAGGCGGAGCTGACACCGGTGTGGAGGCAGCAGCCAGCAACGGCAACACTGCCGGAATTGCCGTAGCCGGCGCCGGTGTCCTGGCTCTGGGCGGCGCCGCGATGGTTCTCCGCCGTCGTGCCAACGCCTAAGACCGAACCTCGCTGAAGCGCCGATTCCCATGACGGCATCCAGCCACGGCCGCCGCGCAGGACTGATGTCCTGCGCGGCGTCCGCGCTTCTCCTGCTCTCCGGGTGCACCGGCACAGCCAGCCCGGAGGCCGGAGCACCCACGGGTACAACGACGGCGTCCCCGTCGATCACACCGTCCCCGTCGCTTCCGCCGGGCCCGGCCCCCGATCCCAGCCAGTCCGCCGCCCCGGCAGCGGATCAGCCACCGGTCCTGGCCCCGTCCGCCCCCGTGTCCTTGTCCATCCCGGCCACCGGCACCGACTCCACGCTCCTGCACCTGGGGCTGCGGGAGGACGGTTCCCTCGACGTTCCGCCGGAGCAGCCGGGCTCGCCGGCGAGCTGGTACACGGGCTCGCCCACTCCCGGGGAACGCGGCCCTGCGGTCCTGCTGGGTCACGTCAACGCCACTGACGGCGGTGAGGGCGTCTTTGCGGGCCTGCGTACCTTGAAGCCCGGTGACCGGCTCGAAATTGCTCGGGAAGACGGGACCACGGCGGCGTTCGTCGTTGACCGCGGGGAACAGTACGGCAAGGATACGTTCCCGACGCTTGAGGTTTACGGAAACACACCCGGCGCGGAACTCCGCCTCGTCACCTGCGACGGCTTCGACCCCGCGACCGGAACCTTCGACGACAACTACGTCGTGTACGCAACCCTCGCCCGCTGAACCTGTCCCTCCTGGCCGCAGGAGGGACAGCGTCGGATACCCCCTCTCCCGTCCCGTAGCCCGGCCTGGCTGCGTGCTAGGGTCATGTGCGATACGTATCTGTTGGCTCGGGGGGGACCATCACTTACTCCTTCCCGGGTCCTCGCTGACACCTGGGGGAGTCGTGAAACACTGCACGTCCTGCGGCGCTGAACTACAGCCGCACTGGAAATTCTGTACCAACTGCCAGGCGCCGCAGCCTGCAGAGACGGGCAGCGAAACCACCGCAACGCCGGCAGCGGAAGCCGGCTCTCCTCAGCCCGACGAGTTCCAGACGCAGCAGTTCGAGCAGCCTCCCGCACAGCAGGCGCAGCCCACTACGACGGGTATTCCTGCGGCGCCGACCTCGGTATTCGATCCGCCTGTGGCGGCCCCCGCGCCAAGCCTTGCCCACTCCGGGTCAGTCCAGGGCAGTCCAGTCGCCGCAGGTCCTGCTGACGGTGGATCGAACGACGGCGGACCCTCCGGTCCGCAGGGACCCGCCGGATCCGGCGCACCGTCGTCGGGCGGCAAGAAGCGCTCCCGCAGGACGATCATCCTGGTCTCCGTGCTGGCCCTCCTCGTCGTCCTGGGCCTGGGGGCGTTCCTCTTCGTACAGAACATGATCCGCGGCGGCGCCGGGTCCGCGGAAAGCGCTGCGGACAAGATGATGGAGGCCATTGAGTCCAAGGACTTCATCGGACTGGCCACCATGGTCCCGCCGGAAGAACGCGAACCGCTCCAGCGCCTCCAGGAACATCTGATGGACAAGGCCGAGGAATTCCGGCTGGAGGATGCGATCAACAAGGTCGCCGACGAAGAAGCGGAACTCGACGATGACCTGACTTTCGACGGCATCAGCATCACGTTCGACGGCGTGGAGCCCGAGATTACCGAGATTGACGATTCCACCGCGCTGATCAAGTACACCTCCGGTGAGGCACGGTTCCAGCTGGATCCGGCGGAAACCACCGGAGCCATCCGCTCCGCACTCGAGGCCTCCGGCCACGAGGACGAGGGAAAGATCGATGAAACCGTCCAGCTCAACGAACTGGGACCGGACGGCTCTCCGCTGACCCTGGTGGCCACCGAACGCGGCGGCCGGTGGTACGTGAGCCCGATGTACAGCATCACCGAAATGGTCAGCGAGAGCGAAGGCTATGACCATGGCAGCATTCCCGAATCAGCGGGCGGAAGCGACAGCCCGGCTGCAGCAGCGCAGGCCGCAGTGGAAGCAGTACCGGATGTGATGTCCGAAGGAAGCGTGAATCCGCTGGCCGGGACGCTGTCCATCCACGAAGGCAGCCTGCTGTTCCTCTACCAGGATCTGTTCGACGACGCCCTGGCCGGGGCGGGCGGGGAAGAGCTGAACATCGCCGACGTGCGCTTCACGGAAGGCGAGAAGGACGGCGACCGTGCCGTCGCCGTCGTCGAGAACATCACTGTCGAAAGCGAATACGGCGACAAGCTCACCCTGACCGGCGACTGCATCGAGGGCGAGCGGGAATCCGACAGCATCTGCTTCGGCGATTCCGGTTACTCCATTGAGCCTTCCATGCAGATGCTGGGCGGCGCGAAGATCATGAGCCTGACCACCATCAAGGAGGACGGCGAGTGGCGGGTGAGCCTGGGGCACACCGTCACCGACTGGATCATTAACTGGACCGATTCCTTGACCCGTGAGCAGGCCCTGGCCATGCTGCAGCTGGCGAATGCAGAGGACGCCACCGGAGATATCAGCATGGAGGAAACCACCGAGGTGGAGTTCAACTCGGCCGGCTTCGCGGTCCTGGACCTCACGGTGGATGAGGATATTGCGCTGAGTTCGGAAGACGAATATGAGTTCGGCTCCATGTCGGTGTACTCCGCTGACGGCAAGGACTTCGTCGGCGACCTGGGGTACGGCGATGAAATTCCCGCCGGGGATTACAAGCTCGTGGTCTTCGCCGGTTCGGAATGGCAGGAGGAGTTCGCCGAAAAGGGCAAGGACTTCGAGTACTCCTCCGAGCTGACCCTCGTTGAGGATAAGCCGTACGACTTCGACTCTTCGGATTCCTCGTCGGATTCCTCATCGGATGACTCGGATTATTCTGACTCGGCGGAATCCCTGCCGTCCGGCTCGTACATCACCAGCGACTTCGGTGTGCTTACCACCGTGTCCCCGGAAGATTCCGTGAAGAGCCACACCATCCCGGGCATTGACGTTGCAGCCGATTTGGAGATCAGTGCCATCGGCTCATCGAGCGCTTCCATGGTGCTGGGCATCACGTTTGACGGTAAGGAACAGAAGCTTGAAATCCCGAAGGGCGGGACGGACACGACCGAGCTTGCCATTGCCTACCCGAACGACGGCAAGGACCACGAGCTGAAGGTCCAAATACTGTCCACAAGTCCCGAGAGCGAATCCGAGCTTGTGAGTTATACGGTCGCGCTCAAGACGAAGTAGCAGGCGCCCCGGCGCGGGCGGTTCAGCCCGCGCCGGGTCTGCCGGAGAACCGGCCTCAAATGATTTTTGAACATCCAAGGAAGGCGTTATGAAATTCTGTCCCGAATGCGGCAAACAACAAGAACCGGGGGGTCGGTTCTGTGCGGAGTGCGGTTACGCCGTCGGCGCCGCACCCCTTGCCTCCGCGCCTGTTACCTCCGCGCCTGCTGTCGAACCCCAGATACCGGTGGCCGGGACACCGGACGCCGGGCCCACAGTAGAGCCGCAGCTCGCCGCCGTCGGGCCGTCCGGCCAGCCGGTCCAGGGCTACGGTGCGCCCGGCCAGCCGCCTTACGGCCAGCACGGCCAGCCGCCTTTTGGGCAGCCAGGCCAGCCGATCCAGCAGCAGCGTCAAGAGCAGCAGTATCCGGGGAACAGCACCTCCGGTTACGGCCAGGTTCAGGCGCCTACGCAGGTCGGAGCCAAGCGGCCGTCCGCCTTTGCCGGAGTTCCGGTCAGCGATTACGTCCGGGACGGCCTAGCTGTCCTGGCCCTCTTCGCCTCACTGTTCATGACCTGGTCCAGCGGGAGCAGTTACGAGGACGACGGCAGCAAAGCCGGTACCCGCGTTGATGTACTGCTGATTACCCTCCTCAGCATCCTCTCCGTGGGCGTCAGCTACCTGTGGCGTGCCGGCGTATTCGGCCCCACGATCGGCTACCGCAGGATCCAGGACATCCGGCTCCTCGCCAATCTTCCGTACGTCCTTCTGGTGCTGGTCTACTTTGCCCTGAGCATGCTCTCGGAGTTCGGGTTCGACGGCGTCCGTTACCTGGACGGAGCCGTCGCCTTCGGTCTCGCCGGTGCCCTCCTCGCGGCACAGCCACGACGCGGAGAGATCGCTCCCGGCGATGTTGATGCGGCCCGCCACCGGCGCTGGCTGTTCGTGATGCTGGGCATTGTAGGTTTGGCGGCTGTCACCACCATGGTGCAGGTCATCACCTTTGCCCTCAGTGCGGCGGACTACGCCAGCGCGGCCTCCGACAGCTTCTGGGCGTACATGGTCGCGCAGTCCCTTGCCGCCCTCCTTTCGGTTGCGGTCCTTGCACTTGTTGCCCTAAAGGTCTTCCTCGGGTCCGACGCATGGCGCTTCACCGGTGTGGCGCTCGGTGTTGGCGCTGCCTTCCTTTCCGTGCTGGTACTCCTAGGTGTGGACTCGGTTGGGTTGGGCTACTTCCCGGGATCGGCATGGTTCTCCATCCTGTTGTGGATGGCCTTCGGCGCTGCGGTTTCCGCTCCGTCCGTCGCCCGCACCACCCACCGCACTGCCGTAGCCCCGGGGGACCGCCTCACTGCCCTCCGGCCGGTACTGGTCCTGACGCTGATCCTGGCGTCCGCTCTGGCGGTATTAATGCTGGTTGGCCTGGGCCAGACCGTGGTGGAGGACCTGGACGGCGTGGCCACCTGGTCAGTCGGGCTGGTTCTCGCGCTCCTGCTGGCCGCCGCCACCGTGGTGGTCGTCAAGCTCGCTGGCCGCGACGAGCGTTCCGCCTTTGTGATGGGCAGCGTGTATGCCGGTGCCGTGTTTGTCCTGTCTCTGATCCTGATGATCCTTTTCGAAGTGCAGGACTTTGACCAGGCTTCTTCGATGGAATATGTACTGCTGCCCACCGGAAGCGTCCGGCAGCTGATTATGGTGCTCGCCTGGGTGATGCCGTTTGCGGCTCTGGCGGTGCTGTGGCTGGAGAAGGCTTCGCGCGCACACTTCAAATCGCTGCCGGCCTCCGGCAACACCGTCAACGGGTTTGCCTTTGAAGGGGCACCGGCACAGGCTCAGCAGCCGGGCATTCCGACGCCGCAGGCCTTCTATGCAGGTCAGCAGCACCAG
The DNA here is from genome assembly GCF_025244925.1 of Arthrobacter zhaoxinii. Lineage (NCBI taxonomy): Bacteria > Bacillati > Actinomycetota > Actinomycetes > Micrococcales > Micrococcaceae > Arthrobacter > Arthrobacter zhaoxinii. The sequence continues at coordinate 781,350 of NZ_CP104275.1, forward strand.
ATCCCGCAGCAGGGCCAGCCGGTCCAACAGCAGCCGGCTCCCGCCACCGCTGCACAGGAATCAGCAGTTCCGGCAGTAGAGGTGCATGAACCGACAGCTCCCGTTGAGGAGCCGGCGGTTCAGCCGACGCACGCCCAGGAACAGGCTCCGGTTCAGGGATCAGCTCCCGCCCAGGAACAGGCTCCGGTTCAGGACGCCGCAGCCGAGCCGGCCCCGGCGCAGGACGAAGAGGACACCGTTCGGCCTACGCCGGCCGCTGACCCCGATGCCGCACTGCTGGCCGAAGCGGCCGATCCGGCCACGCCCCTCACCCGGCTCCAGGAACTGGCGACTCACCCGCGCGCACGGGTGGCCGTTGCAGGCAACCCGTCCACCTACCCGGCATTGCTGGCCTGGCTGAGCCAGCTCGGGGACCCGGCAGTGAACGAAGCACTGGGTCGACGGTAATCAAGTACTAAGCGGCGGCCGGCGTCGCTGGCACGGGAAACCTCACTCCTGTCAGCGACGCCGGCCGCCGGCGTTTAATATCCACCAGCTCCGAGGGGCGCTTATGAAGAAGTCCATACGACGCGCGGCAGGGATCGCCGGCGCGGCGGTACTGCTCGCCGGGTGCTCGACACCGACTGCAGCCGGACCGCTGCCGAACGGTACGGCAACGGCGTCGCCACCGGCAGCCCCAGGCACGGCCTCCGGCCCGGCGTCGACACCGGCAGCCCCGTCCCCACCGCAGCCGGAACCGCCCCTGCCCTCCGGCTGGCTGGCGCAAATAACGGGCGACGCCGGACGCCTGGCCATTCTCGGAGACTCCTTCGCCGCGGGGGAGGGAGCCGGCGACTACCAGCCGGCGGTGCCCGGCCGCGGGGATTCCTGCCACCGCAGCCTCTACCCGGCGGGGGCCGAGTTGTTTGCCCCGGAAAACATCGCAAACCTGGCGTGCTCACGGGCCACCACCGGGCATCTGGCAGCTCAACAACGCCTGGAAAAAACGAATGAAACCGGCGCGGACACCGTTCCTGCCCAGCTGGAGCAGCTGCAGGGCTTCGACCCCACGCTGGTGGTGCTTTCCGTGGGCGGCAACAACCTCGACTTCGCCGGAATCCTGCAGGCCTGCCTGCTGGAAGCCACACCCTGCAGCGACAATCCCGGACTGAGCGCGCACGCGGAAGCGGAGCTGGCTTCGCTCCTCCCGGACCTTGTCGACGGATATGACCAGGTGGCGGCCGCAGTCCCCGCCCCCGTACTGGTGCTTCCCTACCCCCAGCTATTTGACGAGCCCGACAGCGACTGCGGCCGGCTTACCACCGAGGAACAGCGCTTCGGGAGGAACCTCATCACCAACCTGAATGCCGTCATCCGGTCCGCCGTGGACAGCTCGTCCGCTCCGAATGTGTACTACGTGGACGCCGTCGAAAACGCGCTTGCCGGCCACGGTGCCTGCAGCCAGGAGCCTTTTGTGCATGCGGCGGATGTGTCCGGGCTGCTGCAGGCGGCCGATTCCCCCACCGCCAACCAGGAGCTGCTGCATCCCACGTATGAGGGCTACCGCGCCATGACACGGGAGCTGGTCCGCTGGGCCGCCGTACACCCGGCGCCATAGTGAGCCACATCACGGCAAAGCCCTGCGCCTGCGTAATACTAGGAGCGTCGGCAAGGACGCCGGCAGGAACGAAAGGACAAACGCATCGTGACGGAACCCCCGCAGCAGACCTCGGCGTTCGAAGGATTCACCACGCTCCGGGTCACGGAGAGCGCGGACCGCATCCACGTCCAGCTGCACCGTCCCAAAGTCCGCAACGCCATTGACGCCGCCATGGTGGTGGAACTGCATACGGTCTGCGCCGAACTGGAGCGCCGCCCGCGGGTGCTGATCCTCTCCGGCACCGAAGTCGGCGGAAAAGGAATCTTCGCCTCCGGAGCGGACATCACCGAGCTGCGCGAACGCCGCCGTGATGACGCCCTGGCCGGCATCAACTCCGGCCTCTTCACCCGGATGGGCGCCCTGCCGCTGCCCGTGATTGCCGCACTGGACGGATTCGCGCTGGGCGGCGGCGCGGAACTGGCCTACGCCGCGGACTTCCGGATCGGCACCCCCCGGCTGAAGATCGGCCAGCCCGAAGCGGGGCTCGGAATCATGGCAGCCGCCGGCGCCACCTGGCGGCTGAAGGAACTGGTGGGGGAGCCGCTGGCCAAAGACATGCTGCTGGCCGGGCGGATTCTGTCCGGGGAGGAGGCCCTGGCCGTCCGGCTGATCACTGAACTCCACCACCCGGCCGGCCTGCTGCCCGCCGCCCATGCGCTCGCGGACCGCATCACCGCACAGGATCCGCTGGCCCTGCGACTGACCAAGGCGGCCTTCGCCGCCCCGCGTGAGGCGCATCCGCTGATCGACAACCTCGCCCAGGGCATCCTGTTTGAATCCGAGGCGAAATTCGACCGCATGCAGGCCTTCCTCGACCGCAAGGAGAACCCCCGTGAACAGCGCTGACAACATGCCAGCCCGGGTGGGGGTGCTGGGCGGCGGCCGGATGGGAGCCGGCATCGCCCACGCCTTCCTCCTGGCCGGCGCCGAGGTGGTGGTCGTCGAACGCGACGGGCAAGCGGCCGACGCCGCCCGCACCCGGGTCAGCGGCTCCGCCGCCAAGAGCGTGGAACGGGGAGACACCGATCAGGCTCCGGAGCAGGTCACCGCCCGGGCATCCTATGCAGTGGACTACGCAGCGTTTGCCGGCTGCGGTCTGGTGGTGGAGGCAGTGCCGGAGGACTTCGCGCTGAAGTCCGCGGCCCTGCGCGCGGTCGAGGAACAGCTCGACGACGGCGCCTGGCTGGCCACCAACACCTCCTCCCTGTCCGTGGACCGGCTGGCTGCGGACCTGCTGCGGCCGGAGAATTTCTGCGGGCTGCACTTCTTCAACCCGGTGCCCGCCTCCCGGCTGGTGGAACTGGTCCTCGGCGCCAAGACGTCCGAGAACCTGGCCGCCAGCGCACAGGGGTGGATCGAAGCCCTGGGTAAGACCGCCGTCGTCGTCCGCGATGCGCCCGGCTTTGCGTCCTCACGCCTCGGCGTTGCCATTGCGCTGGAGGCCATGCGGATGGTGGAGGAAGGCGTGGCGTCCGCCGAGGACATCGATGCAGCCATGACGCTGGGCTACCGCCACCCCACCGGACCGCTGCGCACCACGGACCTGGTGGGACTGGACGTGCGGCTGGGGATTGCCGAGTATCTGCATTCCACGCTGGGGGAGCGCTTCGCGCCGCCGCAGATCCTGAAGGACAAGGTGGCACGGGGCGAACTCGGGCGGAAGACCGGCCAGGGGTTCTTCAGCTACGAATAGCCCGCTCCGGCGCCACCGTCTCCAGGAAGGTCCGGACCATGGCGGGGTGGTCCAGAGCCATGGCCACCGAAATGACCGGTGCCGGAGCGAGCAGCCCGTGCACCGCGTCTTCGCCGGCGATCCTCCTCCGGTCCACCAGGGTCTGCCCGCGGCTGTGCCCGGTCAGCTCCACCCGCACCGGATACTCCTCCAGCACCACGGTCTCCGGCGCCGCGATCAGGCAGGCGGCTCCGGCGTCGCCGATCGTCATGGGATCGAGGGTGCCGTCATTCGCGCTCACCCGGGGAAGCGGTTCCGCGCCGATGACCCCGCCGGCGGCCCTGGTCCGCGCGCCCGAGGCCAGCAGTTCGCCCACGAGCCGTGCCCCGGGATCCGACGAAGCTTCCAGTTTCAGGAACTGCGGCGCGGTGAGGGTTGCCAGCATAAAGACGTCCAGCCCGTACATGGTCACCGGCACACCGCTGCCCAGCACCACCGCCAGCGCCTCGGGATCGTGCCAGGCATTGAACTCCGCATGCGAGGTGGCATTGCCGATCCCGGCGGACCCGCCCATAAACACAATCCGCTCCAGCTTCCGGGCGGTGAGCGGGTAGGCGCGCAGGAACACCGCCAGGTTGGTCAGCGGGCCGATCCCCAGCAGGGTCACCGGCTCCGGAGACTCTTCGATGGTGCGGTGCAGCAGTTCGACGGCGGCCAGCGGCGAGGCCAGCGTGCTGCTGGCCGGCAGCTGCAGCCCGCCGATCCCGTTGGCACCGTGGAAGGCGTGCGCATTGCGGGGCTCGTTGATCAGCGGCCGCTCCGCCCCGCGGGCCACCGGCACGTCCGGCCGCCCGGCAAGGTCCAGCACGTCCAGGGTGTTGCGCAGGACCTGGTCGACGTCGGTGTTCCCCGCCACGCAGGTCACGGCCCGCAGGTCGATGCGCGGGCTGCGGGCCAGGAAGGTCAGGGCCAGGGCATCGTCCACTCCGGTGTCGACGTCGGCAATCACCGGGATGCGGCGCGGCTGTTTCGGGGAGGAAGAGGAATGCACGGCGCCGTCTTTCGCTTAAGCTGCTGGGAATTGAAGGTGGTTAGAGAATTAAACACCGCGGTTCTTCGCAAAGGGGAAAAGCATGCCGAATACGCTTCCGCCGGACACCGTTGCTGTCCTCGGCGGCGGAGTGCTGGGACTCTCAACCGCGGTGCAGCTGCTGCGCGGCGGTGCGGATGTGCTGCTGGTGACGGAGGCGGAGGTAGGCAGCGGTGCCTCCGGGCGCTCGCTGTCCTGGCTGAACGCCGGCGGCGGCTACGGGGAGGACTACTACCTGCTGCGGATGGCCGGCATCGACCGCTACCGGACCCTGCTGGCACGGAACCCCGGCCTCGACTGGCTGGCCTTCGACGGCGGCCTGTACTGGGACGATGATCCGTTCACCGTGGTCGAGCGGCACAACAGCCAGACCCGGCAGGGCTACGACGCCCGGATGCTGGAACGCGAGGAGGTCCCCGGCGCCGTAGCCGGAGTGGAGCCAGGTGTGCTGCCGCACCGGGTGCTGGTCAATCCGGGGGAGGGCTGGGTGTCGCTGCCGCACCTGGTCCGGCACCTGGCCGAGGAGTTCACGCTGCGCGGCGGCATCCTGATCGAACACGCGGGTCGGTGCACGCTCACCCGCGGCACTGTTCCCGATGCTGTTCCCGGCGCTGTTCCCGGCGCTGAAGGCACCGACGACGGCATCAGGGTGCGCGGGCTGCGCACCGCCGGCGGGGAAGAATACGCGGCCGGCGCCGTCGTCGTCGCCTGCGGGGCCGGCACCTCGGCGGTGCTGGCCGAGGCCGGAGTGCAGCTGCCCGACGCCTCGGACCCGGCGATGCTGGTGATCAGCGAACCTGTGGAGCACGGGCTGCGGGCTGTGCTGAACACTCCGCGGATCTCGCTCCGTCCGCATCCCGGCGGACGGCTCGCCATGGACTCCACCTGGTATCTGGACCGGGTGGAACGCCGCGCCGACGGCAGCTGGAGCGTGGATCCGAAGTTGCCGGCCGAGCTGGCGGCGGAAGCGACCCGGGTGCTGGCCGGGCATCCCGAGGTGGTGCCGCAGAGCTGGCATCCCGGGCTGAAGCCGGTGCCCGGGGACGGCGAGCCCGTGCTCGGTGAGCTGGCCGCGCTGCCCGGCTGCTGGGCAGTGTTTACCCATTCCGGGGCCACACTGGGCCTGATCGCGGGGGAGCTCGTCGCCGACGAGATCCTCACCGGCCGCCGGCATCCGCTGCTGGCACCGTTCCGGGCCGAGCGTTTCGGCTTCGGCTGGGACTCCTAAGCGGGGGATTCCTAAGCCTGGGACTGCTAAGCCGGATGCGGCGCGGCCAGCACCGGAGCGAAGGCCAGTTCCGCGGCGCCCACCAGCAGCAGCTCGGAACGCAGCGCCGCCCGGCGCAGCTGCACCCGCTCGCCCAGGCCGGCCACCGCCTCGGCGGCAACAGCTCCGGTCAGGCGTTCCGGATTGGCAGCAAACAGGGTGCCGAGGAAACCGCCCAGGACAATCGCGTCCGGGTTGAAGATGTTGACGAAGTTCGTCAGTGCCACTGCCAGCTGATCCAGCTGCCGGTCCACCTCCGCGTTGACGGAATCATTCCGGGGTTCGGCCATTGCGGCGTCCAGGGTGTCCTGATCGGCGCGGTCCAGATTCAGCGCGTCCAGCAGCCGGGCCAGGTTCACTTCGGTTTCCAGGCAGCCGCGACGGCCGCAGTGGCACGAAGCGCCGGCGCTGTTGACCTGCGTGTGCCCGAGTTCGCCCGCGTAACCGTCCGCTCCGCGCAGCGGTGTGCCGGCAACGATGATCCCGCCGCCGATCCCGCTCGCGCTGCCGTTGAGGTACACGGTGTTTTCCGTGTCGACGGCGGCACCGAACAGGGTTTCGGCCACCGACCCCAGCGTGGCGTCGTTGCCGGCGAAGACCGGCAACGCCAGTGCCTGGGCCAGGGGAGCGGCCAGCGGTTCGTTCCGCCAACCCAGATGCGGGGCCAGCAGCACCTGTCCGTCGGAGGTTCGGGTGAGTCCGGGCACGGCCACGCCCACGCCGGCAATCCGGTCCATGGCGGCCAGATCCGGAGCCATCCCGGCGAGCACGGCGCGGGTGATGCTGACTGTTTCATCCACGCTCGGCGGCGAGACGGTGTCATGGCGGACCCGGCGGTGCACCCGGCCGCCCAGGCCCACGAGGCCCACGGTCACGGCGTCGACGTCGGGGTGGACCACCACGGCAGCCACCCGCTCATTGGGATGGACCAGCGGACTCGGCCGCCCGACGCGTCCGGCGGGCGGATCCGTCTCATAGGCCAGCCCCATGGCGGCCAGATCTGTTGCCAGTGCGCCGACGGTGGAGCGGTTAAAGCCCGTGAGGCGGGTCAGGTCCGCGCGGGAAAGCGGGCCGCTCCGGTGCAGCAGGGTCAGGATGCGCGAAAGGTTGGCGGAGCGCAGGTTGTCCGTGCCGCGACCTGCCGGTGCGGACGCGCTGATAATGCTGCGTTCCACTCTGCGTTTCCCCTCCCTGTCGCTGTCCCTTCCAGCCTACCCGCCGGCGGACGCCTTTAGTTGGACATGGCAACAAAATCCTGCGGGAAGCCCGCGACCGTCCGGATTGTCCCGGTCGAAAGCCCGGCAGGCATTGACATGCGAGCAGTGTCACAATATGTTGTTGGTTCCAACTAATACTTCATCTGGAGCTAACGTGACAATGACGCCATCGCCTTCCGACCGTTTTACCTTCGGCCTCTGGACCATCGGCTGGACCGGAACCGATCCGTTCGGCACTCCCACCCGCGCGGACCTGGACCCCATCAAGGGCATGCACAAGCTCGCGGAACTAGGTGCCTACGGGGTGACCTTCCACGACAATGACCTGATTCCCTTCGACGCCACGGCGCAGGAGCGGGAACTGATCCTGAAGAACTTCACCGACGCGTTGGCGGAAACCGGCCTGAAGGTTCCCATGGTCACCACCAACCTGTTCAGCCACCCGGTGTTCAAGGACGGAGGCTTCACCTCCAATGACCGCTCCGTGCGACGCTTCGCACTGCGCAAGGTCCTGACGAACATCGATCTGGCCGCGGAACTCGGCGCCGAAACCTTCGTGATGTGGGGCGGCCGTGAAGGCAGCGAGTACGACGGATCCAAGGACTTCGCCGCAGCATTCGATCGGATGAAGGAAGGCGTGGACACTGTTGCCGGCTACGTCAAGGAAAAGGGTTACAACCTGCGCTTGGCGATTGAGCCCAAGCCGAACGAGCCGCGCGGCGACATCTTCCTGCCGACCATCGGCCACGCGCTGGCTTTCATCAGCCAGCTGGACAACGGCGACATTGTCGGCCTGAACCCGGAGACCGGTCACGAGCAGATGGCCGGGCTGAACTTCACCCACGGCATCGCCCAGGCCCTGTGGTCCGGCAAGCTGTTCCACATTGACCTCAACGGCCAGAAGTCGATCAAGTTCGACCAGGACCTGGTGTTCGGACACGGCGACCTCACGAGTGCCTTCTTCACCGTGGACCTGCTGGAAAACGGCTTCCCCAACGGTGGTCCGCGTTACGAAGGTCCGAGGCACTTCGACTACAAGGCCTCCCGCACCGAGGGCTACGAGGGTGTCTGGGAATCGGCCAAGGCCAACATGGGTATGTACCTGATGCTCAAGGAACGCGCCCTGGCGTTCCGCGCCGATCCGGAGGTGCAGGAAGCCCTGCAGTACTCCGGTGTTACCGAGCTGGGCCAGCCCACGCTGGCTGCCGGTGAGTCGGTTGCGGACCTGCTTTCCGACACGGCGTCCTTCGAGGACTTCGACGCCAACGCTGCCGCGGAACGCGACTTTGGCTTTGTGAAGCTGAACCAGCTGGCACTGGAACACCTGATGGGTGCCCGCTAAGCTGCCTGCGCACGGCGCCGCACACCACTGAATCGTGCTGCCGTCGGCTCTCCTTGGGGGGAGAGCCGGCGGCAGCGCCCTTTGAAAGGCTCACCACCATGCCCCTCGTTGCCGGAGTCGACAGCTCCACCCAGTCCTGCAAAATAGTCATCCGCGACGCACACACCGGCGCACTGGTGCGCGAGGGCACGGCCCGCCACCCGGCGGGTACCGAGGTTGACCCGGAAGCGTGGTGGGCTGCGTTTCAAGAAGCGGCGGCGGCCGCCGGGGGACTGGACGACGTCGACGCCGTCTCGGTGGGCGGGCAGCAGCACGGCATGGTCTGCCTCGATGAAACCGGTGCAGTTGTCCGCCCGGCCCTGCTCTGGAACGATGTGCGTTCCGCTGCGGCTGCGGACAAGCTCGTTGCCGACGCCGGACCCGACGGCGCCCGCTACTGGGCCGAGACCACGGGATCGGTGCCCGTGGCCTCCATTACTGCCACGAAGCTGCGCTGGCTGGCGGAGAACGAACCGGAAAACGCCGCCCGAACGGCTGCTGTCTGCCTTCCGCATGACTGGCTGAGCTGGCGGCTGGCCGGTTTCGGCCCCGGCAGCGGCGCCGAAGGGCTGGCAGCGCTGACCACCGACCGGTCCGATGCCTCCGGCACCGGTTACTGGTCCCCGTCCACGGGGAAGTACCTGCCGGAGGTCCTCGAACAGACCCTCGGCCATGTCCCGCAGTTGCCCCGCGTACTGGGCCCGCTCGAGGCCGGCGGCCGTACCCCGGCCGGTGCCCTGATCGGCCCGGGTGCCGGCGACAACGCCGCGGCCGGACTGGGTGTTGCTGCCGGGGTAGGGGACGTGGTGGTCTCGATCGGCACCTCCGGCACCGTGTTTGCGGTCGCCGACGCTCCGACGTCGGACGCCACCGGTCTGGTGGCCGGTTTTGCCGACGCCACCGGCAACTTCCTGCCGCTGGCCTGCACCCTGAACGCCTCCCGCGTGCTGGACGCCACCGCGGCCCTGCTCGGGGTGGACCTGAATGAACTGACCCGGCTGGCCCTCTCCGCTCCGGCTGGTGCCGACGGTCTGGTGATGGTGCCTTACTTCGAGGGCGAACGCACCCCCAACCTGCCCGATGCCACCGGGTCCCTGCACGGTATGACGCTGCGGAACTTCACCCCGGCGAACCTGGCCCGTGCCGCCGTCGAGGCCGTGGCCTGCTCGCTCGCGGACGGCTTCGCGGCGTTGAAGGACACCGGGGTCTCCGCCCAGCGGGTGATTCTGGTGGGCGGCGCGGCCCGGTCCGAGGCAATCCAGCAGTCCATTGCGGCTGTCTTCGGCCTTCCGGTCACCGTCCCGAGTCCGGGGGAGTACGTCGCGGACGGTGCTGCCCGTCAGGCTGCCGCCCTGCTCACCGGAGCCTGGCCTGCCTGGAACGACGGCGCGTCGGTGGTGGTGACGGCCGATCCCGCCCCCGGGGTGCTGCAGCGTTACCGGCAGGCTGCCGGAACTGCGACGCTGCCGGCAGCCCGGTAGGATCGGCGCATGAGAACCTCTTTCGGCCCCAACGGCCATCCTGTCGAACTGGCTGCCGGGGATTACCGGGCCACCATTTTGCCCGTCGGGGCTGCGCTCGCCGGGCTGACCCGCGGGGGCCGGCACCTGGTGCTGCCGTTGGATCCGGACACCATCCCGCAGGCCTTCACCGGCAAGGTACTGATGCCCTGGCCGAACCGGATTGTCGGCGGCCGCTACACCTTCGAGGGCACCGACTACCAGGTTCCGGTCAATGAACCCGAGACCGGGATGGCCCTGCACGGGCTGGTGGCCTGGGACGCCTGGGATGTTGTTGAATCCTCGCCGGAGCGCGTGGTGCTGCGGCACCGGCTGATGGGCCAGCCCGGGTATCCGTTCCAGCTGGAGCTGGAAGCGGTCTATGCGCTCGACGCCGAGTCCGGGCTGAGTGTGGAGCTCACCGCCGTCAACGCCGGCACCGCGTCCGCGCCCTACGGCGTTTCGGCGCACCCGTACCTCACTGCAGACCAGGTGTCGGTGGACCGCTGTGTGCTGGACGTTCCCGCCGCGCAGGTTCTCGGCGGTCCCGAGCAGCCCGGCAGGCCGCTGGACCTGAGCGAACTGCGGGACACCGCGGGCACCGTGCTGGCCTTCTCCGCTCCGGAACCGATCGGTGCCCGCACTGCGGACCATGCCTTCACAGGCCTGCCCGACGGCGACTGGCAGGTGACGCTCACCGACCCGGAGACCGGCGTCGGCTCCGTGCTGTCCTCCGTCGGCAAGGATGCACCGTGGTTGCAGGTCTACTCCGGCGAGAAGATGGACCGCCTCGGCGTCGCCGTCGAACCGATGACCTGCCCACCGGACGCCTTCAATTCCGGGGAGGGCCTGATTGTGCTCGCTCCCGGTGAGGAGCATCGACTGGCTTACCGGATCGCTGCTGCCTAACCGCCGGGCTGTCCTGTTTCCTGACGGGAAACCGGCCTACCCTTTGAGGTATGACTCAGGATCCCGTCGAGTCCAATCCCGACCATTACAAAGTGGTGTTCGAAAACGATCGCGTGCGCGTGCTTGAGTACCGCGACAGTCCCGGCCATACCAGCGTTATGCATCGGCATCCGGACAGCGTGATGCTCACCGCCAGTCCCTTTCGGCGGCGGTTGCACTCGGGCGGGGGACCCGGGGTAGTACCGGGACCAGGACCCGGAGCAGGTCCGGGAGCCGGTCCCGGGCCGTTGCCGGGGCCGGGCGGACCGGCTCCCGCTCCGGGCGGACCGACTCCCGCCCCGGGCGGCGGAATGGACGTGGAACTGCCCGCGGGTGCCGTTCGTTGGCTTCCCGCCCAGGAGCACTACGGTGAAAACACTGGAGAGACGGACACCCATGTGTTTTTCGTGGAGCTGAAGGAACCGGACCCGTCGGGGGAGATGCCGGGCGGGGCCGGGCCTGCCGGCCTCTGACCTGCTCTTTCAGCCGCTGTAGACTTCCCGGATGCAAACCCTGGAGACCGCTCGGCTGACTCTTCGCCCCTTCACCGCCGAGGATGCGGATTTCGTTCTCGATTTGTACTCCCGCATGGAGGTGCAGCGTTTTCTCGGCGTCGATCCGAAGCTGATGAGGGATCGGTCCGAGGCGACCACCCTGATCGAGGCATGGACCCGCAGGGACGACGGAACCTGCGGCATCTGGGCGGTACAGGAACAGGACACCGGGAAGCTGGCCGGGACTCTGCTGCTCAAGCCCATTCCGGCGTCGGGACCGGAAAGAAAACCCTCCGGCGACATTGAGATCGGCTGGCATTTCCATCCCGACAGTTGGGGCAAGGGGTACGCGTCGGAGGCCGGTGTGGCTGTGCTGGCACACGCGTTCGCTGCGGGGCTGCCGCAGGTCGTGGCCGTGACCAACCCTGCCAACACGGCGTCGATGCGAGTGTGTAAGAAGATCGGGATGATTCCCCGGGGCACCACGGACCGGTACTACAACACCGTCTGCGAGCTGTTCACGGCCGAGAACCCGGGCTAACCCGCCAGCTGCTTCTGCAGAAATGCCAGCGCCGCGACGTCGTCCTCGATTGCTCCGGCCTCGTGACCATTGAACGGCCAGACCGTCAGCTCCTTCGGCCCGGCGTAGGTGTTGTACGCGGCGTAGACCGTGGACGGGGGAGTGGTGGTGTCCATCAGCGCCACCGAGAACAGTGCCGGGGCGGTGGCCCGCGGCACCAGGTTGACGGTGTCGAAGTAGGCCAGCGTCTCCATCACGGTTTCCACCTGTCCGCGCTGGACCGCGAGGTAGTCCCGGATCTCCCGGTACGGATAGGAATCCGTGACGGATACTGCCCTCGGGAAATCGCTCAGGAACGGCACGAACGCGACGACGGCGGCCACGTCCGGGCAGAGCGCCGACACCGCCAGGGCCAGCGCTGCGCCCTGGCTTTGCCCCAGCACTGCTATCCGCATTGGATCCACCTGCACCGAGGACACCTGCGGCAGGGACCGCATCGCCTCCACCGCGCGCACGGCATCGGTGAACAAACGGCGGTAGTAGTAGGTCTGCGGATCAAGCACGCCGCGGGTCATCATGCCCGGGACCTGCGGGCCGGCGCTGCCCGCGCCGTCGGGGGTGGCGCCCTTGCTCCAACCGGCGCCCTGTCCGCGGGTATCCATCTGCAGGTGGGCAAATCCGGCCGAAGCCCAGAACAGGTTCTCGTGCGCATCGCCGCGTCCGCCGCCATAGCCGACAAACTGCACGACGCCGGGCAGCGGGCCGTCGCTGTCCTCGCGCAGGTTCCGGGCCGGCAGCCGCAGCCAGGCACGGATTGGTTCGCCACCGAAGCCCGGGAACACCACGTCGTAGAGTTCCACGGTCCTCAGCCCGCTGGGATAGGGCGTGACCTCTACTGCCAGCGGATACGTCCGTGCCTCATCCAGGGTCTCTGCCCAGAAACGGTCCAGATCTTCCGGTGCACTGGTGCTGCCCCGGTAGGCGGCGAGCTGATCGGCGGGCAGATCGGAGTACATGCAGCTCCCTGGTTTCGGCGGTGGCGGTGACGCGGTGACACAGTCCAGTAGCGCCACATCCGCGAGGCAGGGCAGCCGCAACGGGTGGTCGACCACTCGGATTGATCCGCTCAGGCTAACACCGGCGGTTCGACGGATATCGCAACTGGATGCCCCGAGCCGCAAGTCTCGGTCCCCGGGGCTCCGCACTCGAATTCTCCGGTTGTCAGAATGGCGGTGCGGGTTCCTGGCCAGGTTCGGTCTGCCGTGAATCCTGTTGCTTGGGACGCCCTCGCCTGGGATCCCCGCGTTGGTACAGGTCCGCATCCGGTGGTCCCAGTTCCAGGAACGGTTCGGTCCGGTACACCCGCCCGGCAGGGGACGTCCACTCAATGACCCCCGGTTCAGGTTGGGCGGCTTTCCAGAAGCCCAGGGTTTTGAACCGGTGGTGCCGGCGGCAGAGGTGTTCCAGGTTTCCGTGTTCGGTGTCCCCGCCTTTCGCCCAATCGGTGGTGTGGTCGATCTCCGTGACCGCGGTGCTGACCCGGCAGCCGGGGAACCGGCAGGTTCCGTCGCGGGCCCTTAACCAGCGGGCCAGTCCTGCGGGGATTTTCCGGCGTCTGCCTACCCCGAGGATCTCTCCGGTGGTTGGGTCCTGGGCTAGCCCGGTCCAATGCACAGCGTTGCGTGCGAGTCTGCGGGCTGCGTCAGCGCTGATCGGCCCGTAGCCGTGCAGTTCGGCAGGCTGCTCATCGGCACCAAACAACGTTTCCGCGTTGATTAACACCATGATCTCCGCCCGCGGCAGAACACCTGCGGAACCCTCTTTGCGTGAATCGCTGTCCGACGCGCGACCTGCCTTCGAGGCACCGTTTTCGCGGGACGAACCAAGCCCGCCCATGAGCAGCTGGGACAGGATGTCGGCACGCAGCTGGTCCGCTGTCCTCGGATCCCCGTCAGCCTGCTCACCCCCAGCCGACGTACACAATGCCGTGTAGATCTGCTGGGCATGCTCGGCCCGTAGATGGGCGGAGAGCCAGGACATGCCGTCCTCGTCGCGTTCCAGGACCACCTTCCGTTTCTCGAAGGCCGTCTGATGCCGTTCGGGGATGGTCTCGGGATAGGTCTGCTCCCGCAGCCGGCGGGCTTTGGCACAGAACTGCGCCCGGGTCACGCCTTCGGCTTTGCCCAGCAGCTCCGCCTCAAACCCGGGAAGCTTCGCGTCGGGAATGCTCTGGCACTGATCCAGGACCACCTGGGCGTGCGCGTAACTGAACCGTCCTTCTTCCAGTCCGGTCAGGGTGGCGGTATGGGTGCTGCAGAGCCTGACCGCTTCGACCATCATTCCCTGCGCGGTGGTCTGCGGAACGTTCAGGATCGCGGCGCATTCGGAGGCGGCGAGGCTGAACGCGATCCCCGGTCCGTCCTTCCCCCATGTGGGTGACAGGTCCTTCCGGAAGAGTTCCTCCATATGGTTGATCGCGCGGGCCTGCTGGGCCTGCGTCTACCGAACCAAATGCGACAGCCGGGCCAACACCTCACCTGTGGCATGTTCGTCGAAGGACTCCAGGTTCGCCATCGCCAGCACCCCGGTGAAACCGTCCGGGAAGCCGTCAACTCCGGTGGCACCTGTGGCGGGCTCTGCAGGTTCAGCGGTAGCCGAGCCGGACGCGGAATCAGGTGCGGGCCCGGGGACGGGAATGGGTGCGTCAAAGAGGGTGGCAGCAGGAGTTGCGGCTGATTCGGTAGACCCGGAGTCGCGGTTGGTGTCCGTGGAAGCGTCAGTGTCGACCTGAGTGCCGTCGTCGTCGGAGCCCGTACCGTCACCACTGACAGCCGGAACCGCCCGATATACCGCCAGCGTGCAGGGCGTGCGCGAAGCATCCTCGTTGCCAGCCGGGCCTGGTGGCTGCTGGTCGTCATGATCCTGCTCTTCGGTTGTCGGTTCGGTGTTCCCGAGCTGATCCATACCCTCAGGATTTCACCCGGCACTGACATTTCCGGGCCGAAAACAGGCCAAAACCGACCCTCCCGAAAATCGAGAATACTCGTCTTTAAAACACCACTACCTACTCGCTAAAACCAACCTCACGATCGCTCACACACCTATAAATCAGAGGCGTGGACAGGAGCGCTAAACGCACCACGGACGCAGAACACGGGCGCCACTTACACAGCTCAAGCAGTGGACGGGAAAACGCCCCAGCAAACGAGGGAAGTCCCGGATTGAAGGTGTCCACAAACGAAACGGGGATGGCGCCGGGCGCAATGGTGGGCGATCAACCAGCCGGAGGAGAGAGAATCTCCACCCGGTTTCCGAACGGATCCCTGCAATGGAACCGTTCATATCCCTCGAAAGTGTGCCGGTCCGTCCAGGACACCTCGAATCCGTGCGCCTGCAGCCGGGTGCCCAGCTCCTCCAGCGCGTGGGCAGAGTCCAGCACGAGTGCGGGATGCGCCTTCTTCGCAGGAACAAACGGCGAATCAATGCCCAGATGGATTTCGGCAACCACGGCCTCGCCGTCGAACGCCCGGAACCAGCAGCCGCCACGCCCGGCCAACGAGGGCGGCTTGGGCACCTCAGTCAGCCCCAGCGCCTCGCCGTAGAATCGCCGGGCCGAGTCCTCGCCGTCGGCAGGTATTGAAACCTGGACGTGGTGCAACCGCATATTTCCCCCAGATCGGTATGTGGACTGAAACCCTGCAACAGGTATTCACGCCCCGTCAGCCTAGCGTTCACTGACCGGCAAACGCGGGTAATCAGCGTGGCACACCTGCCTCCGTGGCCACTGACACGGAATTCGGCCGGCTCCACGCGGCAGGTCTAGGATCGACGAGGACAAGCCCCGATTCCGGAGGCGCGGAAAACAATATGTGCGAAGTGTGACGAGGTAGCCGCCAGGTGGCAGACAAAACAGGACCGACGGCACTTCTCATTCCGCTGGTGGTGGGGCACCGCGGAAACAGCGGTTCGGCGCCGGAGAATACGGCAGCAGCATTCATCGAGGCCAGAGCCGCGGGGGCAGACATGGTCGAGACCGATGTGCGCCTGACGGCCGACGGCGAGCTCTTCCTTTTCCACGACAACACGGGCCTTCGTACTACTAACGTCGCGGAGGTGTATCCCCTGCGGGCAAAGGACCCGATCACCTCGTTTACGGCAGGAGAACTCCGGCGGCTCGACGCCGGAGGCCACGTTGCCGGCCAGTACGCAGGGGAGGGCATCATGTTCCTGGCAGACCTGCCGGCAGCGGTGGGCTATGACCTGGGCATCAATCTTGAGGTCAAGGAACCCGCCAGCTCACCCGGCGTTGAACAGGCCATCGCCCGGATGCTGGCTGAACACGATGACTGGCTGCGGCTGCGTGAAACCGAGCGGGTAACGGTCAGTTCCTTCGACCCGGCGGCTGTCCGCAAAGCAGCTGACCTGGGCCTGCCGGCATGGCAGCTGGTAGGCACCGATCCGGATGCCCTGCTCCTGGACGGGCTGGATCCTCGGACGGAGGGAGTGGTAGCCGACCATAGGTCCCTGACCGACGACGGCGCGGCCGCCGTGTGGGCGGCAGGCCTTGGCCTGTGGGTCTACACGGTTAACTCACCCGCAGCCACCGCGGCGGTCCTTGCACTGGGCGTTGACGCGGTGATTACCGATTTTCCGGCAAACCTGCGGGCAACCCTCGGCGGAACCCGGGGACGTTCGGTGGAACCTGCAGCCGGTTAGCAACTCACGGCAGTCCCGCCGGCAAGACAAGGCAGACTGCCAGCCCGCCGGATGTGCCTCCCTTGCCGGAACAAAGGGGGAGTCCACCCCAAGGCCGGAACGTGCCGTTGACCGGCTCCGGAGCTGGTTTCACACTGGGAGCAGCACATGAGCTGTCCGCCCCTCCACTGAAGGCGCTTCCCATGGACAAGAACTTCCTGACCTATCCGGACTGGCAGGCCACGGCCGACACGTTGCACCTGTACCTGCAGGTGGCAGGCAAGGTGAAGCTGGAACGCAGCTATCCGGAACCGGAATGGGGCCATGTACGGATGCCGCTCACGGTCCAGGGTATTGGTACCGGGATCATCCCCGGTCCCGCCGCAAACTTCGAGATTTACTTCAACCTGCGCCAGCACCACGTGGACGTACAGAACAGCAACTACATCCGTACCCGGCTGGAACTCAGTGACGGTCTGAGCGTGGCGGATTTCTACCGCCAGCTAATGGGGGCACTGGATTTCATCGGTGCGCCAACCACCATCAACACCGAGCCGCAGGAATTCTATGACCCGGTGCCGTTCGACGCCGACACCAAGCACGCCACTTACGACAAGCACGCGGTGGAGCTCTTCCTGGACAACCTGCACTTCGCACACCGCAGCCTTGGACAGTTCTTCGGGCCGGTGCGGGGAAAGGTCTTTGCGCCCTCGTACTGGTTCGGCACCATGGACCTCTCGGGGACCATTTTCAGCGGCCAGCCGGAGCCGTACCCGGGCAGTGGCGTAATAGCCGTGAACTGCTTTGACGAGAGGTTCTGCGAGTTCGGCTTCTGGCCGGGGGACCCGTCCTCCACAGAACCCGCGTTCTATGTGATGCCGTACCCGTTCCTCTCCAACATCGGCAGCTACGGGACCATGCTCGCCCCGCAGAAGGCCGAATTCCTCACTCGATCCAGCGAATTCATCCTGACGCTCAAGGACGCCTTCTCCTATGACGATCCGCAGCGGGCGGTAGTGGACTTCTGCCGCACCAGCTTCGACATCCTGCAGCGGATGGACCCCTGGGGAGACATTGAATGGATTACTCAGCCGCTGACCTATGACTGACGGCGCTCGACGGAAAGGTTGATCTTCGTCGCAGGTGCGCCCTGGGTGGGGGTCCGAGGCCAACGGCCGCGGTAGGATTCTGACAACCCGTTGGTAACCCTTGGTTGCCGCGGCAGCATCCGCCACCACCGAGAGAGCACCGATGTCTCCCCGCAAACTGTTCCGCACCCTCGCCCTGGCCGAAGCCGTGACCTGGACCCTGCTCCTTATCGGCATGTTCGCCAAATACGTGCTGGATTTCGAGGCCCTGACGCCGATCTTCGGCGGCCTGCACGGCTTCGTCTTCCTGGCCTACGGCGTTGTCACCCTGTTTGTCTGGGCCAACCAGAAGTGGCCGGCGCGCACCGGCATCCTCGGCCTGGCCACCACGGTGATCCCGTGGGCAACCATTCCCTTTGAGCGGTCAGTGGACCGCCGCGGGATGCTGGCCGGAGGCTGGCGGATGGCTCCCGGCGGCGAAGAGCCGGCCAACGGGGTGGACCGGATCGCCGCCCTCGTGCTGCGCCGCCCGATCGTCGCCGGGATCGTGGCCCTGATAGCCGTGGCCGTGGTCTTCAGCGTCCTGCTCCGCCTCGGCCCGCCCGTTCAGTTGGGGTAAGCGGGGTAAAGTCCTAGGACTCCGCACCAGCCGCCCCGGCCGGCTCGGCCTCCGGACGCAGCCGACGCCGGCCCGGACGGTTGGAGCCGCCGCCGCGGTACGCCGTCGTCGCTGTGGCCAGAATCAGGACAATCAGCACGGCACAGCCGATGATGACCGAAACCATGGCCATGGCTCCGCCGCCGAGAATGCCGACCAGCGGGCTGATGATCCCGGCCAGGCCCACCTGCAGCGCGCCGATCAGTGCCGCTGCGCTGCCGGCCATGTGCCCGTAATTGTTCAGGGCCAGCACGGAGGAGTTCGAGGCAATGAAGCCGTGCATGGCCAGGACCAGCCACAGCCCTGCAACCAGGCCCGCGACACCGCCAAGTCCGGTCAGCACAATCACCGGCAACAGCAAGGTCAGTCCGAGCAGCAGGAGAACAGCCAACCGCAGGATCCCCATGGGGGAATAGCGCCCCACGAGCCAGGCATTGAGCTGCGCGGAAATGACCATACCGACGCCGTTGATCGCGAACACTGCGGCGTACTGTGCCGGACTGAGTCCGTATTCGTCCTGGAAGACGAACGGTGAGCCCACCACGTAACTCATGATCACGGCCATGCCCAGACCGGGAACGGTGGCCAGGGCCAGGAACTGCCGGTCCTTCAGCAGGACGCGGAAGCCGCTGAACGTACTGGCACCGCCCTTGGTCCGGCGCCGCTCCGGCGGCAGCGTTTCGGGCATCCACTTCAGCACAATCGCTCCGAGGACAACACCGATCAGCGCCAGCGCCAGGAACACCGCCCGCCAGTTCCACAGTCCCGAAACGGCCTGCCCGATGCTGGGCGCCAGCAGCGGCGCTAGACCGATGACCAGCATCAGCCGGGAAAGCATGGCCGCTGCGGAGGATCCGGTGAACCGGTCGCGGACCACGGCCAGGGCCACCACACCCGCGGCGGCGTTGAAGAAGCCCTGCAGCAGGCGCAGCACAATCAGCGCGCCGATGTTCGGAGCCAGGAAGCACAGCAGCGACACCACCACGTGCAGGGCAATGCCGATGATCAGCGGCAGCCGCCGGCCGAAGCGGTCCGAGAACGGACCGATGACCAGCTGCCCGACGGCGGCACCCAGCAGGGTGCCGGAAAGGGTGAACTGGGCGGCGGCGGCACTGGTGTGCAGGTCCTCGGCAACTTCCGGCAGCGCGGGAAGGTACATGTCGGTGGTCACGGCCGGCAGTGCGGCCAGGGCGCCGAGCATCAGGATGTACTTAATGCTGGTGCGGCGTGTGGTGCGGTCTCGTGTTCCGGTCTTGGGCGGGGTATCGCTCACGGGGCTCCTGGTGCAGGTACGGTTACAAAAATCCTAAGGGTGCCGGACACCGGCTCCGGCCAAAACAGCCCGGTAGCCTTCCCGGTAAGTGGGGTACGCAAACTCGAATCCGGTTCCCAACAGCCGCCGGTTGTTAAGCCTGCGGTTGCCGCCGCGGGTGCTGGATGTGTCGCCCGCCGGCGGCAGTTCCCGGCCGAGTTCGGCAGCCAGGAAACCGAGCACCTCGGCCAGCTCCCCCGGCTCCATATCCACTCCAACATAGAGCGGAGCGGGATGCGAAACCCGGGTGGTCAGATGCACGATGGCCGCGGCTGCATCATCGCGGTGGATGCGGTTGGTCAGCTGGCTTCCGGCCGGTACGACGGCGGTTCCGGACGTCACGGAATCGATCAGGCGGGTGCGGCCCGGGCCGTAAATGCCGGACAGCCGCAGCACCACCGCGTCGGGGCGACGTGCGTGCAGCAGCTGCTCGGCTTCCCGAATGACGGCTCCGGTGGCCGACACCGGGGAAGCCGGAGTTTCCTCGTCCACCTCGCCGCCGTCGGCGTCACCGTACACCGCAGTCGAGGAGACGAACAGGATCCGGTGCGGCTGCACGCCGTCACGTTCCAGGGCGTCGAGGACGTTCGAAGTGCCGGTGACGTAGGCGGCACGGTAGGCCTCCTCGGTGCGGCTGCCGGCGGCTACCGCAATCACCACGACGTCGGTGTCCGCCGGAATGCGCGGCAGGTTCCCGGCGGCCAGGTCAACGGCCTGCCCTGTGATCTCCTGTGGAAGTTTCTCCGGGGAGCGGCGCCAGCCGAGCACGGAAAAGCCGGCCGCAGCAAACCGCAGGCCGGCTTCCGTGCCCAGATCGCCGCAGCCGGCGATCAGGACCGTCATGTTCTACTCAGCCAGGGCGGAGATGACGGCCTTGGCCACATCCTCGCTGGACTGGGGGTTCTGGCCGGAGATCAGGTTCCGGTCGCGGACCACGTAGCTGGTCCAGGCAGGACCGGTTTCGATCTCGGCACCCTTGGTCCGCAGCACTTCCTCCACGAACCAGGGGGTGTTCTCGCCGGTGCCGCCGTTCAGCTCTTCCTCGTCGGTGAAGACGGTGAGCTTGCGGCCGGCAAAGATGAACTTGCCGTCTTCGGTCTCGGCGGCCAGCAGGCCGGCCGGGCCGTGGCAGAACGGGGCAATGATCTTGCCCGCGGCGTCCGCCTCAATGAGGATCCGGCCCATGTCCTTGTCGAACGCCAGGTCCGCCATGGGACCGTGCCCGCCCGGCATCACCACGGCGTCGTACTCCGACACGTCGGCATCGGCGAGCACCAGCGGGGAGGAGAGCTCCGCGTCGATGTAGGAGATGTACTGGGTGAAAGCGGCGGCCTTTTCCGGGCTGCCCGCGGACTCGGGGGCCAGGGACACCTGATCCACGGTGGGCTTCACGCCGCCGGGGGTGGCGATGCGGACGGTGTGTCCGGCCTCGCGCAGCACGCGGTGGGATTCAACCAGTTCTTCGGCCCAGTAGCCGGTGGGGTGTTCGCTGCCGTCCTTCATGGTGAGGGAGTCTGCTGCGGATACAACCATCAGGATATTTGCCATGCGTTCTTTTTTCCTTTGCTTGGCGGAAATGCGGAAAGTATTGTTACTTGGCCGGTGCTGCGGCGGCGCCGGCGGCGTCCAGCTCAGCGAAGGTGGCGTCGTCGAGTGAGATGTCTGCTGCACCCAGGTTGTCCTCGAGGTGGCTGATGGAGCCCGTACCCGGGATCGGCATCATCATGGGGGAGCGGCGCAGCAGCCAGGCCAAGGCAACCTGGGAGGTGCTGGCGTTCAGGCGCTTGGCGGCCTCGTCCACGGGGCCACCCGGCTGGGCCAGCTCGCCGGCGGAGATCGGGGCCCACGGGATGAAGCCGATGCCGTTGTCCTCGGCGTACTTCAGCACGTCCTCGGAGGAACGGTCGGTGAGGTTGTAGCGGTTCTGCACGGTGGAGACGGTGAAGAACTTCGACGCGGCTTCCAGCTCGGCAACGGAGACCTGGGACAGACCGAGGGCCTTCACCTTGCCCTCCTGCTGGAGGTCGCGCAGCACCGCGAACTGCTCTTCGGGATCGACCTTGGGGTCGATGCGGTGCAGCTGCAGCAGGTCCAGGGAATCGACCTTCAGCTTGCGCAGCGCGAGTTCGGTCTGCTGGCGCAGGTACTCGGGGCGGCCCACCGGCACCCAGACGTCCGGGCCGGTACGGACGAAGCCGACCTTGGTGGCGATGCGGACGCCCTCGGGGTACGGGTAGATCGCCTCGGCGATGATTTCTTCGCTGATGTTCGGTCCGTAGGAGTCGGCTGTGTCGATGAAGTCGACGCCCAGCTCGACGGCGCGGCGCACCACATCGACGGCGGTTCCGCGGCTTTCCGGTTCGCCCCAGACACCCGGTCCGACTATGCGCATCGCCCCGAAGCCCAGGCGGTGAACGGTGCCGAGATCCTTGAGGTCGATGGTGGGGGACAGGGCGGGAGAGTTTTCCGTCGTATCAGTCATATAGGCGTCAACAAGGCCCGTCGCCGGGTTTATTCCTCAGCAGCCTTACTTCGGTGGTGGCGACCGAGCGGTCCGAGGTCCGGAAGGCGCCTTCCGCACCCTG
This sequence comes from Arthrobacter zhaoxinii, assembly GCF_025244925.1. NCBI lineage: Bacteria > Bacillati > Actinomycetota > Actinomycetes > Micrococcales > Micrococcaceae > Arthrobacter > Arthrobacter zhaoxinii. Next base: position 803,415 of record NZ_CP104275.1, read on the forward strand.
TTGTCCGGACTCCGAAGGTGGGCTACCTTGTGACCACTGCCGCGCGGCGTCCGGAGGTGCCGGCCGGAACACAGCTGAGCAGCAACCCAGCAGCAACAACACAGAGAGGTGTTGGCGATGACAAAGACTTCCACCCAGTCGGTCACAGGGCTGTACATCAACGGCGAGTCCCGGAGCACGCAGGAAACCCTGGCAGTCGCGGATCCGGCCAGGCCCGGGTCCGTGGCGGGCCACGCAGCGGCCGCGTCGCCGGAGGACGTGGCGGACGCCGTCGGAGCCGCGAAGGCAGCCTTTCCCGCGTGGTCTGCACTGTCGGCACAGGAACGGGCAGCCCGGATGGCCAACGCGATTGCCGGCATAGCCGATCTGCGGGATGAGGACGCGGCCATCCTGTCCCGTGAGAACGGCAAGATTGTTATGGAGAGCTGGGTGGATGCCCTCGTCTTCGAGCTCCGCTGGCAGCTTGCCCTCTCGCTGGCCGATCAGGTGGATCAGGACGGGATCCTCGAACCGGCGCCGGGCATCCCCGTGACCACCACCGTGTCCTACCAGCCGCTGGGCGTGGTGACGGTGATAGTGCCCTTCAACTGGCCGGTGGCAATCCTCGGCGCGTCCCTGCCCCACGCCCTGCTGGCCGGCAACACCGCCATCGTCAAACCGCCGCCCACCGCACCGCTGGCAACCACCCGGATTGTGCAGCGCGTTGCCGAGAAACTGCCGCCGGGAGTGCTGAACGTCGTCACCGGCAGGGACAGCGACATGTCCGGCCTGATCCGGAACGACGACGTAGCCAAGGTCTGTTTCACCGGCAGCGTCAACGGCGGCAAACGCATCATGGAAATGGCTTCCGGATCACTGACCCGGGTCACCCTCGAACTCGGAGGAAACGACGCGGCCATCATCCTCGACGATGCACTCCTGGACGACACCCGGCTGGACCGGCTCCATGCCGCGGTCTTCGATACCACCGGGCAGATCTGCATGAACGCCAAACGGATCTACGTCCACCGGTCCCGCATGGACGAACTGGTGCAGGGACTGTCCGCCCGGCTGGAAAACGCAGTCCTGGGCTACGGACTCGACGAAGGAACAACCATGGGGCCGCTGCACTCCCCGGGGCAGAAGGCCTTCGTCGAAGACCTGATCCAGGAGGCGGAGGCTGCCGGCGCCGAGGTCCGCCGCTTCGGCACCCTCCCCGAGGATCCGGACCTGAGGGACGGCAACTTCCTGCGCCCGGCGCTGGTCCTTGATCCGCATCCGGAACTGCGCGTGGTCACCGAGGAGCAGTTCGGGCCCGTGATTCCGATCATTCCGTTTGATGCCGAGGACGAAGCCGTTGCCTGGGCCAACGACACCTGGGCGGGGCTCTGCGGCTCGGTCTGGACCGAGGACCCGGCTCGGGCCAACGCGGTCGGTTCACAACTGGCCTGCGGCTACGTGTGGGTCAACGACCACGGAGCAACCCGTTTGGACCTTCGTGCCCCGTTCGGCGGCATGAAGCAGTCCGGCATGGGCCGTGAGCAGGGAATCCAGGGCGTCCGGGCTTTCCAGGACACCCGGTCCATTGCCCACCTTGACGAGGCTGCAGCCGCTGCTGCGCACTGACGTTCACGAGAGGAACCGAAGATGTCCCCGAATTCCCTGCAGGAGGTTCTGGACGCGTCCGGAAACGCCGTGGATTACCTGCGCAACGTGCAGGTGGGCGCCTATGTCTACCCCGTCGTTGCTGCTGAGTTCACCAACTGGCGCAACGAGGTGCGGGCCTGGCGCGAATCGGCAGTGCTGTTTGACCAGTCTCACCACATGGACAACCTGAGAATCTCCGGGCCCGGAGCCCTGCAGCTGCTGTCCGATACCGCCATCAACTCGATGGCGAACTTTCCCGTTCACCGGGCCAAGCAATATGTTCCCGTCACCCCCTACGGGTACGTCATCGGGGACGGAATCCTGTTTCGGGAAGCGGAGACCGAGTTCGTCTTTGTCGGCCGCTCGCCTGCTGTGAACTGGCTGCTCTACAACGCGGAGCAAGGGGGATACGACGTCGAGCTGAAGACCGACCGGCGCTCGCCGTCGCGCCCCATGGGCAAGCCCGTGTTCAGGGACTACTGGCGGCTGCAGATTCAGGGACCCCGTGCCTGGGACGTCATTGAGAAAGTGAACGGCGGCCCCCTGGAGCAGCTGAAGTTTTTCCACATGTCCTCTATGAACGTGGGCGGAACCCGGGTACGGACCCTGCGCCACGGCATGGCGGGAGCACCCGGGCTCGAGCTCTGGGGTCCGTACGAGGACTACGACCGGATCCGGGACACCATCCTGGCAGCCGGCGCGGAGTTCGGGCTTGAGCCCGCAGGTGCGCGCGCCTACTCCTGCAACACCCTCGAATCCGGGTGGATTCCGTCGCCGCTGCCCGGAATCTACAGCGGGGAACAGCTGGCAGGCTACCGCCGCTGGCTGGGCGCGGACAGCTTCGAAGCTAACTCCGCCGTGGCCGGTTCCTATGTGCCGGAGTCGGTCGAGGGGTACTACACCACCCCCTGGGAACTGGGTTACGGATCGTTCATCAAGTTCGACCATGACTTCATCGGGCGTGACGCCCTTGAGGCGATGGACGTGGAGGCACAGCGCAAGAAAGTCACGCTGGCCTGGGACGGCGACGACGTAGCAACTATCCACGCCTCGATGTACCAGAAGGACCAGCTGCCCTATAAGTTCTTCGACCTGCCAAATGCGAATTACGGAGCGTCCAATTTCGATTCGGTAGTCGATGAAGCGGGCCGGGAGGTAGGTGTCTCCATGTTCACCGGCTACAGCTGGAATGAGAAGCGGCCGCTGTCCCTTGCGATTGTGAACCCCGATGTGGAGACCGGATCGCAGCTGAAGGTCGTCTGGGGCGAGCCGGAAGGCGGGACCAAAAAATCCTCCGTCGAGCCGCACCGCCAGTACGAAGTCAATGTGGACGTCAGCCCCGTGCCCTTCTCAGAGGTTGTCCGGAAGGATTATACGGACGGCGGTTGGCGGAAAGCGGCGGCGGTGTAGCCGCCCCGGGCGTGACGGGCACCGGCGGTCCGGACCGAATCTGCCGGACGAGGACGGAAGCTGTCCGCAGCGCTGTTCCGCGCCGTCGTCGGCGGTCCTAGCGTGGAGGCCATGGACTGGAAAATTGAACTTGTGCCCGTGCCCGTCTCCAACGTGGATGCTTCCAAGGCTTTTTATGTGGACCAAATAGGGTTCAACGCCGACTTCGACGAACGGATCGATGAGAACCTGCGCTTTGTGCAGCTGACCCCGCCCGGCTCTGCCTGCTCGGTGGTGATCGGACCCGGCACCACGGACATGGCTCCCGGCACCCAGCGCATCCAGGTGGTGGTTCCCAGCGCTGCCGACGCGCGGCAGCACCTGGTGGACCACGGCGTGGCCGCCAGCGAGATCACCCCGCTGGACTGGGGAACGTTCGTTTACTTCAGTGATCCGGACGGCAACCAGTGGTCCCTGCAGCAACTCCCGGAGATTCCGCCGACGCTGCCGTCGGAATCCGGCGCGGAATCCGGCGCGGGGAACGGTTAGCGCCGGCCTTCTGAGCTCCTACAGCTCCGCGGACACCGCGTTCAGGGCCTCGACCACGTCGCCCCTGCTCTTTCCGAAGTCCAGCACCGTGGTGGCAACGGCCGGCGTGCTGGTGACCACCACGCGCGTGCTGCCGGCAGTGACCGGCTCGAAGGCGACGGTAATCATCCGCGCATACGTATTCCAGCCCGAGCGCTGGAACTCTGCGCGTTCGGGCCACACCCCCGTGAGCTTCATCTTCGGCAGGCGTGCCGACGCCCTTTCGACGGCGGCGGGCAGGCTGTCCATCGGTACAGCGACCACCGTCTCGCCCCGGGCGCGGGCCCACTTGGACGTGACGTTGAACCGCTTGGCATCGATACTGACCGGATTCGAACTCCCCATATTTGTCATCTCCCGAGACTAACGCAGGTAACGCCGGTCACGGTCCGCGGGTATAGGGGGCGGAGCGGCCTTCCCTAGAGCTCCGCGGCTACGGCGCTCAGGACCTCGGTGAGCTGCGCTTTGCCCTGCCCCCAGTCAGTCAACGTCGTGGGGACCGCCGGAGTGCTCGTGGCCAGCACGCGTGTGGTGCCGGCGTCGACGGGTTCAAAGGAGAGCACAATGTTGGCCCCGTAGGACTTCCAGGTCATGCCGACCGCGAACTCGGCCCGGTCCTGCCAGACCCCGGTCAATGTCATTTTCGGCAGCCGAAGTGCTGCACGCTCGACGGCACCCGGCACGGCGGCCGCAGGTGCGGAAACCAGCAGCTCTCCCCGGCTGCGGGCCCGCTTGGACGTCACGTTGAGACTCACTGTTTTCGAATTCCCCATATTCGTCATGCACCCGACAATAGCGCAGGGTGAACTTGTTCGAGTTTTAGAATTACTACGTGTTCATGAAGGTTGACTCTTCGAGTGATGAACGGCTGTTTGCTCAGTTGGCCGCCTCGATCCGCGCAGACGCCGCGGCGGGACGGCTTCGGCCGGGAGACAGGCTTCCGAGCGCACGGGACGTGGCTGAATCCCTGGGCGTGAACGTGCATACCGTGCTGCATGCGTACCAGGAGCTGAGGGACGAGGGGCTGATCGAGCTTCGCCGCGGACGCGGGGCAGTGGTGACCGAGGCTGCAGCTCCGCTGGCCGCCCTGCACGCCGACATCGAGGCCCTGGTCGCCAAGGCCAAAGCCCTGGGCCTGTCCCCGGAAACCCTGGCTGCCTGTGTGCGGGAGACGGCGCATGACAGCTGCTGAGCCGGAAACCGCGCACATTCCCCCGCCTCAGGCATATCAATCGGCGGAGTTATATTGAAAGATGGTTCCACCCGAGGAGGCGCAGCGCCGCGCTTCCGCTGAAAGGCAGCCATGAAGATTGCTCTGTTCGCCACCTGCATCGTGGACGCGATGTATCCCTCCACCGCCCGCGCCACAGTGTCCATCCTCGAACGGCTGGGGCACGACGTCGTGTTCCCGGCAGGTCAGGCATGCTGCGGGCAGATGCACCTGAACTCCGGGTATTTCCCGGAGGCGGTACCGGTGGTCCGGAACCATGTGGAGGCGTTCGAGTCCCAGGAGTACGACGTCGCCGTGGCGCCGTCGGGGTCCTGCGTCGCCTCGGTGAAGCATCAGCACGCCATGCTGGCCCGCTCCGTAGGCGACGCAGATCTGGAAACCCGTGCCACCGCCGTCGGCTCCCGCACCTATGAGCTCTCCGCACTGCTGACCGACGTCCTGGGCATCACCGATGCGGCGGCACAGCTTGGCTCCTGGTATCCGCACCGGATCACCTACCACCCCAGCTGCCACGGCATGCGGCTGCTGCGGCTGGGGGACCGGCAGGCGGACCTGCTGCGGACCGTGGAGGGACTCGACCTGGAACCGCTGCCCGAAGCGGACCAGTGCTGCGGCTTCGGCGGAACCTTCTCCCTTAAGAACGCCGATGTTTCCTCGGCCATGCTGGCGGATAAAAACGCGAACATCACCGCCACCGGAGCGCAGCTGTGCAGCGGCGGCGACGCATCCTGCCTGATGCACATCGGCGGCGGCCTGTCCCGGGAAGGCAGCAGCATCTCCACACTGCACTTAGCGGAGATCCTGGCCAGCACCCGTGAGCACCCCGCTCCGCCGCCGGGCTCCGTCCGCGGCGGGACCCGGCACGCTGCTGATCTTCCGGGAAAGGCACGCCAATGAGTTCCACCTATCTGGGGATGCCCAGTGTGCCAGTCTTCGGCGAAGGCAACCTGCACGCCTCCGAGCCCTTCCCGCAGGCGGCGCGGCGGGAACTGGACAACGCCCAGCTGCGCGCCAACCTCGGCCACGCCACACACACCATCCGCGACAAGCGGCTGCGGGTGGTGGCCGAGCTGCCGGACTGGGAGGAACTGCGCGAAGCCGGCAGCGCAGTCAAGGCCGCCGTGATGGCCCGGCTGCCCGAACTGCTCGAACAGTTCGAGGCGAACTTCACCGCACGCGGCGGCGTCATCCACTGGGCGCGGGACGCCGGGGAAGCCAACGGGATAGTGCGGGACCTGGTCCGTGCTGCCGGTGCGGACGAGGTGGTCAAGGTCAAGTCCATGGCCACCCAGGAAATCGGCCTCAACGAGTACCTCGAAGAGCAGGGCATCTCCGCTTTCGAAACCGATCTGGCGGAACTGATTGTCCAGCTGGACCACGACAAGCCCAGCCACATCCTGGTTCCTGCCATCCACAAGAACCGCAGCCAGATCCGGGACATCTTCCTGCGCGAGATGCCCGACGTCGATCCGGACCTCACCGACACCCCGGCACGGCTGGCCGAAGCGGCCCGGCTGCACCTGCGCCGGAAGTTCCTCTCCGCCAAGGTAGCCATCTCCGGCGCGAACTTTGCGCTCGCGGATACGGGGACCCTCGCCGTCGTCGAATCCGAAGGCAACGGCCGGATGTGCCTGACCCTGCCGGAAACGCTGATCACCGTGATGGGGGTGGAGAAGCTGCTGCCCTCGTGGACGGACCTGGAAGTGTTTATGCAGCTGCTGCCGCGCTCTTCCACGGGGGAGCGGATGAATCCGTACACCTCGCTGTGGACGGGAGTGACCGAAGGCGACGGCCCGCAGAATGTCCACCTGGTGCTGCTGGACAACGGACGCAGTGCGGCGCTCGCGGATGAGCGGGGACGCTCGGCACTGCACTGCATCCGCTGCAGTGCGTGTATGAATGTCTGCCCGGTGTATGAACGCACCGGCGGGCACGCCTACGGCTCCACCTATCCCGGGCCCATCGGCGCGATTCTTTCGCCCCTGCTGACCGGGATCACCTCCGAGGAGAATGCGTCCCTGCCGTACGCCTCCTCGCTCTGCGGGGCCTGCTACGACGCCTGTCCGGTGAAGATCAACATCCCGGAAATCCTGGTGCACCTGCGCTCCGAGGATGTTCAGAGCCGGCGCGGGAAGAAGAAGGTGCCGGGGCAGATGGATGTGGCCATGAAGGCGGCGTCCTGGATGATGGGCTCGGGGCGGCGGATGGCACTGGTGGAGAAGGCCCTGCCGCTGGGAAAGCTCGCGGCCGGACCGGATCGGAAAATCAAGAAGCTTCCCGGCATCGCCGCCGGGTGGACCCGGAGCCGGGACCTCCCGGCTCCGCCTGCGCAGTCCTTCCGGGACTGGTGGGTAAAAGAGCACGAAGACACTGCGTCGAAAGAGCAAGCATGAGCGCCCGTACGGAAATCCTTGACCGGTTGCGGTCCGCCCTCCACGATGCACCGGAAGTACCGGAGATTCCACGGAAATACCGGCACAGCTCCGGCTTGAACGAGGACGGACTCATCGAACTGCTCAGCGACCGGCTGCTGGATTACAAGGCCGGGGTCAGCGTGGTGGATGAGGCATCGGTGCCCGCCCGGGTGGCTGAACTGCTGGCGGGGGAAAGAACCTACGTGGTTCCCGCGGGACTGGAGGAACGCTGGACCGCACTGGCCCCGGGACGGGTGGTGGATTCTCCGGAGGAGCCGCTGAGCGTGGAGGAGCTGGACGGCATTGACGCCGTGGTCACCGGCTGCGCGGCAGCAGTAGCGGAAACCGGCACCATCATCCTGGACGGCAGCCCGGGGCAGGGCCGGCGGGCGTGTTCACTGATCCCGGACCACCACGTGTGCCTGGTCCGGGCCGGGGATATTGCCGGAGTGCTTCCCGAAGCGGTGCGGCGCCTGGACGGCACGCATCCGCTGACCTGGATCAGCGGCCCTAGTGCCACCAGCGACATCGAACTGCAGCGGGTGGAGGGCGTGCACGGGCCGCGGAGGCTGGACGTGGTGATCATCCGGACCTGACGCTGCACGCCGGCGGTGTAAGGGTTGCAGCGGTGTAAGGATTACAGCTAAGCGGCGAGCCGCCGTTTGGTGGAGGCGAGGTCCTTGTGGAGGTCCCTGCCAAGGGAGATCACCTTTTCCGGGGCCCGCCCGGGCAGGGCGGATACGCCGGTCACGTCCGCCAGGAAAGCAACCGTGGAGTGCAGTGATTCCATCGCCTCGGGGCGGTGCAGCTGGAACTGGTATTCGTGTCCCAGCTTCGGTTGATAATCCTTCGGCCAGAACCTGCGGCGGACGGGTACCCCAAGGTCCTCGAGCCTGTCGGCCAGGGGGATCGACTGCTCGAGGGTCAGGTTGTCGCCGTTTCCGCTGGAGATGTAGGTGGGTGGAAAGCGGTGATCCACGTGTTTCGGAATGCACATGTGGTCTGCAGCGGGGGTGGCGGCCCAGTTCCTGGAGCCGGTGTAGGCCCACAGGGCCTTTCGAAGTCCCCAGCCCACCGGTCCGGCCATGCGGGCCACGGAGTCCAGGTCGAAGACGCCGCAGTTCAACACGATTCCGCGCAGCTGCCCGGGACCGGCGGCGGGAATAACCCCGGTGTCCCGGGCATACTCCGGGTTGGTGATGACCAGGGCCAGCTGTGCGGCCAGCTGCGCGCCGGCGGAATCGCCGGCCAGGACAATCCGGTCGGGGTCCAGTCCGTAGCGGTCCGCGCGCTCGCGGATGAAGCCCAGCGCAGCGTTCAGCTCTTTCACCGCGGTTGGATAGACGGCTTCGGGGGAGATGGAATACCCGACCCCCAATACGGCGTAACCGTAACCGGCCAGGAGCTTGAGATACGGCGCCACATCGTCCTTGGAGCCGGAAATCCATGCTCCGCCGTGGATCCACATCACCACCGGGAGCGGTTTCCGGGCCGGAACGTCAGGCAGGAACAGGTCAAGGGAAGGTTTTCCCTCCGACGCCAGATACTGAAGGTTCCGGTGTCCGGTCACCGTGAACCGCGGGATGTGGGGAAGGACCTTCTTCACCGGAACCCTGCCTGCACCGGCGAAGACCCCGCGGATGAGCAGTGCAGCCGGCCGGGGATCCCGCTGCAGTGCGGCGGCAGCGCTGATCCCGGCAACAGCGGCCGCCCCGGCCAGGAACCCCGCCGAAGTAAGCGAGGAGAGCTTCATGCCCTTAAGCTAAATCCCCGGAAACAGGCCCCTTTCGGCAGGTTCCGCGTCCTGAAGCGGCTCCGGGCCGGCAGCTGCGAGGAATCTCATGGCCGGTGGTGTTGGACGGCACTGCGGGGCCGCGCCGGACGCTGCAACGCCCGGCGCGGCCGCGTCAGGCCGGGCTGTTCCCCGTACGCCAGCCGCCCTTGTACTCCTTGCGGACCGTTTCGGAGAACGGCACCGGGCTCACGGTTGCACGCACATTGAACTGCCGGTGCGGTTCCACGGTTGTCTTGGCGCTGCCGCCGTCGGGCTCGCCCCACACCACCCGGAGTTCGGCACCCAGGGGCACCGACGGATCGACCGTTGCCAGCGACAGGCCGCGGCGCTCGTTGGCCGAGTATCCGGTGAACATGGAGACGCCCACAACGTTTCCGTCCGCATCGATGACGGAGTCGTAGTTGGAGGAACCGTAGTTGGCCAGGGGAAGGTCGAAGTGCTTATACGGTTCCTCCGTGCTCAACGGTGAGGCCAGGATCTTCCCCAGGTCTTCGGCGTTCCAGTCCAACGTCACCTTGCGGCGCTGTGCTGCCGGGTCCATCTGTTCCAGGGCCTCCCGGCCGATGAAGTCGTGGTCGAACTTGACGAAGGATCCGTAACCCAGTTCCCACGGGGTCAGGTAGTAGTCCTCGATGTTCGGGCTGACAAAGCTGCCTGCAATGGCGTTGGAGGCTTCGTAGCTGTCCGCTCCCAGCCACTCCCGGTACGGCCGCAGCTCCTCCCCGGTGTAAATGGCCGGCAGCGGAGAAGGGATCCAGCCGGACTCGAGCGTGTTGGACGGATAGGCGCGGGCGCCGACGGCGGCCATTCCGTACTCCGCGCCGACCTCCATGATGGCGTCCCGCACTTTTTCATAGGAGCCGTAGTCGCCCCAGATCTCCAGCCCCGGAGCTCCGGCCATGCCGTGGCGAAGCGTCCGGACCCGTTCGCCGGCAATGCTCATGTGGTCCATGTTGAAGAATTTCAGCTGCTCCACTGAGGAGCCGTTCAGTTGCTCGATGATCTGCCAGGCGTTGGGGCCCTGGATTTGGAACCGCCAGTAGCGGCGGGATACCGGGCGGCCCATCGGCCGTGAGGGGGAGCGCCGGTCAACCTGGACGTCGAGGTCATAACCACCGGTTTCGGCGTTGAACAGCAGCCAGTTGGCAGCCGGTGCTCGTCCCACGTAGATGTATTCGTCGTCGTCCTCGTGGAAGAGAATGCCGTCACCGATGACGTGGCCCGACGGGCCGGTGGGAACGTACTGCTTCGCCTTGTTGACCGGGAAATTCGCCACACTGTTGACCGCGGTGTCAGAGATCAGCTTCAGGGCGTCGGGGCCCTTGATGAACAGGTTGTCCATATGGTGGGACTGGTCAAACAACACCGCCGTCTCGCGCCAGGCCCGCTGTTCGCTGCGCCAGTTGCTGAACTCTGGCGCCACGACGGGATAGATGTACGCTCCGATCTGGGAATTGCGGAGCCGATCCACGACATTGCCGCTCGCGTCCAGGACGTCCTGCAGATTCTTAGGTGCCACGTTGAACCTCTTCTTCGCTGGGATATGGAAACGTTTCTTCTCCGAAAGCAGCCCCTCCGCCGGCGGACCACGGATACAACTTGCCGTCCCTGGCCCGCCCGCGGAGAAGCAGCACGGATTGTCCCGACCCTAGGGCCATCTTGGAGTGCTGTCGAGAGCCCCCACGGAGGAGCCCTCCCGGAGGAGCCCCGGCGCCGGGGCTCCGACACGCCGCCGGAGACCTCGCTGGCCGAGCAGGCTAAACGCGGCTAGGGTGCAGCTACCGACAGGGCAGCCGGGACCTGGCTTGCCTCCGGCACGGAAAAACTGGAGGGCACGATGAGGAAAACCGGTGTAGCTGCGGTCCTGGCGGCGGCCTTATTCGGCGTTACGGGATGCAGCGGCGGTTCGCCGTCGTCCGAAACCGAGACTGAAGCCAGCGGGGACCTGGTGCCGATAGAAGTGGGGGTCATTCCCATCGTGGATGTGGCTCCGATCTATCTAGGGGTGGAGCAGGGCTTCTTCGAGGACGAAGGCCTGGAACTGACCCTGACGCCTGCACAGGGCGGGGCGGCAATTGTCCCGGCAGTCACCTCGGGGCAGATGGCGTTCGGCTTCTCCAATGTGACCTCCATGATCGTGGGCAAGTCCAAGGGTCTGCCCATCCGGATGGTGGCTCCGGGCGCCAGCACCACCGGCGATGTCGATGCGGACTTCGCGTCGGTGATGACGCTTCCGGGCAGCGGGATCGAGGAAACCGCGGATCTGGCAGGCAAGAGGGTGGGCGTGAATACGCTCAACAACATTTCAGACTCCACCATTTCCGAAGCAGTGAAGCAGGCCGGCGGCGACTACGAGAGCATCGAGTTTGTCGAAATGCAGTTTCCCGACATGCCGGCCCAGCTCGACGCCGGCAACGTGGACGCCATTGCCGCAGTGGAACCCTTTGTGACGATCACCGAGGCACAGGGCGCCGTTCCGGTGTTCTCCAACTACGCGGAGCCCATCAAGGACCTCACCGTGGCTGTTTATTTCACGTCGGACCAGTACGCGCAGGAGAACCCGGAGACACTGGACAAGTTTGTCCGTGCGATGACGGCATCGCTGGAATATGCCGATGCGAATCCTGACGAGGTTCGCGCCGTGCTGCCGACCTACACCTCGCTGGAACCCGACGTCATCGAGCAGCTGACCCTGCCGAGGTACTACGGCGAGATCAACCAGGATTCCCTGGAGGAGGTTATGCGCATCTCGCTCGACCGCGGCCTGATCGAGGAAGAACCTGATCTGGAAGCGCTCCTGCCCCGGTCCGGTTAGGTTCAGCTGCGGTATCCGTGCACCCATTCCGCCGTGGTTTTGATTCCGCCGAACGTGTAGAAATGCAGCCGGACATCGCCGTGGAGCGCCGGTGAAAGAGCCTGGCCCAGGTCCTGGATGAACCGGTCCGGGCCGGCCGTGCCGAGCAGATTGGTCAGGGAAAACCCGTACTTGTGGGCGATTCCTGCCGAGGAGGCAACACCGAACCGGCGGGCATAACCCAGGAGGCGCTTCACGCCGGCGGGCCCGGGGACGCCGATCCGGACGGGTGCATTCACACCGCGGCTGCGAAGTTCCTCAAGCCAGGTGAGGACGGGAGCGACGTCGAAACCGAACTGCGTGGTGATCGAAGCCTCCAGTCCGCCCTGGTCCAGCGCGGAGATTTTGTCTTGCAGAGCCTTCCAGAGGGTGTCGGTATCAATGTCCGGATGTCCTTCGGGATAGCCGCTGATGCTAACGGCGCGGACCCCGTGCCCTGGGAGCATCTCGCTGCGGATCACGGACAGCGCGTCAGGAAAGGGGCCCAGCGGGGAGACCGGGTCTCCGCCGACCACAAAGAGTTCACGCGTGGCGTCGGCTTCCTCGAGCGCCGCCAGGAACTTGCCGAGGTCTTCCCGGGACTCCAGCCGCCGCGCGGAAATATGCGGAACGGGAACGAACCCGCCGGCCCGGACCGTCGCCGCAGCGGCGACGCGCATCGGCAGGTCTTCATTCCCCAGGAAGGTCACGTTGATCCGCGTCCCCGCGGGGAGGGAAGGCTGCGCTTCCTGGAGTGCGCCGATGTCCTTGCCGGTCATCTCGAGCGAGAAGTCGGTGAGGAGCCGAGCGGGGGCGGACGGCGTTTCCGTGGGGTCTTCAGTCATGCGCGTTACCCTAGCGACCGCTGAAACCGGTGTCCATGGTTCCGCTCCCGGGCTTACGGCAGCATCCACTCGAGGACGGGAGTGGACTGCAGATAAACCAGGATGCACAGGGCCAGGAGCAGCAGCACGCTCCAGCCGATCACTTTGCGCAGCAGCACCGATTCCTGCCCGCTCATATTCACGGCGGCCGCACCGATGGCCAGATTCTGCGGGCTGATCAGCTTGCCCATCACGCCGCCTCCGGTGTTGGCGGCAACCATGAGCTGGGGATCCAGGCCGGCTTCAATTCCGGCTGTCTGCTGCAGCTTGGCGAACAGGGCGTTGGCGGAGGTATCGGAACCGGTGACGGCCGTACCGATCCAGCCGAGCACGGGGGAGAGGAAGGCAAAGAAGCCGCCGGTGGCAGCCAGCCAGGTACCGATGGACACGGTCTGCCCGGAAAAGTTCATCACGTACGCCAGTGCCAGCACCCCAAGGATGGTCAGCGCCGCGGAACGCATCCGCACCGTCGTCGTCCAGATTTCCCGCACCGCCGCTCCCATGGTCAGCGGATACCGGCCGTTTTCATTGAAGCGCGAGTAGACCAGGGCGACTATCAGGCCCGTGACCAGCAGTAGCGTACCTGGGCTGATCAGCCATTCGAAGGAATAGATCGTGGAGGACTGGGTCTGGCCGTTGCTGTCCAGCAGGGCCTCATGCAGCACCGGCCACGGGATTTCGATGTTGGTCTTCGCGAGTGCCTCGGGCACGTCGATGCCCAGCGTCCACAGGTTCACAAAGCCGAAAATGACAATGACTGCCACATACGGGAACAGCGCCATCCACGCCCGGGACGGGGTCAGCCGATCCTCAGCGGTGTCATCCGCCGAGGTCAGGACGTCCGACGCCGCGCCGGTACCCGAGGGCGTCCATCCACCGGCCCGTGCCTCTGCCAGTTCTGCTTTCATCCGCTGGCCGGCCTCGCCTCCGTTGCGCGGATGCCAGAAGCGCAGGAACCCTACGGCGGCCAGCAAGGCCACGAGGGAGGCCACGATATCGGTGAGTTCGTAGGAGAAATAGTTTGAGCAAAGGAACTGGAAGATGGAGAAGACGACGCCGGTGAACAGGGCTATGGGCCAGCAGTCCCGCAGGCCGCGGCGTCCGTCCAGGATGAACAGCAGGATCAGCGGCACAAACAGGGCCAGCACCGGTGTCTGCCGGCCCACCACGGCACCGATCTCGTCGCCGGTGTAGTTGGTCAGGTTGGCGGCGGTGGTGATGGGGATGGCCAAAGCGCCAAAGGCTACCGGGGCGGTGTTGGCCACCAGCACCGCCGTGGCTGCCCGGATCGGAGCGATGCCCAGGGCCAGCAGCATGGTCACGGTAATGGCCACCGGGGCGCCGAACCCGGCGAGGGCTTCCAGGAGCCCGCCGAAGCAGAAGGCCACCAGGATGGCCTGCACTCTCAGGTCTCCGCCGCCGATCGCGTCGAAGACCCTTCGCAGGTCCTCAAACCGGCCACTGAGCACTGTCACCTGATACAGCCACACGGCCATCACGATGATCCAGACCACGGGGAACAGCCCGAAGGCCGCGCCCTGCGTGGCGGAGAGCAGTGCCAGACCAAGAGGCATGCCGAAACCGAAGACCCCGACGGCGAGCGCCACCAGCAGTGCCCACGCTCCGGCTACATACGCCCGCGTTTTGGCGAAGGCCAGCAGGAAGAAAAACGTCAGCAGCGGAAGCAGCGCCACCAGAGCGGACAGGGCAACGCTGTTGAGGACGGGATCGGTGCTTGGGGTGAAGCTGTCCATAAAGACCTCCACGCCGAGCCGGGGGACGGCTTCAACGGATGGGGCCTCCCGGGCCAAGCCGGCACACCGGCTCAACCGGGGAAGCGCTGGGACAAGCGTTCATTAAAGCGTACGGCGGTGTATCCGGCTGGTAACCCCCGGCAGGCATCTGCGGGCCTCACTCCGGGCAGGAAACTACGCCGAGACTCCTGCGCCACTGCGCTCGCGGTGGTGGCGGACGTAACCGGTCACGGCCACCGCAATCGAGATAACGGCCGAGATGGTCAATCCCAGCCAGAGCCCGACCTGCAGGGCAGCAGCGCCGGCTACCGCTCCAAGCAGAATCAGGGCAATCGCGAGGGCACGGCGGACCCAGTGCTTGCTGTCCCCGCCGGCCAGGCGCGAATCCGAGGCGAGCCCCGTGATGGTTGAGGTCACCACCACTGTGGTGATCTCAGCGACCTTCATCCGCTTGGCGGTCGCGGCCTGGATGCCCATCGAGATGGCGAGAGCCGACGTCGTGATGCTGCCCAACAGGGAACTGCCCTGTACATCCACCACCGCCGTGAGGACAGCCAATGTGGTGATGACACCGGCGACCACCATCAGCGACACAGTGGTCCGCCCGGACCAGCCCTCCGGCCCCCTGCGCAGCATCCGTCCGGCCAGGGCCGCACCCAGCATGAAGAAGATCAGCGCCAGGACAGGGCGCAGGATCGGCAGGTCGGCACCGCCTTCGGCAAAGGCCATGCCCAGCAGCACCACGTTGCCCGTCATATTTCCGGTGAAGACCCGGTCAAGGCCCAAGTAGCCGACGGCGTCGATCACCCCGGTGGAGAAGGTCAGGGCCAGCATCAGCCAAAGATGCACCCGTTCGGTAGGTACGGCGTTGAGTCGTTTCACTGGCGGAATGTCTCCTTAGGCAGCCGTCCGTATACGAACGCGTGGCGGAATGTCCGATTGTATTCAAAATTGCGGCAGATGATGCAAGGATTCCCCTAACTACGTTGTCTCCCGAAAGCTGACCCATGACCTACACCGCCCCGGCTTCCTTCACTACCCGGCCCACCCTGCAGGGCACGTTCGGCATGAGCGCGTCGACGCATTGGCTTGCCACGGCTTCGGCGCAGGCCGTGCTCGAGCGTGGTGGAAATGCCTTCGATGCCGCGGTGGCGGGTGCCTTTGTGCTGCATGTCGTGGAACCGCACCTCAATGGTCCGGGCGGGGACATGACCGGCATTTTCGCGACGGCGGAGAACCCGAAAGAACCGGTGGTGCTGATGGGCCAGGGGCCGGCTCCCGCCGCAGCCACCCGGGAGCATTACCTCGCTGAAGGACTGGAACTGGTGCCCGGTGCCGGTGCCCTCGCCGCAGCAGTTCCCGCCGCCGTCGATGCGTGGTTGCTGCTGCTGCGGGACCACGGCACCTGGGAACTGGCCGACGTCCTGGCCTTCGCGGTGGATTATGCCCGCAGCGGCCACCCCGTCCTGGGCCGTGTCGGCGCCACCATCGAGTCCGTGGCGGAGCTGTTCACCGAGCACTGGCCCACCTCGGCCGCACAGTGGATGCCCGAAGACCGGGTTCCGCGGGAGGGCGAAATTATCCGCAACGAGGCCTACGCCAAGGTGCTGGACCGCCTGATCGGGGCCGGCGCCGGCGCGGGCAGCCGGGCCGAACGGATCGATGCCGCCCGGCACGAATGGCGCGGGGGTTTTGTGGCACGTGCCGCCGCCGAGTTCGCGGCCGCACCGCACCGCCATTCCTCGGGCACCGACCATGCCGGCGTTATAACCGCCGCAGACTTCGCGGCGTTTGAAGCGGGATTTGAACCTGCCGTCACGTTCGACTTCCGCGGCTACACCATTGCCAAAACCGGGGCCTGGGGGCAGGGGCCGGCGCTGCTGCAGACCCTGGCCATCCTCGCCGGTTTCGACGACGAACGGCTGGATCCTTCCACCGTGCTGGGCGCCCACACCATTCTCGAGGCCCAGAAGCTGGCGATCGCGGACCGCGAGGCGTACTACGGTGACGCGGAAGTTCCACTCGACTACCTGCTCAGCGAGGACTATGCCGCGGAACGCCGCGCGCTCATCACGGACCGGGCTTCCTCCGCTTTTCGCCCCGGCACGGTGCCCGGCCACACGCCCTTTGTGCCGCCGCTGCGCACCGAGTACCTGCCGCCCGCCCTGGCCGGAGCGGGCGGCGCTGGCTTTGCCGGCGTCGGCGAACCGACGGTGATGCCCACCGGCGAGACCCGCGGGGACACCTGCCACATCGACGTCGTGGACCGGTGGGGCAACATGGTTTCCGCCACCCCGTCGGGAGGCTGGCTGCAGTCCTCCCCGACCATCCCGGAACTCGGTTTCTGCCTGGGCTCGCGGCTGCAGATGACCTGGCTGGAAGAGGGCGCCCCGTCCACCCTGGCTCCGGGGAAACGGCCCCGCACCACCCTGACCCCTACGTTGGTCCTGAAGGACGGCAAACCGGTGGTGGCCCTGGGCTCGCCCGGCGGGGACCAGCAGGACCAGTGGCAGCTGCTGTATCTGCTGCGCACCATCGTCGGCGGGTACACCCCGCAGCAGGCCATAGATGCCCCCGCCCTGCACACCACATCCATTCCCGGTTCGTTCTGGCCGCGGACATGGACGCCCTGCGGGGCAGTGGTGGAGGACCGGCTGGGGGAGGACGTGATTGCCGGGCTGGAAGCCCGCGGCCATGCGGTGACCCGTGCGGGGGACTGGGCGCTGGGCCGGCTGTCTGCGGTGGTACGCGAACCGGACTCGGGCCTGCTGCAGGCAGCCGCGAATCCGCGGGGAGCGCAGGGGTATGCCGCCGGGCGCTGACGGCTCCCCGCGCATCCAGGACACGATCCGGCAGGACATCATCTTCGGCCGGCTGAGCCCCGGAATGCGCATCACGGAGGCGTCGCTGGCGGAAAGGTACGGCATCTCCCGGGTGCCGGTGCGCGAGGCGCTGCGGGCGCTGGAGGCGGAGGGGTTCGTGGACTCGCGGCCCTACGCAGGATCCACGGTTTCGGAGATACCCGTGGACGAAGCCGATGACCTGTTTGCCGTGCGTGCAGTGGTGGAAGCCGCCACTGCGCGCCGGGCGGCAGGGCATGCCGCCCGCCAGCTAGGCACCGGCGTTCCGGACGGAACGTGGTGGGAGGCACGGAGGACTATTGCCGGGATTCTCGACGCCGGGGACGCCGCAGTGGCCGCCGGGGACCTGCACCTGCTGCCGGATTTGAATGTGCGCTTCCACCTCGGTGTTGCGGCGCTGGCCGGGAGCCCGTCACTGACCGCCCTGCTGCGCCAGCTCGCGGGCAAGATCGAATGGCTGTACGCGGCCGACGTCGAGTCCCGCGGCAAGGACTCGTGGAGCGAGCACCGCAGGATCATGGCCGCGGTCGACGCCGGGGAGACGGCCCGTGCAGCGGAGCTGATGGAGGCCCACGTCCGGCAGTCCCGCTCGGGCTACCTGAGCCGGTTCGGTTCGTCACGGGACTAACCGGGACTAGCCGGGACGAACCCGGACTGACCGTTCCGTTCGCGAGGGCACCGAGCCTATAGTGCAGGAGGGGTTCCTTCCTACTGTGAGCGAGGCTTCACCATGGCCAATATCACCACCCGGCCCGTCACCAAACTCGGAATCGTGGGAGCCGGAAGCGTCGGCACCTCGCTGGCTTACGCCGCCATCATCCGGGATACGGCCCGCCGCATCGCGATTTACGACATCGACGCCGTCCGGGCCGAAGCCGAAGGGCTGGACCTGGCTCACGGCACCCAGTTCACCGGCGCCAATACGGTCACCGGCAGCGGCAATGTCGAGGACCTGGCCGGCTCCGACGTCATCGTGATCACCGCGGGTGCCCGGCAGCAGCCGGGCCAGAGCAGGCTGGACCTGGCCGGCACCAACGTGCGCATCCTGGAGAAGCTGATGCCGCAGCTGATTGCCCAGGCGCCGGACGCGGTCTACATCCTGGTGACCAACCCTGCGGATGTGCTGGCCGTCGCTGCGCAGAAGATCGGCGGCCTGCCGCGCAACCGGATCTTCTCTTCCGGCACGGTGCTGGACACATCCCGCCTGCGGCTGCTGCTGGCCCGCGAAGCGCACGTGCTGATGACCAGCGTGCACGCGACCATCATCGGGGAACACGGCGACTCCGAGTTTCCGGTGTGGTCCAATGCGAGCATCGGCCCGGTCCCCATCCGGGAGTGGGAAATCAGTGGCCGGCAGGTATTCACCGACGAGTTCCTCGCCGCTGCCACGAACGACGTCGTCAATGCGGCCTATCAGGTGATCGAGGGCAAAGGTGCCACGAACTACGCGATCGGACTGGCCGGAGTGCGGATAGTCGAGGCAGTGCTGAATGCCGAAAACGCGGTCCTGCCGGTGGCGGCAACACTCGAGGGGGAGTACGGGATCAGCGGCGTCGCGTTGTCCCTTCCCTCCGTCGTGGGCCATAACGGCGTCTACAAGATGCTGGAGATGCCCCTGGACGACGAGGAGGCAGGGAAGCTGACAGCGTCCGCCGAAACCCTGCGCAGCACGCTGGACTCCCTGGGGATCTAGAGGCACATAAATACAGGTATATACGGCGATACCCTCCCGGGGTCCGGGAGGGTATCGGTTCTACACGGGCCGGGCCGGGCCCTAGCCGACTGCGGCAGGCTCCGGCGCCTGCGCCGGTTCCTTCGCCAACCGGGCGGCGTCGCTGAATTCGGCGTCAACCTCCGCGGAGGGCTTGTGGGTGAACAGGCTCACCACCACGGTCAGGACCACATTGATGATGAAACCGGGAACAATCTCGTACAGGGTTCCCGAAAGCGCATCCACGCTGCCCCAGATGTAGGCGGTGAGGGCGCCGGCAATCATGCCCGTCAGTGCCCCGGCGGTGCTCAGGCGGCGCCAGAACAGGGCCAGGAGGATGGTCGGTCCGAACGAAGCGCCGAATCCGGCCCAGGCGAAGCCCACCAGGTCAAGGATGGTGTCATTGCGGCCCAGCGCAATCAGGATGGAAATCACCGAGACCACCAGGACGCCGAGCCGGCCGAGCATCACCAGGGACCGCGGGGAAGCCTCGCGGCGAAGCGCAATCCGGTACAGGTCTTCCACCAGTGCTGACGACGTAACGATCAGCTGGGAGGAAATGGTGCTCATGATCGCGGCCAGCACGGCGGCCAGGACAAAACCGGCCACCAGCGGGTGGAAGAAGATCTGCGCCAGGCTCAGGAAGACCGCCTCGGGCTCATCGAGGGTCAGGTTGTTCTGCTGGAAGTACGCCACACCCACCAGTGCGGTGAGGATGGCACCGACCACGCTGAACAGCATCCAGCCGACGCCGATCCGGCGGCCGGCTTTCGCATCGGCGGGGGAGCGCAGCGCCATGAAGCGGACAATGATGTGCGGCTGGCCGAAGTAGCCCAGCCCCCAGGCGAGTGCGGAAATGATGCCGAGGGCAGTGCCGCCGGCAACCGGGTCCAGCAGCTCCGGGTTCACCTCGCGGAGGGAATCGGTCATACCGCCGAAGCCGCCCACCTTGACCAGGCCAACCACGGGAACCAGCACCAGGGCTGCCACCATCATCAGGCCCTGCACCACGTCGGTGTAGCTGGCCGCGAGGAATCCGCCGAAGAGCGTGTAGGCAATCGTCACGACGGCGACAATCAGCATGCCGGTCACATAGGAGGAGCCGAAGGAGCTTTCGAAGAAGACACCGCCGGCAACCATGCCGGAGGAGACGTAGAACGTGAAGAAGACCAGAATGATCAGGCCTGAGACCACCCGCAGCAGCCGCGAACGGTCCCGAAGCCGGTTCTCCAGGAAGCTGGGCACCGTGATGGAGTTGTTCGCGACCATGGTGTAGGCGCGGAGGCGGGGTGCCACGAACTTCCAGTTCAGCCAGGCCCCGACGGTCAGGCCTACGGCAATCCAGCCTTCCACCAGTCCCGAGACGTAGATGGCGCCAGGCAGGCCCATCAACAGCCACCCGGACATGTCCGACGCCCCGGCGCTCAGGGCGGCGACGCCGGGTTTCAGGTCCCGTCCCGCCAGCATGTAGTCATCCAGGCTGTTGGTTTTGCGGTAGGCCCACCAGCCGATCGCCAGCATGGCCAGCATATAGATCGTCATGGCGATCACTTTGTACGTCTGATCTGTCATTGCTTAGTTGCCGTTCACTAGGTGCGTGTGAGTTGTACGGCGTCCAAGTATGTCAGGAATCACATCGATGTAAGTTCGCGCAGCCGTCGGGCGTTCCGGACCGCATGCCCCTCGAGGTCGTTGTTGAAGTAGGCGTACACGTCTTTGCCCGCGGAGTTCCACTCGCGGATCCGGGCCGCCCACCACTGCAGGTCTTCCTCCGTGTAGGAATCGACGTAGAGCTGCTCCGGGTTCGGTCCGTGCAGGCGGACGTACACAAACGGGGCGGTGGCGCGCAGCATGCAGGGCAGGTGCGCCCCGCTCATGACGGTGTAGGCGGCGCCGTGGCGTTCCAGCAGCCGGAAGACTTCTTCGTGATTCCAGCTGTCGTGGCGGAACTCCACCGTCACCCTGATGGTGTCGGGAAGTTTCGCCAGGAGGTAATCCAGGCGGCCGTCGTCGCGCTCCATGTCCGGGGAAAGCTGAAGCAGGAACACTCCGCTGCGGTCTCCCAGTGCGGTGAAACAGCGCTCGATCCGGCCGATCCATTCGTCCGGATCCCGCAGCTTCCGCCCGTGGGTGAGTCCCCGGGGAGCCTTGACCGAAAAGACGTACCCTTCCGGCAATCGGTCCCGGTAGGCGGCAAACGCCTCCTCGCGGGGCCAGCGGTAAAAGCTGCCGTTGAACTCCACGGTGTCGAATTCACTCGCATACTTTTCCAGCCATACCCGGGCCGGCACGCCCTTTGGGTACAGCACATTGCGCCAGTGGTTGTAGGCCCAGCCCGATGTTCCGATATGGATGCTCACACCATCCAAACTAGCCGCTGGCTGTGCAGCGTTGCGGGATTGTGCGTGCCGTCTCTCCGGTTCCACACTGGAGGGGGATCCCGCCGTGCCACCCCCTGCAGGCAGGAGCGTCGAATGCGTGATCAATTTCCCGACGGCGTGCTGCCGGATGAGGATTTCCTGCACATGGTGCGGGATCTGCCGTCCGGTCCAACCGCAATCTACGAGGCATGGATGGATCTGGCCCGAATTACCTCCTGGTGGGGCGCGGCGGGTTTTATTGTCCCGCCGGACCGCATCTCCGCCCATCAGCACGTCGGCGGGGACTACCAGGCGTGCATGGTCAATACCGCTACCGGCGACGAATTCTGGTGGGGCGGTGAATACCTGGTCCTCGATCCGCCGCACCGATTGGAAGTGACGCAGCAGTGGCAGCAGCCGGACGGTGCTCCTGCGGGCCCGAAGCGGGTGATCAAAGTCGAGCTGCACCCTATGGACACCGGGGAAGGGCCCCCCGTCACCCGCATGACGTTCCGGGAGGGGCCCTTCGCTGCAGCAGACGGGGAAATCGAAGGATACGAAAGCGGGTGGAACGAGTCCTTCAACCGGCTGGCCGGCTATCTGGCCCGACAACGCGGACCGGAGTGACCCAGCCGTCGGCACAGGCGTGCCCCCGGATGAAATAACCCGGGCCGTGCCGCGGTTGCTACTAGCGTGCCCGGGCAAAAAGGTCCGGAGCGCAAGCAACTGAAAGGCACGTTTCAATGACTGTTCCGCTCTCCATTCTCGATCTCGCCATCATCGATGAGGGCGAGACCGCACGTGATTCCTTTGCTTCTTCACTGGCGCTGGCACAGGAAGCGGAAAAGCTCGGCTATACCCGCATTTGGTACGCCGAACACCACAACATGCCCACCATCGCTTCCTCCGCCACCAGTGTGCTGATCGGCTACATTGCCGCGCACACCCAGAGCATCCGGCTCGGCGCCGGCGGGGTTATGCTGCCCAATCATGCTCCGCTGACCATTGCTGAGCAGTTCGGCACCCTCGAAACGCTGTTCCCGGGCCGCATCGACCTTGGCCTCGGCCGTGCCCCCGGCACCGACCAGAAGACCCTGCATGCCCTGCGCCGGGACCACATGTCCTCGGACAGCTTCCCCCAGGACGTCCAGGAGCTGCAGGGCTACCTGAGCGGCAATACCCTGATTCCGGGCATCAACGCGACGCCGGGTGCAGGCACCAACGTGCCGCTGTACATCCTCGGTTCCTCCCTCTTCGGCGCCAAGCTGGCCGCCGCCCTGGGCCTGCCGTACTCCTTTGCCTCGCACTTCGCACCGCAGGCGCTGCAGGACGCCGTCACCATTTACCGCCGCGACTTCAAGCCCTCGGCCCAGCTGGCCGAGCCGTACGTGATTGCCGGTGTGAACGTGGTGGCCGCCGAGACCACCGAAGAAGCGCAGCAGATGTTTGCCGATTCGCAGCGCCGCCGCGTCACCCAGCTCTTCGGCCGGGACCGCACCTTCACCGATGAAGAAGCTGATGCCATCCTTCAGTCGCCGGGCGGACAGCAGGTCAAGCAGATGGGCCGCTACTCGGCCGTCGGCAACCCCGGGGAAGTCCGGGACTACCTCGACTGGTTCACCGGACACGCGCAGGCGGACGAACTGATCGTCGCCACCCAGACCGCCACGCTGGAATCGCGGCTCCGCTCGTTCCAGCTGCTCGCGGATGCTGCGCTGCCCGCAGGCGTCTGATCCCGTCCGCGGGGACTGTTAACGCTGTGCTAGATATGAAGGATGAGCTCTAACTCCTACGTCATCTCCTGCTCCGTCGCTATGCGCTGGGGGGACATGGACGCTTACGGTCATGTCAACAATGTTGAGATTGTCCGCATCCTTGAGGAAGCACGCGTGCATGCCTTCGGCCCTCCCGGCGGAACGGGAGGGCCGGGACAGCAGCCTGCCGTCCCGCTGTTCACTGATGTTCCGCCCGGCACCCAGTCCCTCGTCGTCGAGCACCGAATCCGGTACGTCGCCGAGCTGACGTACCGGAACATCCCCGCCGACGTCGACGTCTGGATCAGCGCGGTCAAGGGCGCCAGCCTCACCCTGGCCTACGTCATTCATGACCCGGTGACCGGCAAGGCCTGCGTGCGGGCCGAGACAACCCTTGCCTTCGTCGACGGCGCTACGGGGGCCCTGCAGCGCCTGACGGCGGCCCAGCGGGACATGGCGGCAGCGCACACCGGGCCTCCGCTCTTCGGCTGACGACAAGGCCGGTGGGCCCGGTGCAGGCCCGCGCCCCCTGTAACCGGCCGACGGCGGCCACTAGCATCTTCGGTAGCTACCGGAAGGTCCGTACCGGAATCCTAGGAGATGCACCGTGTGGCACAACCTCGGCATCACCCCGTCCGAAGCACTCTGGGTCGTCTTGAGCGCCCTGGGCATATATGCCGCCTTCTCCCTGCTGGTCCGCGGCTTCGGGCAACGTGCCCTGGCCAGCTGGTCCACCTTGGACCGGGCGATCGTGATTGCCCTGGGGTCCGTCCTGGGCCGTGTTGTCCTCGGCTACACGCCCACGCTAGCGGCCGGCGTTATCGCGCTGGCCACCATGTTCGGAATGCTGCGGGTTGAAGGCTACCTGCGCAGAAGCGGGTACGGGGCCTACCTCACCAGCCAGCCGATCCTCCTGATGGCAGGAGAAGAGGTTGTCCAGGAGGGGCTCCGGAAGGCCCACATCCTCGAGGAGGAGCTGTACTTCCAGCTGCGGCAGTCCGGCATCCGGAATCTGTCCGAAGTGGCCGTGGCGGTCCTGGAATCCACGGGAGAGGTCAGCATCCTGCGCCGGGGCCAGCTGATTGATCCCCTGCTGCTGAGCAGGGTGCCCAACCAGTCCCGCATTCCGCGGGAACTGCTGCAGCCGGAGTAGGGGCGGCCCGCCGGGCCGTGTCGCGGACGGGTCGCCTGGGCAGGTCTCCGCCGCTCTCCGGGTACGCTTCTGGCTACCTGCCCCTGAGACGGGCGCCACATTAGAGCAAAGGACCACCATGCCCCTTTCACTCGACAAGGTCGCCGAAAAGGCGCCTTCCCTCCTCAGCCTCGCGAAGAACGCCTCAGCTGCCGTGGATATGTCCGGGCTGAACGGCCAGACCGCCAAGGTCGCCCTCGTACTGGACTTCTCCGCGTCCATGCACTCCCAGTATCGGTCCGGCGCCATGCAGCGGCTGGCCGAGAAGGTCCTGGCCCTGGCCACGCAGTTCGACGACGACGGCGCCATCGACTTTTTCGTCTTCGACAGCGGCGCAGCGCATCTGGGCGAAATCAGCCTCGATGATTTCAGCGACGGCGTCTCCCGCCTGATCGGTAAGCGGCGGATGGGTACCACTAACTACGCTGCGGCCTTCCTGGCTGTCCGGGACCACTTTGGGTTTCCGGCGGCACTGAAGACATCAACGCGGAAGGGGCTGTTCGGCGGCCCGAAGAAGGTGGAGCCGGCAGCGGGCACTGTGCCCGCCGACCAGCCCGTCTACGCGCTCTTCCTGACGGACGGCGCTCCTGACAGCAAGCCTGCGGCCGTCAAGGCGCTGACCGAGGTCAGTACTACGCCGATCTTCTGGAAGTTCCTGTCCATCGGCCGCGAGGAGATGGCCTTCCTGCAGAAGCTTGACGATCTTGACGAACGCTTCATCGACAACGCCGACTACAAGGCCGTGGGCGACACCGACCAGCTGTCCGACACCGCCTTGTTTGAGGCCATGCTGGACGAGTATCCGGCCTGGATTGCCGAGGCCCGTACCAAGGGCCTGATCAGGTAGTACGGGGCCCCGGGGGAGTGGATTAGGCGTCCGGGCAAACCTCGTGTAGGCTGAAACGCAGTTGTTGTGTTGCGCATTTTGTATTTCAAGTGGCGAAACCCAATTGGTCTAGCTGCTTTTTCTGTAGAAGCGGTAAAGGAACACCGCGACTGAAACCGCCCGAAAGTCGGGATGTGTTTCGAATGCAGAAGGAATTAAAAAAATGGCTACAGGTACCGTGAAATGGTTCAACTCCGAAAAGGGCTTCGGCTTCATTGAGCCCGACGACGGCAGCGCCGACGTCTTCGCTCACTACTCCGCGATCAACTCCAACGGCTACAAGTCGCTGGACGAGAACCAGAAGGTTAGCTTCGACACCGAGCAGGGCCCCAAGGGCCCGCAGGCCTCGAACATCCAGGCCCTCTAATTCTTTAGAGACCTTGTAACGGCCGCTTAGCGCGCCGATACTACATAGAGCAGGACGGGTTCTCCCGTCCTGCTCTTGTGTTTAACCGGCACCACGCAGCGCGCACCCGGTACTGCGTCTTCGTGACTGTGAGTGCCGGCCCGGTTCGCCCGAGGTTCGGTTCGCTGTTACCGCATAGGCGCCCGGGGGTTCGAGCCCCCTTCCCGTGCAGGCGCCCGGGTTAGGCGGCTTTAATATTCCTGCGAGCTCTGCGAGCAAGGAATTTCGTTGCCGCCGTTCCGGGCGCCGGAGCGGGACCGCCGGAGCGGACAAGCCTCAGTCGTGGATCCGCACAGCTGCTTCGCGCAGGTACTGCTCCACGCGGCTGTACGCATCCTGCGTCAGGGCCTTCCACAGGTTCATGCTCAGCACCGGGTCCTTCTCGGCCAGTTCGTCGATGGCGTCCGCTGTCAGAACCTTGACCTTCACCGGCCCCGACGCCTTGACGGTGGTCTCCTGGCGCTTGTCCTCGCCCATCGCCATTTCGCCGAACGTCATACCCGGACCCAGAGTGGCGAGTTTGACCCTGCTGCCGTCCGGGCCGGGCATGGAGGTGGTGATGTGCCCGGACACGATGAAGAAGACACCACCGAACCGCTGGCCCACGCGCCGGACCACATCGCCGTCGTCGTACGTGCGGTCCTCCATCATGTGCTGGAGCAGCTGTGCTTCTTCGGGGTCCAGAGGGCTGAGCGCGGGGGAATCCGCAGGGTCGATGGTGTCCGGCAGGACCAGCTCGGTGCCGTGGCCTTCCAGCATTCTGTTCTCGCACCACTCGATTGCCGCCGACCGCATGGTGAAGGACGCTGTCTCCCGGCCCAGCTCCTGCAGGGCCTCGGTGACCGACCCCTCGATGTCCACCAGCGCCAGCTCACGCCCGCTTTGGCGGAGCATGTCTTCGGCCTCGGCAATCAGCCGGATGGCGACGTCGGACACCTCGTCGACGCTGCGCAGATCGGCGACTACGAGTTCGACGTCGTCGGGCAGATCGGTCAGTGCCCGCACCATGGATTCAGCGCCGGCGAAAAGCAGGTCGCCGTTGAGCTCGATGATCTGCGCGCGGTGGCCGTGCTCGGCGAGGATCTCCGCGGCCTCGTCCGTCCGCCGGATGCCGGAGGGGGTCGAGGTGATGTCGTAGATGGCCCGGATGGCGGAACGGCCGGTGCGTGCAGCCCGGACGAAGTGCAGCCCGAGATCGTGCGAAAGCCGCTGGCTGACCGCAACTCCGCGGACACTGTTGCCGTGCTCGTCCAGGGGCGGGGAGTAGACGGCCAGGCCAACCTGGCCGGGCAGGACGGCGAGGATGCCGCCGGCCACTCCGGACTTGGCCGGCATGCCGACGCTGCTGATCCACGATCCGGCGTCGTCGTACATGCCGCAGGTGGTCATCACTGACAGGACGCGTTCCACCGAAGCGAGGTCCAGGACCTCGTCGCCGGAGAGCGGGTGGCGGCCGCTGTTGGCCAGGGTCGCGGCCATCAGGGCGAGGTCCCGCGCATTGACCATGACCGAGCACTGCCGGAAGTAGTCCTTGATGATGGGGGCCGGATCGGATTCGATGATGCCGAAGGAACGCAGCAGGTAGCCCAGGGCGGTGTTGCGGTGGCCGGACCGCAGCTCGGAGGTGTAGATGCGCTGGCTGACGTCGAGGTCGCGTCCGGCGAAGGCGGAGTAGGTATCCAGGATGCGCTTGAAGCGGGACCGGCCGCCGGATCCCTTCACCAGGGAGGTGGCGGTCAGGGCGCCGGCGTTGATCATGGCGTTGGCGGGCCGGCCGGTCCCTTCGGCCAGGGAGATTTCGTTGAAGGAATCGCCGGACGGTTCCACGTCCACCTTCTCGTCCACGGCCTCCATGCCCAGGTCGGCGAGGGCCAACGCATAGGTGAAGGGTTTGGAGATGGACTGGATGCTGAACTCCTCGCGCGTATCGCCCACCTCATAGACAAAGCCGTCAGCTGTGGCCAGTGCTATCCCGAAGCAGTCGGGGTTGACGTTGGCCATGGCCGGAATGGCGCTGTACGGTTTGCCGTCTTTCAAACCGGCTATCTCGGCGTGGATCCTGCGCAGGTAGTTCTCGATCGGGGAGTCCATACTTCAAGCCTAGGGGCTGGCGGAGGGGTGACTCTCCACGAGGGTCGCGGTATACTTTTTCTTGTTGCAGTGTTGTGCAATTTGTACGTTCAAGCGGCGAAACCCAGATCTAGGGCCAGCCGCTTTTTCTGTATTTTGCACGGAAGGCACTGCAGCGTGAAACTCCCCGAAGGTCGGGGCAGGTTTCGTTCAGAAGGATGATTAAAAATGGCAACAGGTACCGTGAAATGGTTCAACGCTGAAAAGGGCTTCGGCTTCATCGAGCCCGATGATGGCAGCGCTGATGTTTTCGCCCACTACTCCGCTATCAACTCCAGTGGCTACCGGTCTCTCGAAGAGAACCAGAAGGTCACGTTCGACACCGAGCAGGGCCCCAAGGGTCCGCAGGCGGTAAACATCCAGGCTGTCTAATAAGACATTAGGTCCGTTTCACGGGCCGGCTTGAATCAGGGGCAGGACGGGATTAATTCCCGTCCTGCTTTTGTTTTGCCTGCTCATTTAAAGCGATGTCTTCCGGACCGGAGCGGTGAAGAGCGTCTTCCAACAGCTCCAAATCAATGCGGGCATGCATGCGACCAAGATCACCCGCTTCAGCGGGCCGCCCGCCGATGATGGCGGACACGAGCTTCTCATGATCGAGCAGGGCACGCTGCTCCATTTGGCGCATCCCTTCGGCATCTCCCCAGGGATGCCGGGGTGCCGATATGCTGACCCGCGCCTCGAGATCCAGCAGCAGCGTGGAGAGCGTCAGGTTGTGCGCCGCGGCGCAGATGGCGAGGTGGAGCTGTTCGTCAGCCTGCTGTGACTCCAGTCCCGAGGCTGCGCGGCGGAAAGCCTCAAGGCTTTGTTCCAGCAGGGCTGCGTCGGATGCTGTGCGGTTCTCTGCGGCCGCCCGGCACACGGCACCCTGCAGGTGGGCTATGGCCTCGGAAGTGTCCTTCAATACTTCCCAGCGGCTTCCCAATACCCGGTGGACCGCCGGCCGGGAGGAGGAGGCCGCGGAGGCCGGCAGCTCATTCACGAAAGAGCCGCCGCCCCGGCCCCGCTGGGTCCGCAGCAGGCCCTGCCCGACGAGACGGGAAATTGCGGCACGGACGGTCATCCGTCCCACCTGCAACGACGCCGCCAGGTCCCGTTCGGAGGGAAGCCTGGAGCCCGGCAGATACTCACCAACCGCTATCGCCGTGATGAGCCGGTCTGCTATGTCGTCAACACGCGTCGAGGTTTCAAGCGGGGTGTCCAGGCCGCCGACGCTGCCGCTCATGGTCCTCCTCCTGGTTCCGCCGCATCGCTGTCCCCGGAAGCGGAGCGAATTCGGCACGCACGTAATAAACATTGTAATGACGTTATTGGTCTTGTTTCGATACCTTTCCTCGGCCATGATGGCTCTCGCCGGGATCGGCACGTGCCGTCTCGGTGAGTGCCCCGGCAGAAGTGGCCACCTCCCCTGAACGAAAGTGCAAAGCCATGAACCGATCCGCCGGCTCCGCAGAGCGGGACGCCCAGCAGGAGCTGGAATCCCTGGGCTATAAACAGGAACTACGACGTTCGGTCTCGACTGCCGATCTGCTGATTTACGGCTTGATCTTTATGCTGCCCATCGCGCCCTGGGCCATCTTCGGTACGGTCTACAACGCCTCCGAGGGCATGGTGCCGCTGGTGTACCTCATCGGGCTGATCGCGATGATCTTCACCGCCCTGGCCTATGGGCAAATGGCCAAGTCCATCCCGCTGGCCGGATCGGTGTTCTCCTACGTTGGGCGCGGCATCCACCCCAATGCCGGGTTTTTCGCCGGCTGGGCCATCCTGCTGGATTACCTGCTGGTACCCACGCTGCTCTACGTGTTCGCTGCCGAGTCCATGGTGGGTATCTTCCCGGGGACGCCGCGCTGGCTGTGGGCGCTCATTTTTGTAGCCATCAATACGGTCATCAATCTGTCCGGGGTCAGCTCGATCAAGATCATGAACCGTGTGTTCCTTGCCGTGGAGCTGGCCTTCATCGTGATCTTCGTGGTCATCGCCGTCACGGCATTGAACAACGGCACGGTTCCGGGCGCGGAACTGACCATGGAACCCCTCTGGGATCCGGAGAAGGTCTCCGGTCCGCTCATCGCCGCGGCGTTGTCCATCGCCGTCCTGAGTTTCCTCGGGTTCGACGGTATCTCCACCATGAGCGAGGAATCCACCGGCGGCCGCAGCTCCGCAGGCAAAGCCATGGTGGGCGCCCTGATCATTGTCGCTTCCTGTTTCATCCTGCAGACCTGGCTGGCCAGCGCCCTGGCAGGCGGCCGGGACTCCTTCAGCGACGACGAGGTGGGCAATGCCTTCTTCACCGTGGTGGAGGCAGCCTCCAGCAGCGGCTGGGCGACGGCCTTCTTCGCCGTCAACGTAGTGGCCGTCGGTATTGCCAACGCCATGGCGGCCCAGGCCGCCACTTCCCGCCTGCTGTACTCGATGAGCCGGGACCGGCAGCTGCCGGCCTTCCTCAACCGGATCAACGGACGCCGGGTGCCGCAAAACGCCATCCTGCTGGTGTCCGGCATCTCAGCCGTTCTGGTCCTGTTCTTTGTGGGCCAGATCGACCTCATTTCATCCCTGGTGAATTTCGGTGCGCTGTTCGGATTCATGCTGCTGCACCTCTCCGTTATCGGGCTTTACGTTGTGCGCCGGAAGTCCCGGAACTACCTCCTTCATCTGGCCGTTCCGGTGACCGGATTCCTGATCATCGGCTACGTCCTGTTCAACGCCAATACGGAGGCGAAGGTGGGCGGCCTTGCGTGGCTTGCCATCGGAGCCTGCGTTTTCCTTTACTACCGCGCCACCGGGCGCAAGACCGAACTGTCCGCGGAGGACGCCGCCCCGGCTGACCTCGCAGACGAGCGAAAGGCATAGCACGATGGATCACTTTCTGGACAAGAGCTACGGCAGGTTCGGCTTCTCGGCGGACGAAACCCCGGCGTTGAAAATAGCCCCGGGGACGGGGGAGACCATCGGTTTTGAAACCAGTGACGAGGTCTACGCGCAGCTCCACGAATTCCGCGACATGGACAAACTGACGGTGGGCATCAACCCGGTCACCGGTCCGGTCTATGTTGAAGGCGCCCAGCCGGGCGATGCCCTGGCAGTCACTATCCACGATGTCCGGCTCAAGGACCGCGGGTGGTCGGTCAGCCTTCCCGGATCCGGCGCGCTCCAGCACATGATGGGCGCGGACATGTTCACCCGCCGCATCCCCATCGACGAAGCGGGAATCCACGTCACGGACCGGCACACCTTCGCTCCGCAGCCGATGATCGGCTGCATCGGCACAGCTCCGGCTGCGGGCAGCAATTCGACAATCATGCCGTCCACGCCGCAGGGCGGAAACATGGATCTCATCCAATGCCGGCCGGGATCCACGGTCTACCTTCCGGTCATGGTGGAAGGCGCGTACCTGTCAATCGGCGACATCCACGCCATCATGGCCGAGGGCGAATCCTCCTTCGTCGCTATCGAGGCCGAAGGCACTGCGGTGGTCAGTGTGGACGTCGTGAAGGGCATGACCCTCCGGGCGCCCCGCGTCGAGACGGCAGACGAATGGATCTTCGTTGGCCTCGGGGAGCCCGTGCAGGAGAGCATCACCCGCGGGTACGAGGACATGTTCGATTTCCTGGTCACCGGCAACGGCTGGGACCGCGGGGACGCGTATGCGGTGATGAGCGCCGTCGGGCATTCACAGCTCGGCGGCCCCACCGGCTCCGCCGAACCGGACCCGCTGCACCCCTTCAACGCGGTGGGGGCCGTGACCGTTCACCGCCTGCCCAAGGCGGTGCTCTAGGGCCACCCGAAGGTAGCCCGGGGATGGGGTGACATGCAGCACAATAGAGCGGTATCGTGCCCCACCCCAAGGTAAGGAACTAAGCATGGCTGCTGACACCCCTCCCAAGAGACCCCTGAACCACGCGGACGCAGTGGATGACGACGGCGGCAGCCCCGCCAAATGGAAGATCGTCGGCCCGGGGCTGGTGGTGGCCGCCACCGGCGTCGGCGCTGCGGATATGGTGGCAACACTGGTGGCCGGATCCCGCTACGGATACGCACTGCTCTGGGCCGTGATCCTAGGCGTGGTCCTGAAGATCATCCTGGTGGAAGGAGCCGGCCGCTTCACCCTGGCCACCGGCCTGACCATTTTCGAAGGATGGCGTTCCCTCGGGAAATGGACCACCTGGTATTTCGGCCCCTACATCATGATCTGGGGCTTCATCTACGGTGCCACCGCCATGTCCTCCGCCGCACTGCCGCTGGCCGCCGTCTTCCCGGTCCTGCCGCTGACGGCGTGGGCGGTCCTGATGGGCCTGGCCGGTTTTGTGATGGTCTGGTTCGGCAGGTATGCCACCTTCGAGAAAATCACCGCCGTGCTGGTTGGCCTGATGTTCGTCACCGTGGTGGGGCTGGCCGTGATTGCCGTGCCGAACATTCCGGCAATGTTCGCCGGCCTCATCCCCATGATCCCCGAGGGCGGAGTCTTCTACACACTGGCACTGGCCGGCGGCGTCGGCGGCACCATCACCCTCGCCGCGTACGGGTACTGGCTGCGTGAAAAGGGCTGGTACACGCCCAAGTGGATGCGGGTCATGCGCATCGATAACTCCATGGCCTATGTCATGACAGGCATCTTCGTGGTGGCAATGCTCATTGTCGGCGCCGAAGTGGTCCGCGCGGCAGGAGTATCCATCGCCAGCGGCGATGCCGGGCTGCTGGATCTCTATGACGTGTTGAAAGCCGAATACGGCGACGTGGTCGGCACCGGGTTCCTGATCGGATTCTGGGCTGCATCGTTCTCCTCGATCATCGGGGTGTGGAACGGCGTCTCCCTGATGTTCGCCGACTTCTGGGGGAACATCCGCGGCAAGGAATCCGGCCATCCGGACACCCGCATCGGCGGCAAGTACTTCCGCTTCTACGTCCTCTGGCTGACCTTCCCTCCGATGATCCTCTTCCAGCTCGGACAGCCCATCGGCCTCATCCTGGCCTATGGCGTGCTGGGCTCGCTGTTTATGCCTTTCCTCGCGGTGACCCTGCTCGGGCTCCTCAACGGCCGCCGCATTCCCAAGCAGTGGGCCAACAAGCTCCATACCAACCTTGCGCTCGGTTTCACCGCACTGCTGTTCATTGCACTCGGCATCCAGCAGCTGTGGGACAACATCGCCAAGGTGCTGTAGCGGTACGGAATAACCCGGCGCACCTCCCGCTGACAAGCCCGCCGCCAGCCGTTGGCGGCGGGCTAGTTTAGCGCAGCAGACGGCCTTCCACGAGGGGTGAAACAGAGTAAAAGAAAAGTGCTTACGGGCCATCTACGCAGCGATTCTGCTCAGCTACGCTATTGGTGGCGAGAGAAGGTTGCAGGATGGAAACCAGCGCAACGGGTGGCCAGGACAGGCTCATTGCAGGCCGATACCGACTCATCGAACCAATCGGACGCGGCGGCATGGCCACCGTCTACCGGGGACAGGATGAAGCGCTCGGCCGCGACATTGCGGTGAAGGTCTTCCGCGCCAGTGCCGTGGCCCCGGATGACATCGGGCGGCAGGAAAACGAGATGCGCCTCCTCGCATCGCTGTCACATCCGGGCCTGGTCACCTTGTTTGACGCTGGCAAGGATGATGCCGCTCCCGGCGGCAGTGACAGCGACGGCGGTGCCCGGACCTACCTGGTGATGGAACTGGTGGACGGTCCGGATCTGCGCAAGCGGCTGCGCGGGGGCGGGGTGCTGCCTACGGATGTCCCCTTCATCGGTGCCGAACTGGCCGGGGCCCTCGCGTACATCCATGACAGGGGAGTGGTCCACCGGGACATCAAGCCGGCAAACATCCTGCTGCCGCCGATGGCTGCGGGGACGTCACCGCGGGCCAAGCTGACGGATTTCGGCATTGCCCGGATCCTGGACGGCGCCCGGATCACTGCTGCCGGCGCCACTCTCGGCACCGCCAACTACCTCAGCCCGGAGCAGGCTGCCGGTCTCGGGGCGGAGGCAGCAAGCGACATCTACTCACTCGGGTTGGTGCTGCTCGAATCCGTGACAGGCAGGGTCGAGTTCAACGGCAGCGCAATCGAGGCAGCCGTCGCCCGGCTCAGCCGGGACCCCGAGATCCCTGCCTCCCTGGAGCACCATTGGAGCGGACTGCTCGCGGCCATGACCAGCCGGGATCCCGACGTCCGGCCGACGGCAGCTGAAGTCTCCGCGACCCTGCTGGACTACCGCTGGGCCGAGGGGACTGCGCAGCCGGGACTGGTCCCGCAGCTGTCGGCCTCAGGTCCGGGCGGTCCCGCCGACCAGGGCGGAGCGGCCGAGCAGCCCGCCCCCGCCGAACCGGCCTGGGATGCCTGGAACGGACCGGCAACGGCCGAAGCGGACGGGGCCCCGGCGCGGATCGACGGCGTTGCCGGGGAGGCCGGAGTCGGCTCCGCTGAAGGGACCGGGCCGGCAACCGGTGACGGCCAGGTCCTGGGGCGGCACCCCTCTGCTCCGCTGCCCTCGGTTTCCCCGCCGACGGACGTGCCTGCTCTATCCGGGCCGCTCACGCCACCGCCGACCGCCCCGCCAACAGTGGGAACAACGGCGGCGTCGGCGCCGGAGCCGACGCCGCGGGTGCAGGTACTCGCCGGGCCGAGACAGTCCGCTGCCGGGCGTGCCCTGCTGGCCGTGCTGGTGATGGCCGTGCTGACAGCGGCGGTGGTCCTGATGCTGGGACGCGTGGGGGCGTTGCCGGACGGAGGGGTTATTCCGGGGGAGAACGAGCAGAACCTGGAACGGCTGCAGGACAACGTCGGCCCATAGCGGCATCCCCGGCGCGGGATACTGGAGTTATGAGTACCCCACCGCCCGTCCCGTCCGCTGCTGTCACCGATGAGGGCCGGTGCCCCTGCCTCAGCGGGGAAACCTACGGGAACTGCTGCGGACGGTTCCACTCCGGAACTGCCGCCGCCCCCACTGCGGAGGCATTGATGCGCTCGCGGTACAGCGCCTTCGCCACCGGCAACGTGCCCTATCTGTTGGCAACCTGGCACCCGGACCACCGCCCCGCAACCCTCGAACTGGATCCGGGGATCGAATGGCGCCGGCTGGATATCCTCTCCACCTCCGGCGGCGGACCCCTGGACACCACCGGCACCGTGGAGTTCCGCGCCTACTACCGGCAGGACGGGCAGCGCGGTACGCAGCAGGAACTAAGCAGTTTTATCCGCAAACAGGGCCAATGGCTCTACGTGGACGGACGATAGGCCGCTGCTTCTTCCGGACCGGCACCGGCGGGACCTAGGCTTGAAAGCATCCGACGGCGGCCCCGCAACAGGCCCGCTCAGGGAAGCTCCCGAAACGCAGGCGCATCAGAGGTCCTGCACGTAAGTCGGATGAGCAGGCGAGGACACTATGAAAGCACTCGTTTACGAAGGCCCCGGCCAGAAGTCGTGGAAGGACGTTCCCGACCCTCAGATCCAGGACCCGCGCGATGCCATCGTCAAGATAGACACCACCACCATCTGCGGCACCGACCTGCATATCCTCAAGGGCGACGTTCCGGCAGTCACGCCCGGCCGGATCCTTGGCCATGAGGGTGTCGGCACCGTGACGGAGACGGGGTCCGGGGTGAACGCCTTCAAAACCGGAGACAAGGTCATCCTGTCCTGCGTCTCGGCGGACGGCTCCTGCAGTTTCTGCAAGGACGGGCTCTATTCGCACTGCACCGGAGAGGAAGGGCAGTCCGGTATCGGCTGGATCTTCGGACACCTGATCGACGGAACGCAGGCCGAGTACGTCCGCGTGCCGTACGCGGACACCTCCATGTACCGGCTGCCCGAAACCGTCTCCCAGGAGCACGGTGTCCTGCTCAGCGATATTTTCCCCACCGGCTTTGAGATGGGTGTGCAGTACGGGCAGGTCCAGCCGGGCGACGTCGTCGCAGTGATCGGTGCAGGTCCCGTGGGGCTGGCCGTGATTGCGACCTCGGGACTGTACGGTGCAGCGAAGATCATCGCCGTGGACCTGGACGCCAACCGTGTGGAGCAGGCCCGAAAATTCGGTGCCACCCACGGAGTGAACTCCGGGGATGCGAACTGGCGGGAACAGATCATGGACCTGACCGACGGATGGGGCGTGGACGTGGCCGTGGAGGCCGTGGGCATTCCTGCCACGTTCGAGATGTGCACCAATATCGTCCGGCCCGGCGGCAACGTGGCCAACGTGGGGGTGCACGGGACGCCCGTCAGCTTGGAGCTGGACCGGCTGTGGATCGAGAACATCAACATCAGCATGGGCCTGGTGAATACCAACACCCTCTCCATGCTCCTGAAGCTGATTGCCGAGGGAAAGCTGCCGGCCGAGGAGTTCATCAGCCACCGCTATGCGCTGGGCGACATCCTTACGGCGTACGACACCTTCTCCCGGGCCGCGGAAACCAACGCGCTGAAGGTGATCCTGCAGGCCTGAGCGGTTCTTCAGTGGGCAGGAAGGCGGCAGCCGGTAGGCTGCCGCCTTTTTGCGCATTGGAGGCACGGGCAGATAATGGGAACCGCGGCCGCGTCTGCTCCCGCAGTTCTCAGCTCAGAAGAGGTTTTCCATGTCGAACGGCACCATGATTGCAGGACGGCTCAACGTTGAGACCGGCACCTTCGCCATGAAGGAAGTTCCGATTCCCGATCCCGGCCCGGGCTTTGTCCGTATCAAGGTCGGAGCCGCGGGCGTCTGCCTGTCCGACGTCCACCTGATCCAGGGCCTGCTGCGTCCGCAGTTCCTCAAGGGCAGCGAGGTCACCCTCGGCCACGAGGTGGCCGGCACCGTGGACCTTCCCGGAACAGGAGTCACCTCCGTGGCTCCCGGCGACCGGGTGGTGGTGCAGGCCGGGTACGAATACAACGGCGTCACGCTGACCATGGGTGTTGATTTCGACGGCGGCTGGGCCGAGTACCTCGTGGTTCCCGCCGGTGTGCTGGTGCCGCTGGGGGATGACATCCCCTTCGACCAGGCATCCATCATTCCGGACGCCGTGTCCACTCCTTGGGCTGCCATTGCCTCCACTGCTGAGGTGCGCGCCGGTGAAGCAGTGGGCGTCTGGGGCATTGGCGGGCTCGGTGCCCACGGTGTCCAGCTGCTGCGCCTGATCGGTGCCGCGCCCATCATTGCCGTTGATCCGATCCCCGAGGCCCGGGAGCGCGCCCTGGAATTCGGTGCCGATCTTGCCCTCGATCCGATGGCCGAGGATTTCTCGGACGCGATGAAGGCCGCCACCGCCGGCCAAGGGCTGGACGTCGCCCTGGACTTCGCCGGTGTCGACGCCGTCCGAACCCAGGCCATCAACTGCCTGGGCCGGAGCGGACGCCTCGTCCTTGTGGGCCTGTCCGGCAAACCGATGACCATCAATGACAGCACCGGTTTCTCCTACGCACGCAAGCAGATCCGCGGCCATTACGGCTCGGACGCCCACCACGTGCCGCAGCTGGTATCCCTCGCCCGGCTGGGCCGGCTCGACTTCGCCAAGTCCGTCAGCGCCCGCATTCCGCTGGCCGACGCCGAGCAGGCGGTCAAGGCCCTGGATGCCAAGGAAGGCAACCCGATCCGCCTGGTGCTGATTCCGTAGCGTCCTGTCCATAAAGCAGGAGGAGCTCCCCGCCGGTGCGGGGAGCTCCTTTTTCTGTTGGTCCTTCTACGGCATATCTGCGTAGCGGACGGCGTCGGCTAGGGCCTGCTCCAGTCCCTTGGTGTCCTCCCGGGCCTGCGCCCTGCACGGGAATGTCCCGGCGCCTAACCCAGCAGCTGTTCCTTCCAGCGTCGGTATTCCGGATCGGTGCCCCGGGCGGCTTCATGCGCTGTTGCGGCAAGTGCGCGCACCACCGCACCCTCCGCCGCCAAATCCAGACGCTGTGCACCGGTTCTGCCCGGGCCGCCGTCCGGAGGCAGGGACTGCGGCCGCCAGCCCGCCGCCGTCGCACTGTCCAGCACTTTCGAGGCGCCCAGGACGCCGACGGCGCGGTGCCGCGGTCCGTGCAGGTCCAGGTCCTCGTAGAGGTAGTCTCCGGCGGGTCCGGTCAGCCGGGTCCTGCTGCGCAGCGGGCCGGCCTCCTCGCCGGAGCGGCCAAGGACCAGGGTGTCGCGGATCAGTATCCGGGCGCCGGCGCCGAGCTGCACGCGGGTTTCGCGCAGCATGTTGGACCCGGCGGCAGCCACAACGGGTGCTCCCTCCCAGATCAGCACGGCATCCTCGGCCAGCACGGCCTCGAGCGTCCAGCGGGACTGCTTGCCCTCGGCGTCGTACGCCACCATCCCGGCCGGTTCGATCACCTCCAGGGTGACGCCGGTGCCCACAGCCACCTCGATGCGTACATCGTCTCCGCCGAGCAGCATCATGGAGATACCGATCAGGGCGACCCGCAGATGCCGTGCACCGGCAGCCGAGCCGCCGGCAACCGGCCGGGGAGCCAGGTAGTGGCCCTGGTCCAGCAGCGCGAAGCGCGCGCCGTCGCCGGTGCGTTCCACCGCGATGCGGGTGGGCCGCGGGGCCTGCAGGGCAGGGAACGTCCGTGCAGGGCCCGGCACCGACTCAGTGCTGATGGTGGACAGCGTCTTCCTCCCCGTGCGTGTGGACGTAGCCGCCGTCCTCATCGGCATGGAAATGCGGTGCCATGGGCCCGGGATCCTGCGGGACGTGCTGCCCGGAGCGATGGCTGGCGACCAGCCCGCGGACCCAGACGCAGAGCTTCTCCACGGTGTCCTGCTGCTTGCGGGAAAGGGCCAGCACCGGGCCGCCCTCCCGGGCCTCGACGGCGTCCGCCACCATCTGCTCAACGTCCACCTCCACATAGGGAGCCAGATCGATCTTGTTGATCACCAGCAGGTCGGCGCGGGCAATGCCGGGTCCGCCCTTCCGGGCAACATCACCGCCGCCGGCAACGTCCAGGACGAAGATCTGCGCATCCACCAGTGCGGGGGAGAAAGTAGCGGTGAGGTTGTCCCCGCCGCTTTCGACGAGGACCAGGTCCAGCGGAGCGAAGTCCGCCTCCAGATCCTCCACGGCAAGCAGATTGGTGGTCACATCGTCGCGGATGGCCGTGTGCGGACAGGCTCCGGTTTCCACGGCCCGGATCCGCTCTTCCGGCAGTACGCCCGCGGAGCGGAGGAACCGGGCATCCTCGTCGGTGTAGATGTCATTGGTGATGACGCCGATCTGCAGCTCCCCGGCCATGGCCCGGCAGATGGTGGCAATCAGCGAGCTCTTGCCGGTGCCTACCGGGCCGGCAACTCCCAGCCGCAGCGAGCGGGTGGACGGGGCAGGGGCAGGGGATGAGGTATCAGGCAACGAACAGCCTCCTTGTTCTGGTGGTGTGGTTTTCGGCCCAGTGCTCCATCAGCGGAGCACTAAGGGCGGGAATGTCGTCAACACTGCCAACGAGCAGCGATTCCGCTGCGACGGCGTCTATCTCCCCGGCGGCGGCCAGGATCCAGCCGGTCGCCTCCATCGGATCGATCGGCAGCAGCTTCAGTGCGGCCGCCACTACGGACTGCGCATCGTCGTAGCAGCACAGCCGGGCGAGCTGCAGCTCGCCGACGCCGAGGGCTGCCGCAGTGACGGCCAGGGCGACGGGACGGGTGGGGCGGGGGACGGTCCGCTGCAGCTCGACGACGGCGGGCGAGTCGGGCCTCAGTTTCGAAGCCAGCCGCAGCATGCCGCGGCCGAGCCGGCGGGAAGCGTCCCGCTGGGCGGCGGAGGGGGTCCGGGCATCGATGGCCGCTTCGATCCGGGGATAGCCGGTGTTGTCCAGGCCGCAGGCGACCCGGTGGGCCAGCACCGCGGCAGCCGTCTCCACCCTGCCCACCGTGTGCAGCCGGGCGAGCAGGTAGGGATACACGCCGTCCGCGTCCAGACCTGCGATGACCGCCGGCTCCAGGCCCGCCGAATGCGAGTACGCCCCGGACGGCAGCCGGGAATCCGCCAGCAGGAAGGCGGCAACACCGGCGTCGGGAACGGGCAGCATGATTTCCCCTAGAACAGCGAGTAGCGCTGGGTCAGGGGCAGCTCGGACGCGGGGGCCGGTTCGACGACCTGCCCGTCGATGCTGACCATAAACGTTTCGGGATTCACCCGGATGTCCGGCAGCGCCGTGTTGTTCGGCAGCGATGCCTTGGTGACCTCCCGGGTCGAGCGGATGGCGGTCAGTGTCCGGGTCAGGCCGAGCCGGTCCGCTAGGCCGTCGTCGAGCGCTGCGGGCGCCACGAAGGTCGTGGACAGATGCGGGGCGGACGACGGCGTTCCCGCCAGTGACTCCCGCATCCATACCGGCTGCGGTGTTGGCAGGGTGGCGTTGGGATCACCCATCTGGCCGGCCACAATGGCCCCGCCCTTGATGACCAGGGTCGGACGGATGCCGAAGAACGCCGGATCCCACAACACCAGGTCCGCCATTTTGCCCACCTCGACGGACCCGACCTCATGGTCGATGCCGTGCGCCACTGCCGGGCAGATGGTGTATTTGGCAATGTAGCGGCGCACCCGCTCGTTGTCGGCCGGGAGCTCGGAGGAAGCTGCGCCCATATAGTCCTTCATCACATGCGCCACCTGCCAGGTGCGGGTGATCGTTTCACCGATCCGTCCCATGGCCTGGGCATCCGAGGACGTGATGGACATGGCGCCGAGGTCCTGGAGCACGTCCTCGGCCATCATGGTGTTGGCCCGGATGCGGGACTCGGCGAATGCCAGGTCCTCGGGAATACGGGGGTTCAGGTGGTGGCAGACCATCAGCATGTCCAGGTGCTCCGCGACGGTGTTGACCGTGAACGGGAGGGTCGGGTTGGTCGACGCCGGCAGCACGTTCGCGGCGGCAGCCACGGTGATGATGTCCGGGGCATGGCCGCCGCCGGCACCCTCGGCATGGAACACGTGGATGCCGCGGCTGTTGATGGCCGCCAGGGTGTCCTGCACATAGCCGGCTTCGTTCAGTGAATCCGCGTGCAAGGCCACCTGCACGCCCCACCGGTCCGCGGCGGTCAGCGCGGCGTCGATGGCGGCCGGGGTCGACCCCCAGTCCTCGTGGACCTTGTAGCCGGCGGCGCCGGCGAGGGCCTGCTCTTCCAGTGCGGCCTGGCTGACGGTGTTGCCCTTGCCGTAGAGGAGGAAATTGAGCGGGAGGTGGTCCAGCGCCCGGTGCATCACCTGCAGGTTCCAGGCGCCCGGGGTCACGGTGGTCGCCTTGGACCCTTCGGCCGGTCCGGTGCCGCCGCCGCCCACGGTGGTAATGCCGGAGGCCAGGGCCTCCCGCAGTGCCTCGGTGCCCAGCAGATGCACATGGGTGTCGATACCGCCGGCGGTGAGGATTCGGCGCTCGCCGGAAATGATCTCGGTTCCGGGGCCGATGACCAGGGCCGGATCGACTCCGTCCATGATGTCCGGGTTGCCGGACTTTCCGATGCCCGCTATCCGTCCGTTCCGGACGCCGACGTCGGCGCGGACGATGCCCCAGTGGTCCACGATGACGACGTTGGTGATCACCAGGTCCGGAGCGCCTTCGGCGGAGGTCCGGGTGGACTGGGCCATGGACTCGCGGATGTTCTTGCCGCCGCCGAACACGGATTCGTCGCCGCCGAACGTGTAATCCTGTTCCGGGCTGATCCAGAGGTCGGTATCGCCAAGCCTGATGGAATCACCGGTGGTGGGACCGTACAAGTGGGCGTATTCGTGCCTGCTGATCCGCATGCTCAGTCCCCTTCCTGCGGGGCCGTGCCCCGTAGCTGAAGGCCGGGAACCGTACCGCTGCCCGCCAGCCGGACGAGGATGACCTCGCGGGAGGCGCCGGGTTCGAAGCGGACGGCCGTCCCTGCCGGCACACCCAGCCGGAAGCCGGCGGCCGCAGCGCGGTCGAAGCGCAGTGCCGGATTCACATCCGCGAAGTGGAAGTGGGACCCGATCTGGACGGGACGGTCGCCGTCGTTGGTCACCACCAGGCTGAGGGTTTCCCGGCCGGCATTAAGCTCAAGGTCTCCGCCGGCCGTGCGGATCTCCCCGGGAACCAGGCTCATGAGATCGGATCCGTAATAGTGACCAGTTTCCGTCCGTCCGGAAACGTGGCTTCAATCTGCAGGTCCGGAATCATTTCCGGGACCCCTTCCATCACCTCGTCGCGGCGAAGGACCGAGCGTCCCTCACTCATGAGGTCCGCGACCAGCCCGCCCTCACGCGCCCGCTCGATCACCCAGCAGGACAGCAGGGCAACGGCTTCGGGGTAGTTGAGCCGGACGCCGCGTCCCCGGCGGTCCCGTGCCACCATGCCGGCAACACTGAGCAACAGCTTGTCCTTATCAGCGGGAGTGAGGAACATGCGCCGATTCTGCCACCGGGTTGTTTCCGTGGTGTTGCGTAATTGCAGAAGATGACGGCGGAAAATTGAAGGCAGGGAAGAGAAGGGACATAGACTTCGGCGGTGAGTTCCGGACTGCTGCTGACCATACTGATCGCTGTCTTTGTCGGCGGAATCGCACAGCGGGTGGCCGGCATCGGGTTCGGACTCCTGCTGGCGCCGTTCCTTATCGTTGCCCTGGGGCCGCACCAGGGGGTGGTGGTCACCAACGTCTGCGGTGCGCTGGCGGCCGGCCTGGTGATCCGGCACGTCTGGCGGCGCATTGAGTGGAGCATGTACGTCTCGCTGGCGGTGCCGGCAGCACTCGGGGTGCTGCTGGGAACCTACGCGGCATCCGTCCTGCCCGTGGGACCGCTGGAAATCGGCGTCGGCATTTTTATGCTCGCCGCACTGACCTCATCACTGGTGCTGAACCGCACGGAGAGGGTGCTGCGCGGCAGCACTCCGAAAACGGCCGCCGGCCTGCTGGCCGGGATCAGCAATTCCATGGCAGGGGCCGGAGTCCCGGCCGTGAGCGCCTACGCCGTGCTGGCCAGGTGGCCGCAGGCGTCCTTTATGGCAACCATGCAGCCGTTCCTGGCGACGCTGAGCCTGACCACCCTGACCGTCCACGCCGTGATTGACCCGGGGGCATGGCCGCAGCTGGCCTGGTGGATATGGGTGGTGCTCTGCGTCCTCACAGCCGCCGGACTCCGGGCCGGCAGCCTGCTCGCGCCGCACGTACCCGAAGCAACGGCACGCCGCATCGTCGTCGCCCTGGCGTATCTGGGCGCTGCATCCGCCCTGGCTAAAGGGATTATCGACCTGCAGTAACCTGGGGGAGCCTACTTGGCGGCGGACTTCCGGTCCTTGGCCGCTTTGGCGATCTTCGCGGCGGCTGCGGCCTTGGCGATCTTGGCTGCCTTCGAGGATTTGTCCGACTTGGCCGCCTTCGCCGTTTTTGCTGACTTCGCGGTCTTTGCGGCTTTGGCGGTCTTGGCTGCCTTCGCCGCGGCCTTGCCCGCACCCTTGGCGCCGACGGCCGCTGCCGTACCCATCACCGGCGTCGGAACCGTGACGACCTTGAC
Source organism: Arthrobacter zhaoxinii (assembly GCF_025244925.1). Classification (NCBI taxonomy): domain Bacteria; kingdom Bacillati; phylum Actinomycetota; class Actinomycetes; order Micrococcales; family Micrococcaceae; genus Arthrobacter; species Arthrobacter zhaoxinii. Next base: position 846,636 of record NZ_CP104275.1, read on the forward strand.
CTTGGTCTTCGGCCGCTTGCGGTCCAGGATCAGCGCGGCGGCAATACCGGCCATCCAGGTGTCCTTCGCCAGCCCCAGACCGTCGGGGGAGGGGCGGATGCCGTCCGCTTCCGTCATCTCCGGGGTCTTGAGGTACATCCGGATCATGCCCCCGGAGAAGCACCCCAGAACAAGGCCCGCCAGGCGGCTGGGAACGAACGGGAGCAGCAGGGACAGCCCCACGCAGATCTCCGCGTTGCTCAGCAGCTTGCCGAATTTTGCCGGTTCAATATCCTGCACCTGGGGAAAGGCTTTGGCCGCCGATTGCTGCAGGTACGCGGCGCTTTCCGCATCCAGATTGCGCTTGTTGAGACCTGAATTGAGGATGTAGGCGCCGGTGGTCAGGCGCAGGGGAATGTGGCTGAGTTTCATGGGAGTCCCTTCACAGACGATGCAGTTTTGAGCCTACGGCCGACGCGGTGCCTGCGCCAGAGTAGACGCAAGGAACGCACGGTGGCCAAGTACCGGGCAAAAATCCGTGAAACGCGGCTAAACAGGTTACTCACCAGTCACCATGTCTGCTTTTATAAAGGGGTACGCCGCAGTAGCTGTCGACACAAGAAGGTTCCGATGGAATTCCTCCCGGGCGAGCATCCGCGCCCGCGCCATTTCCTCCTCCATCTAAGCGACACCCACCTGCTGGGGAGCAGCAGCAGCCTGTACGGGGCAGTGGACAGCCACGCCAATCTCCGGGCCCTCTTCGCGCGCGTCGAGAACAGCGGGCAAAAGCCGGAAGCCATCGTTTTCACCGGAGACCTGGCAGACCGCGGCGAGGCCCGCGCTTACGCCAAACTCCGGGAGATTGTCCTCCCGGCCGCCGAACGGATGGGAGCCCGGGTGATCTGGGCAATGGGCAACCATGACAACCGGGCGGCTTTCCGCGAGGTCCTGCTGAACGAGGCGCCGGAAATGTCTCCGGTGGACCAGGTGCACCACCTCGACGGACTGCGGATCATCACCCTCGATACCACCGTCCCGGAGTACCACCACGGCGAGCTCAGCGAGGGCCAGCTGGCCTGGCTGCGCCGGGAACTGCAGACGGCCGCTCCGGAGGGAACCATCCTGGCGATGCATCATCCGCCGGTTCCCAGCGTGCAGGACCTGGCCGTCCTGGTGGAGCTTCGGCAGCAGCACCGGCTGGCGGATGTCCTGGCGGGCAGCGACGTCCGGGCCATCATCGCCGGACACCTGCACTATTCGACCTTCAGCACCTTCGCCGGAATCCCTGTCTCCGTAGCGTCGGCCACCTGTTACACCCAGGACCTCGCGACGCCGGGCACCCGCGGCCAGGACGCCGGCCAGGGCTACAACATGGTCCACCTGTACGAGGACTCGGTGGTGCATTCCGTGGTCCCGATGGAGGAAAGCAGCACCGTCGGACAGCAGGTGGGACCGGCGGAAACCGAAACCCGGCTGGCCGAAGCCGGTGTCCGGATCCCGGAGTCCCGCACGCTCGCGTCGGCTTAGTCCCGTGCCGGCTCCGGACCCAGGTTAAAGAACCGCCCGGTCACGGCCTCGGGCACAATCTCCACGTAGCGGTACTTCTCCGTCCGGACCCATGGCTGCAGGGGAAGAAGATCCGCGGCTTCAATCTCGGCGGACGTCTCCAGCATGCGGGTGGTTCCCTTCACGATGACGGACCAGGCCTGGTCGCTGTGTACCCCGTCCGCTTCGAAGGCGACATGGGTGTTGACCGCCATTTCCGCCAGCTTGGTGCCCGGCGCGGTGCGGAGGAGGATGACGCCGTCGTGCGCCAGGTAGTTGATGGGATAGATGCTGGGCCGGTTCGCCACACTGACGGCAAGGCGGCCGTGATGCGTGTGTTCGAGGTACTTCCAGCTTTCTTCCGAAGACAGTTCAACCACGGGCGGCAACTCTTCATTAGTCATGCTCACAGTGTGCCAACGGTGCTTCCCGGCCGCCACCATCAGGTTGCTTATCAACTTGACTCGCTCCCTGACCTTGCAACAGAGTGGAGTAGGTAGTATTGCCAGCCAGCAATAGACCTCACCACCGAGGAGCACACGTTATGACAGACGCAGAACAGCAGCATTCCACTACCGGCCAGAACGACGCCGGAGACCCGAAGACCCTGACCACACGCCAGGGACACCCGGTCTACGACAACCAGAACACCCGGACTGTGGGAGCCCGTGGCCCGGCCACGCTTGAGAACTACCAGCTCCTCGAGAAGATCAGCCACTTCGACCGTGAGCGGATCCCCGAGCGCGTAGTCCACGCCCGCGGTTTCGTGGCGTACGGCGAGTTCGAAGCTTCCGGCAAGTGGGGCGACGAGCCCATCGCCAAGTACACCCGCGCCAAGCTTTTCTCCGAGCCCGGCAAGAAGACCGATGTTGCCATCCGCTTCTCTTCCGTGATCGGCGGACGTGACTCTTCCGAGGCCGCACGCGACCCCCGCGGCTTCGCCATCAAGTTCTATACCGAAGACGGCAACTGGGACATGGTCGGCAACAACCTGGGTGTCTTCTTCATCCGCGATGCCATCAAGTTCCCCGACGTGATCCACTCCCTGAAGCCGGACCCCGTCACCTTCCGCCAGGAACCGGCCCGCATCTTCGACTTCATGTCGCAGACTCCCGAAGCCATGCACATGCTGGTGAACCTCTTCAGCCCGCGTGGCATCCCCGCGGACTACCGCCACATGCAGGGCTTCGGCGTGAACACCTACCGCTGGGTCAACGCCGCAGGTGAATCCAAGCTGGTCAAGTACCACTGGCTCCCGCAGCAGGGCGTGAAGTCCCTGACCGAGGAAGACGCCGCGAACATCCAGGCCAACGACCTGGGTCACGCTTCGAAGGACCTCTACGAGGCCATCGAACGCGGCGACTACCCCAAGTGGGACCTCTACGTTCAGCTCATGGATGACCACGATCATCCGGAACTGGACTTCGATCCGCTGGACGACACCAAGACCTGGCCGGAGCAGGAGTTTGAGCCCAAGTACGTGGGCACCATGACCCTGAACCGCAACATCACGGACCACCACAACGAAAACGAGCAGATCGCTTTCGGTACCGGTGTCCTGGTGGACGGCCTGGACTTCTCCGACGACAAGATGCTCGTTGGCCGTACGTTCAGCTACTCGGACACGCAGCGTTACCGCGTGGGCCCGAACTACCTGCAGCTCCCGGTGAACTCCGCGAAGAACGCACGCGTGGCCACCAACCAGCGCGGCGGCCAGATGTCCTACGGCACCGACCTCGCGCCGGGCCAGAACCCGCACGTGAACTACGAGCCGAACATCACCGGCGGCCTGCAGGAAGCCTCCAAGCCGGAACAGGCCGAAGTCGGCCCCGAGCTTGAAGGTCGCCTGACCCGCGCCCGCCTGCCCCGCACGAACGACTACATGCAGGCCGGCCAGCGCTACCAGCTGATGGAGCAGTGGGAGAAGGACGACCTGGTCGCCAACTTCATTGCCAACGTCGGCCAGGCAGCCCGCCCGGTGCAGGAGCGCATGCTCTGGCACTTCTACATGACCGATGACGAGCTGGGCGCACGCGTCGGCGAGGGCCTGGGCATCAGCCTGGACGAGATCAAGGATCTCGGCCCGCTGGCCACCCAGACGCTCAACGAGGAAGAAACCGAGCGGATGAAGAACCTGGGCCACAACGGTCCCCGGAACGTTGAAGGCCTCACCATGACCCACTGCGTGCCCAACGAGCACGTAGTAGTTCCCCGGTAAAGCACTTCGTCACAACGACGGCGCGGACCGCACTTCGGTGCGGTCCGCGCCGTCGTTGTTTAACCCCTACTTTTCCCAGGGAGCCCGGACCGGGAAGTACTTTTCGAGGAAATCTGTCACCCGTTCGGCCCGTTCCGCCGCGGGGACTTCGGGGAAGCTTCCGTCATTGAGGCAGAACATGTCCTTATGGCGTTTGGCCAGCAACCGGTCCATCGCCTTCAGGCCGGAGTAGCTGGTGGTGTCCACGTACTTCACCTTTGCCGTTTCCTGGGTGACCGCCCGCCCGGTGAGCAGCGCGTAGTAGTGGTAGAGCGAGTTGGTCACGGAGATGTTGTCCTTGGCCCGGAAGGTGCTGGCGGCCGTGGCGGCGAACTCCTCGGGGAATTCCTCCTCCATTTCCAACAGGACACTGCGGCGCAGGGGCGCTGCGGTGTGTTCCAGATGGCGGGTGGTGACCCGGCCGAAGCGTTCCCAGAGCAGCCGCCGGTTCACTCTCGCAGCATTCTCGAAGCCGCTGCGCTCCGGGTCGTTGGCACCCAGGCCAATCCGGGTGCTGGCTTCAATGAACTTGGTGATGCCGCCGGGGGAGAAGAACATGTCCGGGGCCACCGGGCGGCCGAAGAACATGTCGTCATTGGAGTAGAGGAAGTGCTCCGCCAGTCCCGGGATGTGCTGCAGCTGGGCTTCGACCGCCTGCGAGTTATGCGTCGGCAGCACGGAGGGGTCCTTGAAGTGCGCGGAGGCCGGCACGAAGGTCACGGACGGATGCTCGGCCAGCCACTCAGGCCGCGGGGAATCCGAGGCAATGAAGATGCGGCGGATCCAGGGCGCGAACATGTGCACCGAGCGGAGGGCGTATTTCAGTTCATTGATCTGCCGGAACCGGGCCTCGTGGTCGTCGCCTTCGCCCACCACGGCGCCGCTCATCCGGGCGGCGCGGGCGGCCTGGAACTCGGGGGAACTGCCGTCCACCCAGGAGAACACCAGATCGATGTCGAACCGGATGTCCGTGGCGTGGTCCGCGAACATGTTCTCAATGGTCGGCCAGAGAAGCCCGTGCTTTTCCACGGTGCCGCGGACCGCCTCGCTTGCCGGGAGGGTGCGGCGGGTCAGGGAGTTTTCGACCGGCAGGGTGATGTTCTCCCCCTCCAGGTCCCAGAGTTCAATCTGCACTCCGGCAGCCGCGGATATCAGCAGGTTGGTTCCGGTGAAGGCGCGGGGCCGGTAGACACGGATGATCCGTGCCTTTTCGCTGGAGGAGAGGCTGCCGTCAGCGATCAACAGGGTCCGGCTCTTTTTGGTATCCACGGTGCGGGCATAGAAGGGCTCGTCGCGGCAGGCCTCGACCATCGCCTTCCGCAGCTGCCCGCGGTTACGGAGGTCGACGGCGATGACCGGACGCTGGTCGTTGCCGCGGACCAGAAGGTAGGTCACGCCGGCGTCGTCCAGGACCCGGCGGACAAACAGGAGGTCCTCCACCATGGCCTCGTGCGGTGTCAGCCCGGTGTCCATGAGGGTCAGGCGGCCCCTGACAAGGGCGACATTCGGCCGCTGCTCCACCCGGTGGAGCGCCGCGGGGGAAGCGGCCTGCAGGATCTCCGGCTCGAGATCGGGTTCCGGGGATCCGAAGTAGACATCGTGTTCGGCGGCTGTATCGGTAATGGGAACCTCCTAGGGCGGGTGGGCGCCCACAATGCGGGCGCTGATGAGTGCTGCGCTGCACGGGAACTGCTGCCGGGCGTCCGGCGGGTCCTTCAAGATGCGCCGGGGATGCTCCGAACGCTATGTGCTCAACTGCGGGCCGCCAGTAGCATTGTCTTCGGACACGGACATTCCGGGAGTAGATGTGGGATACCGTAACACCGCCCGTGGCAGCACCGCCCATCAAGCCATGGCTCGTAACATAACCGCCCGTAACACTGGCCTGCTCGCGGCAGCATTGCTCCTCACCAGTATCTCATCCTGTGCTGCGCCGCCGCAGGAGGACCCGACGTCGTCCGCGCCACAGTGGTCCAGCTATACGACGGCGGATGGCAGCCTGCGCTTCGAGCACCCGCCGGAGTGGAAGATCGCGGAGCTGCCGGCACAAGCCAATGATCCCGCGGGCGGGGTGTCCCTGCAGGTTCTCGATGGCGGTGGCCGGACACTGGCCCGGCTGGACACGGGCATCATCACTGGCCTGAGCTGCACCGAGCCCGCCTCTCCGGCATCCTACGTGGAGTACGAGAGCGTCCCGATGCCTGAGCTGGACTCGATGCAGGGGACCGACCAGCGTTTTGTCTACCACTCCCTGGCGCCGTCCGGGCCACGCGATGCCCAGGCAACCTACGCCGTGGTGAGCGGCGGTCAGGAAGGCCAAGGCGAGTGCGGACTGTTCGATTTCTTTACGCTGACCGAGTCGAGCGGGGGACGGTTTGCGGGGGAGTACGGGGACGGTTCCGCGGATGCGCAGGACACGGATGCCTATCTCGACGGTGCCGAACGGTACAGGGAGACGCAGGAATACAGCGACATCAAGGAGATGTTGACGTCCCTGCGCAACGCGGACTAACGGAGTGTTTCTGCTCTGGCTTGCTGCCCGCGGGTGCCCGAGGCGGGAGCCGCGCGCCGTCGTCGGTCCCGCCGTGGGGTCCGGACAGCGAAACGGGACCAGTGTTCACGTGGAATGAGTCTCTGGTACTCCGGTTTCCCGGCGAGGTAGGCACGGGTCTGCGGACAGAACGGCAGCACCGGAAGACGGCGGCGCAGCGCATCCGCGAGCACGGCTTCAATCAACAGGGCGTGGACCTTCTTCCGCCGGTAATCCGGGTCCACGCTGACTCGCAGGGCCCAGAGTTCGGCACCGTGCATTTCATACTTCAGGTGGGCCACCAGAGTCCCGTCGACGAAGAGTTCGTACCTGCCGTGCAGGTGGTTGTTGTAGGTAGTGGTGTTCTCCGGCGTTACCTTTTGGGGTTTCAGCGCCCGTTCCCGGCCCCGGCTGGTGTTGGGACGTCCTTCCAGTGCCGCCAGGACGGTCAGGTACCGTTCCCTGGTTGCCCCGTCCTGGACGCCGGCAAGGTCTTCGGCGGCTGAGGCAACCAGATCCTGCAGGTCACTGGTGGAGAGATCGCCGAGGTTGTGGGGAAGCTCGGGGAGTTTCGGTACCGCGAGTCTCGGTGCCGCGTCCGGCGCGGCGAGGGTGGCTTCAAGGGTGATGGGGGGATTCACAGCAGGCTCCGCGCAAGTAGGACTATGCGGACAGCTGCTGGACCACGCCTTGAGCATAGCTGCGGGAAAGGGTGTCACCAAATTGATAAGCAACCTGATGGTTACAACCACTCTGGTGCCCTGTGGATAAGTCGCTAGGCTCTGCACCGGCCTGACTACTATGGCCGAACCGGCTGCCGAATCCTGTGTTTCGCGGCCTACCCAACCTTGGGGGTTTTCGAATGCGTAGAAGTTCCGTTCCCCGTGATTCGGTGCGGTTGAAACTCCTGGCTGCTGTCACCGCGGTGCCGTTGCTCTTCCTGACGGCGTGTTCGGGGGCGTCCGGGGATCCCGGGGGAGGGGAGTCGGCCCCGGGGCAGACGTCCTCGACGACGGCGTCGCCCACTCCCACGCCGACGCCGACTCCCACGCCGAGCGCCAAGTACAAGCCGGCGTCGGCTGAGGGCCCGGCGGAGAATGTCCCGCTGCCGGTGATGCCGGAGGAAGCGAAGGTGCAGTCGAAGGAAGGACTCGAGGCGTTCGCCCGGTACTGGTATGAAGCGGCAAACTACGGATACGAAACCGGAGACGTTGGGCTGGTTCAGGCGGTGAGCAGCCCGGATTGCACAACTTGCTTGAACTACTACGGGGTGGTCAAGGCTGGGTTTGCTGATGGAGCTTGGATGGCGAAGTCTCAAATTGACGTCCAAGACGCCTACTCGGAGCTTCTCCTCACCCCCGAAAACAGGTACCAAGCGGTCGTTCAGCTGCGGCAGGATGACATGGAGTACTACGCTACTGCAGGCCACATACGCACTGACGAGAGTCGACCCATGCCATCGGCTCAACTCTTCGAGGCCACCTGGTCAGGTCAGCAATGGACAGCAGCCAACATAGCGACGCTCAAGGCTGGTTGACTCTTCTATGAGTATCTATGGAACTGTTCGCCATTCCTTAATCGGCCTGACCGCCAGTCTTCTAGTGCTCTGCGTCGCGGGAGGTGCTGCCGCCACCACAAGTGGAGACATCATCGGAAATGGCGATGTACGGGGAGAGGTCTACCAGGAGGATCCAAGCAGTGGAATGTGGACCCAGATGCCAGTTGGCATCCCAGATGATCCCTTCGGGTTTCGTTTCGAGCCGGTCTGTTTCGACCACCTGGCTGGAAACGTGGAGTGTCTGGCCGCAAACCAAGCTGCTTGTACGGCCGGGGAAAACGGGCGGTTGGTCTTCTGGTTCAGGGGCCTGAAGATTCGGGACCGTGCATTGTGGGAAAAGGTCGAGGAAACACCCTCGTGCATTTACTCGGAAGAGCCGGTGGACGTCGGGGAGCGGATCCAGGAGCAGATCCTGACTGCGTTCCAGGAACGCCCGATCGCTGCCGGGAAACTCACCCTCCAGCCCAGCCCGCACACCCTGGTCGGGATGGAAACCAACGTCTACGTTGAGGCTGCTGAGCAGGTCTTCGAAATGGTTCTTCTGGACCAGACGATCAGGATAATTGCCACCCCCACCGAATACGAAGTGAACTACGGCGACGGCTCCGTCTACGGTCCCACTGGTGTTCCGGGAGGACCCCTGCATCAGGACCGCTGGGGTGAGCAGACCCAAACCAGTCACCAATACTCGGTCAGTGGGGACTATCTGGTGGGAGCGACGGTCCACTTCTCCGGAACGTACTCGGTGAACGGCGGACCGATGATTCCCATTGACGGACGCGCAGCGGTGTCCTCCGAACCTCAGACTCTGCGTGTGTGGCGGGCGGAAACCCGCAGCGTCGCCGACAACTGCTTGGTCAACCCCGGAGGTGTTGGATGCTAGGCAGGCACAAATTTCCGGCGAGCATTGCCTCGCTAATGCTGCTCGGGGCAGGACTCGTAGGCTGCTCCAGCACTGCCGGGGAGCCGGGCAGTGCTTCACCAACGCCAACGCCGGAAGTGTCTTCCGCTTCGCCAACACCCCGGCCCACCCCTAGATACAAGCCGGCGTCAGAAAAGGGGCCGGCTGAGTATGTTCGCATTCCGTTGCTGCCAGAGGAAGCCAAGGTCGCGTCCAAGGAGGGTCTGGAGGCGTTCGCGCAGTACTGGTACGAGGCTGCGAACTATGGTTACGAGACCGGTGTGGTTAGCCTCGTTCAGGTGATCAGTACTCCTGATTGTGAAACATGTTCCAACTACGTTAAAGAGGTTGAAGCGGGGTTTAGGAACGATGACTGGATGGCTAAATCGAGGCTAGACGTCGCAGAGACCCACTCGGACTATGTATTGACCCCGGAGGGGCGGTATCAGGCACTGGTCCATTTCCGGCAAGAGAAGATGGAGTTCTACGGTCCCGAAGGCCTGCAGGGCGAGTACGAACCCGTTTCAAGTATGGTGCAGCTTTTCGAAGCAGTATGGATCGAAGACCACTGGGCTGCCGCCAACATCGCGACCATGCAAACACCCGGCATCTGCATGATCGACCCAACAAATCACAGCTGTTAAACCGCGTCAGGCCGCGGCACCGCAAACAGTGTCCGGGGATCCTGCAGCACCGCCGGATACGCGAATGCAGAGCGGGGGATTTCGCCCGTCAGCTTTACCTGCCGCACCGCCGTATCGTTCGTGAGTTCCACGGGACCGGCACGACCCAGCAGCAACCGGGTGCGGTCGGCAGGGGAAAGAACCGCCACCTGGTCCCCGTCGTCCACGTCCTCCAGTAACCGAACCAGCTGCCGGCCCTTCTTACCGGTGATCGGCGTACCCTTCACGGAAAGCATCGGCAGCACAATCGCGGCAGCATCGCCGTCGGGAACGGCCCGCGCCACCCACAGGGCCTGGTCGGGAGCCGGATCCACCGGATCGGGAACGTCGGCAGGGGAGGGCCAGACGTAGGGAAGGCCGCCGTCGGTATCCGGAAACAGGGGGCCGTAAACCTCCGGAGACTTTTCAATCAGGTTTGAGCGGTGGCTGCGGTGCAGGTCCTCGCCTCCGATCCAGGGCGGAAGGTCGACGTCGGCGTCCGCAGCCTCCGGCGCGAACTCCAGGATCTGTTCCCGGACGGTATCGGCATGCCCGCGGGCGATCCACTCGTCCGTCATCGCCAGCCCGTAGGCGGTGAGAGCCGGCACGAAGCCCTTCCACATCAGCAGGGCGGGGTGGCGCTGCCAGCCGTAGTCGGGCACCACCAGCCCGCGCAGCAGCTGCAGGGTTTCCACCCGCTGCTTACCGAGCCGCGCCTGGTCCAGGACGGCGGCGCTGCGGGCGAAACTCGGATACGGAAGGAAGGTCTGCACGGGCCTAGTCTGTCACTGCCGGACGGCGCCGAGCCGCCGGACCATGATCAGGTCCCGGAAGATGTTGGCTCCCACCTGGAAGGACCGGCGTCCGGAAGTCTGGAATCCGGACTTGCGGTAAAAGGACTGGGCCCGCACATTCCGATTGTTCACGCCCAGCCACAGGGACCGCGCACCGGCGGACTCGGCAGCCCCCGCAGCAGCTTCGATCAGCTGCGCTGCCAGGCCGCTCCCATGTGCCTCCGGGTGAAGGTAGAACTTGTTCAGCTCAGCAGAGGGTTGCAGAACCCGGCCCGATTCCAGTGCCTCCAGCACGTCAGGATCCGACGGCGGGGCCAACACCAGCAGGCAGTATCCGATCAGTCGGCCGTCCTGCCTGGCCACCAGCACCCGCCTGGATTCGTCGGAGAGGTAGCCGCGGAAACGCTCGGCGGAAAGATGCGCCGCAACAAACGCAGCGCTGTCCTCCGGGGTAACTTCCGGCGGGCAGGCCAGCGGGAAGGTGACAGCGGCCAGCTCTGCGAGCCCGGGGACATCTTCAAGTGCTGCGGGGGAGATCGTAGCTTGCACCCTTCCAGCATAGGCACCGACGCCGGCAGGAAATGCCCGGCGGGCGTCGGTGCGGGGCGTACCGAAAATCAGTACCGTTCGTACAGCTCGCCTACCTGCAGGGCGGTATCCACTATGTTGTCCGGGCCAGGCAGCGGGCACGCCCAGGACTCGTCATAGGCACAGGACGGGTTGTAGAGGAAGTTGAAATCCAGCACCAGGCTGCCGGGCAGGGAACCCTGGCCGAGGTCCGCACCCTTGATCGTGTCCAGCAGGTACCGGCCGCCGCCGTAACTGCCGCCGTCGACGCCGGAGGTGGCGTCCCGGACGGGAATGAAGATTCCGCCGCCGTAGGAGTCCAGCTGCCAGACCGCGAGGCTGCCTACGCCGTCGGCACGGACCGTGCCGAGCCGGGTGAACGGAACCACGCCGTCCGTGCCGGTGGCGACCTCCATCTTCTGCCCCGCGCCGTCGTCGTCAATCACTGCCTCAAACCGGAACGCAGGATCGTAACGGGCAGTCCGCAGCCCGCGGAAGCGGCGGCGCACGTCCTCGGGAAGGGGCGACGCCGGGTGGGTACCGAAGAGCCGGTCCCGCCCGGTGGCCCACAACGCATGGGAGTGCGACGCCGGGAATCCCTCGGCGGATCGCCTCGCCTGCTCGTAAAGGGCAAACACGTTACGGCGCCAATCGGCGGTGGCCAGGGCTGTGACAGGAGAAACCATTCGTTCAGCGTAATGTGTTCGAGTGACTACCGGACTCCTCATCGTGGTGCTCGTCGCCATCTTCATCGGCGCGATCGCCCAGCGGATCGCCGGCCTGGGCTTCGCGCTCCTGATTTCCCCGTTCCTTGTCATCATCCTGGGCTCCCACGGGGGAGTGCTGATGGTGAACATCTGCGGGCTGGTTTCTTCGCTGCTGATTATGTCCCGCGTCTGGCGGGATGTGGACTGGTCCATGTATCGGTGGCTTGCCGTCCCTGCGGTCATTGCCAGCGTTCCGGCGTCGGCGGCAGCGGTCTTCCTGCCTTCGGCCCCGCTCGCCGTGACGGTGGGCGCCGTCGTCCTCGTGGCGCTGACCATCTCGCTGCTCCTGCAGCGGACTTCGATAGTGCTTACCGGCAATGTGTCCAAGGCAGTGGCCGGCTTCGCCTCCGGGATCACCAATGCGATGGCCGGCGTCGGGGGCCCGGCCGTCAGCGCGTACGCGTTGCTTTCCCGGTGGCCGCAGCGGCCGTTCGCCGCCACCCTGCAGCCGTTCTTCGTTACCATCGCCACCGTCACCCTGACATCCAAGCTGCTGCTGGACCCCGGACAAATGCCGCCGTTCCAGCCCTGGGCATGGGCGCTGATCGGGCTCATGATCGTGGGCGGCATCTACGCCGGCGAGAAACTGCAGCGCTTCATCCGCGACGACCAGGCCCGGCTGGCGGTCATTGTTATTGCGTTTATCGGTGCAGCCACGGCGCTGGTCAAGGGCCTGGTGGACCTCTAGCAGGCGGAAGTTACCCGACTCACGCCGGCGCCTCAACGGGCTGCGCGGAGCAGGATGGCACGATAGAAGCGATGAAAATTTTATTGCGGCCGAAGAAGCCGGGTGTGCCGCCCATGCCGCTCTGGCTGCAGGGAACCTTCGAACTGGGGCAGGCAGCTGTGCTTTCGGCATTGCTGGTCCTGCTGCCGCTCGTGGGCGTGTGGTTTGCCAACGGTTTCACCAGTCTGGATTTCGTCTCCCTGGCCCGCCTCGGCGGCCAGGCCTGGCTGCTGATCCACGGGGTGCCGCTGTCCCTGACGTTCCCTGCAGGCGAACTGGGCGAGGCCGCCGCTACCGGGCTGCTGTCCTTCCTGCCGCTCGGACTGACGCTGATTCCTTTCTTCCTGTCCTGGCGGGCCGGCCGCAGGCTCGCCCGGGCCTCCTACACCGATCAGCTCTGGCAGGCGCTGCTGGGTGCTCTCGGCACATATGCACTGATCGGGGCCGCTGCAGCGTACTTCTGCAGCACCGATGCAGTGCGGATCTCCGTGGCGGCCGGGGCGCTGGTGCCCCTGATCGCCGCCGGCGCCGGTCTCATTGTGGGCGCCAGGATCGAGGCAGGGTCCTGGGTGCGGCTGATCGGCATGGACCTGACCGACTGGATTGCCCGTACCAGCCAGCATTCCCGCTGGGCCGGCTCCTACATGTGGGCCGCGCTGCGGGCCGGTGCCGTGGGCACCGTCGCTGCGCTGGGCCTCTCCGCCCTGCTGCTGGTGGCGGCGCTGGCATTGAACTGGGCCGAGATAACCTCCGTCTACGAACGGCTCGACGCCGGTGCAGTTGGCGGCGCGGTGCTCACCGTGGTGGAACTGGGGCTGATGCCCAACTTCATGGTCTGGACCCTGGGCTGGGCCTCAGGCGCCGGGTTCTCCCTGGGGACCGGCAGCATCATCAGCCCGCTGGAAACCACTGTCGGCCCGTTGCCCGCGGTTCCGGTCCTGGCCGCGCTTCCCGTCGGAACCATGGAATACGGCTATGTGGCGCTGCTGATCCCGGTGATGGCCGGGATCCTGGCCGGCTGGTGGTTCCTCCGGGAAGGGGAAAACCACTTTGACGAGTGGCTCTCCATCAAGATCCGTGCCCGCTGGTTTACCGCCCCCGTATCGACGCTGATCCTCGGAGCGATCGTCGGCCTGGTGTCCGGGCTGCTGGCGGCCGGCACCGCCTGCCTGGCCCGGGGATCCCTGGGCATCGGCCGCTTTGTGGGCCTCGGCCCGGACCCGCTGTGGCTGGGGCTGTGGGTGGCCGCGGAAGTCGGGGTCGGCGTCGTCATCGGTTACGCCGTGGGCCCGTGGCTTGAGCGCGAACCCAAGCTGGACGTTTAGCGGACCTGCTGGAACGGCAGGTATTCCGCCTCGCAGGCATCCACGCCGTCCAGAGTGAGTGCGGACCGCATGCAGGATTCGTAGGTCATGGTTTCATCCCAGAGCAGGACCATTCCGGTTAGCCCCAGGGTGGTGAGCGCGGTAATGACCAGGCCCAGGGAAATCAGGACCGGCATCAGCGGACCCATCCCCCGCCTGGCCACCTTGACCAGGGCGACGACGCCGATCACCAGGGCGGCGATCCCCAGTGCGAGCGGCAGAAGCTTCCACGGCAGGACCAGGCCGCTGCTCAGCAGCGTGGCCGCCAGCAGGAGCCAGAACACCCGCACGTACTGCACCGTGCTGCGTTTCTGCTGCTCCGTGGGTGCGGGGCGGTTCTCGGGAGCGGAAAGGGTGGAGGTCTGGTGCTGGGCGCCGTCGTCATTCATGGGTTTAAGCGTAGGGGACGCGGCCGCCTATGGTGGACGCATGCGCATCGTAGTCCTCGTGTCCGGTACCGGGTCCAACCTTCAGGCAGTGCTGGACGCCGTCCGGGACGGACGGCTTAACGTCGAGATTGCCGCCGTTGGTTCCGACCGTCCGGGAACGGGCGGGGTCCAGCGCGCCGCCGACGCCGGTTACCCGACCTTCGTGGTTCCCTTCCGCGACTATCCGGTGCGGGCGGACTGGAACCGGGACCTCACGGAGAAGGTGGCTTCCTACGAACCGGACCTGGTGCTTTCCTCCGGCTTCATGCGGATTGTGGACGAGCACTTCATCAATAGGTTCGAGGGACGCTACCTGAACACCCACCCGGCCCTGCTGCCGTCCTTCCCCGGAGCCCACGGCGTACGCGACGCGCTTGCCTACGGGGTGAAGGTCACCGGCTGCACGGTCCACCTGGCCGACGCCGGCGTCGACACCGGGCCGATCCTGGCCCAGGCCGCCGTCGAAGTGCTCGACGGCGACACCGAGGAAACCCTGCACGAACGCATCAAGGTCCAGGAACGCCGGCTGCTGATAGAAACGCTGGACCGGATCAGCCGCGACGGCCTGCCCGCGCTGTAACCGCCGCTAGTCCAGGGCTGCGCCCTTGGTCTCGGGGGCAAACTTAGCCATCCACAGGACGGCCGCAAGAACCAGGACCCCCGCCAGCGCGAAGGACAGCGGCAGCCCGAGGTACGGCCACAGCACCGACACGAAGATCAGCGGACCGAAGCCGGCGCCGATCCGGGAAACGGTGGATGCCCAGCCGAAACCGCTGCCGCGCAGGTGGGTGGGGTAGAGCTCCGAGACGTAGGCGTAGAGCACCGGGATGGCCACCTGCACCACAAACCCGTACACCAGCAGCCAGATCGTCGCCGCCAGGGGAACATCCACGACCAGGGCCACCACTACCAGGATGGCGGCGGACAGGGGACCGGTGATCGCCAGGATCCACTTCCGGCCGACTTTTTCCACCAGCAGCGCAGCCGCAATAACACCCAGCAGGCCGACGGCGGCCATCCCCGACGTGGTCAGGAACGCCCGGTGCTCGGCGAATCCTGCGTCCACGAGGATTTTCGGCATCCACTGCAGGGCCAGGTAATAGACCAACAGGATGCTCACGAACAGGGACCAGGCCGCGATGGTCGTTTTGGTGCTGAACCGCCAGAGGTCAGCCAGCTGGCTGCCCATGGTGCCGAGGGACAGCTTCTCGGGCGCCTGCGGTTCGGGGAGCTGCCACTCGGTCTGCGTTCCGCCGGTTCGCCGGACCAGGTCATCGATGACGGCGGAGGCTTCCGCGGTGCGGCCCTTGCGGACCAGGTACAGCGGCGACTCCGGGACCGACCGCCGCACCCAGAAGACCAGGAAGGCGGGGATCACCATGACCAGCATGGTGTACCGCCAGTCCCCGAAAGTGCCGATAATGATCGCTGACGTGACACCGCACAGTGCAGCGCCCACCGGCCACCAGCCGTCCATTCCGGTCAGTACCCGGCCGCGCTGCTTTTTGGGCGTGAACTCACCCACCAGGGCGTAGTCCACGGGAACGCAGCCGCCCAGCCCGAAGCCGGCCATAAAGCGGAAGATGCAGAACCAGACAATGTCAGGGGAGAAGGCGCCCAGCACCGTGAAGATTGAGAACACCAGAAGGGTGGCTGAAAAAGCCCGTTTCCGGCCGATCGCGTCGGCAATGGAACCCCAGACAAAGGCGCCGATCGCCATGCCGAGGAGGTTGGCCGTTCCAATCCAGGCGGCCTGAGCCGGAGCCAGGTCCCATTCCTTGGACAGCAGCGGAATCAGGACACCGTTCAGGGTCACGTCCCAGGCGTCGAACATAAAGCCGAGCCCGCCGATGAGGAAGATTTTGCCCTGGACCTTCCACCGCCAGGGCAGGTTCTGGACCACCTGGTCTCCGGTGGGCAGGGCGTTGGTAACGGACATCTGGTTCGTGGCCTTTCAGAGGGGAGGTGCGTGGGTCCGGGGAAACGATACCTGCTTGACGTGCTGACCTGTGGATAGCGGGCAGATCGGGTTTGGTGTCCAGGAAAATGAGGCCATGGCTGATCCGCCTGCCCCGCCGTTGCCCGGCGCCGTCTTCTCCGTTGCGGAGGGCCGGGCCCTCGGCCTGCCGCCCTCGCGGCTGCGCCGGAAGGAATTCGCTGCCGCCGGGTATGGTCTGCGAATAGTGCGCGGACGGGAATGCTCCCTGGCGGACCAGTTGCGGGCCCTGGCGCCGGAAGCAGGGCACACCGTGGCCAGCCACGTTACCGCCGCCCTTCTCGGGGGAATGTGGTTGCCGCTTCACCTTGATACAGCACCACTGCACCTGACCCGCCCGCTGCGGCTAAGCCAGCCGCGGCGGAGGGGCGTGGTCGGACACAATGCCGCTCTGCAGCAGGGGGATGTGGTCCGTTCGAACGGCTTGCTGGTGACTTCACCCGTTTTTACCTGGACGGACCTGGCTTGCGTTCTGTCGTGTGACGACCTTGTTGCTGTGGGGGATTCGCTTCTCCGTCGTCAGGATGCGCCGCCCCGCGGCGGTTCCCTGCCATGGCCGGACCCCTTGTGCCAGTCAGCGGAAATACAGGAAGTAGTCGAGAGACGGACAGGCATTCGGGGAAGGGCCACCGCCGTTGCGGCCTTGGGATTGCTGAGGGCAGGGGTGGACTCCGCACCGGAATCACACCTCCGGCTCCTGATCCACCATGCCGCTTTGCCGGAGCCGGAAGTAAACCAGTGGATCACCGGACCGGACGGCAGGGTAATCTCCCGCCCGGACCTGCAGTACCGCCGGCTGCGGATTGCCCTGGAATACGAGGGTGAGCACCATCTGCTGGATCCGGCCCAGTGGCACCGCGACATCGAACGGGATGACCGTCTGCGCCAGCTGGGCTGGGTGGTGCTGCGCTTCACCAAACAGCATCTCCGCCCGGAGAACGCACCCGCAACGGAGGAGAAGGTCCGGACGGCCCTTTTGGCCCGAGGCTGGCAGCCCGGACGGCCAACCTGAGAATCGATTCCGCAACATTGACCACTTTTTGCCCGAAAAACGGCAATTCGTGCGGACTCGACTGCTGGAACGGTAATTCGTGCAGACTCGATGACTGGAATGGTAATTCGTGCAGACTCGACGGCGGAAGCGCGCAGTAACGGTCCTGAGACACCTTGTTACCGCGCCCACAGAACCGGCGGAAGGTGAAGGCATAAACTGCTCATGGGCCGCACGGCCTGCGCGCCGATCATCGACTACATGGAGTGTCAGCTGTGACCAATCCCGTCCTCGACCGTGTTCCTATCCGCCGGGCCCTGATCTCGGTCTACAACAAGACGGGTCTGACGGAACTCGCGCAGGGCCTCGCCTCCGCCGGGGTCAGCATCGTCTCCACCGGCTCCACCGCCAAGCAGATTGCCGCGGCGGGCATTGCCGTCACCGAGGTTTCGGAAGTGACCGGTTTCTCCGAATGCCTGGATGGACGCGTCAAGACGCTGCACCCCCGCATCCATGCCGGAATCCTCGCCGACCGCCGCCGCGAAGACCACATTGCCCAGCTGGAGGACATGGAGATTGAACCCTTCGACCTCGTGGTGGTGAACCTGTATCCCTTCGTGGAGACCGTCCGGTCCGGTGCAGGGCAGGACGACGTGGTGGAGCAGATCGACATCGGCGGCCCGTCCATGGTCCGCGCCGCCGCGAAGAACCACCCCTCCGTGGCAGTGGTGGTGGATCCCAGCAAGTACTCCGACGTCGTCACCGCGGCGGCCGAAGGCGGGTTCAACCTGGCGGAACGACGCCGATTGGCAGCCGAAGCGTTCGCCCACACCGCCGCCTATGACACCGCCGTTGCTACCTGGACCGCGGAGCAGTTCGGCGACGGCACCGAAGAAGGCACGAAGTGGCCGGCGTACACCGGGCTCGCCCTGGAACGTGCAGAGGTGCTGCGCTACGGCGAAAACCCGCACCAGGACGCCGCCCTGTATGTGGACAAGAATGCCCGCCCCGGCGTCGCCCAGGCCGATCAGCTCCACGGCAAGGCCATGTCCTACAACAACTACGTGGACGCGGACGCCGCCCTGCGCGCCGCCTTCGATTTCACCGAACCCGCCGTCGCCGTCGTCAAGCACGCCAATCCGTGCGGCATCGCCGTGGCGTCGCCCGGTGCCGCAGACCCGATCGCCGACGCGCATGCCAAGGCCCACGCCTGTGATCCGGTCTCGGCGTTCGGCGGGGTTATTGCCGCCAACCGCACGGTGACCGCGGGCATGGCCCGGACCGTGAAGGACATCTTCACCGAAGTGGTGATCGCCCCCGACTTCGAGCCGGAGGCGGTGGAGATCCTCTCGGCGAAGAAGAACATCCGCCTGCTGACGCTGCCGGACGGCTACGGACGCAGCGAAGCAGAGTTCCGGCAGGTGTCCGGCGGTGTACTGCTCCAGAAGGCGGACCGGCTGCAGGCCGAGGGCGATGACCCGGCAAACTGGACCCTCGCAGCCGGGGAAGCCGCCGACGACGCGACGCTGGCCGACCTGGCCTTCGCCTGGTCCGCCGTGCGCGCGGCTAAGTCCAACGCGATCCTGCTCGCGAAGGACGGCGCCTCCGTGGGTGTGGGGATGGGACAGGTGAACCGGGTGGATTCCTGCCGGCTCGCCGTCGAACGTGCCAACACCCTCGGCGGCGAAGGCGAGGGCGACGGCGGGGAGCGGGCCCGCGGCTCGGTGGCAGCCTCCGACGCCTTCTTCCCGTTCGCGGACGGCCTGCAGATCCTCATCGACGCCGGCGTCCGCGCCGTCGTCCAGCCCGGCGGATCCATCCGGGACAACGAAGTGATCGAGGCGGCAGTCGCCGCCGGAATCACCATGTACTTCACCGGAGCCCGCCACTTCTTCCACTAAAACAGGGCCCGGACCAGGGGCGGCGCAGGTAATGCGCCGCCCCTGCTGTTTAGGGCGCGGATAGTGGGCTGTGGCATAGTTGGACACAAATAAAAGCCAAAAAGACGGGTTCCGTCATGCCACCAGACATGCTCCGGTCCCACCAACACACAAGGAGATCGTGTGGCTGAGAAAATTAAGGTTGTGGGCTCTGTAGTAGAGCTCGACGGCGACGAGATGACGCGCATCATCTGGCAGTTCATCAAGGATCGCCTGATCAACCCGTACCTGGACGTCGACCTGAAGTACTACGACCTCTCCATCCAGAACCGCGATGCGACCGATGACCAGGTCACCATCGACGCCGCCAACGCCATCAAGGAACACGGCGTAGGCGTCAAGTGCGCCACGATCACCCCCGACGAAGCACGCGTCGAGGAATTCGGCCTGAAGAAGATGTGGGTTTCGCCCAACGGAACCATCCGCAACATCCTGGGCGGCGTGGTCTTCCGCGAGCCGATCATCATCTCCAACATCCCGCGCCTGGTCCCGGGCTGGAACAAGCCGATCATCATCGGCCGCCACGCCCACGGCGACCAGTACAAGGCCACGAACTTCAAGGTTCCCGGTGCCGGTACCCTGACGCTGACCTACACGCCGGCCGACGGCAGCGAAGAAATCAAGCAGCAGGTTGTTACGTACAACGAAGATGGCGGCGTCGCCATGGGTATGTACAACTTCAACGATTCCATCAAGGACTTCGCGCGCGCTTCCTTCGCCTACGGCCTGCAGCGCAACTACCCGGTGTACCTCTCCACCAAGAACACGATCCTGAAGGCCTACGACGGCCAGTTCAAGGACCTGTTCCAGGAAGTCTTCGACGCCGAGTTCAAGGACCAGTTCGAAGCAGCCGGCCTCACCTACGAGCACCGCCTGATCGATGACATGGTTGCCTCCGCGATGAAGTGGGAAGGCGGCTACGTCTGGGCCTGCAAGAACTACGACGGCGACGTCCAGTCCGACACGGTGGCCCAGGGCTTCGGCTCGCTCGGCCTGATGACCTCCGTGCTGATGACCCCGGACGGCCAGACCGTCGAGGCCGAAGCAGCCCACGGCACGGTCACGCGGCACTACCGCCAGCACCAGCAGGGCAAGCCCACCTCCACGAACCCGATCGCTTCGATCTTCGCGTGGACCCGCGGCCTGATGCACCGCGGCAAGCTGGACAACACCCCCGAGGTCATTAACTTCGCCGAGACCCTTGAAGACGTTGTCATCAAGACGGTCGAATCCGGCAAGATGACCAAGGACCTGGCACTGCTGGTCGGCCCGGACCAGGCCTACCTGACCACGGAAGAGTTCCTCGCCGCACTGGACGAGAACCTCAAGGCCCGTCTGGGCGCCGAGGTTGCAGCCTAAGCTTTACTGCACGCACGACGACGGCGCGCCGCCCCTTCCCGGGGCGGCGCGCCGTCGTCGTTTTCCACCTTATTAAGCACACGCGTAACAACTAGCGCAGCCGGACCCGCGGTGCCACCATGTGGGGATGTCGAACTCCACCAAAGCGCAGCCCGCCGCGAAGACGGCCGAAGAGCGAAGCGCCCGCATAGCGGTGACCGTATTTCCGCTGCTGATTGTCGCCGGGGGAGCGGTGGCCCTGTTCTTCCCGCAGCCCTTCACCGGCCTGTCCGGATACATCAACCCCGGCCTCATGCTCATCATGTTCGGTATGGGCCTCACCCTGACCCTGCCGGACTTCGCGTTGGTGATCCGGCAGCCGCTGCCCGTCCTGCTGGGGGTCGTGGCGCAGTACATGATCATGCCGCTGCTGGGCTTCGGGATTGCCTGGGCGCTTCAGCTGAGCCCTGAACTCGCAGCCGGCGTGATCCTGGTCGGCTGCGCGCCCGGGGGCACGGCGTCGAACGTAGTCACCTACCTGGCGCGCGGCAACGTGGCCCTCTCGGTCGCGATGACGTCGGTTTCCACGCTCCTGGCGCCCCTGCTGACCCCGCTGCTCGCCCTGTGGCTGGCCGGCCGGTACATGGCAGTCGACGCCGGGTCCATGGCCTGGTCCATTGTGCAGATCGTTCTCATTCCGGTGGTCCTGGGGCTGGTTATCCGCTCCCTGGTGCCGCGGCTGGTGGACCGGGTCCTGCCGGTCCTGCCCTGGATCTCGGTTGTGGCCATCACGTTCGTGGTCATTGCCGTGGTGTCGGGAAGCGCCGAGGCCATCTTCACCGCCGGCTGGCTGATCCTGCTGGCAGTGGTGCTGCACAACGGTCTCGGCTTGGGGCTGGGCTACGGTGCCGCGAAGCTGTTCCGCCAGCCGATAGCCTCACGGCGGACGATGGCGATTGAGGTAGGTATGCAGAACTCCGGACTGGCAGCGGGACTGGCCAAGCAGTACTTTGCCCCGGAAGCGGCCCTGCCAGCAGCGGTCTTTTCGATCTGGCACAACGTCTCGGGCGCTTTGATGGCGGCCATCTGGCAGCGCAGGCCCTCCTCCTGAGAGCAGGTTCTCCCGGTGACGCCCGTCCCTGGAACCACTGCGGGCCCCGGACGATAGCGTCCGGGGCCCGCAGTGGTTCCAGTGTGAGGGGGAGTGCTAGATGCCCGCTCCCTTGTCGCCGGAAGAGGAGGGCCCGCCGGACCCGCCGGACGAACCCGATCCGGATGAACTTGAAACCCCGGAACCCGATGAGCCAGGCGAACCCGATGAGCCCGACGAACCCGAGCTGCCGCTGCTCGAGGAGGAGACGGAGGCAGGCTCCGACGTCGACTGGCCGGAGATGGTGGAGCCGTCCTTGTAAGCAGCGGCAACCTCGATCTTGCGCGGCTTCGAGCGTTCGCTCACCGGGATGAACACGCTCAGCACACCGTTCTCGTACTTGGCGGAAATGGACTCAATATCAATGCCCTGGCCGAGGTTCAGCTGCCGCAGGAAACTTCCGCTTTCCCGTTCGCGGGTCAGCCAGGTTGCGCCCTCGGTCGTGTGGATGGTCCGCTCGGCCCGGATCGTCAGCAGCTGGCCGTCAACGTCCACATCCACCGAGCCCGGGTCGATGCCCGGCAGATCCGCGTTAAGGATGTAGTGGTCGCCTTCCCGGTACAGGTCGATCGGCATCAGGCGCAGCCGCTGCCGGGGATCCAGCAG
Organism: Arthrobacter zhaoxinii; assembly: GCF_025244925.1. Classification (NCBI taxonomy): domain Bacteria; kingdom Bacillati; phylum Actinomycetota; class Actinomycetes; order Micrococcales; family Micrococcaceae; genus Arthrobacter; species Arthrobacter zhaoxinii. The sequence continues at coordinate 868,736 of NZ_CP104275.1, forward strand.
GGCACCGGCAACCCGGTCGAGCTCTCGGAATGGATCAAACTTCATCGCCATTGTCATCAACTCCTCTTGCGCCGGCGCCCGGCGGGGCACCGGCGATTGGAATACCGTTGTTGGAAAAGGGTCGATAAAGGTTGAGTCGTCTCGACTCAACGATGCATTTCACGCTAGCACTCGCCGGTTTTGAGTGCTAGGCCACAGCTGAGGTTTTTACTCCTCCGCGACGGTTTTTGCCCCGTCAGCCGAGGGGCCAGGAATGCACGGCCGCATTGGTGTGCATGTTCTCCCAATAGAGCCGTGAGAGCTCACCCAGGGCCGCCGGACGCTGCAGTCCGGAGGCTTCCAGCCGGCGCAGTGTGGAGATCTGCCAGGCAGCCCCGTTCTGCTCGGTGCGCGCACGCTCCGCCACGACACCCAGATAGCGGTCAATCAGGGACGAATCCACCTTCAATTCCCTGAGCCCTTCCGCAGCCTGCGGAATGAGGTGGCGCAGGATCAGTTCCGCCACCGGGATCTCGCCGATGCCCGGCCAGTAGACGGAAGCTTCCAGTCCGTGGCGGGCGCAGTTGAGGAAGTTGTCCGATGCTGTCTTGAAGGCAATGCGGCTCCACAGGGGGCGGTCGGAGGTGCGGAGGTACTCCACGAGACCGTAGTAGAACGCTGCGTTGGCGACCACGTCCAGGACGGACGGGCCGGCCGGCAGGACCCGGTTCTCCAGTCGCAGGTTGGGTGTCCCGCCGCTGCCCGGGTCATAGATGGGACGGTTCCAGCGGTAGACCGTGCCGTTGTGGAGGCGCAGCTCAGGCAGCAGCGGAGCGCCGAACGGGGTGGTTTCCGAGCCGTTGCCCGAAAGTTCCGGAAGCAGTGCGGGAAAGTAGCGTACGTTCTCCTCGAAGAGATCAAAGATCGAGGTGATCCAGCGTTCCCCGAACCAGACGCGCGGGCGCACGCCCTGATTGCGCATTTCCGGCGGGCGGGTGTCAATGGCCTGCTTGAAGAGTTCGATCCGGGTCTCGTGCCAGAGCACATGCTCCATGAAAATGGGTGAATTGGCAGCGAGGGCCACCTGCGGTGCGGCGATCATCTGCGCAGCGTTCCAGGCAGGCGCGAACTGATCGGGTGAGACTTCCAGATGCAGCTGGACCGACGTGCACGCGGCCTCCGGCGCGATGTTCTGGGCGTAGAAGGACAGGGGCTCCGGTCCAGACAGATCGAGGAGGACGTCCTCTCCCCGGGCCTGGAGGACGGAAGTATTCAGGGCGGCATAGCGCTGGCCGCTGCTGAGCCAGTCCCAGCCGTCCATGAAGCGGGGGGTCAGGGTGGGGAGGATTCCCACCATCATGATGTCCGCAGCTTCCTGTGCCGCCCGCTCGTCCGCTCTGTTCAGCTGCATCCGCAGGCTGTCCTCGAGTTCCTTCAGCCCGAACTGGCCCACCGACATTGCGGGGTGGTTCATTTCAATGTTGAAGGCACCGATCTCGGTCTGGAAGGCCGGATCGGCGATCCGCTCGAGGACAGCCGTGTTGCGCAGGGCAGGGGAGAAGTCCCGGTTGGTCAGGTTCAGCTCAAGTTCCAGGCCGATGCTGGCCGTGTCCGCAAACTGCGCGGTGGACAGGAAATGAGCGAAGTGATCGAGGTTTTCCAGCAGGCGCTGCCGGTAGGCCGTACGCTGCGCGCGGCTGAAAGTCCGGCTCGTGACTTCTGCACCCATGGCCCGTTACTTCTTTTTCAGTCCCTTGAGGACATTGGCCGGGCGTTGCATTTCACCGTGCTGGGCACCCATCACAATCACGGCACCGGAAAGGGCCGGGATGCTCCACTGCAGGATTTTCAGCTGGCGCTGGGCGGACTTCAGTTCCTTGGAGGCGCCTTCATGGGGCTCCGTGGCCCCCTGGCTGCCCTGCTCTGCCATCGCCCCGACCTTGCCGCCCAGGATGCCGGAATAGAGCGTAACCACGGCAGCAAGCACGGTGACCGCTGTCTTGTAGACGGTGAGGGGGCCGACTCCCTCCTGCTGGGACACCCGTGTCTTGTTGTCGCCGACCAGTGCAAGCCCGGCCAGGAAGTGCAGGCCGATTGCCCCGGCCTGTACGGGGGCCCATTTCTTCCAGCCGAGGGCGGACAACCGCGTCCGCTCGGTCGGATCCTTAGCCGCTGCGGCCGCGCCGTTCAGGCCAACGGCACCCATCAGGGAACCACCGAACCAGGCCGCGGCCGTGAGGTCATGGACAGAACGTGCTATGAGGTTTGCCGCCAAGGTGATGCTCCTGTGGGTTGTGGGCCAGCGGTGCATTTCGAACCGGACATCCGGCAGGGAACGGGTTCCGCGGCGCTTCTGAATCGGTGCAAGAAGAAAACCACGGGCAGGAGCTAATAGCAAGGGCACTTATGATCGTAACACGCTACACATTCGTAACTAAGTGTGCTTATTATCGTCGTACGGAACATCCGATCTTGATCAGCAGTTGCAATGACGAAAGAGAGCGATGATGACAGACAATTTCACTCCGCGTGACGGAAGCCATGCAGCATCCCCGGCCGGAAGCACCAGCGATTCCACGGCCGCTGCCAAGGCCGATGCGGCTAAGCAGCAGGCGGGTGACCTTGCCCAGCAGGCCAAGGGCAATGCGGCTCAGGTAGCAGAGACCGCCAAGTCCGAAGCAGCAGGCGTCGCTTCCGAGGTGAAGACCAATGCCAAGGACCTGTTCACCCAGGCGCGCTCCGATCTCACCGAGCAGGCAGGTACCCAGCAGCAGAAGGTTGCCGAAGGGCTCCGCTCCATGGCAGATGAGCTGCACTCAATGGCACAGTCCGGCCAGTCCGGTGTTGCCACGGACCTGGTAGGCCAGGCAGCCAGCCGTGCGTCCTCCGCCGCCACGTGGCTTGACGGACGAGACCCGGGATCCCTGCTGGATGAAGTCAAGGGCTTTGCCCGCCAGCGTCCCGTTGCCTTCCTCGCTATTGCAGCAGGCGCCGGCTTCCTCGCCGGACGCCTCAACAAGGGCCTGAGCGCCGGTCTTCCGAACCAGGGCGCAGCCGCCGCCGGATCCACCGGCCAGCACGTTGCACCGCCCGTACCGCCCGTGACGCCGGTGCCGCCGGCTCCGGGAACACAGCCCGTCGTCGGAACCAGCGGAACAGCCACCGACCCGTTCGGCTCCGAACCGGTACGCCCGGCCGGAACCGGCCCCGCGTCGGCCCAGACGCTTCCGCCCACCCCTTCCACCGGTGTTCCGGCAGCTGATCCCTACAGCGGTGGTCGGCACTAATGAGTACCGAACTCCCTCCCACCCCCGCGCAGGCTAAGGCGGAGTCCACGTCCCTGGGCGATCTGCTCAGCCAGGTAACGCAGGACATGTCCACCCTGATGCGTCAGGAAGTGGAGCTGGCGAAGGTAGAGCTGAAGCAGTCGGGGACCCGTGCGGGCAAGGGCGCCGGAATGTTCGGCGGAGCAGCCGTCGCAGGGTACTTTGTACTGCTCTTCCTGTCAGTCGCCCTCTGGTATGCACTGGGCACGACGGCGATCGGCTTCGGCTGGTCCGCTGTCATCGTGGCCGTTCTCTGGGCCATTGTTGCCGCCGTGCTGGCCTCCCGCGGGCGCAAGGAAATGAAGAAGATCAAGGGCATGCCGCAGACGGCCGAAACGCTGCAGGAGATCCCCCAGACGATGAAACCAAGCGAGGAAACACGATGAGTGAAAACCCGGATGAGATCCGCGCCGACATCGAAGCAACCCGCCGGCGCCTCGGCACCAATGTGGACGCAGTGGCGGACAAAGTAACTCCCTCCCACATCGTCCAGCGCCAGACGGACAAGATGAAGGACAAGGTATTCGGAGTAAAGGACAAGGTGATGGGTGTGGCCGATTCAATGGGTAACAGCGCAAGCAACACCGGTAGCAACATCAGCGGCAGCGTGTCCGACATGGGCGGCAGCGTCTCCGACGGCATGTCCGCCGCGGGCTCGGCTGTCCAGGGCGCACCGGCCAAGCTGGCCGGCCAGGCACAGGGCAACCCCGTTGCCGCCGGCCTGATTGCCTTCGGCGCCGGTTTGCTCGCAGCAACCCTGATCCCCGCCAGCAACAAGGAACGCGTTGCTGCGGACAACCTCAAGACCGCTGCTCAGCCGATGACGGATGAGCTGGCCGGAGCCGCCAAGGAAATGGCCGAGGGGCTCAAGGAGCCGGCGCAGGAAGCGGTTGAGAACATCAAGGCCACCGCCACCGACGCCGCGCAGAACGTGAAGTCCGAGGGCCAGGCTGCGGCCTCCGACGTCAAGGACTCCGCTTCGGACGCTCCCCAGAACGTGAAGAACGCATAACCCAGCAGCAAACCGCAGCGTCCCCTCTCAGCAAGGAGTACCTGATGCAGATCGACAAGCAGCAGATTATCGAATTCCTGAAGAACCGCGGCGACAGCTCAAAGGCCGGCCAGGCGGAGTCTGACCTGCCGGACAAGGTGGACACCGATAAAGATTCGGGTCTGCTGGAGAAACTGGGTGTGAACCCCAGGGACCTGCTCGGGAAACTACCGGGCGGCCTTGGCGGGAAGCTTCCGGGCGGTTTGGGCGGTTAGCCCGGACAATAACGACGGCGGTGCCGCACCTGCAAAGGTGCGGCACCGCCGTCGTTTGTTCGTTAAACCCGCTGGAAAACCCGCTGGCGGCTCCGGTCAGCGGGGAACGGGTGCTTCGTCATTGGTGTACAACACACCCATCTGCGCCCTTACGGCGTCAAAGAGCCGCATGGTCCGCAGGGAATCCGCCCAGGTCATGGTGGGGCTTTCGACCAGGCCCGCCTGGATGCAGCGGGTTACTTCCCGCAGTTCGTAGGTATAGCCGTTGCCGACCTGCGGGAAGCGCTCCACCCGGGTTTCTCCGGCCTGCGGAACGATGGTCAGTTCCACCGGGTTGTGCAGGGGTGACCCGGTGCGGAGCCATCCCTTGCTGCCGGAAATGACGGCGGTCCGCGGGGAGGAGGAGACCAGGGAAGAGGTCAGCTGCGCCAGGCCGCCGTTGGCGTATCCCAGCGTCAGCGCGTTCTGGGCGTCCACGCCGTCGGGATTGATACTGCCTACCGCGTGCACGGTCTCGGGATAACCGAGTGCGCCGAGGGCAAAGGTCAGCGGGTAGACCGTGAGGTCCAGCAGCGCTCCGCCGCCGGCGGCCGGGTCCCAGAGCCTGTTGGCCGGGTCATAGGCCGCCGGGAAGCCCAGGTCGGCCTGGACCCAGTTGATGTCCCCGAGTTCGCCCGAGGCAATCAGTTCCCAGATGCGGTTGATGCAGGGCAGGAACCGTGTCCAGACCGCTTCCATGAGGAACAGGTTCCGGGACCGGGCCAGTTCGATCAGGTCCTCGGCCTCGCGGGCATTGATGGTGAGCGACTTTTCGCACAGCACGTGCTTGCCGGCCTCCAGTGCGCGCCGGGCAATCCGGTAGTGCTGGGCATGCGGAGAAGCTACGTAGACAATGTCGACGTCGGGGTCGGCAAAGAGGTGGTCGTAGCCCGGAATGTCATCGGCATCGTAGTAGCTGCTGGCAAAACCGAAGCGGGCCGCGAAATCCTCTGCGCTGGCCTGCCGGCGGGAGCTGACGGCCTGCAGAACGGCGTCTTCGAGCCGGGCGATGTCTTCAGTGACACGCTCGGCAATGTTTCCGGTGGCGACTACGCCCCAGCGGAGGGTCCGGCCCGTGGACTGTACGGGGCTCGGCGCCCCCGGCTGTACACAGGGCGGGGTGGGAATGTGTTGAACGGCAGTCATGATCCTCGTCTTCCGCGTCGTTGCAGGGAATAACCCCACTCTATGGTTGGTGCAGGCCGGAGCCTAGTGCTGGTCTCCGAGTCCCTGCGGCGCGTCATACCGGCGCCGGCGGGCATGCTAGGGCCGGGCCGCAACGGCGGCGCGGTGGTCCGCGGCCGTCTGCCGGTAGTTTTCGGCATTGGCGCGCACCCCGGCGACCTCGTCGTCGGTGAGGCTTCGACGGACCTTCGCGGGCACGCCTGCCACCAGGGAACGTGGAGGTACCACCGTGCCTTCAAGGACGAGGGCACCGGCGGCCACCAGGGAACCGGCACCGATCACGGCGCCGTTCATGATGGTGGCGCTCATGCCGATCAGGCAGTCGTCTTCGACGGTGCAGCCGTGCACCACGGCGTTGTGGCCTACGCTGACGCGTTCACCGACCGACGTCGGGAAGCCGGGATCCGCGTGCAGCACCACGTTGTCCTGCAGATTGGTTCCGGCACCCACGCGGATGCTGTTGGAATCGCCGCGCACGCAGACGCCGTAGAAGGCGCTGGAGTCCGCCGCCATGGTGACGTCGCCGATCAGCGAGGCGGTGGGGGCGAGGAAGACGCTGGGATCAACGGCCGGGGCCTTGCCCCGGAGTTCAATAATGTGTGCCATGCCACCCAGCGTAGCGGCGCCGGGCGGAAGATCAGTTGAAGACGATGGTCCGCCGGCCGTCCAGCAGCACCCGGTGCTGGGCATGCCACTGCACCGCCTTGGACAGGGCCCGGCCCTCGACGTCGCTGCCCAGGGCGGCGAGCTGGGCGGCCGAACGGGCGTGGTCCACCCGGATGACCTCCTGCTCGATGATGGGGCCCTCGTCCAGATCGGAGGTGACGTAGTGCGCCGTGGCGCCGATCAGTTTCACGCCGCGGGCATGGGCCTGGTGATAAGGCCGGGCGCCCTTGAAGGACGGCAGGAAGGAGTGGTGGATGTTGATTGCGCGCCCGGCCAGGTCGCGGCAGAGGTCGGTACTCAGGATCTGCATGTACCGGGCCAGGACCACCAGTTCAATGTCCAGCTCCGCCATCAGCTCCCGCAGCCGGTTCTCCGCATCTCCCTTGGTGTCCGGGGTGACCGGAATGTGGTGGAACGGCACGCCGTAGAAGTCCGCGAGGGACTCCAGATCCCGGTGGTTCGAGACGATGGCCGGGACCTCTATCGGCAGCGTTCCGGCACGCTGCTGGAAGAGCAGGTCATTGAGGCAGTGGCCGGACTTCGATGCCATGATCAAGGTTCTGGTCCGCCGGCCGGCAGGGTGCAGTTCCCAGGCCATGCCGAATGCTGCCGCAGTGCCGGCGAGCTCGGCGTGAACCTGTTCATAGGAGTTCGGGGACCTGAAGTCCACCCGCATGAAGAAGGAGCCGGTCTCCGGGCTGCCGAACTGCGCGGACTCGGTGATGTTGCCTTCGGCAGCCACCAGCGAGGCGCTGACCGCGTGGACAATGCCCGGGCGGTCAGGGCAGGACAGTGTCAGGGTGTAGCCGTTGCCGGCCGCGGAGGCCCCGGGAATCGAAAAGGTCACGATGCCTAGGTTACCGGTTTCAGTGCTCCGGACTAGGGCCTAGGGTGGGCATATGGATGTGATGTTCCTGCCGTTCTCCGACAAGGACGAGGGAGAGCTGATCCGTTTCCTCACGACCAACAGCTTCCCGTATCACCGCATCAAGGCCCCGTCCGAGGGTCTGGTGCGGCGCCTGCTGATCGAGGGCCGGTTCGACGGCGACGGCGTGCGTACCTTCTGGGTGTTCGGCGACAACCACCGCATGGGCCTGGCCATCCTGGAGGACCTGGACACCAACACCCCCGTGCTGGACCTGCGGTTGGTGGAGAAGTTCCGCGGGCGGGGCAACGGGGTGCCGGTAACGAAAGCGCTGACGCGGAAGGTGTTTGACGACTACCCGGAGGCGCACCGGTTCGCCGGACGCATGCGGGAGGACAACATCGGCATGCGCAAGACGCTGATCCGTGCGGGTTTCCTGAAGGAAGCCCATCACCGCGAGGACTGGCCGCTGGAGGACGGGCGACGGGTGGCCACCGTGGTTTATGCCATCCTGCGCCGCGACTGGGAGCAGGGTACGGTTACGGCCTTTGAGTGGGAAGAACCCCGGTAGCCACCTGCTGCACGGCCTCGAGCGCTGCGGCCCGGCCGGCGCGGGTTGCCCCCAGCGTGGAGGAGGATTCCCCGTAGCCCACCAGCAGCAGGCGGGGCTCACGCACCACCCGTACGCCGTCCATCCGGATCCCGCCGCCGGGTTCACGCAGGCGAAGCGGCGCCAGATGGTCCAGGGCGGCGCGGAATCCGGTGGCCCACAGGACCGTGTCCACGGATTCATCGGACCCGTCCGCGAAGACAACACCGGTTTCGGTCAGGCGGCCGATCGGTCCGCGGGATACCAGCACCGCGTCCTCAATACCGCGGCGGTACTCCTCGGTCAGCGGCAGCCCCGTGGCTGAGACGACGCTCAGCGGCGGCAGCCCGGCACGGGTCCGTGCGCTGACCTTCGCTTCCACGGCCCGTCCCCACTCGGCGTCGAACGGGCGCAGCGTGAACTCCGGGGGCCGGCGGGTGGACCAGAGCGTTTCGACGCCGGCCCGGTGCAGCTGCAGCAGGAACTGTACGGCCGACGTGCCGCCGCCGACCACCAGGACCTTCTGTCCGGCGAAGTCCGCCACGCTGCGGAAGTCCCGGGTGTGCAGCTGCCGGCCGCGGAAGGATTCCCGCCCGGGGTAATAGGGCCAATAGGGCCGGTCCCACGTGCCGGTGGCGTTGATGACCACCCGGGCCTGCCACTCGCGTCCGTCCGCCGCGCGGACCGCCAGTCGTCCGCCGCTGCCCTCGGCCACGGCGGACACGGCAACGGGGCGGACGACGTCGAGCCCGAACTCGCGTTCATAGCGTCCGTAATACCGGGTGACGACGGCGGAGGCCGGTTCGGCGGGGTCGGGAGTGCCCAGCGGCATGCCGGGGAGGTCGTGCAGGGCATGTGCTGCACCGAAAGTGAGCGAATCCCAGCGGTGCCGCCAGGCCCCGCCCGGGCCGGGGTTAGCGTCCAGCACGGTGAACCCGGGGCCCGGCGGCAGGCTCCGGCGGTGCAGATGGTAGGCGGCGCTGAGGCCGGCCTGGCCGGCTCCGATCACCAGTACGTCCGTTTGCACCGCTTACCTCCTTTGACGAATCCTAACCGCGCCGGTGCGGAGGCTATTCCGGCCGGCCCCTGCATCCGGGGGACAGGGGAGGCTAGGATGGAAGGCGTCGCGACTGGCGTCAGGTGGATCACCACCGGGAAGCGGCACGGCGCCCTCAGCGGGTGCCTTGAAGACCACGGATCGCACGCCTGGGCCGAGGGTTACGAGCGAAACTGTTGTGCCATGCCCGCCGGTCCGCTCCACGGACCGGTGCTGACACAGCAGGTAGCCTGACCTATTGAGAACCTCTGCCCAGGAGATCCATGTGAGAGTATCCACCCAAAGCGTCACCAACGCGCCGCTTATCGATGTTGATCCCGAAATAGCGGCCGTCCTGAGAGATGAACTGTCCCGCCAGCGCGGCACCCTCGAAATGATTGCCTCGGAGAACTTCGCGCCGCGTGCGGTCCTGGAGACCTCCGGGTCGGTGCTCACAAACAAGTACGCCGAGGGTTATCCCGGCCGCCGCTACTACGGCGGCTGCGAACACGTTGATATCGCTGAGAACCTCGCCATCGAGCGGGCACGGACGCTGTTCGGTGCGGAGTTCGCCAACGTGCAGCCGCACTCGGGCGCGCAGGCCAACGCGGCGGCGCTCGCTGCCCTGATGAAACCCGGCGAGAAGCTCATGGGGCTGAACCTCGCCCACGGCGGGCACCTGACCCACGGCATGAAACTGAACTTCTCCGGCAAACTCTATGAGGTTGCCGCGTACGGCGTGGATGAGCAGACCTACCGGGTGGACATGGACCGGGTCCGCGAACAGGCGCTGGCTGAACGCCCGCAGGTTATCGTCGCCGGCTGGTCCGCCTACCCGCGGCAGCTGGACTTTGACGCCTTCCGTTCGATTGCCGACGAAGCGGGTGCCTACCTCTGGACGGACATGGCGCATTTCGCCGGCCTGGTGGCCGCGGGACTGCACCCGAGCCCGGTGCCGATGTCCGACGTCGTCACCTCCACCGTGCACAAGACCCTCGCCGGACCGCGCTCGGGAATGATCCTCGCCAAGCAGGAGTACGCGAAGAAGCTGAACTCTGCCGTCTTCCCCGGCCAGCAGGGCGGCCCGCTGATGCACGTGATTGCCGCGAAGGCCGTGGCGTTCAAGATCGCCGGGACCGAAGAATTCCGGGAACGGCAGGAGCGCGTGCTCGAGGGGGCGCGGATCATTGCCGAGCGCCTGAACGCGCCCGACGTCGCTGAGCACGGCGTTTCGGTGCTCACCGGCGGCACGGACGTGCACCTGATCCTGGTGGACCTGCGGCACTCCGCCCTGGACGGAAAGCAGGCGGAGGACCTGCTCGAGTCCGTGGGCATCACGGTGAACCGCAACTCCGTACCCTTCGACCCGCGGCCGCCCATGGTTACGTCCGGCCTGCGGATCGGCACCCCGGCGCTCGCGACCCGCGGCTTCGGCGCCCCGGAATTCACCGAGGTTGCCGAAATCATCGCCGCCGCACTGAAACCCGCTCCCGACGTCGAGGCCCTGCGGGGCCGCGTACGGGCGCTGGCAGACAATTTCCCGCTTTACCCCGGACAGGAGGAATGGTAACCGTGGAGAAAGGAACCAATATGGAGGGCGCCGTGACCGGTGAGGACACCAGCGTGAACCTCGGCTGGGACGTCAAGGAAAAGACCGATTTCGGCACTCCGGTTGCGGCGAAGATCCTGGACGGCCGTGCCGCCGCCCGGGAAATCAAGGAGGACCTGACCGAACGGGTGCGCGTGCTGAAGGAAGAGCACGGCATTACTCCGGGGCTGGGAACGGTGCTGGTGGGCGACGACCCCGCCAGCCACTCCTACGTCGGCGGCAAGCACAAGGACTGCAAGCAGGTGGGGATTAATTCCATCCGCCGGGACCTCCCCGGCGACATCAGCCAGGCAGACCTGGAAAAGGTCATCGATGAGCTGAACGAGGACCCGGCCACCACCGGCTACATTGTGCAGCTGCCGCTGCCGGCCCACATAGACGCCAACGCCATCCTGGAACGGATCGCCCCGGACAAGGACGCGGACGGACTGCACCCGGTCAACCTCGGCCGCCTGGTGCTCAACGTCAGCGAACCCATGACGTCCCCGCTGCCCTGCACACCGCACGGGATTGTGCAGCTGTTGGTCCGCAACGGGATCTCGCTGAACGGCAAGAAGGTCCTGGTGGTCGGACGCGGCGTCACCGTCGGGCGGCCGCTTGGCCTGCTCCTGACCCGCCGTCCGATCAACGCCACGGTCACCCTGGCGCACACCGGCACCGCGGACCTGTTCGAACATCTGCAGGCCGCCGACGTGGTGGTGGCGGCCGCCGGTTTCCCGGAAATGATCCGGGCCGAGGAGCTCAAGCCCGGAGCCATCGTGCTGGACGTCGGCGTCACCCGGGTCACCGACCCGGACACCGGAAAAACCACCCTGACCGGCGACGTCGACCCCGCGGCGGCCGACGTCGCGGGCTGGATCTCGCCCAACCCCGGCGGTGTGGGACCGATGACCCGGGCCATGCTGCTGGCCAACGTCGTGGAAGCAGCCGAACGGCAGGTCGGAATCCTGGTCTAGGCGCCTTCTTCGGCAGCAACGGAACGGACCGGCGCCGCTTGGTGCGCCGGTCCGGTCCGGGTCCACTACACTGTCGTGAGTGTCGCAGATCACATCAAGCAAAACCGTCCCCGAAACCCGCTCCGATTTCGTCATTTCCGCACGGAACCTGACCAAGTCCTACGGAGATTTCACCGCCGTCAACGGCATCTCCTTCGACGTTCCGCCGGGGGAGTCCTTCGGGCTCCTCGGGCCCAACGGTGCCGGGAAATCCACCACCATGAAGATGATCGGCGGCGTCGCCCAGCGCACCGCCGGAGACCTGAGCATTATGGGCCTGGATCCGAACCGGTACGGCCCCGAAGTCCGCGCCCACTTGGGCGTTGTGCCCCAGCAGGACAACCTGGACGAGGACCTGCGCGTGCGGGACAACCTCGTAGCCTACGGCCGCTACTTCGGCCTGCCCAAGAGCTACCTGCAGCCCAAGGCAGACGAACTGCTGGAATTCGCGCAGCTCACGGATAAGGCCAAGGCCCGTGTGGAGTCCCTCTCCGGGGGGATGAAGCGGCGCCTGACCATCGCCCGTTCCCTGATCAACGATCCCAAGATCCTGCTGCTGGACGAACCGACCACGGGCCTGGATCCCCAGGCCCGGCACATCCTCTGGGATCGGCTGTTCCGGCTCAAGGAAGCGGGCGTCACGCTGATCCTCACCACCCACTACATGGACGAGGCGGAGCAGCTGTGCGACCGGCTGATTGTGGTGGACAAGGGCGCGATCATGGCCGAGGGTTCCCCGGCCGCCCTGATCCGCGAGTACTCCACCCGCGAGGTGGTGGAGCTGCGGTTCGGATCGGAACGGAACACCACGGTGGCAGGCGAGCTTGAGGGAATCGGCGAGAGGCTGGAAACCCTCCCGGACCGGGTCCTGATCTACGCGGACGACGGCGAAGCCGCGCTGGACGCCGTAACGAGCCGGGGGCTGCGGCCCATCACGTCGCTGGTGCGCCGGTCCTCGCTGGAAGACGTGTTTCTCCGCCTGACGGGCAGGAGCCTCGTTGAGTAAGCCCGAAGCCGCCGCCGGCCCCGGCGTCCAACGCCATGAGGTGCTCGGGCTGCGGTCGCCGCTGACCCCGCGCCAAACCGCCGCCCGGGCGCGGCGCTTCGGTTCCTTCTACTACGCAGACATGTGGATCCGCCGGATGCGCGGCTACCAGGGGACCGTGCTGATGACCGCCGTGGGCACTCCGCTGGTCTACCTGCTGGGCATGGGTACGGGCCTGGCCGTGCTGATCGACGGGAACTCGAATGCGGGTTTCCCGGGCGCCGACGGCTCGACTGTGTCCTACCTGATGTTCCTGGGACCGGCCCTCGTGGCAACCGCCGCCCTGATGGTCTCCAGCGAGGAAAACACCTACACCGTCATGGGCGGGTTCAAATGGCACCGCACCTACTACGGACCCAATGCCTCTCCGCTTTCCAGCGGGCAGATTGCCCTCGGACATGTCCTGGGACTGACCGTCCGCATCCTGCTGACCACGGGCATCTACTACCTGTTCCTGGTGCTCTTCGGGGCGGTGGCGCAGCCCGCAACCGGCTGGCTGATGATCTTCACCGCACTGCTGGCCGGACTGGCCTTCGGGATGCCGCTCATGGCCTTCAGCGCCACCCTGAAAGAGGATAAGGGGCAGTTCGCCCTGGTCCAGCGGTTCATTGTGATGCCGCTGTTCCTGTTCTCCGGGACCTTCTTTCCGCTGGAGTCGCTGCCGCTGGCTGTCCGCTGGATCGGCTGGATCTCACCGCTCTGGCATTCGACCGAACTGGGCCGGGTGCTCAGCTACGGGCACCCGGAACCGGCCGCCATGACCGCCGTCCACGTGGTGTACCTGCTGGTCCTGACCTTCGGCGGGCTGCTGCTGGCCCGGCGGAACTTCACGAGGAGGCTCGACGGATGAGCATCGAAAACCGCACGGCGCCCACGGTGCTTGTACCGCAGGACCGGTTCCTCGGCTCGCTGTACGGGCGGAACATCCGTGCCGTGATTGCCCGCGGGCTCAAGGCCACGTGGGGCACTAACTGGAGCATCATGGTCAGCGGGTTCGTCGAACCGGTGCTGTACCTGGTGGCCATGGGTATTGGCCTGGGTGCCCTGGTGGGGGCGGTCACCGGCCCGGGCGGGCAGGAAATGGAGTATGCCAACTTCATCGCACCGGCGCTGCTGGCAGTCTCCGCGATGAACGGCGCGGTGTATGACTCCACCATGAACGTGTTCTTCAAGCTCAACTACGCCCGCCTCTACGAGGGCATGCTCTCGACGCCGCTGGGTCCGCTGGACGTGGCGATGGGGGAGATCTTCCTGGCCCTGCTCCGCGGTGCGCTCTATGCCACCGGCTTTACCGCCGTGATGGGCGCGATGGGACTGATCACCTCGCCCTGGGCGCTGCTGATGATTCCGGCAGCCGTGGTGATCGCGTTCGGCTTCGCCTCCTTCGGGATGGCCGTGACCAGTTACATGAAGACGTTCCAGCAAATGGACTGGATCCAAATGATCATGCTGCCCATGTTCCTGCTCTCTGCCACCTTCTACCCGCTGAGTGTCTACCCCGAGGCGGTGCAGTCGGTGATCCAGGCGCTGCCGCTCTGGCACGGCGTGGAACTGCTCCGGCAGATCAGCGTGGGCATCTTCAGCTGGGGGACGGCAGGGCATCTGCTCTACTTCGTGGTGATGATCGTCCTGGGCCTGACCTTGACCACAAACAGGCTCCGGGTGCTGTTTTTGAAGTAGGCGTCGGGTCAGCCGGCCAGCTGCTCATATTTGCGGGTGAAGATCCCGGCCAGGCGGTCATTGAACAGCACGAACTCCGCGCGCTTCAACGTCCCCGGGGTGTGGTCCAGGACCTCCTGCAGCCCGATGCCGGCCACGGTCTCCGGGTCCCAGCCGTAAATGCCGGCGCTCACGGCCGGGAAGGAAATGCTCTGGGCGCCCAGCTCCTCGGCTGCGGCCAGGGCGGTGCGGAAGCAGGACCTCAGCAGTTCCGGGTCCGTTTCGCCTGCCCCGGCATTGGGCCCCACGGTGTGCACCACCCACCGGGCGGGCAGGTCGAACGCCTCGGTAGCCACGGACAGGCCGGTGGGCAGCCCCTGCGGCAGTGACGTCTTCCGCAGTTCCCTGCAGGCAGCGAGCAGCTTCGGGCCGGCGGCACGGTGGATGGCCCCGTCCACTCCGCCGCCGCCCAGCAGGGATGAGTTGGCCGCGTTGACGATGACGTCGGTATCCCGCCGGGTGATGTCGCCGGTGGCAATGGTGATCTGCATCGAGCCAGTCTGCCACTGCCGCGGGCCTGCTGCCACCGCGTGCGGAAGCAGGCGCAGGCGCGCAGAGCGAACACGGCACCGGGCACCTGTCTGAGTTTGAGAGAATAAAACCATGCAGTCGATCCGAAACGGCAAGACGCCGTCGTCCTCGTCCACGCCCGGCCGCGGCATCAGCCGCAGGATGGGCTCCACGGGCATCGTCGTGATGCTCATTGTCTTCCTGGTGGCGGTGGTTTTCGCCGCCAACCAGAATGACGTCATTGGCTGGCTGGTGGTCATCGTGTCCCTGGGCTGGCTGTTCCTCGCCACGTTCGTGGTCTTCTCCGTTCGGGGCGCCACCCGCAAGGCCACCGCAAAGCTTGCCGGTGCCGCCGCCGGCGCTGCTCCCCGCAGCGGAGTGCAGGTTGTGGATGAAAGCACCACCGTCCGTGACCGGAAACTGGACCACAGCTTCAAGATCATCCAGGTCCAGGCCAAGGTCATTACGGAGAACCTGGACACCGACCGGGAAATGGTCGACCGTGCCCTGGAGACCATCGAAATCACGGCGTCCAACGGCCGTGGCATGATCAAGAAGAACGACGGCGGGCCGGTCGAAGGCACCATCGTCGACTAGTTTCCCTCCACCGCCGGCGGAACCGCAGCACCGCTGCCCGCCGGATCCGCGTTTCGGGATGAACAGCTACTGAGGAGTATGGTTATTCGCGTGAGTTCGGCATCGACAGGGACTATGGACAGTTCCGGGAAAGCACTGCGCATTGCGTCTGTGAATGTCAACGGCATCCGCGCCGCCTACAAGCGGGGAATGGCCGATTGGCTCGCAGCCCGCGATCTGGACATCCTGTGCCTGCAGGAGGTGCGCGCGCCCGACGCCATCCTGAAGGACCTGCTCGGTGATACCTGGCACGTCCAGCACGCCGAATGCCTCGATGCCAAGGGCCGTGCCGGCGTCGCCATCGCTTCCCGCACCGCGCCGGTGGCGGTCCGCGAACACATCGGCGACGAGTACTTCGCACGCTCCGGCCGCTGGGTTGAGGCAGACTTCAAGGTTTCCGTGGAGGGTGAGGAGAAAATCCTCACCGTCGTCAGTGCGTACGTCCATTCAGGCGAGGTGGACACCCCCAAGCAGGTGGACAAGTACCGCTTCCTCGACACCATGGCCGCCCGGCTGCCCGCCCTGGCGCAGTCCAGCGACTTCGTGCTGGTGGTCGGTGACCTGAACGTGGGCCACACGCCCTTGGATATCAAGAACTGGAAGGGCAACGTCAAGCGCGCCGGTTTCCTCCCCGAGGAACGTGCCTACTTTGACCGCTTCTTCGGCGAGGAAATCGGCTACACGGATGTGCACCGTTCCCTGGCCGGCGAGGTCAACGGACCCTACACCTGGTGGTCCTGGCGCGGACAGGCGTTCGACAACGACTCCGGCTGGCGGATCGATTACCACATGGCCACTCCGGAGCTGGCGGCACGGGCTGCCAACGCCGTCGTTGACCGCGCACCTACCTACGACTCCCGCTTCTCAGACCACGCTCCAGTAGTGATCGACTACCAGTTCTAAGGGTTCCTTCCATGACATCTGAGTCTTCCAGCCGCCGGCGCATCCTCTCGGGGATGCAGCCCTCCGCTGATTCCCTGCACCTGGGCAACTACCTCGGAGCGCTCGTGAACTGGGTGCGGCTCCAGAACGAGTACGACGCCTACTTCTTCATCCCGGACCTGCACGCCATCACCGTGCCGCAGGATCCCGAGGACCTGCGCAAGCGCACCCGCGTCACCGCAGCCCAGTACATCGCGGGCGGTGTCGACGTGGACAAGGCCACCCTGTTCGTGCAGTCCCAGGTGCCGGAGCACGCCCAGCTGGCCTGGGTGCTGAACTGCCTCACCGGTTTCGGTGAAGCCTCCCGCATGACGCAGTTCAAGGACAAGCAGCAGCGCTTCGGTGCCGACTCGGCCAGCGTGGGTCTGTTCACGTACCCGATCCTGCAGGTGGCCGACATCCTGCTCTACCAGCCGCACGGTGTACCCGTCGGCGAGGACCAGCGCCAGCATGTAGAGCTCAGCCGGGACCTGGCGAAGCGCTTTAACACGCGCTTCGGTGACACCTTCGTGGTGCCGGAGGTCTTCATCCAGAAGGAAGCGGCGAAGATCTACGACCTGCAGAACCCGACGGCGAAGATGTCCAAGTCGGCTGCCTCGCCGGCCGGGCTGATCAACCTCCTCGACGAGGATAAGGTGATTGCCAAGCGGATCAAGTCGGCAGTGACCGATGACGGCAGCGAAGTCCGGTTTGACCGGGACACCAAGCCGGGAATCACCAACCTGCTGTCCATCTACTCTCTGATTACCGGGCGCAGCGTGGAAACCCTGGAGAAGGAGTACGAGGGGAAGATGTACGGACACCTGAAGGTGGACCTGGCCGACGCGGTCACCGAACACATCCGGCCCATCCGTGAACGCGCCCTGCATCTGCTGGACGATCCGGCCGAGCTGGACCGCCTGCTGGCCGTGGGAGCGGCCAAGGCACGGGAGTCAGCCTCGGCGACCCTCGCGGACGTGTACAACAAGGTCGGCTTCCTGCCGCTGGGCAGCGTCACCGCATAGTCCCATGAGAATCTCCGAATCCCTCGACCAGGACATGGCAGCCGGCGCCCTGAACGGCAGCCACGCTCCTCAATGCGCTGCGCGCTGCGTCGGGATAGTCATTGCGGTTCCGGAGCCGATGGCAAGCGAGCTGAAGGATGCCCGCGCTTCCTTCGGGGATCCCCTGGCGGCGGTGATCCCGGCGCACATCACCCTGGTGACCACCACGGAAACCGACGACTGGGAAGCGACGCTGAACCATGTGCGGGACGTTGCTGCGGCGCAGAAGCCGTTCCGGGTGACCCTGGACGGGACCGCATCCTTCCGCCCCGTTTCGCCGGTGGTCTACCTGAACGTCGGCGAAGGCTTTGACGAGTGCACCGCGCTGCACAAGGAACTCCAGAGCGGCCCGCTGGCACGTGAGCTGGCCTTCCCGTTCCATCCGCACGTCACGGTGGCGCACGACATCAGCGAGCAGGGCATGGACGAAGCCGTCCGCCGGCTGAGCGGTTATTCCGCCGGCTTTACCGTGGACCGCGTGGGTCTTTATGAACACGATGCCACCGGCCTGTGGAAGCTGCACGAGCACGTCCGGCTGGGGGCACGGGACCGGCGGAGCTAGGAATCTCCGTCGAGATCCAGATAGGTCCCGGCCCACGCCGCGATGATGGCTGCCGCCCTGGTGGTCTGTTTGCGCTCCACCATCAGGTGGTCGCTGCCCTCCAGCGAGATGAAGTTCCGCGGATGGCGTGCCGTCCGGAAGATTTCACTCGCGTTCTCGATCCCGACGGTGTTGTCGGTGGGGGAGTGCATCACCAGCAGCGGCAGGTGCAGCTCCCTGATGCTGTCCGTGAGGTTGTGGCTGTGCAGGTCCTCGATGAGGTGCCGGCGGATTTCCAGCTCCCCGCCGCCGAGGTCCACGGACGCTGACCCCTGTTCGGCAATCCGGTCCAGCTCCGATTCGAAGAGATGGACCACGTGGGAGGGCCGGAAGGGCGCGGCGATGGTCACCACGGCGTCCAGCCCGGACACCCGGGACGCCGCCGCCAGGACGGCCGCGCCGCCGAGTGAATGGCCGATCAGCAGGGAAGCGGGGCGGCCGGTGTCCGCCATGAACCCGCACGCACTGAGAACGTCGGCCACTTTGGTGCTGAAGCTGCCGTCTTCCCACTTGCCGGTGGACCCGCCCAGTCCGGCGGCGTCGTAGCGCAGCACGCCGATACCGTGGCCGGCCAGCGCCTTGGAAATCCGGGACGCGGCGGCACTGTTCTTGCCCAGGGTGAAGCCGTGGCAGAAGACGGCCCAGGCACGGGCACCGCCGTCGGGAATGTCCACGGTCCCTGCGAGCGTGGTCCCGTTGACGCCGGGAAAGGAAACGGATTCAAACGAAGGCATGGGTCAACTCTACCCAGAACGCAAAAGGCGCCGGCCGGCGGTAAAAACCGCTGGCCGGCGCCTTTGCAGCGCAGGACTGGCTAGAGCGAGCGGGCCAGGATGGCCTGCTTGACCTCGGAGATGGCCTTGGTGACCTGGATGCCGCGGGGGCAGGCTTCCGAGCAGTTGAAGGTGGTGCGGCAGCGCCACACGCCTTCCTTGTCGTTCAGGATCTCCAGGCGCATGTCGCCGGCGTCGTCACGCGAATCGAAGATGAAGCGGTGCGCATTGACGATTGCCGCCGGGCCGAAGTACTGGCCGTCGGTCCAGAAGACCGGGCAGGAGGACGTGCACGCAGCGCACAGGATGCACTTGGTGGTGTCGTCAAAACGCTCACGGTCCTCGGCGGACTGCAGGCGTTCCTTCGTCGGCTCGTGGCCCTTGGTGACCAGGAACGGCATGATCTCGCGGTAGGACTGGAAGAACGGCTCCATGTCCACGATCAGGTCCTTTTCCACCGGCAGGCCCTTGATGGGCTCGACGAGGATGGGCTTGGAGGTGTCCAGGTCCTTCAGCAGGGTCTTGCAGGCCAGGCGGTTGCGGCCGTTGATGCGCATGGCATCGGAGCCGCAGACACCGTGGGCGCAGGAGCGGCGGAAGGAAACCGAGCCGTCATGCTCCCACTTGACCTTGTGCAGGGCGTCCAGCACGCGGTCCGTGCCGTACATGGTCAGCTTCCACTCGTCCCAGTAGGCTTCGTCGGAAACCTCGGGGTTGTAGCGGCGGACCTTCAGCGTGATCTCGAACGACGGGATCTCTCCGCCGATCGACTCGGGGAGCTCTACCTTCGAGGCCGGCTCGGCGATTTCGGTTGTCATTAGTACTTCCTCACCATCGGCTCGTAGCGCGTGAAAATGACCGGCTTGGTGTCCAGCCGAATGCCGGCGGTGTGCTCGGTGTTTTCGGCTTCGTCAACCTTGTAGGCCATGGAATGCTTCATGAAGTTCTCGTCGTCGCGCTCCGGGAAGTCCTCGCGGAAGTGTCCGCCGCGGGATTCGGTCCGGTGCAGGGCGGCAACGCTCATGACTTTCGCGAGTTCCAGGAGGAAGCCCAGCTCCACGGCCTCAAGGAGGTCGAGGTTGAAGCGCTTGCCCTTGTCCTGGACGCTGATCTTCTGGTACCGCTCCTCGAAGGAGGCGATGTCCGTCAGGACCTTCTGGATGGTGTCCGCCGTGCGGAACACCTGCATGTTCAGGTCCATGGTGTTCTGCAGGTCACGGCGGATTTCGGAGACACGCTCGGTGCCTTCGGAATTGCGCACATGGTCCAGCAGGGTGACCGTGTCCAGTTCGGAATTCTCCGGCAGATCAACAAAGTCTGCGGTCAGCGCGTATTCGGCAGCATAGATGCCGGCCCGCTTGCCGAAGACGTTGATGTCCAGCAGCGAGTTGGTGCCCAGGCGGTTGGAGCCGTGTACGGACACGCAGGCCACTTCGCCGGCCGCGTACAGGCCCGGAATCACGGTGTCGTTGTCCTGGAGGACCTCGGCCTTGATGTTGGTGGGGATGCCGCCCATCACGTAGTGCGCCGTCGGGAACACCGGCACCGGCTCGGTGTAGGGCTCCACACCGAGGTAGGTCCGGGCGAACTCGGTGATGTCCGGAAGCTTCGCATCAATGTGCGCCGGTTCCAGGTGCGTCAGGTCCAGCAGGACGTAGTCCTTGTTCGGGCCGCAGCCGCGTCCCTCACGGACCTCGTTGGCCATGGAACGTGCCACGATGTCACGCGGGGCCAGGTCCTTGATGGTCGGGGCGTAACGCTCCATGAAGCGTTCACCCTCGGAGTTGCGGAGGATGGCACCTTCGCCGCGGGCGGCCTCCGAGAGGAGGATGCCCAGCCCGGCCAGGCCGGTCGGGTGGAACTGGATGAACTCCATGTCCTCCAGGGGGATGCCCCGGCGGAAAGCGATGCCCATGCCGTCACCGGTCAGGGTGTGTGCGTTAGACGTGGTCTTGTAGACCTTGCCGGCACCGCCGGAGGCGAACACCACGGACTTGGCCTGGAAGATGTGCAGCTCGCCGGTGGCCAGGTCGTAGGAAACGACACCTGCAACCCGCTTCTGGCCGTTGAGGTCAACAACGGTAATGAGGTCCAGGACGTAGTACTCGTTGTAGAACTCGACGTTGTGCTTGACGCAGTTTTGGTAGAGCGTCTGCAGGATCATGTGGCCCGTGCGGTCCGCGGCGTAGCAGGCGCGGCGGACCGGTGCCTTGCCGTGGTCGCGGGTGTGTCCGCCGAAGCGGCGCTGGTCAATGCGGCCTTCGGGCGTCCGGTTGAACGGCAGGCCCATCTTCTCCAGGTCCAGCACGGCGTCGATGGCTTCCTTGGCCATGACCTCGGCTGCATCCTGGTCCACCAGGTAGTCACCGCCCTTGACGGTGTCGAAGGTGTGCCATTCCCAGTTGTCTTCTTCGACGTTGGCAAGTGCTGCGCACATGCCGCCCTGCGCGGCGCCGGTGTGGGAGCGGGTGGGGTACAGCTTGGTCAGTACCGCCGTACGCGCACGCTGACCTGATTCGATGGCGGCACGCATACCGGCGCCGCCGGCGCCGACGATGACGACGTCGTACTTATGGACCTGCATAGCAGATGCTCTTTCTGTTGAAACTACTAGAAATTCGTGGGCCCGGAATGACCACGCGGCCCTTAGGCCCCGCAGAACTCCTGGAGGGTCTCCGACGACGCGCCTGCGAGGCAGGGGTCAAAGGTGAAGATGACCAGGGTGCCAAGGACGATGATCACGAAGGTCGCGACATAGAGGACGGTCTTGAGCCACATGCGCGTGGACTTCTTGTCCCCGTAGTCGTTGATGATGGTGCGGACGCCGTTGGTGCCGTGAAGCATGGCCAGCCACAGCATGACCAGGTCCCAGACCTGCCACAGCGGGCTGGCCCACTTGCCGGCAACGAAGCCGAAGTCCACGGCGTGGATGCCGTCGCCCACGACCAGGTTCATAAACAGGTGGGTGAAGATCAGGACCACCAGGATCACGCCGGACACGCGCATGAACAGCCAGGCAAACATTTCAAAGTTGCCGCCGCCCGAGGAATTGCGGGTGTAGCGCGGGGCGATGCGTCCTGAACGGGGTGCTTCGAGGGCGTGGGCTTCGTTAGTAGATGTGCTCATTGGTTATTAACCCCCGAAGACGTTGGGCAGGTGGCGAATAGAGAAGCCGATAACCGTAACGGCCCACAGGGCAACAACGCCCCAGAGCATCTGGCGCTGGTACTTGGGCCCCTTCTTCCAGAAGTCGATCAGGACTACACGCAGGCCGTTGAAGGCGTGGAACACAATCGCCGCAACGAGACCAAGCTCGCCGAGGCCCATAATCGGGTTCTTGTAGGATTCGATCACCACGTTGTAGGCCTCAGGTGAAACTCGCACCAGTGAGGTATCCAGAACGTGGACCAAAAGGAAGAAGAAGATCGCCACGCCGGTGATACGGTGCACAACCCACGACCATTGGCCTTCGCGGCCACGGTAGAGAGTGCCTGCTGGTAACTTCGACACTGAATTTTCCTCCCTGCATCGCAGCGGCGTTAGCGCGTGTTCCACGCAGTGATGACGCCGGTGCGACAGCGATATAAGCTCTACCATAATCTAGGCTCACGTGACCGGGCTTTCAATTTAGGTTCCCCTATGGTGTGACCCTGATTACATTGAATCGGTGCCGCGGACCGTGTAGGGATGCCGGTTCCTGAGGTTCGCCTGCGGGCTGAGCTAATCTAGGCAATGATGAGTAACGAAAAGCTGCATGCCGCTCCCGAGCCCGCTGTTCTTGACCGCTTTTACGGGGTCATCCCGGCAGGCGGTGTTGGGACGCGCCTCTGGCCCCTCTCCCGAGCCGCCGCACCCAAGTTCCTCCACGACCTGACCGGTTCGGGTTCCACCCTGATCCGTGCCACCTATGAGCGCCTGAGCCCGCTCAGCGGTGACCGCGTCATGGTGGTCACCGGGGCGGTGCACCGGCAGGCCGTGCGGCAGCAGCTGCCGGAGATCTCGAGCAAGAACCTGGTCCTGGAACTGGAGCCCAAGGATTCCGCCGCCGCGATCGGGCTTGCCGCTGCCATCCTCTATAAGCGGGATCCGCAGATCATCATGGGGTCCTTTGCCGCGGACCAGGTCATTGCTCCCGTCGAGGTTTTCCAGGCCGCCGTGCGGGAAGCCATCCACACCGCGGCGCAGGGGTATATCGTCACCATCGGCATCGAGCCGACGCACCCCTCCACCGGTTTCGGCTACATCTGCGCGGGTGAGCAGCTCCTGGTGACCGGCGCCCCCAGCGCGCGCTCCGTGGTCGAGTTCGTGGAGAAGCCCTCGGCCGAGGTTGCCCAGGCGTACCTGGACAACGGCAGCTACAGCTGGAATGCGGGCATGTTCGTCGCTCCGGTGGACCTGATGCTCAAGCACCTGGAAGCCAGCGAACCGGTGCTTTACTCCGGCCTGATGGAAATCGCCGAGGCCTGGGACACCACGAGGCGCCGGGAAGTGGTGCGCCGGATCTGGCCCACCCTGCCCAAGATTGCCATCGACTACGCCGTGGCGGAACCGGCGGCGGCGGCGGGCGATGTCGCCATGATTCCCGGTGCGTTCAGCTGGGACGACGTCGGCGACTTTGCCGCGATCGGCCGGCTCAACCCGGCAGCGGAAAACAGTGATCTGACCGTGATGGGGGAGGGCGCCCGCGTTTACTCCGAAAACGCCAGCGGCATAGTTGTCTCCGACACCAAGCGCGTGATTGCGCTGATCGGCATCGAGGATGTCGTCATCGTGGACACACCCGACGCCCTGCTCGTCACCACGAAGGAACACGCGCAGGAAGTCAAGAAGGCCGTTGAACACCTCAAGGCCAGCGGCGACACGGACGTCCTCTAGCCAAGATGCAAAGACCCGTCACGGGGCGTCGTTTCCGGTGCTGCGCATTCCCGCTTTAGTCCCCGAATTGGCTAACCTTGAGGTTGTGCAAACTATCCCGCTGAGCAACTCGCCCATCCCCTCGATACGGGGGAGTGTGGCGCCGCTCCTCGGCGGGTTGATCGAGTTCCGGCGGGACCTGCATTCCCATCCCGAGCTCTCGCACAAGGAATTCCGCACCACGGACCGCATCGTTGAGGCCCTGGAAGACGCCGGTTTGGCGCCCAAGCGCCTGGAAAACACGGGTGTCGTGGTGGACATCGGCGACGGCCCCATCCGGCTTGCCGTGCGCGCCGATATCGATGCCCTTCCCGTGCTGGAAGAGACGGGGCTGCCGTACTCCTCGGAAAACACCGGGATAGCCCATGCCTGCGGCCACGACATCCACACCACGGTCATGCTGGGCGTGGCCATGGTGCTTGCGGGGTTCGACGCCGCCGGCGAGCTGGGCGGCCGGGTGCGGGTGATCTTCCAGCCTGCCGAGGAAGTAATGCCCGGCGGCGCGCTCTCGGTGATTGAACAGGGTGCCCTGGACGGCGTACCGCGCGTCCTGGCCCTGCACTGCGACCCCCGGGTGGACGTAGGGCAGGTGGGCACTCGCATCGGCGCGATCACCTCCGCCTCCGACACCATCCGCATCGAGCTGACCGGCCGCGGCGGGCACACCTCCAGGCCGCACCTGACCGAGGACCTGGTCTTTGCGCTGGCCGAGATCGCAGTCAGCGTCCCGGCCGTGCTGTCGCGACGGATCGACGTGCGCAGCGGCGTCTCCGTGGTGTGGGGGCAGATGCACGCCGGCTCCGCACCCAACGCCATTCCCGGACATGGATTCATGGCCGGCACCATGCGCTGCCTCGACGCAGAGGCCTGGCATGCGGCCGGCGAACTGCTGGACAAGGTGGTCCGGGAGATCGCGGCGCCCTTCGGCGTCGACGTCAATCTGCAGCACACCCGCGGCGTCCCGCCGGTCATTAACGCCGACGCCGAGATCAGCCTGATCGAAGCGGCAGCCCGCGCCGAACTGGGAGAAGACGCCGTGGTGCTGGCACCGCAGTCCATGGGCGGGGAGGACTTTGCGTGGATGACGCAGGCAGTGCCCGGCGCCTTGATGCGGCTCGGCACCCGCTCGCCGGGCGGGGAGACCTTCGACCTGCACCGCGGGGATTACAACCCCGATGAGCGGGCCATCAGCTGCGGCGTCAGCGTGATGGCGGCTGCTGCCCTGCGCGCAGCCAGGGGCCTGCGGCACTAAACCCCGCGGCACCGGGGGACGCGTAACCTCAGGACACACGGACCTTAACAAACGAA
Organism: Arthrobacter zhaoxinii; assembly: GCF_025244925.1. Classification (NCBI taxonomy): domain Bacteria; kingdom Bacillati; phylum Actinomycetota; class Actinomycetes; order Micrococcales; family Micrococcaceae; genus Arthrobacter; species Arthrobacter zhaoxinii. Next base: position 893,782 of record NZ_CP104275.1, read on the forward strand.
TCGGGCGGGGCGGGACACTAGCAGTCCCGCCCTGTTTCGTCGTCCCCGTTTGATAACAACATGTAAACAATGTTCCGACCATGCCGGATTTGGATTTGGTGTTGTCTTCGACACACTATGGTTATGTTGCTGCGGTCCAACGATGGACGGAGCGCTGCGCCGGGCGCTGCACCTCACAGGGCACCGTACGGCGAATCCCATTTCTTTTCTGGAGGAACATTGAAGAATTACCCGCGCAGCTTTAAGCGCAATGCAGGCGTTTCCGCCGCCATGCTCGGCGTTTCCGCACTCCTGCTTTCGGGCTGCGGCGCGGCACCGGAAGAAGAAGCCGGCTCCGCTGAAGGTGCCTCCGACTTCCTGGGCTGCATGGTCTCCGACTCCGGCGGATTCAACGACAACTCGTTCAACGAATCCACCTACAACGGCATGAAGAAGGCCGAAGAGGACCTGGGCATCGAGGTCAAGACCGCCGAATCAGCGTCCGAAACCGACTTCGCCCCGAACGTTGACAGCATGGTCCAGGCCGGCTGCGACCTGACGGTCACCGTCGGCTTCCTGCTCGCAGACACCACCCGCGACGCCGCCGAGGCCAACCCGGACACCCACTTCGCGATCGTTGACGACCAGTCGATCGAAGCAGACAACGTCAAGCCGATCATCTACGACACGGCCCAGGCTGCGTTCCTGGCCGGCTACGTTGCGGCCGGCACCTCCCAGACCGGGAAGGTTGCCACCTACGGCGGCCTGGACATCCCCACGGTCACCATCTTCATGGAGGGCTTCGAGCAGGGCGTGAAGTACTTCAACGAAGAGAACGGCGCCGACGTCCAGGTCCTGGGCATGGATTCCTTCACCGGCGGCTTCGATGATGTCTCCGCCGGCAAGACCACCACGCAGAACTTCCTGAACGAGGGCGCCGACGTCATCATGCCGGTCGCCGGCCCCGTTGGTGCCGGTACCATCGACGCCGTGACGGCAGCCAACGCCGCCGGCAAGGACGCCAAGGTCATCTGGGTTGACTCCGACGGCTACGAGACCGTGAGCTCGGGCAAGGAAGTTATCCTCACCTCGGTCATGAAGCTGATGGGCGAAGCCGTTGAGGACGTCGTCAACACCGATGTGGAAGGCAACTTCGACAACAGCCCGTACGTCGGCACCCTCGAAAACGGCGGCGTTGCCCTGGCACCGTTCCACGACCAGGAAGCCAACGTTCCGGACGAGGTCAAGACGGCCGTTGAGGACATCAAGGCCAAGATCATTTCCGGCGAAATCTCGGTTGAATCCGCTTCCAGCCCCAAGTAGCGCCTAACACGTAATACCTGCGTCCGGGGAAAATGCCCGGGTGCAGCGAGCACCGCATGCACTAAAGTGACCGCCGTCTTCCCGGCAGCCTTAGGGCCGGGAAGACGGCGTTTGTCATGCGTCGGAACTTTTCTCTGTTTTGTTTATCTCGAAAAAGATTGGTTGGGGTTTTGAAACTCGAACTCAAGGGCATCACCAAGCGCTTCGGCACTTTGGTGGCCAATGACCATATCGACCTGGTGGTTGAACCGGGGCAGGTGCACAGCCTGCTCGGTGAAAACGGGGCCGGCAAGTCAACCCTGATGAATGTGCTGTACGGATTGTACGAGCCGACCGAAGGCGAAATCCTGGTTGATGACCGGGCAGTCAGCTTCAACGGCCCCAGCGATGCGATGGCGGCAGGAATCGGCATGGTGCACCAGCACTTCATGCTCGTTCCCGTCTTCACCGTGGCCGAAAACGTGGCCCTCGGAAACGAGAACACCAAGTTTGCGGGCATGCTGAACCTGGACCAGACGAGGCGCCGCATCCGCGAGATCTCGGACCAGTACGGTTTCGACGTCGACCCCGACGCCGTGGTCGAAGACCTCCCCGTGGGTGTCCAGCAGCGCGTGGAAATCATCAAGGCCCTGATCCGGGACGCCGAAGTCCTCATCCTTGACGAACCCACCGCCGTGCTGACGCCCCGCGAAACGGACGAACTGCTGGGCATCATGCGCCAGCTCACCGAAGACGGTAAATCGGTGGTCTTCATCTCGCACAAGCTGCGGGAAGTAAAGGCCGTGTCCGACGTCATTACCGTGATCCGCCGCGGAAAGGTCGTAGGTTCCGCCGATCCGACCGCCTCCACCACGGAACTGGCCTCGCTGATGGTCGGCCGGTCCGTGAGCCTGAACCTCAACAAGGCACCGGCCAGCCCCGGGGAGGAGACGTTCGTCGTCGAGAACCTCACCATCGCCTCCGCAACCGGCCCGGCAGTGCTCGACGGCGTGAGCTTCGGCATCCGGCGCGGTGAAATTCTGGCTGTGGCAGGCGTGCAGGGCAACGGCCAGACCGAACTGACCGAGGCCATCCTGGGCCTGCAGGACCACGTCACCGGTTCCATCCGGCTCAACGGTGAGGAACTGGTGGGCCGCAGGACCCGTGACATCATCAACAGCGGCGTGGGCTTCGTCCCCGAAGACCGCAATGTCGACGGCCTCGTGGGCACCTTCTCCGTTGCGGAGAACCTTGTCCTGAACCGTTACGACCAGGCACCCTTTGCCCGCGGCGTATCACTGCGCCCGGCGGTCATTGAAGCCAACGCGGCGGAGAAAATCACCGAATTCGATATCCGCACACAGTCAGCAGCAACTGCGGCAGGCACGCTCTCCGGCGGAAACCAGCAGAAGGTTGTGATGGCCCGCGAACTGTCGCGTCCGCTGCAGCTTTTCATCGCCTCGCAGCCGACCCGCGGCGTGGACGTGGGTTCCATCGAATTCCTGCACCGCCGCATCATCGCCGAGCGCGACGTCGGCACGCCGGTGATGATCGTTTCCACCGAACTCGACGAAGTCCTTGAACTGGCGGACCGGATTGCCGTGCTTTACGGCGGCCGGCTCATGGGCATAGTCCCCGCCGACACATCCCGCGACGTGCTGGGCCAGATGATGGCCGGCATGCCCGCGGACGAAGCTACAGCGCAGCACACAGATTCCAAGGGAGGGGCCAAGTGAGCCCGGAGGATTCCACCACGCAAGACCCGCCGGGGGAGCGCAGCATCGCAGCTGCCGAAGCCACCCGGCTCGAGGCCGCGGCCGAAACCGCCGACGGCACTGTTCCTCCGCCCGCCGTACCCGCGGCGTACCAAAGCGGCAACCTCGACGGGGACCGTTCCCGGCAGCCCGTCCTGCGGCGGGTACTGTCCTCGAACGCCATGGTCTCGGTCCTGTCCGTCCTGCTCGCCCTGATTGTGGGCGGCATCCTGATCGCCGCCACCGATGAGGAAGTCGGAGAAACGGCGTCGTACTTCTTCTCCCGGCCCACGGATATGCTCTCCGCTGCATGGTCAGCCGCCGCGGGTGCCTATGCCGCCCTGTTCCAGGGTGCGTTCTTCAACTTCGGAGCCGACAGCGCGCAGCGGTTCTTCTACCCGCTGACCCAGACCCTGACGGTGGCAACACCGCTGATCCTGGCCGGCCTCGGCGTCGCCGTTGCGTTCCGGACCGGACTGTTCAACATCGGTGCACAGGGCCAGATCATCATCGGCGCGGCCATGGCCGCCTGGGTGGGCTTCGCCGTCCACCTTCCGGTGGGCCTGCACCTGCTCCTGGTGATCATTGCCGGTATGCTCGGCGGCGCCATCTGGGCCGGCATTGCCGGCATCCTGAAGGCCAAGACCGGTGCGCACGAAGTGATCGTCACGATCATGCTCAACTACGTCGCCATCAACCTGGTGCTGTTCCTGCTCAGCACGCCGGCCTTCCAGCGGCCGGGCTCCTCGAACCCGATCAGCCCGCAGCTCGATGCCAACGCCATGTTCCCGCCGCTGCTGGGCAGCGGATTCCGCCTGCACTGGGGCTTTGTCCTCGCCGTGCTGGCCACCGTCTTCATCTGGTGGCTGATGAACCGCTCCACCATCGGCTTTGAACTCAAGGCCGTGGGCGCCAATCCGTCGGCCGCACGCAACGCCGGCATCAGCACCACCAAGGGCTACGTCGTCGTTATGCTCATCGCCGGTGCCCTTTCCGGGCTCGCCGGTGTAGCGCAGGTGGCAGGCACCGAAAAGGTCCTGACATCCGGCGTCGCCGCCAGCTTCGGTTTCGACGCAATCACCGTGGCCCTGCTGGGCCGCTCCAGCCCGTGGGGAACCTTCGCGGCAGGCCTGCTGTTCGGTGCCTTCCGCGCCGGCGGCGTCACCATGCAGACCAACACCGGAACCAGCATCGACATTGTCCTGGTGGTGCAGTCACTGATCGTCCTCTTCATCGCAGCCCCGCCCCTGGTGCGGTCGCTGTTCCGTATCCCCGCGCCGGGAGCGTTCCAGACCTCCGGCAAGCGCTTGTCCAAGACCACGAAAACCGCCGGAGGCGCAGCATGAGCACCGCAACAACGCTTCCCGCTTCCAAGACGGACGCCCCCGGCGGCGTCCGCAGCTGGAAGATCCCGATCATCCTGATTGTCCTGTCCCTGCTGGGACTCGCTGTCTTCGCCCTGGGTGCACCGTCCAATGACGTCACCTTCCGCCTGTCCGACCCCGGTGAGGCCATCGTCCTGCCCGAACTGGTGGTTTCCGCCACCGTGGTCGGCTGGCTTACCGCCGTCCTGATGATTGCGGCCGCGGCCTGGGCACTCATGCTGACCCGCAGCGGCCGCCGGGTGCCCGTCTGGGTCATCGTTATCTTCGGACTGATGTTCGTGATCGGCTTCCTCACCTGGGTGGTGGGCAGCGCCAACACGCCGAACGTTGCCCTTTACGGTCTGCTCTCCGGGTCCTTCGCCCTGGCCATTCCGCTGATCTTCGGTTCGCTCTCGGGCGTGCTGTGCGAACGCTCCGGCGTGGTCAACATCGCCATTGAAGGCCAGCTGCTCTTCGGCGCCTTCGCTGCAGCCGTGGCGGGTTCACTCTCCGGCAACGCGTTCGTGGGTCTGTTCGCCGCGGCCGTCGCCGGTGCGCTGGTCTCCCTGGTCCTGGCCGTGTTCAGCATCAAGTACATCGTCAACCAGGTCATTGTCGGCGTCGTCCTGAACGTCCTCGTGTCCGGCCTGACCGGCTTCCTGTTCTCCACCCTGCTGTCCTCGGATCCGGCGAAGTGGAACTCTCCGCCGTCGCTGCCCCCGATCCGGATCCCGCTGCTGGCGGATATCCCGATCATCGGGCCGATCCTCTTCAACCAGTCGATTGTCGGCTACCTCATGTACATCGCCCTCGCCGCGGTCTACATCGGCCTGTTCCACTCCAAGTGGGGCCTGCGTACCCGGGCCGTGGGCGAACACCCCAAGGCCGCAGACACCCTGGGCGTGAACGTGAACCGCACCCGGTTCATCAACGTCCTGCTCGCCGGCGTGGTTGCCGGCATCGGCGGCGCGTTCTTCACCCTCGTGTCCGTGTCCGCGTTCAACCGTGACATGACCGGCGGGCAGGGCTACATTGCCCTCGCCGCCCTGATCCTGGGGCGCTGGAACCCGCTCGGCGCGCTGCTGGCAGCGCTGCTGTTCGGCTTTGCCACCAACCTGCAGTACGTCCTGAGCCTGTTGGGAACCGCTGTTCCCAACCAGTTCCTGGCCATGCTGCCCTACATCGTGACGATCTTCGCCGTCGCCGGAGTGGTCGGCAAGTCTCGGGCACCCGCGGCCAGCGGCGTTCCGTACGTCAAGGGTTAGCACTTGGAGGGACCTGCTGCCGGGAAGCCGGCGGCAGGTCCCTCGCGGTATCCGGTCCACACGGACCGGACACCGAAATGAAAGGAAAACATGACAGAGATGACCCCCGCCCCCGTGGACTGGGAGCTGCTCCTGGAAACCGCCAAAGCAGCGCTGGCCCACGCCTACGTCCCCTACTCGAAGTATCCGGTGGGCGCCGCGGCACTGACCGACGACGGCCGGATTGTGTCCGGCTGCAACATTGAGAACGCCTCCTACGGGCTGACACTGTGTGCCGAATGTTCCATGATCAGCCAGCTGCGCATGACCGGAGGCGGCCGCATCGCTGCCTTTGCCTGCGTGGACGGATCCGGCAGTGTCCTGATGCCGTGCGGCCGCTGCCGGCAGCTGCTGTACGAATTCCGGGCACCGGGAATGCAGTTGATGACCGTAAGCGGTATCCGGAGCATGGACCAGGTCCTGCCGGATGCCTTTGGACCGCAGCACCTTGAAGGGCAGGACAAGTAAATGAGCGCTGAAAAGTTCGACGCCGTAGACATCATCGGAATCAAGCGGGACCGGGGCACCCTGACCCCGGAACAGATTGACTGGACCATCGACGCCTACACCCGCGGCGCCATTGCAGACGAGCAGATGGCCGCGCTGAACATGGCCATCCTGCTCAACGGCATGACCCGGGCGGAGATCTCCCGCTGGACCACCGCCATGATCAATTCGGGCGAGCGGATGGACTTCTCCGTCCTGGGCAAGCCCACCTCCGACAAGCACTCCACCGGCGGCGTGGGGGACAAGATCACCCTTCCGCTGGCACCCCTGGTCGCCGTCTTCGGTGTAGCCGTTCCGCAGCTCTCGGGCCGCGGACTCGGCCACACGGGCGGCACGCTGGATAAGCTCGAAGCCATTCCGGGCTGGCAGGCGTCCCTGACCAATGACGCCCTGATGGCCCAGCTGCGCGATGTCGGCGCCGTCATCTGCGCCGCCGGTGCAGGGCTGGCCCCGGCCGACAAGAAGCTGTACTCGCTGCGCGACGTCACGGGCACGGTGGAAGCCATTCCGCTGATTGCCTCATCGATCATGAGCAAGAAAATTGCCGAAGGCACCGGCTCGCTGGTGCTGGACGTCAAGGTGGGCAGCGGCGCCTTCATGAAGGACGAGGCCCGGGCCCGCGAACTGGCCGAGACGATGGTGGCCCTGGGCAAGGACGCCGGCGTAAACACGGTGGCACTGCTCACCGACATGTCCACTCCGCTGGGCCTGACCGCCGGCAACGCCATTGAGGTGCAGGAATCCGTGGATGTGCTCGCCGGCGGCGGCCCCGAGGACGTTGTCGAGCTCACGCTGGCACTGGCCCGCGAAATGCTTACGGCCGCGGGACGGCCCGACGCCGACCCGGAGGCTGCTCTGAAGGACGGCCGTGCGATGGACGTCTGGCGCCGGATGATCTCCGCGCAGGGCGGCGATCCCGACGCTGCGCTTCCGGTGGCACGGGAATCCGAAACCATCTACGCACCCGCTGACGGCGTGCTGGTGGAGCTCGATGCCCTCTCCGTCGGTGTCGCAGCCTGGCGCCTCGGTGCCGGCCGCGCCCGCAAGGAAGACGCAGTCCAGGCCGGTGCCGGCGTCGTGATGCACGCCAAGCCGGGCGCCACGGTCCGGGCCGGAGAGCCGCTGATGACGCTGCTCACCGACACCCCCGAGAAGTTCGACCGTGCCCGCGAGGCGCTGGCGGACGCCGTCGTCGTCGCACCCGAGGGATCGCGTCCGGCCCGGAAGCTGATCATCGACCGGATCAGCTAGGCCCTCCGGGTTTCCCGGTGGTGCCCCCGCGGCGCTTCGCTGCGGGGGCACCGCTGTGTCCGTGGCATCCTTGTAAAGGATCGGTTAGCTATTTCAAGGAGCGGCACCAGTTGGACGTTTTCAGTGCCACGGTGGACGGCATAAACAACTTCATCCTCTCCACGGCGGGGTCGCCGTGGGTCTACGTCGGCCTCCTGGCCTGCTGCCTGATCGACGGCTTCTTCCCGCCCGTCCCGAGCGAATCCCTGGTGGTGGCGCTGGCGTCACTGGCGCTCAGCGGCGCCGGCGTGAATATCTGGCTGATCATTCCGGCCGCAGCCCTGGGAGCGTTCCTGGGCGACAACCTGGCCTACCTGCTGGGCCGCTGGATCGGTACCGAACGGTTCGGCTGGATGCGCACCCCGAAGATGCGCCGGTCCGTCGCCTGGGCACGCCACGAACTCGACAAACGGTCGATGTCACTGATTCTCGTGGCCCGGTTCATTCCGGTCGGCCGGGTGGTAGTGAACGTCACCGCCGGTGCCACCGGCTTCCCGCGGCGGCGGTTTGTCTCGCTGACCGCCATCTCCGGGATTGTCTGGGCCGCCTACAGTGTGGCCATCGGCGCGATAGCCGGTGCCTGGTTCGATGACCACCACTTGCTCGGCGTGGTGGTGGGAGTGCTGGGCGCTCTTGTCCTGGGCCTGATCATCGACCGCATCATCACCATGGTCCGGGGCACCGCGCCCGGGTCCAAACTCCCGGAGGCCGGCGACATGCCGAACGCCGACGACGACGCACGCACGCAGAAGGCCGCCTGAAACACCGTAGAGTTGCCGTGTGACTGAGCCTACAAACACTCCAGAAAAACCTTTCCTCGACGTGCGCAGCCTGCCGAAGGTGTCGCTGCACGACCACCTCGACGGCGGCCTCCGACCGGCCACCATTGTCGAGCTGGCCGCCGCCGCCGGCCACACCCTGCCGAGCACCGACCCCGCAGGGCTGGGGGAGTGGTTCCGCGAATCCGCCGACTCCGGTTCGCTGGAGCGCTACCTCGAAACCTTCGACCACACCATCGCCGTCATGCAGACGCGCGGGGGCCTGGTGCGGGTGGCCCGCGAATTCGTTGAAGACCTCGCCGCGGACGGAGTTGTGTACGCCGAAGTCCGCTGGGCACCCGAACAGCACCTGCAGGCAGGACTGAGCCTGGACGAAGCCGTGGAAGCCGTCCAGGCCGGCATCGAAGAAGGCGTCGTGATCGCCGAGGCCGCGGGCCGCTTCATCCAGGTGGGCCAGCTCATCACCGCCATGCGGCATGCAGACCGTGCCATGGAAATTGCCGAACTGGCAGTGCGGCACCGCGATTCCGGCGCCGTCGGCTTCGACATTGCCGGCCCCGAGGACGGTTTCCCGCCCTCCCGGTTCAAGGACGCCTTCACCTACCTCGCAGAACAGCAGTTCCCGGTGACGGTGCATGCCGGCGAGGCCGCCGGAATCGAGAGCATCGTTGACGCCCTGGTGCACGGCCGGGCGCTGCGGCTGGGCCACGGCGTACGGATCGCCGAGGACATCGACGTCGAATTCGAAGAGCCCGGCAGCGCAGACGAGGCCGAAGTGGGCATTGTGAGCATGGGCCGCGTCGCCAACTGGGTCCGGGACCGCGGAATCCCGCTGGAGGTCTGCCCGTCCTCCAACCTGCAGACCGGTGCCGTGGCCTCCTTCGGCGAGGACATTGAGACCCATCCGATCGACCTGCTGTACCAGACCGGCTTCGCCGTCACCATCAACACCGACAACCGCCTGATGAGCTCGGTGACCCTTACCGGTGAATTCGAGCTGCTGATGGACACCTTCGACTATGACCTGGACGACGTCCTGGAGCTCACCATGAACGCCGTCAACGCGGCTTTCCTGCCCCTGGACGAGCGCGCGGCACTGTCCGCCTATGTCACGGAAGGCTTCAACCGCGCCCGTGGCTGAAAACCCCCTTCCCGATGACCTCGGCGAGCGGTTCACCCGCCTCGCCGAGGTCATCGGCGTCCTCCGGGAGCGTTGCCCGTGGACCCGTGCGCTGACCCATGAGTCCCTGCTCGAGTACCTCGTGGAGGAAACCTACGAGCTGGTGGAAGCAGTGGAAGGCGGAACGGCCGGACCGGCACGGGCGGCGGAACTGCGCGGCGAGCTCGGCGACGTGCTGCTGCAGGTCCTGCTCCACGCCCGCCTGCAGCAGGAAGCCGGCAGCTTCTCCGTGGCGGACGTGGTCGATGCCCTCACCGCGAAGATGATCCGCCGCAACCCGCATGTCTTCTCCCCGGACGGCAGCCTCCGGGAGGACGGCGGAGAATCCGGCATTGCGGCCATCGAGCAGGCCTGGGACCAGGCGAAAAAAGCGGAGCGCCCCTCCCGGGTTTCGGCATTCGAAGGAATTCCCGCGGGGCTGCCAGCCCTGCTCCTGGCGGCCAAGACGATCTCCCGCGCCCGCCGGGCGGACCGTCCGCTGCCTCCGCCGCGCCCGGCACCCGACGCGGAGTTCTCCGACGAAACCGAGCTCGGGGACGTGCTGTTCTCCCTGGTCCGCCGCGCGTCGGAACAGGGGCTCGACGCCGAGGCGGCGCTCCGGGCGGCGGTCCGCCGGTACACAGCCGACGACGCCGGGCGCTGACCGTCGCGCACCCCTCCGCTGCAGCCCCGGATCCACCCGATCTCAGTGATTCAGCCCGCCGGACCTTACTCGGAGCCGCGATTCTATTAGGCTAAGAAGCAGACACTGTGACCTGCTGTCCAAGCAGGGGTGCGGTTTTCTCCCCATTCGTTCCAATGAACAGGAGCAATTCAATGGCCATCATCGATGCCATCCATGCCCGCGAGATCCTCGATTCCCGCGGCAACCCCACCGTCGAGGTGGAGGTGCTGCTCGACGACGACACGTTCGGCCGCGCAGCTGTTCCCTCCGGCGCCTCCACGGGCGCCTTCGAAGCGAACGAACGCCGTGACGGCGAGAAGAACCGTTACCAGGGCAAGGGCGTGCTGCAGGCCGTCGAAGCCGTGATCGAACAGATCCAGCCGGCCCTGCTCGGATACGACGCCGCCGACCAGCGTGCCATCGACCAGGCCATGATTGACCTGGACGGCACCGAGAACAAGTCCGGCCTGGGCGCCAACGCCATCCTCGGTGTTTCCCTCGCCGTCGCCCGTGCAGCCGCGGAATCCGCTGCACTGCCGCTGTACCGCTACCTCGGCGGCCCCAACGCGCACATCCTGCCCGTGCCGCTGATGAACATCCTGAACGGCGGCTCGCACGCCGATTCCGACGTCGACATCCAGGAATTCATGATTGTTCCCCTGGGTGCACAGACCTATTCCGAGGGCCTGCGCTGGGGCGTTGAGGTCTACCACAACCTCAAGTCCGTGCTGAAGGAAAAGAACCTCTCCACCGGCCTGGGCGACGAAGGCGGCTTCGCGCCGAACCTGCCCTCCAACCGTGCAGCACTGGACCTGATCATCGAAGCCATCGAACGGGCCGGCTACGTTCCGGGCAACGACATCGCCCTGGCCCTGGACGTGGCAGCCTCCGAGTTCTTCAAGGACGGCTCGTACGTCTTCGAAGGGCAGAACCGGACCGCAGCCGAAATGTCCGCGTACTACGAGGAACTGGTCCGCGACTACCCGCTCGTCTCCATCGAGGATCCGCTGGACGAAGAGGACTGGGACGGCTGGAAGACCCTGACCGCGTCCGTCGGCGACAAGGTGCAGATTGTGGGCGATGACCTCTTCGTCACCAACCCCACCCGCCTGGAAACCGGCATCAAGAACAACGCCGCGAACTCGCTGCTGGTGAAGGTCAACCAGATCGGCACCCTGACCGAAACCCTGGACGCCATCACGATGGCCCAGCGTGCCGGCTACACCACCATCACATCCCACCGTTCGGGCGAAACCGAAGACACCACGATCGCCGATATCTGCGTTGCCACCAACGCAGGGCAGATCAAGACCGGTGCCCCGGCCCGTTCCGAGCGCGTAGCCAAGTACAACCAGTTGCTGCGCATCGAAGAGGAACTGGACGACGCCGCCCGCTACGCCGGGCGCAGCGCCTTCCCGCGCTTCAACAACGCCAACTAGCCGGACCGCCGCAGCACCTGCAGGCCCCATTTGGGACCTGTAGGCGTTGCGGAACAGGATCCCAACACCACGGGTGGGTAACCTCATAGGAGGGGACCCGCCCGCGGTCGTTCCCGGCCGTTTTCAGCATCGCCTTCAGCACCATATTGAGCACAGTTACAGACAGGACCCGCATGCCGACCCGACGCCCCAAGGTTCCCAGGCCAGCGGCCCCCGCGAACGCTGACGGCGCGAATGCAAGCGGAGGAAAACCTGCATCGAAGCCGGCCGCCGGGAAACCGGCAGTAACGAAGCCTTCCGCCGCAGCGAAACCTCCTGCGGCTCGGCAGGCAGCGGCGGCACCGCGGGCAGCAGCCCCGAAAACCGCAGCCTCGAAAACCGCAGCCCCGAAAACGGCAGCACCGAAAACAGCTGCACCGAAAGCCGCCGCTACGAAGGCGACAGCGCCGAGAACCGCAGCTACGAAGGCAACAGCGCCGGCACCCCAGCCGCGTTCGCGGAAGCTGTCCGCGTCGGATGCCCGGGCAGCGGTGCGTTCCCAGCTGTCCGGAGGGATCCGGCGCAAATCCGATCCGGCACCGGAACAAAAGGTTCCCGCAGCGGTGCCTGAGGTCGAAACCCCGGATGAGCTGCGCCCGGTACCGGCCAAGGCGTTCTCCGGACGACTGCTGGTGCTGGCCATGGTGATGGTTGCCATCACCGTTCTGCTCGCCCCGTCGGTGCGGACGTACCTGCAGCAGCGCTCGGACATTGCGGTGGCCAAGGCGGAAATAGCGGAGGCCGAAGCAACGCAGGCGGAACTGGAAGTCCAGCTGGGCCGCTGGGAGGACCCGGCGTACATCAAGCAGCAGGCACGGGACCGGATTTTCCTCGTGATGCCGGGGGAGAAGCGGTACCTGGTCAAGGGCGAAAACGGTGTGGAAGAAGCCGAGCAGCTGGCCGCCGAAGAGGAGCCCGAAGACCTGCGGTGGGTTGATTCGCTCTGGGACTCGGTCAAGAAATCCGCCACGGCACAGTAATCTGGAGGCTGATAGAAGAAGCAGCCCGGGGCCCTCGCCGGCCCCCACGGAAGGAACCTCCTGCATGACCCAGGACCAGCTCGCCCCCACCCAGGAAGACCTGGAAACCCTGAGCCGGCAGCTTGGCCGCCCGGTGCGTGACGTTGTCGAAATCGGTGCCCGGTGCGTCTGCGGCAACCCCTTGGTAGCTACCACCGCCCCCCGGCTCAGCAACGGCATCCCCTTCCCCACCACGTACTACCTGACGCACCCGGTCATCACGGCCGCCGTTTCCCGGCTCGAAGCCGCCGGGATGATGACGGACATGTCCCGGCGGCTGGACGAGGATCCGGAACTGGCGCAGCGGTACCGCAGCGCCCACGAGCACTACCTCAAGGTCCGCGACGAGATCGGGGAACGCACCGGCACCGGTCCCGTCCCGGAAATTGACGGCGTCTCCGCCGGCGGCATGCCCACCCGGGTGAAATGCCTGCACGTGCTGGTCGGCCACTCCCTGGCCGCCGGACCCGGGGTCAACCCGCTGGGCGACGAAGCGCTGGCGGCGATTGAGCAATGGTGGACAACGGACCGCTGTTACTGCGAAGGTGCTTGGGACACCGCTGCTCCCGCTCCGGCCCGCGACCTGAGCCGCCACACCAAGACGCAGGGCCTCAGCCCGGAAGAACTCGAGAGCAAGAAGGCTGCCCGCCGGCAGGCAACGGATGCCGCAACCAGTGAAGGGGAACTGTGACAGGCCAGGAAGACAGCCGTACCGAGGGCATGCGCGTTGCCGCCATTGACTGCGGCACCAACTCCATCCGGCTGCTTATTGCGGACATCACCCGGGACAGCGAGGGAACAGCGCAGCTGACCGACGTCGTACGCCTGATGCGCGTGAACCGGCTGGGGCAGGGAGTGGACGCCACCGGACGGCTGGCACCCGAGGCCCTGGAACGGACCTTCGCCGCGGCGGACGAATACGCCGCGCTGATCCGCGAACACGGAGCGTCGCGGATCCGGTTCGTGGCCACCTCCGCCAGCCGCGACGCGGAAAACCGGCAGGAGTTCGTGGATGGAATCCGCGACCGGCTTGGCGTTGAACCCGAAGTCATCAGCGGGGATGAGGAAGCGGCGCTTTCCTTCGCCGGCGCGGCAAGCGTGTTCGCCGGCGGAAACGGCGCCAAGACCCTCGTAGTGGATCTGGGCGGCGGCAGCACCGAGTTCGTCCTCGGTGACGGTTCGGGCGTCCTGGCGGCCAAGAGCACCAACATGGGCTGTGTACGCTTCACCGAACGGTACCTCCGCTCCGACCCGCCCACCGAGGCGGAAATAGCGGCGGCCCGGGCGGAGATCCTGGACATGATTGCCTCCGCACTGGTCACGGTGCCGCTGGCGGAAACCGACCGGCTGGTGGGGGTGGCCGGGACCATCACGACCGTCACCGCCGCCGCCCTGGACCTGGCGGAATACTCTCCCGACGCCATCCACGGGACCGAGTTGAGCCGCGGGCAGATTGACGCCACGGCGGATGCCCTGCTGGGCCGGGACCGTGCCGCCCGGGCATCGCTGCCGTACATGCACCCAGGCCGGGTGGATGTTATCGGTGCCGGTGCGCTGATCTGGCGGACCATCGTGGACCGCGTCGACGAGCTGACGGACGGCCGCGTGGCCACGGCGTTCGCCAGCGAACACGACATCCTTGACGGCATCGCCCTGAGCGCGTGAGGTCCCCCGGGACCGCCCCCGGCCGCCGCCGGGGAAGCGCGGCACGCCTACGGACCGCCGCCGCAGCCCTCTGCGCAGCCGTGGGGCTGACGCTCCTGGCACCTGTTCCTGCGCACGCCGACGAATGGCGGGACAAGCAGTACTGGCTGGCGGACTACGGTGTCACCGAGGCCTGGAAAACCACCAAGGGCGCGGGGGTGAAGGTTGCCGTCATTGATACCGGTGTCGACGTAAGCCATCCCGACCTCGCCGGCGCCGTCACCGGCGGTTTCGACGCATCCGGAGCCGGCGATCCGCAGGGTGCCAGGGGGCTGGGCGATTCCCCCGGGCACGGCACCCTGGTGGCCACGCTGCTGGCCGGCCGGGGGCATGAGAAGCCCGCGGAAGACAAGGATGCCGAGGGCGGGGATAAAAAGGACGGCAAAGACGAGGGCAAGCCGGCCGACCGCCCCGACGGCATTATCGGCGTGGCCCCGGAAGCCGAGATCCTCGCCGTCTCCACCTGGATCGGCGGAACCAACCCCGGCGGCGTGCCGATCGACATGCAGATCCCCACAGCCGTCCGCTGGGCAGTGGATAACGGTGCCCGGGTCATCAACATGTCCCTGGGCAGTACCTCCACCGCCTGGCCGGAAAGCTGGGACGACGCGTTCCTTTACGCCGAGCAGAACGACGTGGTGGTTGTCGCAGCCGCCGGCAACCGCGGTGTCGGCATGATCCAGGTGGGAGCACCCGCCACCATTCCCGGGGTCCTCACCGTGGCCGGCCTGAACCGGCAGGGCGAGGCCAGCCTGGACTCGTCCTCCGAAGGCATCAGCATCGGTGTTGCCGCCCCCGCCGAAGACCTGATCGGCGGGATGCCCGGGAACACATCCCGGTATGCGAAATGGGAAGGCACCTCCGGGGCGGCGCCGCTGGTGTCCGGTGTTGCTGCACTGATCCGTGCGGCACATCCGGAAATGCGTGCTGCGGACGTCATCAACCGGATCGTCAGTACCGCGCGGGATGCCGGCGTTCCGGGTACGGACACCATCTATGGATACGGGATCCTGGACGCCAATGCGGCGGTGAATGCCGATGTTCCTTCCGTCACCAGCAACCCGCTGGGAACCATTGCCGAGTGGATCCGGGTGCACCGGCGGGTGGCGGACACCTCGCCGGGCGCCGCCGACATTCCCGCCCCCACGGTCCCGGACCTGCCGGAACCCGAAGTCCCGGTGGCACAGGAGCCGGCACCCCTGAACGACGGCCTCTCCGCCGCCGTCGTGCTGGGTTTCGGGGCTCTTCTCGTGGGGGTGCTGGTGTCCGGCACGGTCCATGTAGGCCGTCTGCGGCGCCGCGGTGCGGCAGTATCCGAAACCCAAAACACTGAAGCGGGGACCCTCGACGAGGCCGGGGTCCGGTAGTAAAAAAAGCTCTCGTGCCGTTTGTCAAATGCTTCGTGAAGACTTTCACAAACTCGGGTACGATTGGGGCATGGCATCGAACAAGCAGTTTTCTGATCGTCCCCGCGTTCTGGTGGTCGGCGGTGGTTACGTCGGTCTGTACGTGGCCAAAGACCTCCAGAAGAAGGTAAAGGAGCAGGGCGGAATTGTTACGGTAGTGGACCCGCTGCCGTACATGACCTACCAGCCTTTCCTCCCCGAGGTCGCCGCAGGCACCATTGAAGCCCGCGACGCCGTTGTATCCCACCGCATGCACCTGAAGAACACCGAGCTGATCACCGGCAGGGTTACTTCCATCAACCACGCCGCCCGCACGGCCACCATCGAGCCGGGTGACGGCAGCGAGCCGTTCGAGCTGCCCTACCAAGACGTCGTCCTGGCCGCCGGCTCGATCACCCGCACCTTCCCGATTCCGGGCCTCGCCGAGGCCGGCATTGGCATGAAGAGCATTGAAGAAGCAATGGCCACCCGCAACCACGTGCTCGAACGCATTGAAACCGCGTCGCTTATGCCCGTGGGACCGGAGCGCGAACGCGCCCTGACATTCGTCGTCGTCGGCGGCGGCTTTGCCGGCATCGAAACCCTGACCGAACTTGAAGACATGGCCCGCGACGCGGTCCGGATCAATGACCGGCTCCGCCGCGAAGACCTGCGCTTCGTCCTGGTCGAGGCCATGGGCCGGGTTATGCCCGAGGTCAAGCCCGACCAGGCCGAGTGGGTTGTTGCCAGCATGCGTGAGCGCGGCATCGAGGTTCTGCTGAACACCTCGCTGGCATCCGCCGAAGGCGGCGTCCTGAAGCTGATCAACATGGCGGACAAGTCCCCGGCCGGCGAGTTCGGTGCAGACACCCTGATCTGGACCGCCGGTGTGCAGGCGAACCCGATGGTCCGCGCCACCGACTTCCCGATCGACGAGCGCGGCCGCGTCCGTGCCAACGCCGAACTGCGCATCACCGGTGATGACGGTCCCCTCGACGGCGCCTGGGCTGCCGGCGACGTTTCCGCCGTCCCGGACCTCTCCGGCGGCGGAGTGGGCGGCTTCTGCGTTCCGAACGCACAGCATGCCGTCCGCCAGGCAAAGCTGCTGGCCAAGAACATCATGGCGGCCCGCTACGGCGTCGGCACTGTGGAAGAGTACAACCACAAGAGCCTTGGCGCTGTTGCCGGCCTGGGCCAGTACAAGGGTGTTGCCAACATCATGGGCTTCGGCCTGAAGGGCTTCCCGGCCTGGCTGGCACACCGCGGCTACCACGGCCTGGCCATGCCGATGTTCGAGCGTAAGTTCCGCGTCATCGCGGGCTGGCTCCTGAACGTGAGCTACGGCCGCGACCTGACCTCGCTGCGCAACCTGGAAGACCCGCGCCGCGGCTTCGAGGAAGCAGCAACGCCGGCTAAGAAGCCGGCCGTCAAGGCCTAGTCTTCGGTCAACTCCGGTACACGACGACGGCGGTCCTCCACAGGGAGGGCCGCCGTCGCTGTGTTTCCCGCCCTCCCGGCGTTTCCAGTAGGCTTGGGAAGGCGTCAGCCGCGCCCCAGTAGCCCAATTGGCAGAGGCAACCGACTTAAAATCGGTGTGTTGTCGGTTCGAGTCCGACCTGGGGTACTTCAGTCCCTTACAGGCTCCTGAGGCGCCTTGGACTTCAGCCGCGCGCGGACCGGTTGCGGTGCCGCCGCAGCAGCCCTCCGGCCAGCAGGCCCAGAATGACGACGGCCGCGATCCCGGGAAGAACCAGGTCCGCACCCGTGCGTTCCTCGTCTATGGCCTCCGTGGAGGACGGCGAGGGGGTAGATGTGCGGCTGGGGGACGGCGCGGTGGACGGGGAGCTCACTCCGGTGCTGCCCGAGACGCCGGCGCTGCCGGTGGTCGGTGCAGGCGTGGGATCCACCGGTGCGGGCGTCGTTTCCACAGGTCCGGGCGTTGATTCCGCCGGCGCAGCGGGGACCGGAGCCGGCACCGGGACGGCGGGAACCGCCTCGGAGTAGTTGCCGGTGGAAGGATCGTAGGTGCTTTCGCCCGGGTTGTAGGCCGGTGCGGGCACGGACGGGTTGTAGGTGCCTTCGACGCAGATCTCCACCCCGTCCACGACAGCGGGAAGGGTGCCGGGCGCGCACTCCAGCGCCAACGCGGGAGCCGCGGGACCGAAGAGGAAAAGGGCCGCGATCGGAAGTGCGGCAGTGGACAGGCGTAAAACGTGCATTGTTTCCCCCAAGAGAACGGTTCTACGGCCATCGTATAGGCCTTATCCGCAGTTTCCGGCAAGGGCACCAAAGCAGAAATGTGACGAGTGTTACAAGGCTGTAACCGAAGCCTCTTATATTCGTCACAATGTTCAACTAGCTTTTCTACTAATCAGGAACACCTGGTAATTGCGTCAAAGGCACCCGCCTTTCGATCGGGAGATAACTTTTATGACTGCACTACGCACTGCCGGCGGACTGGGTCAGGGCACGGGATACGCCCGCACCGCCAAAATCGCTGCCCTTGGACTCGGTCTTGCCTTGTTTGCCAGCGGCTGCAGCGGCGGCGGGGAATCATCCGCGGAAGATACTGCGGGGGCGACAGAGGCCGAGACTGCCGCAGCGGCGGGACTGACCTGCCCCGAAAGCCAAGGGGGAACGGGGGAAGACCCGGGTGCCAAGGGTGATCCTGCGGCAGTGCCTGCCTCCACGGGCACCACGGACGTACCGCTCAAGCTCGGTACGCTTCTGCCCACCACCGGTTCGCTTGCCTACCTCGGCCCGCCGGAAATCGCCGGCACCAACCTGGCAGTTAATGAAATCAACGAGTCCGGCGGCGTCCTCGGCAAGGACGTCGAAATTGTCCACCGCGACTCCGGCGACACCACCACGGATATCGCCACGCAGTCGGTAAACGACATGCTGAGCCAGGGCGTCAGTGCCATTGTCGGTGCGGCATCCTCGGGCGTCTCCAAAACGGTGATCGGCAACATCACTGGTGCAGGCGTCATCCAGTTCTCCCCGGCCAACACCTCACCGGACTTCACCACGTGGGACGACAACGGACTGTTCTGGCGGACCGCTCCCTCGGATGTCCTGCAGGGCCGTATCCTGGGCAACTACATCATGTCCTGTGGGGCGCAGACCGTTGGCATGATCGTGCTCAACGACGCCTATGGCACGGGGCTGGAGAGCAACGTGAAGACCTCGGTTGAAGACGCCGGCGGCCAGGTGGTGGTGTCGGAGATGTTCAATGAGGGCGACTCCCAGTTCAGCAGCCAGGTGGACTCGGTTGTGGCCGCGAAGCCCGACGCCATCGTGGTGATCAGCTTTGACCAAGCCAAGAGCATCGTACCGCTGCTGACGGCCAAGGGCGTTGACTCCAGCCAGTTGTTCTTTGTGGACGGCAATACGTCGGACTACAGCAAGGATCTGGATGCCGGAACCCTTGAAGGGGCGCAGGGAACCATTCCCGGAACCTTCGCATCGGAAAACTTCAAGGAATCCCTGCTTGAAGTCGATCCGGCGCTGAAGGACTGGTCCTACGCTGGTGAAAGCTACGACGCCGTCACCCTTTTGGCGCTCGCCGCCGAGGCAGCGGGCAGCACCGATGGCAAGGCCATGGCTGCCCAGCTGGAGAGCGTGTCCGCCGAGGGCGAGAAGTGCTACGACTTTGCCGGCTGTGTGACCATCCTGCGCGGCGGCGGAGACATCGATTACGACGGCTACTCCGGACCGATCACGTTTGATGAGAACGGCGACCCCACGGAAGCCTTCATCGGCATCTACCAGTACGACGCTGACAACGTGCCGCAGCCGAGCCGCTCCGAAGCGGGCCAGCTGTAGCTGAAGCAGAACAGCAAGGAAGAAGCCCCCGCCGGTTCCGGCGGGGGCTTCTTCCTTGCTGCTGGCTGGCCTCTGATGGGGCTTCCTGGAGGAGCGGAGTGTGTTCCGCGGCTCCTGGGCCCTTCCTGAGGCCGGGAGGGGCTAGGCCGTCTCGGCCAAGGTGCCCAGGTAGAGCTGGATGACCTTCGGATCCTTCATGAGTTCGCGCCCGGTACCGGTGTAGGCGTCCCGGCCCTGGTCCAGCACATACGCCCGGTCACAGATCTGCAGGCAGCGGCGGGCATTCTGTTCCACCATGATCACGGAGACGCCTGCCCGGTTGATCTCATGCACCCGCAGGAACGCCTCGTCCTGCTTGACGGGGGAGAGCCCGGCGGAGGGTTCGTCGAGCAGAAGCACGGCGGGGTCCATCATCAGCGCACGGCCCATGGCGACCATCTGGCGTTCGCCGCCGGACAGGGAACCCGCCCTCTGGGCCCGGCGCTTGGCCAGTTCTGGGAACACCCCGGCCACAAAATCGAAGCGTTCCTTAAAGGTCCTGGGCGCCTGGTACACGCCCATCTGCAGGTTCTCCTCGATGGTCAGGGAAGGGAAGACGTTGTTGTTCTGCGGCACGAACCCCACACCCCGGCTGACGAGCTTGTTGGCCTTGAGCCCGGTAAGGTCCTGGCCGCGGACCACAACGGTCCCGGAATGCACCTTGACCAGGCCGAACATCGCCTTGAGCAGGGTGGATTTGCCGGCACCGTTGGGTCCGATGATGCCGATCAGCTCACCGCGGCGTGCCTCGATGCTGCACCCGTTGAGAATGTTGACCCCGGGAATGTAGCCCGCCACGAGATCGGTTACCTTGACGACGGAGTCGCCTTCGAATGCATCGGCAGTCATGCCTGGTCCTTCCGTTCGTCGATCCGCCCGCCGACCACGCCGTCAGGTTCCATACCCACCGATGACTCGGCGTCCTGCTCCAACTCGGCCTCCAGCTTTTCGAAGCCTGCCGAATCGCCGAGGTCCACATCGTGGTGCGCCCCAAGATAGGCGTCGATCACGGCCTGGTCCTTCATGACCTCGCTCGGCGGGCCTTCTGCCACCACCTTGCCTTCGGCCATAACGACCACCCAGTCGGCGATGTGGCGGACCATGTGCATGTCGTGCTCCACGAACAGGACGGTCATGCCCTCGGCCTTGAGGTTCTTGATGTGGTCAAGCAGCGACTGGGTCAGCGCCGGGTTCACGCCTGCCATGGGCTCATCCAGCATCACCAGTTTGGGGCGGACCATCAGGGCCCGGGCCATCTCCAGCAGCTTGCGCTGGCCGCCGGAGAGGGACGCTGCATAGTCGCCCCGCTTGGTGTCCAGCTTGAACTTGGCCAGCAGGACGTCGGCCTGTTCGGTAATCTCCTTTTCCCGCTGGCGCCACAGCGGAGGCAGGAGCGCCCGCCGAAGGGATTCCCCCGGCTGGGCGGTGGCACCCAGGCGCATGTTCTCCAAAACGGTCAGCTTGCCCATGACCTTGGTCAGCTGGAATGTGCGGACCATGCCAAGGCGTGCCACCTTGTAGGCGGAGACCCCGGCCAGGTCTTTGCCCTCGAACTGCCAGCTGCCGGACTGGGGTGTGTCGAAGCCGGTCAGCAGGTTGAAAAGAGTCGTTTTCCCGGCACCGTTGGGGCCGATCAATGCGGTGATCTTATTCCGCGGAATCTCCACGTGCTCCACATCCACGGCGTTGATGCCGCCGTAGGTCCGGGTGACGTTCCTGGCCACCAGGATGGGATCCCGTTTGGCGCAGCCCGGACCGGTCTCGCCCGCAGCAATGGGGCGGGCGTCGTCCATGTAGTCGTTGTCCGCGGCCGCCGGAGGAACGGGACCGTCGAGGGGTGCTTCCGTTTCCGGACCGGCTGCGTGCGCCCCTGAGGCGCGCGCGGCCGCCAGGGGCTCGTCTGCTTGGTGGCTCATGCGAACGACAGCTCCTTCTTGTTGCCCAGGATGCCCTGGGGCCGGAAGATCATCAGCAGCATCAGGGCTACGCCGACAAGGATGTAGCGGATCTGGCCTGCCTGGGAAGTGGTGATGAACGTGATGTACCCGGATTCAATGGCGCCGTAAAGAAGGCCTTGAGTGACGGAGAGGATGGCCCAGAAAATCATGGAGCCGAGCACCGGCCCGAGCACAGTGGACATGCCGCCCAGCAGCAGGGCTGTGTAGAGGTAGAAGGTCAGCTCGGTCCCGTAGTTTGCCGGCTGCACGGCGTCCCGGGGGAGGGTGAAGATGATTCCGGCCAGCGAGCTCAGGACGCCGCCGATGACCAGCGCCTGCATTTTGTAGGCGTAGACGTTCTTGCCCAGTGCACGTACGGCATTCTCGTCCTCCCGGATGCCCTTGAGCACGCGGCCCCAGGGACTGCGGATCAGCATCCACACCAGGAGGCAGGCAAGGGCCACCAGGAGCCAGGCCACCAGACGGATCCAGAGGTCCCGCTCGTTCATGGAGACGGGCCCGAGGCTGTAGGAGCCCGCCGGTAGCGGGTTGAGGGCGTAGAAGCTGCCGGTAAAGGCGGCGAGGCCGTTGGCGGATCCGGTCACCGGTGTCATGGAGTTGGTGGTGACGATGTACCGGATGATCTCGGCGGCGGCAATGGTAACGATGGCAAGGTAGTCCGCCCGGAGGCGAAGCGTGGGTATGCCCAGGATGACGGCAAACACCGCGGATGCCAGCAGAGCGATCACCAGTGCCAGCGGCAGCGGGGCATTGAAGGAGAGGATCGGTATGGCGAAGCCGTAGGCACCGACGGCCATGAATCCGGCCTGGCCGAAGTTCAGCAGGCCGGTGTAGCCGAAGTGCACGGCCAGCCCGAGGGCAGCCAGTGCGTACGCGGCCGTGGTGGGGCTGATGATCTCAGTGAAGGCACCGAGAAGAATGTTGGAGAAATCCATGTGTACCTAAGCCCCTAACCTATGCGCTCGCGGCGGCCGAGGAGTCCCTGCGGCCGGACCAGCAGGACAAGAATCATGATGACCAGGGCGCCCACGTATTTCAGGTCCGCTTCCAGCCAGAGTGTGGAGATTTCCACGAAGAGGCCTACCAGGACGGACCCGACCAGTGCGCCGAAGACCGTGCCGAGACCGCCGAGGGTCACTCCGGCGAAGATCAGCAGCAGGATCTGCTGGCCCATATTGAAGGAAACACCCGGTCGGTAGTACGCCCAGAGGATGCCTCCCATGGCGGCAAGGGCTCCGCCGATGACCCAGACGAGCCGGATGACCCGGTCCACGTCAATGCCCGACGCCGCGGCCAGGGCGGGGTTGTCCGCCACTGCCCGGGTGGCCTTGCCGATCCTGGTGCGCAGCAGCAGGAGCGCGACCACCAGGATGACGGCCAGGCTGACGATCAGGGACACCAGGGTATTCCGGGGAATGGACACGGGTCCGAGTTCCAATATCGGACTCTGGGAGCCCGGCAGCTGCTGTGTCCCGCCGCCGAAGAAGAACAGCACGGTGTAGCGCACTGCCACGGCCAGGCCGATGCTGACGATCATCATGGGCACCAGGCCCGTGCCGCGGCGTCTCAACGGTTTCCAGATCCCGGCGTCCTGCACGTAGCCGAAGGCCCCGCCGGCCAGGACCGCCAACGGGAGGGCTGCCCAGAGCGGCATGCCCATGGCGGCGAAGGCGAAGGCAAGGACGGCACCCAGGGTTACCATTTCCCCGTGCGCGAAGTTGGTCAGGCCGGTGGTGCCGAAGATCAGCGACAGGCCGACGGCGCTCAGGGCGAGCAGGAGGCCGAAGCTCAGGCCCGCCACCGCCCGCTCCAGCAGCAGGGAACCGAAGCTCTCCTCCTGCAGCACAATTCCTTCACCGAGCAGGAACAGCGTGGTGATGTTGGTGGTGTTGGCGAAGGTGACGGTGCGGGGGTTCTGCTGGCCTTCCGCCAGGGCGACACCCTCCGGAAGGGTGGATTCGTCCAGCTCCACTTCATACGCGCCCTGCTGCGGGACGCCGATGGACCAGGATCCGTTTGCCCCGGTCACCGCCTCGGCCTCGTACCCGTTGCCGGTGGCGGTGATGGTGACGCCCTCCAGGGGCGCGCCCGCGTTCTTCAAGACGCCGCTGATCCGGTCGCGGTATTCGGCCGCGTCTGTCGGGCCGGGGCTGGCAGAGGACGCCGGGGCGTCGGGTGTGGCTGTTGTGGCCAAAGCGGCAGGAGCTGCGAGCAGCATGGCAGCAAACAACGCTGCCATGGCCGCCAGCATCCCCAGATACCGGGTCAGCGCCGATGTTCTTACCAAGTTCTGAAACCTCCACGCAGGGCTGCGGAACCGAAGAAGCGGCGCGCAGGCGGGTAGATGTGACACACGTCACCGATTGGGGAACATGCTACCCACTGAATGTTTCAGGCAGTGACGTTTCTCCTCCTGCGCATGTCGCGATCGGATAACAACTGTGCTGCCCTTGGCGCAAGGGAGGCAGGCCCGGGAGGACTCCGGTATGCCGAACCGTTATCCGCAGGTGCGGATTCGCGGGAATCCGCCGTCCTCCGTCTTCGTTGTACTTGGTAGGCTGGGCTGAAACAGCCCCCCAGATGGAGGACAGATTCAATGGCACGTGGCGGAAATCCGGTTTTTAACGGAAAGAACTTCAAAGCCCAGACCCGCGGCGGCACCGCCACGGGTTCACTGGCAACTGACAACAGCTACATGACCCCGCAGCAGCTGCAGGATCTTTACACGGCCCCGTCCGCCAAGCCGTCGGACATGGGCCGCATGACGTATGACGACGTCATCATGAAGACGGTTTTCTGCTTGGCGATGATCCTGGTGGGCGCTGCAATCCCCACTTTCGTGCTGCCGTCGATGGGCAGCGGACTAATGATCCTGGGCGCCCTGGGCGGTTTTGTCCTGGGCCTCGTCAACTCGTTCAAGCGTGAACCCGTTCCCGGGCTGATCCTTGCGTACGCCTTCCTTGAAGGCATGTTCCTCGGCGGCCTCACCGCTGTCCTGGACGGGATGTACCCCGGCGTCGGCCTGCAGGCCGTACTGGGCACGCTGGCAGTCTTCGCCGTCACCCTCGTGCTGTTCCGCAGCGGCAAGGTGCGTGCCACGCCCAAGGCTGTGCGGTTCTTCATGATCGCGATCATCGGTTACGCCGTCTTCTCCCTGATCAACGTCGGCCTGATGATCTTCGGCGGAGTACAGGATCCGTGGGGTCTGCGCGGCAGCGTCGAGATCTTCGGTATCCCGCTGGGCGTCTTCATCGGCATCCTGGCCATCGGCCTGGCAGCGTTCTCGCTCATCATGGATTTCACGTCCATTGAGCAGGGCGTCAAGGCAGGCGCCCCGGAGCGTTACTCCTGGACTGCGGCGTTCGGCCTGACGGTGACGCTGGTGTGGCTGTACGTGGAGATCATCCGTCTCCTGTCGATCCTCCGCGGCAACGACTAATCCGCCGCGGCAGCAACTCAAGCGGTAATACATCCGGAAGGACCGCAGGCGAGTCGCCTGCGGTCCTTCCGCTGTTTAACGGCTCCGGGTGCCCGGTTCGGCCCGGGACTCTGGGCACGGTCCGTCCGCGGACGTAGCATGGCGGCGCAGGGTGGTCCCCGCTGCGGCGGAGCCTCCGCATACCCCGGCAGGAAAAGGAGTTGTCCATGGCCGAACCGCAGCCGCAGTCGGTGGTCGAAGAACTCGTCGCCGTCCTGCTGGCCGGTTCGGACACTGAGGCGTTCCTGACGGAAGCGGCAGGTGTTGCCGCCCGCAGGATGGGCCTCTCCCCGCCGGACGGGTGCTCGATTGCCGTTGAACGCAGCCGCCGGCCCCGGCTTGCCGTCCGGACCGAGGGTCTGGCGGGGATGGCTGCAGATGATGAGTACGGGCCCGGCAGCCCGGGCGGCACGGTGCTGGGCGGCGGACCCGACGTCGTGGTGTCGGACCTGGCTGCAGCACACCGCTGGATTACCCTGTCAGGCGCGGAACATCACGGCGTCCGGGCGGTCGCCGTCGTCGCCCTGCCGCTGCAGGGGGACCGCGGGGTCCTCAGCTGCTATTCGGCCTCCGCATATGCGTTCGGACCGGAGGAAATGGCCGGAGTGCACGCCGTTGCAGCTGAGACAGCCAAGGCCCTCCGGCTGGCACTGCTGCTCGATGCCCAGGCCAACCGGGCGGCGAACCTCCAGGCGGCCTTGGAATCACGGACCGTGGTGGACCTGGCCGCGGGCATCATCATGGGACAGAACGGCTGCGGCCAGCAGGCCGCGATAGACATCCTCCGCAGCGTCTCGAACAGCCGCAACATCAAAATCCGCAACGTCGCAGCCGGAGTGGTGGCTGCGGTGAGCGACCGGGTGAGCACCCATTTCGATGAGTGAGCAGCGGCGGGCACGGGTAGGATAAGGCGGCATGAACGCAACCGGCAGCGAACCCGCGGAGGCCGTCCCGGCCACCGGCACACAGTACGAAATCACCCGCGGCAGCGCTCGTGCCGTCATTGGATCCCTGGGCGGTGCGCTCCGCCGGTACACGGTTGACGGTGTGGACCTGTTCCAGACCTACCCGGACAGCGCCATCCCTCCCTCCGCCAACGGCGTGCTCCTTGCCCCGTGGCCCAACCGTGTGGCGGACGGGCGCTGGACGCTGGACGGACGGACCCAGCAGCTGGACATTACCGAGCCCTCGCGCGGGCATGCCAGCCACGGCCTGCTGCGCAACACCGGCTACACGGTCCGGGAACAGGTTCCCGGTGCCGTGGAACTGGAGGCCGGGATCTTCCCGCAGCACGGATATCCGTTCCACCTGCTGCACCGCGTGCGCTACAGCCTTGACGACGACGGCGGCCTGCACGTGCGCCAGAGCCTGACCAACCAGGGCGGAGCAGAGGCCCCCGTAGCCCTCGGTGCCCATCCCTTCCTTCGGCTCGGCGACGTACCGACCGAAGACCTGGTGCTGACCGTGGCTGCATCAACAGTGCTGACCGTCGATGACCGGCTCATCCCCACCGGCCGGCAGGAGCCCGCCGGAACGGCGGACCTCCGGGCCGGAGCACGGGTGGGCGGCCTGTTGCTGGACAGCGCCTACACGGACCTCGCCCTGGACGACACCGGCCCCGACGGCGCGGCGCACCGGTATGTCCTCGCGGCCCCGGACGGACGCACGGTCAGCCTCTGGGCCGGACCCGAATGCCGTTACGTCCATGTCTTCGTCACCGACACCTTCCCCGGCCAGCCCCGGGCCGTGGCTCTGGAGCCGATGACGGCGCCGGCCAATGCACTCAACTCCGGGGAAGGACTGGTCTGGCTGGCACCCGGTAGGACTTTTTCGGCCCGCTGGGGCATCCGGGGCGAGTTGGCTCCGGCGCGGTAACACCACGGATAGGCACGTAAAGAGGGGTCCGGGCGAAGCCGGATATGGAAAGATGGCCCCATGAAACCCCACGTACGCCGCACGGCGGCGCCCCGCGCGCTGCAGGCGGCGGCGGCGAACTCCAGCCGGAACAATGACGAGGTCCCCTTCGCCCTGCGGGTCAGCGCAGCCTGGGCCTGGCGCCTCGGAATTGTCCTGATTGTCGGCGCCGGCCTCGTCTGGATCCTGAGCCACTTCTCGCTGCTGATTATTCCGCTGATGGTCGCCGCCCTGCTGGCCGGGCTTTTGTCACCGGTCACCAAGTGGCTGCGCCGGAACCGGCTGCCCGGCGGACTGTCCGTGGCAGTGACCATCGTGGCGTTCCTGGGTGTCATCACCGCTGCCCTGGCACTGGTGGGACGGCAGCTCGCCCTCGGCTTCCGCGACCTCTGGGGAGAGACGCTGCAGGGCGTCCGCCAGGTCCAGGACTGGTTGTCCTCCGGGCCGCTGAACATCACGGCAGGCGACCTGGATTCGTTGTTCGACGAGGCCAGCACCACCCTGCAGGACAACTCGGCCAATATCCTTTCCGGTGCCCTGAGCGTGGGCAGCAGTGCCGGCCACTTCGCCGCCGGCCTTCTCCTGACCCTTTTCGCCCTGGTCTTCTTCCTGTTGGACGGGCGCCGGATCTGGGAATTCACTTCCGGGCTGCTGCCCCGCCGCGCGCGGCCGGCCGCCTATGGAGCCGGCATCCACGGCTGGGAATCCATGGTCAACTACGTGCGGGTGCAGGTGATGGTGGCACTGATCGACGCCGTGGGGATCGGCGCCGGTGCGGCCCTGATCGGCGTGCCGCTGGCCCTTCCGCTCGGGGTCCTGGTGTTCCTGGGCTCGTTTGTTCCGCTGGTCGGCGCGTTTGTCACCGGCTTCGTGGCCGTCCTGCTGGCGCTGGTGGCCAACGGCGGCGTCAACGCCCTGATCATGCTGGGCATCGTCCTCCTGGTGCAGCAGCTGGAATCGCACATCCTGCAGCCGCTGGTCATGGGCCGGGCCGTGTCCCTCCACCCGCTGGCCGTGATCCTGGCGGTCACGGGCGGCTCCCTCGCCGCGGGGATCCCCGGTGCCCTGTTCTCCGTGCCGCTGCTGGCCATCCTCAACACGATGATCCGTTACATCGCGGCACGGGGCTGGGAGGATGACCTGGCCATCGAACCGGATGCAGAGAACGACGACGGCGGCCCGGCGGAGGGGGACAGCGGTTCCGGTGCAGGTTCCGGTACAGAGGATGCGCTTCCTACAGGGAAGGAGCGCCGGCCATGACCGATCTGCCTCTGCTGCCGGTGACGCTGGACGACATCCGTGCGGCTGCGAAGCTCCTCGACGGCGTTATTGCCCACACCCCCGTCGAGTCGTCCCGGGCGCTGGCCCGTGAGACCGGATCACCCGTCTACCTCAAATGTGAAAACCTGCAGCGGGCAGGTTCCTTCAAGGTCCGCGGCGCCTACGTCCTGATGGCCAAGCTGTCCCCTGCGGACAAGGCCCGGGGAGTGGTGGCGGCCTCCGCAGGAAACCACGCCCAGGGCGTGGCGGTGGCCGCCGCGCGGCTGGGCATCGCCGCCCGGATCTACATGCCGCTGGGAGTGGCGCTGCCCAAACTGGCTGCCACCCGGGGGCACGGCGCCGAGGTGATCCTCCACGGCCACACCGTGGACGACGCCCTGGCCGAGGCCCAGCGCTACGCGGACCGCACGGGTGCCGTTTTCGTCCACCCGTTCGACAACGTGGACGTGGTGGCGGGGCAGGGGACCATCGGCCTCGAGCTGCTGGACCAGATACCGGACCTGGACACCGTACTGATGGGGGTGGGCGGCGGCGGCCTGCTCGCCGGCGTCGCCGTCGCACTCAAGTCCCGCGCCCGGGAGCTGGGCCGGGAGATCCGGGTCATCGGCGTCCAGGCGGAGAACGCAGCCTCCTATCCGCCGTCGCTGGCAGCTGACGCCCTGGTGCCGCTGACCCGGGTCAGTACCATCGCGGACGGCATCGCCGTCGGGCGTCCCGGACAATTGCCGTTCTCCATCATCCGCGAACTGGTGGACGATGTGGTGACGGTCAGCGAGGACTCCCTGGCCCGCGCACTGATTTTCCTCCTTGAACGTGCCAAGATGGTCGTGGAACCGGCAGGAGCCGTGGGAGTGGCCGCCTTGATGGACGGGAAGATCGACAATCCCGGAAACACGGCAGTGATCCTCTCCGGCGGCAATATCGACCCGATGCTGATGCTGAAGGTCATCCAGCGGGGACTGGCGGCTGCGGGCCGTTATCTGGTGGTCCGCATCCTCCTGGACGACCGTCCCGGGTCCTTGGCCACCATCTCGCGGATCATCGCGGAATCGGATGCCAATGTCACAGGAGTGGACCACACGAGGGTAGGAGGATCCATCAGCATGGGAGATGTCGCCATCACCATCAACATGGAAACGAAGGGCCACGAGCACTGCGAACTGGTGCTGAAGAACCTGCGTGCCGTGGGTTTCCAGCCCGTAGTGCTGGCGGGTTAAGCCGATGGCTTCCTCCCGCGTACGCACCGCCCTGACGGGCTCGCTGCTGTTTGCCGCCGCGCTGTGGGCGGTGTACCTGCTCACCTTCCTCATCAAACCGATCGTCTTTCCGCTGCTGGGCATCCTGCCGCGGCAGCTGGAGGGGCTCGACGGCGTGGTGTTCGCTCCGCTGCTGCATGCCGGCACCTCCCATCTCCTGGGCAACACCCTGCCCCTGATCGTCTTTTCCTTCCTGACCCTGCTGGAAGGGGTCCGCCGGTTCGCCTCGGTGCTGGCCATCTCCTGGCTGTGCTCGGGAATCGGCGTGTGGCTGTTCGGCGCCGGGCTGACCGTGGGTGTTTCGGGCGTGGTCTTCGGGCTCTTCGCGTATCTGATCGTCCGCGGCTTCTATAACCGGAACGTTGCCCAGATCCTGCTCAGCGGCGTGCTGTTCCTGATTTACGGATCAATCCTCTGGGGCCTTTTCCCCACGTCCTGGGGTATCTCGTGGCAGGCGCACCTGTTCGGGGCGGCCGGCGGGGTGCTGGCCGCCGTCGTGCTGCGCCGGGACGCATCAACGCAAAGGCGGGCCCTCCCGTAGGAGAGCCCGCCTGCATTACCGGGTTATAAAGCCTAAGCGATATACGGCTTGGCGGAGATGATTTCCACGGAGATGCTCTTGCCGTTCGGCGCCGTGTAAGTGGTGCTGTCCCCGGCCTTGAGGCCCTGGATGGATGCACCCAGCGGTGACTTTTCGCTGTAGACGTCAATGCTGCTGTCACCGGCAATTTCACGGCTGCCCAGCAGGAAGGTCTCAACGTCGCCTGCAACACGGGCTTCCACCAGCATGCCCGGTTCCACAACTCCGTCATCTGCCGGAGCTTCGCCAACGTGTGCGGTTTCAAGGAGCTGGGTCAGCTGGCGGATGCGGGCCTCGGTCTTGCCCTGCTCTTCCTTCGCTGCGTGGTAGCCGCCGTTTTCCTTGAGGTCGCCCTCAGAGCGTGCCTGCTCGATGCGGGCAACAATCTCCGTCCGTCCGGGGCCGGACAGATGCTCCAGTTCCGCCTTCAGGCGGTCATAAGACTCCTGCGTGAGCCAGGCGACAGATGCGCTGTTGGTGGACACGGGTATCTCCTTATATAAACGTCCGGGCCATCTATTGGTCCGGCATGGCTGAGTGCCCGCCGGCCGGATTGGCCTGACAAGCAAAGACCCCGCCGGGCGGAGACCGTCTGGTTTGGAATCTCTACCAAAGACCAGCCGGAACACCTGGGCGGGGCATGTCGTGCTCTCCATACTAGTTTGCCCGCGGGCTTAACCCAATATGCGGGACGAAGACGTCAGCGGGGGCTAATCCTCATCCAGAATCCAGCAGGTATTCACTCCGCCGGTGACCGCCGGGGAGTCCGTGCGGAGTTCCACCTGCTGGGTGCTGCTTTCCGGTGCCTCCGGGCCCAGGATCACCGTCTTCCAGCCGACGACGGCGTAGCTTTCATTGAGCGCCTGGACGGCGCAGGCGGCAGTGCTCCCGGCCGATTTGTCGACCTTGAAATCCACCACCACACGTCCGTCCTCCGGAAAGGTGAAGCCGACATCCTTGGAGGTCACCGTTCCGGTGGAGGACGGAACGTTCATCCAGGCCGCGGCCCCTACGCCGGCAGCCACCGCAGCAGACACCGCAATGATCCGCGCGCGCCGGGAGAGGCTCCGCTTTGGAGCGCCGTAGCGATTGGCTAATCTGGACTCAGACGTGGAAACGTCCGGCTGCTGGGGTGCCGACATCTCGTGCTGGCCTTCCGAAGTGCTCACACCCCTATTTTAGCCGTCGAATCCGCCGTCATAATCCGCTTACCTCAGGAGTTGCCTTGTCTGCCCGCGAAAGCACTGAATCCCGGAGTACCACCCCGCTGCGCCTGCTCGCGGTGCATGCCCACCCCGATGACGAGGCCAGCAAGGGTGCTGCCATGATGGCTTCCTACGCCGCCGCCGGCGTCGAGGTCATGGTGGCCACCTGCACCGGCGGGGAGCGGGGCTCCATCCTCAACCCCGGCGCCGAAAGCGATCCTGCCGGCAAGCGGGACCTGGCCGGACTGCGCCGCAGGGAAATGGCCGCCGCGCAGGCAGCCCTGGGAATTCAGCACCGCTGGCTGGGATTCGCCGATTCCGGACTGCCCGAAGGGGATCCGCTGCCGGACCTCCCCATCGGGTGCTTTGCCCTGCAGCCGCTGGAACGGGCAGCGGCCCCGCTGGTGAAGCTGGTCCGCGAGTTCCGCCCCCACGTGATCATCAGTTACGACGAAAACGGCGGCTATCCGCACCCGGACCACATCATGGCCCATAAGGTCGCGGTGGAAGCCTTTGCCGCCGCCGGTGACTCTGCACGGTACCCCGGGACGGGAGCCGCCTGGGAGCCCTTGAAGCTCTACTACGACCGGGCGTTCAACCCCGAGCGGTTCCGCGCACTGCACTTCGCGCTGGAAGAGGCCGGTCTGCAGTCCCCGTACGCCGAACGGATCGCCGCCTGGCAGGAAACCGACACGGAAGGCCACCAGCCGCCGGTGCCCGTGCACTCCACCACCACCCAGATCGAATGCGGGGACTATTTCGAAGTCCGGGACGAGGCGCTGCGCAGCCACCGCACGCAGGTTGATCCGGAGGGCTTCTTCTTTGCGGTCAGCCCGGACCTGCAGCGCAAGGTCTGGCCCTGGGAGGATTACTCCCTGATTGAGTCCCGCGTGGAAACCGAACTCCCTGAGACCGACCTGTTCGCTGGCATACGATAGAGCCTTAGGAACCGCAGGTTCCGCCGCAGTATCTACAAGAGAGAAATACCGTGAACTTCCTGTACAGCCTGGCTACGGCCGTCACCCCGGCACCCGAGGAGACCCTCGCGCCGGGAGTTGCCGCAGAAGACGTCACCCCGGGCCTGCTGGGGTTCCTCTTTACGCTCTTCATGGTGATTGCGATCATCTTCCTGATCCGCGACATGACGAAGCGGATCCGCCGGGTCCGTTACCGGGAACAGGTGATTGCCGCTGAGGAGACCGCAGACCGCGACGCCTCCGGCAACGAAGCCCCCGGCAGCCCGGATGCCTCCCGGACGGCGCTTCACCTGGATAAGGCCGTGGATAATCCCGCGGACCGGGACAGCACCTGGGACCACCTGAGGTAACGGGCACCCCATGGCTGAGAGACTTCGGAACCAGGCGTCGGCCTACCTGCGCCAGCATGCGGACAACCCCGTTGACTGGTGGCCGTTCGGCGATGCAGCCTTCGCTGAGGCGCGGCGCCGGAACGTTCCGGTCTTTATCTCGGTGGGCTACGCCGCCTGCCACTGGTGCCACGTCATGGCGCACGAGTCCTTTGAGGACGCAGCCACGGCACAGTACCTGAACGAGAACTTCGTCTCGGTGAAGGTGGACCGCGAGGAACGCCCCGACGTCGACGCCGTGTACATGGCCGCCACCCAGGCCCTCACCGGGCAGGGCGGCTGGCCGATGAGTGTCTTTACCCTTCCGGACGGCCGGACCTTCTACGCCGGCACCTATTTCCCGCCCCGCCAGCTGCAGGGAATGCCCTCCTTCCGACAGGTGCTGGAAGCCGTCTCCTCCGCCTGGCGGGACCGCCCGGAGGAAGTGGAGACCAGCGCCGCGCAGATTGCCGCGCACCTGGCCTCCGCCCAGGCCGGGAACCGTACGCTGGTCGGCACCCTGGGGCTTGCCACCGGCGGGGCCGGGCCGCTCTCCGGCGAGGTGCTGGAAGCCGCCGTCGAGGCGGTGGCAGAACAGGAAGATCCGCGCTTCGGCGGGCTCGGCGGGGCACCGAAGTTCCCGCCGTCGCCCCTGCTGCGGTTCCTGCTGGTGTACGGTGCCGCCGGCCGCCCGGCCTCGGGCACCGCCGCCGCCGTCGCCGGCCGCACCCTGGAAACCATGGCCCGCAGCGGACTGTACGACCAGCTCGAAGGCGGCTTCGCCCGGTACACCGTGGACCGGGCCTGGGCTGTTCCGCACTTCGAGAAGATGCTCTACGACAACGCGCAGCTGCTGCGCCTTTACGCCCACTGGAGCCGTTCCGCGCCCACCGGGGACCAGCGGCGGCTGGCGCTGCAGGTCAGCGCCGACACGGCGGCCTGGCTCGCTCGGCGGCTGCTCGTGGACGGCGGCGGCTTTGCCTCCTCGCTCGACGCCGACACCTTGGTGGACGGAAAGCGGAGGGAAGGTGCCACCTACGTGTGGACTTCCGAGGAACTCCGCACCGTGCTGGCCGGTGCCGGGGCGGACGCCGACGCCGTGCTCTCCCTGCTGGACCTCGAAACCGGCCGGATGGAGGACGGCGGGTCCACCCTGCACTTCGGCCGCAGCCTGGAGCCGGCGGAGGAGCAGCTCTGGCAGCGGAGCCGTCCCGCCCTGCTGGCCGTGCGGGACCGGCGCCCCCAGCCGGACCGCGACGACAAGGTGGTCGCAGGATGGAACGGGCTGGCCGTTGCAGGCCTGGCCGATGCAGCACTTGCCCTCGCCGACGCCGGAGACCCTGACGGGAAGGCCGCCGGCCTGCTGGATCTGGCACGCCGTGCCGCCGGTTACCTGCTGCGCGTCCACTACCGGGACGGCGTCCTCGTCCGGGTCTCCCACGCAGGCACCGCCTCCGGCATCGAGGGCCAGCTGGAGGATTATGCCGGTGCTGCAGAGGGCCTGTTTGCGCTTTTCGCCGCGACAGGCGAGGAACAGTGGTACCGCGCCGCAGAGGAACTGGTGCTGGCCGCAGAGCAGCGGTTCATTGCCGACGGCGTCCTGCAGGACAGCGCCGTGCGTACCGACCAGCTCGCTGCCGCGCAGGGGTCGATCTCCGCCGCGGATCCGATGGACGGACCCGCTCCCAGCGGCACCGCCTTGTTCGCCGGGGTGCTGGTGACCTACGCGGCCTATTCGGGTTCCTCCCGGCACCGCGCCCTCGCCGAAGCACTGCTCGCCCACGTGCAGCTGGTGGCCGCACGGGCACCGCGCGCCGGCGGCTGGGCGATGTCCGTCCTCGCGCAAGCCTTGGACGGACCGCGGGAACTGGCCGTCACGGGCAGCGACCCCGTCCTGATGGGCCGGCTGCTCCGTGCCGGGCGGGCCGCGGGTGGTCCCGCCGTCGTCGTCGCCAGCGGACCCGGCGGCGAAACCGCGGTGCCGCTGCTGCGGAACCGGCCCGCGCCGGACGGGGGAGCCCTGGCCTACCTGTGCCGCGGGATGGTCTGCAGCAGGCCGGTAGCCGATCCGCAGGAGCTGGCGGCACAGTTCCGGGGAACGGGTCCTTAGCCCGCCGCGCGGACAGCCATCAGGATGGCTATGTAGTGCGCGGCAAATCCGGCCAGCGTGAAGGCGTGGAAGATCTCGTGGAAGCCGAACCAGTCCACGGAGGGATTCGGCTTTTTCATCGCGTAGATCACGGCGCCGGCAATGTACATGGCACCCCCCAGGCAAATCAGGATGGCCGCGGTGGGGTTGACGCCGTAGAAATCCGGAATGTAGAACAGCGACGCGCAGCCCAGTGCGATATAGACGGGCGTGTAGAGCCAGCGGGGTGCGTGCAGCCACAGCAGCCGGAACGCAACCCCGACCAGCGCGCCCGCCCAGATGATCCACAGCAGCGTCACTGCGCTTTGCCGGGGCAGGAGCGACCAGGCCAGCGGGGTGTAGGAACCGGCGATCACCAGCATGATGTTGGTGTGGTCCAGGCGTTTAAGGACCAGCTTGACCCGAGGAGACCAGTTGCCGCGGTGATAGACGGCGCTGGTGCCGAACAACAGCACGCCGGTCAAGGCGTAGATTGCCGACGCGATCCGGGTGCCGGCCGTAGGGGCGAGGACCACCAGGATGATCCCTGCCGCCAGTGCAAGAGGAGTGGCGCCGGCGTGCAGCCAGCCGCGCAGCCGGGGCTTGATGTCCAGTTCTTCTGCAACCGCCTCCACGGCGTTTTCGAGGGGACCGGGTGCGGTCCGCGATTCGGGATCGTGCTGGGCGGGAACCTTTGAGGCCGGGGTGGAGAATGGTGACGAATCCATAACGGAATTCTAACCTACGTTCGAGTAACTTACGGTTGGGTAAGCCGCTGGCGCCGTGGATCTGCGCTTCGGCAAGGCGAGCTAGCGGTAGCCTAGGAGAAGATTTTTATACTTTGGGCAGACCCGGGGTATGCGGGACCGGCTGTTTGGCGGTTCCCGCTCCGGATCCCAGGCACGTGAGGCAAACAATGAAATTCCCCGGTGTTGTCTACGCCTACTACGAGCGTAAGCTGCGGCGGTCCCTTATCGGAGACCGCATCCCCGAACACATCGGGGTGATGGTGGATGGAAACCGTCGGTGGGCCAAACTAGCCGGCGCGCCCACCAGCGACGGGCACCAGGCCGGAGCGGACAAGATCCTGGAGTTCCTCGGCTGGTGCCAGGAACTCGGCGTGCGGATGGTGACCCTCTACATGCTGTCCACGGACAACCTGAACCGCGACCCGGACGAGCTTGAACCGCTGCTGGACATCATCGGCAACACCCTGGACCGCCTGGGCGAAGAGGGCAACCTGCGGGTCCAGCCCGTAGGGGCATTGGAGATCCTTCCGTCGCGGCTGGCCAAGCAGCTCACCGAGCTCGGCGAAAGCACCGCCGACGCCGAGGGGCTGCATGTCAACGTGGCGATCGGCTACGGCGGACGCCGGGAAATCGTGGATGCCGTCAAGGAGCTGCTGCGGGACGCCGAAGCCGAGGGCAAGGACATCGCGGACGTGACCGAGGAAATCTGCGACACGAAGATTTCCGAATACCTGTACACCCGCGGACAGCCGGATCCGGAACTGGTCATCAGGACCTCCGGTGAGCAGCGTCTCTCCGGCTTCCTGATGTGGCAGAGCGCGTACAGCGAGTTCTACTTCTGCGAGGCGCTCTGGCCGGACTTCCGGCGGGTGGACTTCCTGCGCGCCCTGCGTGACTACGCCAGCCGGCAGCGGCGCTTCGGGTCCTGACGGACCAGCTCCCTGCCGCTGCCTTAACAGCCTGCCTCGTACCGGCCGTTACCCGCCGTGTCCTGCTGCGGCACTGCAGCCTGCGGGCGTACTTTGGTCCTGTCGGTAGATCCAGCGACCGGGGCCCCCGGGGTGCCCCTGACGGGAGTTCCACGTGGCAGCTGAACAGAAGATGCAGGTACCGGAGCGGGCCAGCTTTGTGCTGGATACCTCGGTGCTGCTGTCCGATCCGCGGGCGATCCTCCGGTTCGCCGAACATGAGGTGATTCTTCCGCTGGTGGTCATCACCGAACTGGAGCGCAAGCGCCAGGATCCGGAGCTGGGCTATTTCGCACGCAATGCACTTCGGCTGCTGGATGACCTGCGGATCCGGCACGGCGGTTTGGGAACGGCTGTTCCCTTGGGCGAGAGCGGCGGGACGCTGCGGGTGGAGTTGAACCACATCTCCACGGATGTGCTGCCCGCGGGGATCCGGGGCAGCGACAATGACAGCCGGATCCTCGCCGTCGCCAAGAATCTCGCCGACGGCGGCCGGAACGTCACCGTGGTATCCAAGGACCTGCCGATGCGGGTCAAGGCCTCGGCCATGGGGCTGGCAGCGGATGAATACCGAAACGAACTGGTCCGGGACAGCGGCTGGACCGGAGTGGCGGAACTGGAAATCTCCGATGCTGACATGGCGATGCTCTATGACCACCAGGCAGTCCTGATCCCCGAGGCGGCGGAGCTGCCGGTCAACACCGGCACGGTGCTGATGGCCGGACGCGCCTCGGCGCTGGGCCGCGTGGGAGCAGACAAGCGGCTGCGGCTGGTGCGCGGGGACCGGGATGTCTTTGGACTGCATGGACGCTCAGCGGAACAGCGGCTGGCCATCGACCTGCTGATGGACCGCGAGGTAGGGATTGTCTCCCTCGGCGGACGGGCGGGAACGGGTAAGTCCGCGCTGGCACTGTGCGCCGGGCTGGAGGCGGTGCTGGAACGCAGGGAACACCGCAAGGTGATGGTCTTCCGGCCGCTTTACGCCGTGGGCGGGCAGGAACTGGGCTACCTGCCGGGCAGCGAGTCGGAGAAAATGGGTCCCTGGGGCCAGGCCGTGTTCGACACCTTGGAGGCACTGGTCTCCAAGGAGGTGGTGGAGGAGGTGCTGGACCGCGGCATGCTCGAGGTCCTGCCGCTCACCCACATCCGCGGCCGCTCCCTGCACGACTCCTTCGTGATCGTGGACGAGGCGCAGTCGCTGGAGAAGAACGTGCTCCTGACCGTGCTGTCCCGGATCGGGCAGAACTCACGCGTGGTGCTCACCCACGACGTCGCGCAGCGCGACAACCTGCGGGTGGGCCGGCACGACGGCGTGGCCGCCGTCGTTGAAACCCTCAAGGGCCATCCGCTGTTCGGACACGTGACGCTGACACGGTCGGAGCGTTCGCCGATTGCCGCACTCGTGACGGAACTGCTGGAGGAAGGGCAGATCGGCTGACTTGTCCACAGCCGCAGGTCCGGCCCCCTGAATCCGCCGGGCCGGGGCTACGGTGGTGCCCATGGTGGACATCCTGGCGGCCTACTGGGGGAACGGAGCAGGCGGCAGCGCGCTCGCCGCTGTACTGCTCAGTCTGGCACTGGCCTGGTTTACGGTCCTGGCCCTGCGGCTGGCCGCGATCGATATCCGCACCCGCCGGCTGCCCAACGCGCTGGTCCTGCCGTCCTATCCGGTGGCCGGGGGACTGCTGGCCGGCGCCGCGCTCGCTGCCGGGGAACCGGACCGCGTCACCGGGACGGTCCTGGGCGCGGCTGCGCTGTGGACCGGGTTTTTCGCGCTGCGGCTGCTGAGCCCGGCGGGACTGGGCTTCGGCGACGTCAAGCTCGCGGGACTGCTGGGCCTCTACCTGGGGTTCCTCGGACCGGCCCAGGTCCTGGCGGGGACGGTCGGGGCGTTTGTGTTCGGCGGACTCTGGGGTCTGGGACTGATCCTCACCAGGCGCGGAACGGCGTCGTCCACCGTGGCCTTCGGCCCGTTCCTGCTCCTGGGTGCCGCCGTGGCCATGCTGGTCCCTGCCCTACAGTAGGACCATGCCTACCCCTGATTTTGTCCTGTCCCTGCGCGAACGGATCGGACACGAGCCGCTCTGGCTGCCCGGCGTCACAGCCGTGGTGTTCAACGCGGAAGGGCAGGTTCTGCTGGGCCGCCGCAGCGACAACGGCAGGTGGGCCCTGATCACCGGAATGCTCGAACCCGGGGAGGAGGCCGGGCCCGGCACGCTGCGGGAAGTGGAAGAGGAAACCGGCATCCACGCTGAACTCGAGCACCTCATCCACGTGGGCGCCCACGGGCCGGTCACCTTTCCCAACGGGGACGTCTGTTCCTTCCTGAACCTGGCCTTCAGCTGCCGTTACGTTTCCGGAACCGCCCGGGTGAACGACGACGAATCCACCGAGGTGGGCTGGTATGCCCTGGACGCCCTGCCGCCGCTGAGTGAGAGGCACCGGATGCTGATTGACCTCGCCCTGACGGCAGACGGCGTGCCGGTCTTCGAACGCTGAGCCGCCGGCCGCCGAACAGGGAAGGGCCGCCCCGCAGCAGCGGGACGGCCCTTCCGGGTTAGTGCAGCGGAGCAGTTACTTCTCCCGGTAGGGATTGTCCGGAGCCTGCTCCGGCACCTCTACCGGAGCCTCTCCGGCATCCGCCGGTGTGCCTGCCGGACCACTGGCCTCCGAACCGGTTCCCTTGAACGCGGCCTGCCGCTCGGCCTCCAGCCGGTCCGCTTCCGGGCCGGCGACGGCTTCACCGCGGGCCACCATGCCGGCCACGTCGGACAGCGGGATCTCCTTCAGGAAGAAGGCCAGCACCAGGGCGATGACCAGGAACGGAATCAGGTACCAGAACACCGGAGCCAGGGAGTCGGCGTAGGCGGTGACAATGCCCTCCCGCAGGGGTTCCGGGAGGGTTTCCAGTACCGACGGCTGCAGGGTCGCTGTCGCCTCACCCGCAGCCGAGGCGTCCAGTCCGGCACCGGCGAAGGTTTCCTGCAGGTTGTCCGCGAGCCGGGACGTGAACATGGCACCGAAGATCGCGACGCCCAGGGAGGCGCCGACCTCGCGGAAGTAGTTGTTGCTGGAGGTCGCGGTGCCGATCTGGTCCACGGGAACGGAGTTCTGCACCACGAGCACCACCACCTGCATGATGTAGCCCAGGCCGGCGCCGAAGACGAAGAGCTGGGCGCAGATGACCCAGACCGGGGTGTCGGCGGACAGCGTGGTCATCCAGAGCATGGCGGCAATGACCAGCGCGGCGCCCATGATCGGGTACTTCTTATACTTTCCGGTCTTGGTGATGGCCAGGCCGGAGTAGATGGAGGTGCCCATCATGCCCACCATCATGGGCAGCATCAGCAGGCCGGAGACGGCTGCGGAGGTGCCGGTGGACATCTGCAGGAAGGTGGGCACGAAAGCCAGCGCCGCAAACATCCCCATGCCCAGGGTGAAGCCGATGGCGGTGCTGTTGACGAAGATCGGGTTCCGGAACAGGCTCAGCGGAATGATCGGATCCTCGACGCGGCGTTCGATCATCACGAAGACCAGGGCGGCCAGGAGCATGCCGGCGCCGAAGAGCAAGGTCATCGGGTCCGTCCAGCCGCGGTCGTCACGGCCGCCGAAGTCGGTGAAGAAGATCAGGCACGTGGTGGCGACGGAGAGGAAGAGCACGCCGCCGAGGTCGATGCGTTTGGATGCCTTCTTGGTGGGCAGGGTCAGCGTAAAGAAGGCGATCAGGAAGGCAATGATGCCGATGGGAATGTTGATGTAGAACGCCCACTGCCACGTCATGTGGTCCACGAAGAAGCCGCCCAGCAGGGGGCCGGCCACGGCGGAGAGGCCGAAGATACCGCCCAGCGGACCGAGGTACTTGCCGCGCTGGTCCGCCGGCACGATGTCGGCGATGATGGCCTGCGACAGGATCATCAGGCCGCCGCCGCCCAGGCCCTGGATGGCGCGGAAGATCACGAAGGCCCAGAAATCGGTGGCAAAGGCGCAGCCGACCGAGGCCGCCGTGAACAGGGCAATGGCGAACAGGAACAGGTTCCGGCGGCCCAGCACATCGCCGAACTTGCCGTAGATCGGCATCACGATGGTGGTCGCCAGCAGATACGCCGTGGTGATCCAGGTCTGGTGCTCGACGCCGCCCAGTTCCCCGACGATGGTGGGCATGGCAGTGGAAACAATGGTCTGGTCCAGGCTGGAAAGCAGCATGCCTGCAATCAGCGCGGAAAAGATGATCCAGATGCGTTTCTGGGTGAGCAGGAGCGGCCCGGAAGTTGGGGCGGCGGTTGTCGTCATTCGTTGTCCTCGGCAGTGTCGGCAGGGTCGGCGGGGGCTGTGTCGGTGAAGGGAGGCGCGGATTCCGCAGGTTCGGCGGGAAGCGGGGCCGCCAGCGAAAACACCTCGATGGCGGCGTTCACTTCCGTGACGAGGATGCTGCGGTAGGACTCGGTGTTGGCAGGGTCGAAGAAGCGCAGCCCGGCGCGCTGGATCAGTGCGCCGAAAACGGCGACCACCGCCCGGACCCGCGCATCGTCGGCCGGCAGGGATTCGCGGTCCGCCACAATCCGGGCAAAGGTCTGCTCCGTCTCCCGCGAGCCGTGCATGGCCTTGGAGATCAGGCGGGGTTCGGCGGTGACGGCTTCCTTCAGCTGGGCCATTTCCGAGCGGGACATGGCCATGCGTTCGGTCATCCCGACGGCGAGGTCCACGAAATCGGCGACCAGGGTGTCGGAGAGCCGTTCCGGCGCGGTGCCGGCACCGCCTTCGACGAAGCGCCGGACCAGGTCCTCCGGAAGGTCGTCGACGGGCGATCCCAGGATGGCGTCTTCCTTGGCCGGAAAGTAGTTGAAAAAGGTCCGTCGGGAAATGCCCACCCGTTCGCACAGCTGCTCAACGGTGAAGCCGTTGACGCCGTTCGCCGCGGTCAGGGTCCGGGCATGCGCCGTGATGGCGGCGCGTGTCGCGGTGCGTTTGCGTTCGCGCAGTCCGCAGTCCTCGCCAGTTGCACTATTCGTCACGGAGCAAAGTTTTGCACTCTGGATCAAGGAGTGCAAATTAGGGCATCGGTGAGGAGGGGCACAGCGAAGGGGCGCCCGTAATCCGGCAGATCAGATTACGGACGCCCCTTCGCTAAGTGGGTGCCTACTAGGCCTGCGGCGGCTTCGTCATGGACAGGACGTCCAGTGCCTTGTCCAGCTGTTCCACGGTGAGCTCGCCGCGTTCCAGGTAACCCAGGTCCTCGACGGCCTGGCGGATGGTCTTGCCTTCCTTGACCGAGTACTTGGCGATCTTCGCCGCGTTTTCGTACCCGATGAACTTGTTCAGCGGGGTCACGATGGACGGGGAGGCCTCGGCCAGGTAACGGGCGCGCTCGACGTTGGCTTCAATGCCGTCGATCATCTTGTCCGCCATCACGCGGGAGGAGTTCGCGAGCAGGCGGATGGACTCGAGCAGGTTCGCGGCAATCACCGGGATGCCCACGTTGAGTTCGAAGTAACCGAAGGTGCCCGCCCAGGCGACGGCGGCGTCGTTGCCCACTACCTGTGCGGCAACCTGCATAACGGCCTCGGAAATGACGGGGTTGACCTTGCCCGGCATGATCGAGGAGCCCGGCTGCAGATCGGGGATGGCAATCTCGCCCAGGCCCGTGTTGGGACCCGAACCCATCCAGCGCAGGTCATTGGCGATCTTGGAGAAGGAAACGGCAATGGTGCGGAGCATGCCCGAAACCTCGACCAGCGCGTCGCGGTTGGCCTGTGCTTCGAAGTGGTCGCGGGCTTCGGTCAGCGGCAGGCCCGTGTCTGCGGCCAGCAGCTCGATGACGCGCTGGGGGAAACCGGCCGGAGTGTTGATGCCGGTGCCCACGGCGGTGCCGCCCAGCGGTACTTCGGCCACGCGGGGGAGGGAAGCCTGCACGCGTTCAATTCCGTAGCGGACCTGGGCGGCGTAGCCGCCGAATTCCTGGCCGAGGGTGACCGGGGTGGCATCCATCAGGTGGGTGCGGCCGGACTTGACCACGTCTTTGAACTCCACGGCCTTGCGTTCCAGCGAGAGGGCCAGGTGTTCGAGGGCGGGGATCAGATGGTTGATCAGCGCGGACGTGGCGGCAACGTGCACCGACGTCGGGAAGACATCGTTGGAGGACTGCGAGGCGTTCACGTGGTCGTTCGGGTGGACGCTGGTCTCGCTGCCGGCTTCCTTCAGCGCACGGGTGGCGAGCTCGGCGAGGACCTCGTTGGTGTTCATGTTCGAGGACGTGCCGGAACCGGTCTGGAAGATATCGATCGGGAACTGGTCGTTGTAGGTACCGCCCGCCACGGCGTCCGCGGCCTTTTCAATGGCCCGGGCGCGCTCGTCGTCGAGCACTCCCAGCTCTGCATTGGCGGTCGCGGCGGCCTTCTTGATCCGGGCCAGCGCTTCGATGTGCGAGGGTTCCAGCGTGGTGCCGGAAATGGGGAAGTTCTCGACCGCGCGCTGTGTCTGGGCGCGGTAGAGGGCGGAGGCCGGAACCCGGACCTCACCCATGGTGTCGTGTTCGATGCGGTATTCGGAGGTGTCAGAAGTCATGTCCCCCAGCCTAATCTCCGAAGGCACCGCAGCGATAACCGCTACTTCGGCACGGCCGAGCGCAGGACAGCCGGGTGTTCCAGGGCGCCGAAACCGGAGACCAGTTCGGCGTTGCCTTCCGCCAACCGGTAGGACAGGCCGATCACGGCCACGCGTCCTTCCTCGACTGCCGCGGAGATAAGCCGGGAGCTTTCCACCAGGCGTTCCGCCGTCTGCTTCGTGTGTTCCACGACCATGTCGTTGACCTCGTGCAGATCCTTGCGCTGTGCCGCCAGCACGGACGGAGTGATCCGTTCCACGAGGGTACGGACGTACCCGGTGGGCATTTCGCCGGTATCCACGGTGGCCTTCGCGGCAGTGACGGCGCCGCAGTTGTCATGGCCCAGCACCACAATAAGGGGGACACCGAGGGTGCCCACGCTGTACTCGAGCGAGCCGAGCACGGCGTCGTCAATGACCTGTCCGGCGGTGCGGACCACAAAAGCGTCGCCGAGGCCAAGATCGAAGATGATCTCGGCAGCAAGCCTGGAGTCCGAGCAGCCGAAAATGACGGCGAACGGGTTCTGCCCCTCCACCAGCGAACTGCGCCTCGGTGCGTCCTGGTTCGGGTGCCTGGCGCTGCCGGCCACAAAACGTTCGTTGCCTTCGCGGAGCTTCTGCCAGGCCCGGGCGGGAGTGATCATGTTTTCGTTCGCTGTTTCCACGCTACCGAGGTTACTCCTTCAGGCGGCCGGCCCGGCAGACGGGGCTCAGTTGCCGCGCAGGTCCCGGACCGCATGTTCGGCCAGGACATCGAACTCCGCCAGATCGGCGGAACCGGACAGCAGGAGGGTCTGGCCCTCGATCTCCGTGACCATGGTTGCCTCCCCGTTGGAGGAATCGCGCAGCTCCCAGGTGACTCCGCCGGCCGGACGTTCACCGGAGACCGTTGAATTGCCGGTGTGCTCGTAGATCCAGGTGGGGTTAGCGGCGTTGGTCTGGGTCAGTGAGATGAACTCGGTCTCCGGGGTGAGATATCCCACCTCCCAGTTCGGCACGCCGTCATTGGTCCCGGCGTTCCAGCGGGCGTAATTGGCGCTCCAGCCGTCCGGAAGGTCCACGGCGAGCGGGCGGTACCCGGCGTCGCCGGCGGCCTGGTTGGCTGCGGCGGCCACGTCCACGTTGCGGGCCTGCATTTTGGGTGCGGGGTTGAGCAGCACCGGCACCAGGCACAGCGCCAGCGTGAGGCCTGTGGCGATCAGCATGCCCATCACGGTGGCATTGGCCCGCTTGGCCTGCTTGGCGGTCAATACCGGTGTTACGGGCTGGTCGGTGTGCTGGGGGTCCGGCTGCGTTTCACTCACCCCTCCATAATCTCTTATGCGGACGCGATGTCCTACTCCGCGAAACAACGGCAGGTGAAATGCTGCGCCGGGGTGGTGAGGCATGACACGCAGACTATGATCGGACAAAGGCCACCGCTTCGGAGCGGCTGGCAGAGCAAAATTTCGAAGATGAGGTTTGACGTGTCCCAAGGTGCCCAGTACTCCACCCTTTCCCCCAACTTGGCAGTCGGGGACTCAGAGCCGGACCGTAACCTGGCCCTGGAACTTGTCCGTGTCACCGAAGCAGCAGCCATCGCCGGCGGCCACTGGGTGGGCTTCGGAGACAAGAACGCGGCCGACGGTGCCGCTGTGGATGCGATGCGTTCACTCATTTCCACTGTCTCCTTCAACGGCGTTGTGGTCATTGGTGAAGGCGAAAAGGACGAAGCGCCGATGCTCTACAACGGCGAGCACGTGGGTGACGGCACCGGCGCACTGTGCGACGTCGCGGTGGATCCGATTGACGGCACCCGCCTGACGGCGCTGGGCATCAACAACGCCCTGGCCGTGCTGGCGGTCGCAGAACGCGGCACCATGTTCGATCCCTCGGCCGTCTTCTACATGGAAAAGCTGGTGACGGGCCCGGAAGCCGCCGACATGGTGGACCTGCGCCTG
Organism: Arthrobacter zhaoxinii; assembly: GCF_025244925.1. Lineage (NCBI taxonomy): Bacteria > Bacillati > Actinomycetota > Actinomycetes > Micrococcales > Micrococcaceae > Arthrobacter > Arthrobacter zhaoxinii. The sequence goes on from NZ_CP104275.1 coordinate 938,757, forward strand.
CCGGTCAAGCAGAACCTGCACCTGATTGCCAAGGCCAAGGGCAAGAAGATCAACCAGCTCAACGTGATGATCCTGGAGCGGGACCGGCACAGGCCCCTGGTGCAGGAAATCCGCGACGCCGGCGCGCGCACCCGGATGCTGATGGACGGCGACGTAGCCGGCGGCATCGCGGCCGCCCGTGAAGGCACCGACGTCGACGCACTGATGGGCATCGGCGGCACGCCCGAGGGCATCATCACCGCCTGCGCGATCAAGACGCTGGGCGGGGTCATCCAGGGCCGGCTGTGGCCGACCTCCGACGACGAGAAGCAGAAGGCGATCGACGCCGGCCATGACCTGGACCGCGTGATGTCCACCAACGACCTGGTGACGAGCGATAACTGCTACTTCGCTGCCACCGGCATCACCGACGGCGACCTGCTGCGGGGCGTGCGCTACAAGAAGGACCAGGTCCTGACCCAGTCGATCGTGATGCGCTCCAAGTCCGGCACCATCCGTGTGGTGGAAGGCGAGCACCAGGCACACAAGTGGGAGTCCTACGCCCGCTCGAACTAGTCCGACACTAAACAGCACGCACGGCCTGCCGCATTGGCAGGCCGTGCGTGCTGTTTTTTTCGGGCGGGGGCCGGCTCGGGGAGCCAGGCGCCGTTTTTCGAGTGCGGCGGCGGAGCCAAGTAGGCTGGAAGACATGACACTGCGCGTTACCCCCTGCTCCGATGCCGCCTCCTGGAACGAAACCGTTAACCGCTTCCGCGGACATCCGCAGCAGTTGTGGGGCTGGGGAAAGACCAAGGCCGACCACGGCTGGAGCGTGGACCGTGTGCTGGTGAGCGACGACTCGGGCACGGTCATCGGATGTGCCCAGGTCCTGCTGCGCTCCCTGCCTTTCCCCTTCCGCGCCCTGGCGTACATCCCCCGCGGACCCCAGGGCGAACCCGGACGGGAACTGAACGTCCTGGACGCCGTTGCGGATTACGTCAAGAGCGCCCATTCCGCGGTGGCGCTGTCCATCGAACCCGATTGGGATGCGGACGGGAAGCTGGTGGCGGGGCTGCCCGGCCTCGGCTTCCGGAGCAGTGACAACACCATCCTCATCGGCCGGACGCTGATCCTGGACCTGCAGCGCAGCCTCGAGGACCTGTCCGGGGACATGAGCAAAAAACACCGCCAGTACATCCGCAAGTCCGGACGCGAGGATCTGGTGTACCGGCGCGTAACGCGGCCGGAAATCGCCAAATGCCTGGCGGTCTACAAGCTGACCGCCCAGCGGGCGAACTTCGGCATTCACGAGGATTCCTACTACCTGGATATCTTCGACAACCTGGGCGAGGATTCACCGGTCTACGCAGCCTTCAAGGGTGAGGATGTGGTTGCGTTCCTGTGGCTTTCCACCAGTGACTACACCTCGTTTGAGCTCTACGGCGGAATGACGGAGGAAGGCGAACGGCTGCGGGCGAACTACGCCCTGAAATGGCACGCCATCTCCGACATGAAGGAGCGTGGAATCACCCGGTATGACTTCAACGGCCTGCTCAATGACGGTGTCTCGAAGTTCAAGATGGGCTGGGCGAAGCACGAGGACCAGCTGGCCGGCACCTGGGACAAGCCCCTTTCGCCGCTCTACCCGGTCTTCTCCACCGCGCTGCCGCTGGCCAAGACGGGGATGCGGAAGGCCCGCGGCGTGCTTGCCGCCGTCAAAGGCCGGCTCGGCCGGTAGAGCCGGGCCCTACCGGTAGGGCCCGGGTCCTACAGATCCAGGCGGGGAGCGTCCAGTTCCCCGTCCGGCACCGTCCCGACGGACACCGCAAAAGCGAGCGCGCCGGCGTCGTGCTGGGCCGAGTCCGCGGCGAGCCGGGCCGTGACGGGGGCGTCGGCCGCCGGAACGAAGGCACTCTGCCCGGCCTCCAGCGCGAGGCTGCCGGCGGGGGAGGACAGGACGACGGTGCCCCGCACCGCGATGACCACAGTCGGCCCGTTCTGCAGCACCGGCACCTCGGACGGGAGGGAATCCCCGGGGGTGCCTGCGGGTCCCTGCGCCAGTTCCAGGCGCTGGAGCGCGAACTCCTCGAAGGGCGGACGGAACACCTGCTGTCCGGGCCCGGCCTCGTCGGCGGACAGGTACGGGACGCCCAGGGGACGGAAATCCACGGTCTTCAACAGCTCGGGCACGTCAATGTGCTTGGGCGTCAGCCCGCCGCGCAGGACATTGTCGGAGGCCGCCATGACTTCCACACCCAGTCCGCTGAGGTAGGCGTGGACGTTGCCGGCCGGCAGGTAGACGGCGTCCCCGGGCTGCAGGGAGACCCGGTTGAGCAGCAGGGAAATCAGGACGCCGGGATCGCCCGGGTAATAGCCGTTCAGCTCGGCCAGGGTGGCCAGTTCGCGGCCGTAAGGGCCGTCGGAGCCCGCCGCCCCTGCCGCAGCAGCGGCGGTTTCGGCAGCCCCGCGCACCGCTTCCCCGTCTCTGATCAGGGTGCTGAACACTGACTCCAGCCGGTCGGGCGCGGGATGCCCGGAGGACAGCTCCGCCACAATCCATTCCAGCAGCTCGGGCACCTCGCGGCCGGAGGCGGCGACCGCTGCCTTCACGGCACGGAAAAGCCCCGCAGCCTCGTCCGGGTTCCGGAACCCGCACAGTGCCTCAAAGGGCGCCAGCGCGAAGATCATCTCCGGCTTATGATGCTCGTCCTTGTAATTGCGTTCCCGTGCTCCGCGGTCAATGCCGGCCTCCTCTTCCGCGGCGTAGCCCGCACGCGCCTGCTCGGGCGTGGGGTGGACCTGCAGCGACAGGGGAGCACCGGCCGCCAGGATCTTGGCCAGGAACGGCAACTCGGGTCCGAACCGGGCGGCGGTGCCGGCACCGAGCATCCGCACGGGATCGGCGGCAATCAGCTCATCGAGCGTCTCGCTGCCGTCCACGGGCGGCACCAGGGCGGAGGGCGCCCCCGGATGCGCACCGATCCACAGTTCCGCCTCGGGCTCTCCGGAGGGTTCGCGGCCGAACAGTTCAGCGATCGCCGTGGTGGAACCCCAGGCGTAGGGGCGAAGGGTGTTCCGAAGCAGGTACACGGGCCTCTTTCGGGTCGGGGAGTCAGGGGAGAGGGAAAACAGTCCGGATTACCCCGCGCTGCATTCGCCGTTGTTGTTCAGGAGCGCGCCGAGGGTCGCGTCGTCGCCGATCTCGGCAAGGTACTGCAGATACTCCACCGTGATCTCGGTTTCCTCCTGCGGAACCTCGCTAATCGCGGTTCCGTCGGCTGCTTCACCGTCCGTGCCCGCATCCGGCGCGGCTTCGGCAGGAGCCGCTTCTTCGGCGGGAGCGGCCTCTTCGACAGGCGCTGCTTCGGGGGCAGCCTCTTCTGCCGGAGCGGGGGCCGGTTCGGCCTCGGTTCCGGCCAGGAACTCCTGTACCCGGGAGCGGATCAGGTCGAAGTCCGGATAGGTAACGAAGTTGTCTGCTGCCGAGCCGAAGTCCGGCGGACCGATGGTCATGCGCTCCATGGGCTGGCCCTTTGCCTTCAGCGCCAGGTCCACGAAGCTGCCCAGCTGGTCCTGCGGCAGGTCGGTTTCCACGATCTCTTCGCCGGCTGAGGCAATTGCCTGGAAGCGGGTGAGGAGGGTCGCCGGGTCCATCTGCTTAATCATGGCCTGCTGGACGCACTGCTGGCGGGCGATCCGATGGTAATCGGTGACGAACTCGCGTGAGCGGGCATACCAAAGCGCGTGATAGCCGTCGAGGGTCTGGGTTCCCGGGGGAATCCAGCCGTCCGGCGGGTAGTGCCGGTTGGTGCCGGGGATCTCCCCGGCGGTGATGGGCACCCAGCCGCCGGAATTCACGGTAACGCCGCCCATGGCATCGACCAGCTGCTCAAAGCCGCGCATGTCCACAATCACGTAGGCCTGCACCTCAAGCCCCAGGGTGCCGCTGACGGCGTCCATCATGGCTTCGGCCCCCGGATCGTCGGACCCGGGGTACAGATCGGCGTAGTTCTCCGTCACCGTCTGGTAAAGGCTGTTGATGATGCATTCGTCGCCGCAGTTGTAGCCGTCGGGGTACACCTCGTGGAGCGGGGAATCGGCGGGGAACTGGGCGTTCTGGAAGTTGCGGGGGATGCTGAAGGTCACCGGTTTGCCGGTCTTGGCGTCGATGCTGATCATGGAGATGCTGTCCGGACGCAGACCGGTGCGGTCTTCGCCGGCGTCGCCGCCCATCAGCAGGAAGTTGTAGCGGCCGCCCACGGGATCCAGGGACGGTCCCGAGGAGAAAATCGAGCCGAAGGTCTGCCGGCTGACGTTCAGCAGATAGGCGCCGTAGGCGAGGCTGCCGCTGGTGGCGATCATCAGCAGGGCAAGGCAGGCGGCCACCAGGGGCCGGACATTGCGCTGGAGCAGGGGAGGGCGGATGATGCGCAGGGTGTTCAGGAACAGCAGCCCCCAGCCTACGGCGAGGACCGCCAGGACAACCATGATGAGGAACGACGCCCAGCCGTGGGTCAGGATGTTGATCAGCAGTGCACGGTTGGTGACCGCCAGCACGATGGCAGCGACAGCCACGGCCCAGACGGTGAACGTGACCATCAGGGCGCGTCTGCCGAGGCGCCGGTCGCCGGCGACCACCTGTGCCGATCCTGGAAGCACCAGCGTGAGCAGCAGGAGGATGAAGGCGCGTTTGGTGCGGACAGCCGGTGCGGCGGTCTGGGGATACCGGACGGGATCCGTGTAGGAGCTGTGGCCGGAGGGTTGCTGGCTCATGGCGGCTAGTCCGTTCCGGCCAGGGAAGTGCGCAGCGCGGCGCCCTTGGCCATGGCGGACTGGCGCAGACCCCCGGCAAATTCGATGAGCTGCTGCTGCAGCCGGGCGGCAAGGGGATCCGTACCTGCGGCCAGCATCCGGACGGCCAGCAGCCCGGCGTTCCGGGCACCTCCGATGGACACGGTCGCCACCGGGACCCCGGCGGGCATCTGGACGATGGAGAGCAGTGAGTCCATGCCGTCCAGGTACTTCAGCGGCACGGGAACTCCGATCACGGGAAGCGGCGTCACAGCCGCCAGCATGCCGGGCAGGTGCGCAGCGCCGCCCGCTCCGGCAATGATGACGCGGAGTCCGCGCCGGTGGGCGTCCCGGCCGTACTCCAGCATGTCAGCGGGCATCCGGTGGGCCGAGACGACGTCGGCCTCATAGGGGATGTCGAATTCGGCCAGCGCCGCTGCGGCTGCGTCCATGACCGGCCAATCGGAGTCTGAACCCATAACGACGCCTACCAGCGGCGTGGTGGCACGGTGGGGCATCGTTCAGTTCTCCTTCAGGGGGTCGCGGCCGTCACGGATGATGGCAGCTGCCCGGCCGGCACTGCGGCGGAGGGCGGGGATGTCGTCGGCGGAGCCCACGGCATTAACATGGCCGATCTTACGTCCCGGCCGTACGGATTTGCCGTAGGTGTGGACCTTGGCGGCGGGTTCGGCAGCCAGGGCCAGGGGATAGGCCGCAAACAGGTCGCTGTTGCCCCCGCCGAGGAAGTTTTTCATCACGGCAGCGCCGCCCAGAAGGGAGGTTGCGCCGAGCGGGAGATCCAGGACCGCCCGCAGATGCTGCTCGAACTGTCCGGTCACGGATCCGTCCATGGTCCAGTGACCGGAGTTGTGCGGCCGCATCGCCAGTTCATTGATCAGGAATCCCGGACCGCGTCCGGGGGTCTCGAAGAGTTCAACCGCCATCACTCCGGTGACGTCCAGTTCCCCGGCCAGACGCAGTGCCGCGGCCGCGGCCGCCTCCGCGACGGCAGGGTCCAGATCAGGGGCGGGGGCAAGGACCTCGTCGCAGACGCCGTCGACCTGGATGGATTCGACAATCGGCCAGGCCCTGCTCTCTCCGCTGGGAGTGCGGGCCACGAGGGCGGACAATTCCCGGCGGAACGGTACTTTCTCCTCGGCCAGCAGCGGGCCGGAACCGAACCAGTCGGCGCAGTCCAAGGCAGCCTCGGCGTCGGCCACAATGCGGACGCCCTTCCCGTCGTAGCCGCCGCGCGGCGTCTTCAGGATCACCGGCCATCCGGTGGAACTGCCGAAGGACACCAGCTCCCCGGGGTCTGACACCTCGGCCCAGCGCGGATTGGGTAGTCCCAGACGCTCCACGGCGGCACGCATAACCAGTTTGTCCTGGGCATGGATCAGCGCGGCAGGGCCGGGCTGGACGTTGATGCCCTTCTCCACGAGGGCCCGCAGGTGCTCGCCGGGCACATGCTCGTGGTCAAACGTGACAACGTCCACTTCGGCGGCGAAGTCCGCCAGATCGGCGAAGTTTCGGTAATCACCCACTGTGGCATTGGCCACGGCCGCCACAGCGGACACATCGGGTCCCTCGGCGAGCACGCGCAGCTCGAATCCGAGGGCTGTGGCCGCCGGGGCCATCATCCGGGCGAGCTGGCCGCCGCCTATCACGCCGATAATTGGGAAATCCACGCCTTAAGCGTACCGAAAAGGGTTTCAATTCCCGTCCGGCGGCCCCGCCTGACTCCGGTGCCCCGGGAAACTCCCATAAAGGGGCGGTAATATCGACAGTTGACCGCCGTGCGTCCGCGCGGCGGGTACGGGCAGTCGTCTACTCTTTCCGGGGTTTTCCGCAAGTGCTGCCGTGGATGGGCCTCGGAGGGTCATGAATACATCGCTGTCAGATCGGCTTCGGGGCCTTGTGTCCCTTTTTTGGCGCGAGGTTGCCAAGTTCGGCACAGTCGGTGCCGTGGCGTTCGTCGTCGACAACGGCCTTACCCTTTACCTGATGCACGGACCGATGTCCGGCAGCGAGGTAAAGGCGCGCTTTGTGGGTGCCGTCGTCGCCACCATGGTGTCCTGGGTTGCCAACCGCTATTGGACCTTCCGCCGCCGCCGCAGTGTGGACAACGTAGGCAGGGAACTGGGACTGTTCGTCCTCATCAACGGCGTGGGCATCGTTATTTCCACCGGGTTCACCTGGGTTGCCCGCTACCCGATGGGTATCGAGGACAAGAACATGCTGTTCCTCGCCGGTGTGCTGGGCATCGCCGTGGCCACCGTTCTTCGGTTCTTTGCGTACCGGTTCTGGGTCTTCAACGCCGAACTGGACCAGGAACCCGGCTTTGAGCAGGACCACGAGCTGCTCGACGAGCCCGCGGTCCAGCCCGGCCGTGCCCACCACTACGGTGCGGCTAAGCCTCCAAGCGCTTAGTAACCCGCTCCGACGCCAGCACGCGCTCGTTGGGCTCAACTCCGGCTGCCGTCAGCACGACGGCGCCGCCCGAAGCCCAGGCGGCCACCGCTCCTTCCAGGATGAGCGGCAGGTCCGTGCCCGCAGCCAGCAGTACTTCAGCGTTGCCGCCTCCGGTTTCGAACAGGCCTCCGAGGTCTCCGTACGAGACGGTTCCGCTGAGCCTGCGCGCGTCCGTTGCGCCCGCGGCCGCCAGGGCGGGCTGGCCGGCGTCGGGCTGGCTGCCCTCCAGATACGTGTCGGCGTAGGAGCGCACCTCTGCGGCATAGTCGACGACGCCGGACGGCAGGTCCGCGCCGAATGCCAGCTCCAGCGCGCCCAGCGCAACCGCGACGACGGTGCCTGCGGCGCCGCTCTCCGGAGCCGCCGTCACAGTGACGTCGGCCGGGCCGCTTTCGTTCGTTGAGCCGAGGATCACGGTGCAGCCGGTCTGCCAGGCGGCCAGGACCCACACCAGTGTCTTCCAGTGGACGGGCAGGTCGAGCCTCAGGCGCAGGCCCGGCTCGGCATCGAGTTCGTCGACGAGGAAGTTCGAGGTCTTGGCCACCCAGTTGTCCAGCACCTTTCCTGAAAGCTCGATGCGCTCGCCGCCTTCGCCGTACCAGATCAGGGCAGGGGAAGTGGCCTGGTGCGTACGCAGCCCGGACAGTAGGGTGCCGACAGCAGACATGGTCATGGAAAAAGCCCTCTTTCGTTGGTTCCTGCGGGCCGCGGGGATGCCCCGGCCTTACGTAACGGAGGGGACGCACAAGGCGCCGGATCATCGGATTTCCGGAACCCGGAACCAATGTGACCTGCGACGCGCCGGGCAAATGAGCAGAATCCCGGGCGTGGCGTTCCCCGCATCCGTCGATTGAACTCTATAGGATGCCTGAACAGCTTGACGGAGCCGTATTACACGCGTGTAATTAGGTATCGGATTTGTTCCAGCCATATGGGAGGACCCGCAGGGCCCAGGCCCTGCCGGCTCCACCACACAGCCGCCGCTGGAGCAGCAACACCGGGAGGACTCCATGGGGCAGGCAGAAGAAACGCAGGACAGTACCGTCATCGCCGAGCAGGCTTCGGCCAGTTACGGCTCAAGGGGTGTCCCCGTCGACTGGTACGTGGATCCTGCAGACCCGGCTGCTGCCGAGCGCTACCGCCGGGAAACGGCCGGTTCCCTCGAGGACCAGGCCACTGTTTTCCTCGCAGCGCATGAGGCCCTGGCGGAGGCTCCCGCCGAAGAGGACCTGGTGCTGGACCCGCCCGTCTCGCTGTTCCAGGCTCCGGCCGAGTCCGACAGCCGGCCCGTCTGGATCGGCCTGCCCGGCCTGGGCCAGGACTACGCCGACGAAGGCGAACTGGGGTGGCAGGCGGACGCCCTCTGTGCGCAGACCGATCCCGAAGCGTTTTTCCCGGAAAAGGGCGGCTCCACCAGGGACGCCAAAAAGGTCTGCGCGGCCTGCAATGTCCGCTCGCAGTGCCTGGAATATGCACTGGCCAATGACGAGCGGTTCGGGATCTGGGGCGGACTGTCCGAGCGCGAACGCCGCCGGCTTCGGAAGCAGGCAGTCTAATTCATTCGCAAGTCCATGTCTGTGCCGTAGTCGTAGCCCACAACGGTGCCGCTTATCTGCCCGAAACCCTCTCCGCGCTGAGAGCCCAGACCCGGCCGGCGGACTTCTACATAGGCGTAGACGCCGGTTCCACTGATGCCAGTGCCTCACTGCTGCAGCTGGGCCTGCCGGTGGGGAGCCCGGTGATCGCCGCGCCCGCGAAAGGCGGATTCGGTGCAGCAGTGAAGGCCGGTCTCGCCGAACTCCCCGCCGGCAGGCGCACCGGTGATGCCCCCAAAGGCGGCGAGGGCGACGGCGGAGGAACCGTACAGGAATGGATCTGGCTGCTGCACGATGATTCGGCTCCGGATCCCGATGCGCTGCACGAGCTGCTCCTCGCTGTTGAACGGGCTCCCTCCGTGACCATTGCCGGTGCCAAGCAGGTGGAATGGACTAACGACCGCCTCCTGGTGGACGTAGGCGTCAGCATCAACAAATGGGCCGAACGGCACACCCTGATCGACGCCGATGAGCTGGATCAGGGCCAGTACGACTCCCGCAGCGACATCTTTGCCGTGAACTCCGCCGGCATGCTGGTCCGCCGCGACGCCTGGGACCTGCTGGGCGGCTTCGACCCCGCCCTGCCCGGAAGCGGAGACGACGTCGACCTCTGCTGGCGGAACCGGCTGGCCGGAAACCGGGTGGTGGTGGTTCCGGCAGCACGCATGCGCCATGCGGGCAGCCGTCCCAACCCGGCCGCCTCCGCGTCTGCCGCTCGACGGGCGGAGATTTTCCTGCGGCTCAAGCACGCCCCTTTATGGCAGGTGCCGTTCCTGGCAGTGGGTGCCGTCCTGGGTGGCATCGGCCGCTTCTTTCTCGGGATGCTGGCCAAGGACCCCGGATATGCGGTGTCCTCGCTGCTCACCAGCACAGCCGCCGTCCTGCGCCCGGTGGACCTGTACCGCTCCCGGCGGCGCGCCGCCGCGAGCAGACGGCGCCCGCGCAGCGCGGTCAATGCCCTGCGCAGCGGCAGCAGGGAGGTCCGGGAGCACCGGCGGACCTCCTTACGGGATGCGTCTCCGTACGCAGCCGAACCGGGCAGCGCCGAAGACGTTCCCAGCGGAGACACCACCGATGACTTCGCCGCTTTGGAAGGGCCGGGCCGTGCCCCGGCGGGGCTTGGCGCCCTTGCCGCTGCCCTGCTGCTGACAGCATTATCGCTCGCCGGCCTGCACCGGCTCTTGGGCGCCTCCGCCGCTGCCGGCGGGGCGCTGCTGCCCCTGGGGCAGCGAATAGGGGACATCTGGGCGGCGGCAACCGGCTGGTGGGCACAGCTCGGCTCCGGTGCGCCCGCCCACGGCGATCCCTTCAACTATGTCCTCTCCCTGCTGGCTGTTGCCGGATTCGGCAACGGCAATGCCGCCGTGCTGGTCCTGCTGCTGCTGGCACTGCCCCTGGCCGGGCTGAGTGCATGGTTTGCGGCCGGTGCCTTCACCGGACACCGCGGGCTGCGCTTCTGGGCCGCCATGTTCTGGGCGGCCGTTCCCGCATTCCAGGTAGCCCTGGGCAGCGGGCGCCTCGGAGCCCTGCTGGTCCATATCCTTCTTCCCCTGACGGTGTTCGCCATGGCCCGCGCCGTGGGTGCGGGTGCTCCCCGGCGCACGTCCCCGTCTGCCGGAACGGCGTCCTGGGCTGCCGCAGCCACCGCAGGGCTTCTCCTGGCCGCCGTCAGCGCCGCCGCGCCGCTGGTATTCGTGCTGGCCGCCGTCGCCGTGATCCTCCTGACCGCGGGGATGCGCCGCCGCGCGAAGACCCTGTGGTGGTCGCTGCTGCCCGCCGCCGTCCTCCTGCTCCCGCAGGTCCTCTCCGCGGCGCCGAACCTCCGTGCTGTCTTGGCGGATCCCGGCATGCCGCTGGCGTTTGTCCGGTCCGAAGCCTGGCAGCAGCTGCTCGGCTATCCGGTGGCGTTTGATCCGTCCGGCACCCTGGGTGGACTGCTTCCGAGCGGTCCGTGGCCCCTGGTCCTGGCCCTGGTCATCGGCGCTCCCGTGGCAGTCCTGGCCGCGCTTGCCCTGTTCCGGCCGCGGTCCGCCGCGCTGGCACGGCTGAGCTGGCTGCTGATCCTGACCGCCCTGGCCCTGAACGCCGCCGCCTCCTACCTGGGAACCGCCGCAGCCCCGGATGCCGTGGTGACCGCGTTCACCGGCCCGCTGGTCTCCGCCACCGTGCTGCTGCTGCTCTGCCCGGCCCTGGCGGCCGCCGGCAACCTCCTTTCCGGGACGCGCCGCCGCGCGGCGGTCCGCAGCAACCGTCTCCTGGCCGTGGCTCTGGGCACGGTGCTGGCCGCAGGTCCCGCCGCCAGCCTGGGTCTCTGGGTGGTCCCGCAGTTCACGGGCACCGGTTTCCCCGGGACGCAGGCACGGGACGCCGCTGCCGCCGTCCTGCCCGGAACCGACTCCGCGGTTCAGGCCGTCGAGGACCGCAGCCTGCCCGCAACAGCAGCCGATGCCGGCAGCGACGGGACACAGTCACGAAGCCTGGTGCTCCGCGTTGACCCCGAGGGCAGGGTCTCCGCCTCACTCATGCGGGGCGGCGGAACAACGCTTGAACAGCTGTCCACCATTTACGCCGCCCGCAGCGTCCAGGGCGCACCCGGCGCTGAACGCCTGGCCGCCGACGACCAGGCGACCGCAGACCTCCGCCGCGCGGTTGCCGTCATAACGGCCGGCACAGGAGTGGATCCGCGGCCGGATCTTGCCCGCCTTGGTGTCGCCTTCGTGGTGCTTCAGGAGTCGGACACGGCCGCTGAGCTGCTGGCCGGACGGATGGATTCCGTCCCCGGGCTGTCCGCAGTCGGGCAGACCGGTTCCGGGTGGCTTTGGCGCGTAAGCGGACCGTTGAGTGCCGCCGGGACGGAAACTCCGTCCGGGGTTGGTGCCAGGGTCCGCATCGTCAATGCGGACGGCAGCACTGCCGCCGCGGTCCCGTCCCGCATCGAAGGCGTCGGCACTTCCATTCCGGCCGGTGCCGAAGGGCGGCGGCTTGTCCTGGCCGAACGTGCCGATGCAGGGTGGCAGGCCACCCTGGACGGCCGGCCGCTGACCGCTGCCGACGAGGAGTGGGCGCAGGCCTTCGAGCTTCCCGCTGAAGGCGGAGAGCTGCACGTGGACTACGTCAGTCCTGCCTCGCCCTGGATTGAGGCCCTGCAGATCCTGGTGTTTGGCCTGACACTGCTGCTGGCACTGCCGACGCCGAACGGCCGCACCGTACGTCTCCCCGGCAAGCGGGAATCGCCCGAACCACAGGTGCCGGTTACCGAACCGCAGCCCGCTGCCGGCCCGGCGCCCCGATCCGCGGAGCATATGGCGCCGGCGCAGAAGCACTTGCCCGTACCCTCCGGTGCAGGCCCGCGCGGGGCAACCCGGTCACCGGAAGGAAGCCAGCCATGAGCAGGAAAACAACGGGCAGCGAACCGGGGGAGGCGCAGCACGGGTCCGAGCCGGCGACTGCTCCTGCCGGCACGGCCGCAGCCCGCCGGGCGAAAACCGGCGGGGTACGGACCGCCGGGCGCTGGGCCGGGGGCATCCTGCTCCTGGCGAGCACAGGAGCCCTGGTGGCGGGCACCACGATCGTGGGCACCGGAACGTCCGGCGGCGCCGTCGACGTCCCCTACGCAGAGGTGCCCGCCGGGCCGCTGACCGGTGTCTGCCCGCAGCCGCCGCGCCTGCTCTCCGGAAACGTGGCCGGCACCGACGCCGAGTTCAGCGCCGAGTCAACCTCGGCCAAGTCCGTTGTGAGCGCCGTCGTCCTGGCCACTGCGGGAAACACGCCTCCGCCTGCCGAACTGTCGTCCGTCACGGACGGTTCCGTCCTGAAGGCCGTCGGCGGCGGTACGGACGTGCCGCTCGCCGGGGCCCGGACCGCCGGCGTCGTGCGCGACCAGCCGGTGTCCGCGGCGTCGCTCCTGAGCGCGGAGCCTGCCGGTGACCTGCAGGTCACCGCCGGTGCCGCCATGACCTATACCGCTGCTGACGGCGACCTGGCCGGCGTAACCGCGGCCAACTGCCAGGCGCCGGCCAATGACCTGTGGCTGGTCGGAGCCCGCACCAATGTCGGTGCCACAGCGGTGCTGCAGTTGACCAACCCGTCACAGACCGCGGCCGACGTCGACCTGGAACTTTACGGCGCGTCCGGCCCCGTGGAAGGCCCGGGCAGCAGGGGCATCGCCGTGGCGCCGGGTGAAACCAGATCCGTGGTCCTGGCCGGCCTGGCAGCCAACCAGGAATCCCTGGCCGTGCGGGTGCGCAGTTCCGGCGGGCCGGTGGCAGCAGTGATTTCGCAGAACCAGCTGCGCGGGCTGACGCCCGGCGGCGTGGAACTGATCCAGCCCACCGCAGCGCCGGGCCCGGCCCAGGTTGTCAGCGGGGTCAGCATCCAGGACCCGGAGGCAACGCGCACGCTGGCGAAGAAGGAAGGGTATGCCTCGGTCACCCCGTCGCTGCAGATAGCCGTTCCGGGAGCCACTGACGCCGTGGTGAATGTCCGTGTCTTCGGCAGCAAGGGCGAAGCCGTCCTGGAAGGCGGGGGAAGCTACAACGCGGCGGCGGGAACGGTGACCCGCCTGCCGCTGGATACGCTGCCGGAAGGTACCTACACGCTGGATATTTCAGCCGACGTCGCCGTCGCCGCCGCAGCGGTGTTCAGCCGCGGCTCCGACGCCAAGGCCGGGACCGACCTCGCCGTCGCCCCTGCGGGCGAACGGCTGGGCAGCGAGCACCTCGCGGTACTGCCGTCGGCAGACACCACGTTGTCCTTTACGGCGCCGGGCGGGCCCGCCGAGGTGCGCCTCGCCGCAGTGTCGGCCGACGGCGCCCTCCTGGCGGAGAAGACAGTGCCGCTGGTCGCCGGCACCACCACTGCCGTCCGGCCGGGCGACCTGGGCGGTTCCGCTGCCGCGGTCCTGGTCAGTGCCACCGGATCCCCGGTCCACGGGGCGCAGGTCATCACCGCGGGAGACAACGGGATCAGCGTTATGGTCCTGCCTCGAGGCACCGTGGGCGGCAGCCGCGTGCAGGTGGGTGTGGGCTACTAGCCCCTACAGCGGCCGGAACCGGCCGTAGGCGGGATCCACGGTTTCCGGATCCATGCCCATCAGCACGGCCAGCTGCTCCACGATGACGTCGTGCACCAGTTCACTGACGGGCACCAGTCCGCGGGCAGCGGTTTCGACAGCGTGCCGGTAGATGGTGATGACAGCCGGCCGGTTCGGAACGGACGCCGTGCCGGCGCCCAGTGGAATGGGCCCCCCGGAGCGGGCCAACTCCTCGAGCCCCGGAGGAATCTCCTCCACCACAAACTGGTAGGTCTGGATCCTCTCGCCCCAGAGCCGTTCCAGCCGCTGGGCGGATTCGAGGACCCACTCGTCGAACCGTTCGGCGCGCGTGCGGGCACCGGCCAGGTGCGGCGGGATGACGTCCCCGCGCAGGCCGCGGCCGTGCCGGTTGCGCCGGCGCTGCCGGAAGGACCGGGCCGGCACACCGGGGGAGGAGGCGGCTGCGGCACTCGATTCATCGTCGAGGCGCACCCGGAACGAGGATCCCTGAGACATGTAAGAACTCTAACCGCTGGCCCCGGCTCCGGGGACCCCTTTTTCCAACCGTCGGCGGCTTTTCCAACCACTGGCGGCGGAGCAGCCGCGCGCACGCCGGCAGCGGTTCCGGCGCGCCTGCACGGGAGCCTGCAGACAAACGGGTAAAGTGAATCTCCGTGGAATCCTTACGCCAGTGCTCCCGGTCAGCCTGCCGCCATCCGGCGGTCGCTACGCTGACCTATGTATATTCCGATTCCACCGCGGTGTTGGGCCCGTTGGCTACCTATGCCGAGCCGCACTGCTACGACTTGTGCGCGGAGCACTCCGCCCGGCTCACTGCACCGCTGGGATGGGAGCTGGTCCGCCTGAACCTTGAAGGCCGGCCCCGGACACCGGGCCGCGACGAGCTCTCCGCCCTGGTGGATGCAGTGCGCGAACAGGCCGCGAAGGCACCGGACGAGGACGGCCCGGAGCCTCAGCGCAACAGCAAACATGCCCTGGAGCGGCCGGCTGAAACCCCCGGGACCCGCAAGGCACACCTTAAAGTCCTGCGCGAGCAGAACTAAGCAGCCCTCCCCGGGCGGTGTCCAGGCGTTAGGCTTGGCTGTGATGTGCCGCTCACCGCGGCACCCGATTTTCAAGGAAGTGCTGTATCAATGGCCAGACTGACAGCCGGACTCCTCGCCGTCCTGCGTTGCCCCGTCACCGGATCCGCCCTCGTCGAGGACGGTGACGATCTCGTGTCGTCCGTTCCCGGCCCGGACGGAACGCCGGTCCGGTACCGCCTGGAGGAAGGAATTCCGGTTCTGCTGAAGGCCGCCGAACCTCGGCAGGTGGGCTAAACCCAGCCCGGTCCCGCCGCGAACCCGTGAGGATTCCAGCGTGAGCATTGACTTCAAAGTAGCCGACCTTTCCCTCGCCGAAGCCGGCCGTCACCAGATCCGCCTGGCTGAACACGAAATGCCCGGATTGATGGCGCTGAGGCGCGAGTACGGGCCAAGCCGGCCGCTCGCCGGCGCGCGGATCGCCGGATCCCTGCACATGACCGTGCAGACGGCCGTGCTGATCGAGACGCTGACGGCTCTGGGCGCGGAAGTCCGCTGGGCGTCCTGCAACATCTTCTCCACCCAGGACGAGGCCGCCGCAGCGGTGGTCGTGGGCAGCGGAACCGTGGACGAGCCTGCCGGTGTCCCCGTTTTCGCCTGGAAGAACGAGTCGCTCGAGGATTACTGGTGGACCGCCGAGCAGATCCTGACCTGGCCCGAGGGCTCCGGCGGCCCGAACATGATCCTGGACGACGGCGGCGACGCCACCCTGCTGCTGCACAAAGGCGTGGAATTCGAAGCCGCCGGGTTTGTTCCGGAAAACCCGCAGGACGACGACGAGGACTACTCCTACGAGTTCACCGTCATCCTCGACCGCCTCCGCCGCAGCCTGGCCGAACATCCCGGGAAGTGGAGCGCAATAGCCGCAGGCATCCGCGGCGTCACGGAGGAAACCACCACCGGCGTCCTGCGCCTGTACCAGCTGGCAGCCGAAGGCAGGCTGCTTTTCCCCGCCATCAACGTCAATGATTCCGTCACCAAATCCAAGTTCGACAACAAGTACGGCATCCGCCATTCCCTTCCGGACGGCCTGAACCGGGCCACCGACACCCTGATCGGCGGCAAGGTGGCCGTGGTCTGCGGCTACGGCGACGTCGGCAAGGGCGCCGCGGAAGCACTCCGGGGGCAGGGCGCCCGGGTGATCGTGACGGAAATCGACCCGATCTGCGCGCTCCAGGCAGCGATGGACGGCTACCAGGTGGCGAAGCTGGAATCCGTGGTGCAGCAGGGCGACATCTTCATCACCACCACCGGCAACAAGGACATCATCATGGCCCGGCACATGGCCGCGATGAAGCACCAGGCGATCGTTGGCAACGTCGGGCACTTCGACAACGAGATCGACATGGCCGGACTGGCCCGGGTTCCCGGTATCCGGAAGGTCGAGATCAAGCCGCAGGTGCATGAATGGGTGTTCGATGAAGGCACCGACGCACAGCGCAGCATCATTGTGCTCTCCGAAGGACGCCTGCTGAACCTGGGCAACGCCACCGGGCACCCGTCCTTCGTGATGAGCAATTCCTTCGCGAACCAGACCATCGCGCAGATTGAACTCTTTACCAAGCATGGCCAGGCCAAGGCGGACGGCAGCCCGGAATACGCGAACCAGGTGTATGTGCTGCCCAAGGTGCTCGATGAGAAGGTGGCGCGCCTGCATCTGGCGGCCCTCGGCGTCGAACTGACCGAGCTGACCAAGGCCCAGGCGGACTACCTCGGCGTCGACGTTGCCGGGCCCTTCAAGCCGGAGCATTATCGGTACTGAATGGATCCGGCAGGTCCGCTGCCTAGTCGCTGAACGGCATGCGGTGCAGCCGCTCGCCCAGCTCCCCGGACTGCTGCCGCTGGCGGTCCAGCCGGACATAGTCGCGGTCCCGGCGTTCGGCGACGACGGCCCGGAGGTAGGCCTCCGGGTGCGTGCCGGGCGGCGGCTGCGGGGATACATGGGCAGTGGTTTCCCCTGCAAGTTCGGCGGCAAGCACCGTCCTCGCCGAACCGGTCATCCGGTCACTCTGTGCCAGGAAGCGGGAGATGCGGCGGGCCAGCCCGTCCGGCAGGCGCCCCATGTCCGCGAGGTCCGCCCAGCCGGCAAGCTCGGGCGGTGCCTCCACCAGCTGCGGCAGGGGTGCAACCACGCGGTCCCGGAGGGCATAGGTGCCCGCCAGGAGGTCACCGAGGCGTTTGGACTTGCTGTTGAACAGAGCCACCATAAAGGCCAGCGAACCGGCCAGCATGTAGATTTCGAGAACCGCGGTGAATGACCGGATGATGGCGTGCCGGAACCGCACCGAACCGCCGTCGTCCCGGACTATCCGCAGCCCCATGGCCAGGCGGCCCAGTGACTTTCCGCGCGTCAGCGTTTCCACCGCGGCCGGGACCACCACAAACATCAGCACCACCAGGCTCAGCGACAGTGCCTGGGCCAGGGCAGGATCCGACGCCTCAACGGCCCTCGCGACCAGCAGCAACAGGCCGACAAACACGAGGACCTGGACAACGACATCTATGAGGGCGCTGACCATCCGTGCGGCGAAGCCGGCCGGACGGAGTTCCAGGACCACTGCTTCGCCGGTAACAATGCTGCTCATTTACGTCCTTCCGAGGTGATGGGCACCACTGTACCGACCCGTTAGGGTGTAACCGTGGACCTCGATGCCTTCACTGCCGTGCACAGCGATGACTGGAAACGCCTCGACGAGCTGGTTGCCCGCCGCCGTCTCGACGGCCCGGAAGCGGACGAACTGCTCCGGCTCTATCAACGCGCCTCCACCCATCTTTCCATCGTGCGGTCCGTGGCTCCCGAGGGGACAGTCTCCGCTTCCCTTTCGATGCGCCTGTCCCGGGCCCGGACCCGGCTCACCGGCAGCCGGTCCAACTTCATGGAGGACCTGGCCAACTTCTTTGTCTATTCCCTGCCCGCCGCCTTCTACCGCGTACGGTGGCTCACCGCGGCGGTGGGTGCCGCGTTCATCCTGGTGGTGTGGCTGACCGGCTTCTGGGCGGTCAATACGCCGGGTGTGCTGGCCGCGGCAGGCTCCGATGAAGAGGTTCGCCGCTACGTGGAAGAAGACTTCGTCAACTACTACTCCGAAAACCCCGCTGCCTCGTTCTCCGGCATGGTCTGGACCAACAACGCCTGGATTGCCGTACAGGCGGTCGTCTTCGGGATCACCGGGGTGTGGGTGCCGTGGATGCTTTACCAGAACGCCGTGAATCTGGGCATAACCGCCGGGATGATGGCAGCACACGACCGCCTTGACGTTTTCTTCATCTACATCCTGCCGCACGGGTTTATGGAGCTGACATCCATTTTCATTGCCGCCGCGGCGGGGCTGCGGATTTTCTGGGCGTTCATTGCACCCGGACGGCGTACCCGGATGACCTCCGTAGCGCAGGAGGGACGCTCGCTCATGACGGTCGGCCTTGGCCTGGTCGTTGTCCTGTTCATTTCGGGGCTGGTCGAGGGCTTCGTCACGCCCAGCCCGCTGCCGGCCTGGCTCCGGCTGGGCATCGGGTTCGCCGTGTTGGCGGCGTACTGGGCCTACACGCTGATCCTCGGCCGCAGGGCCTACCTCGCAGGGCACCGCGGTGACCTGTCGGCGCGCGACGCCGGGGTGGAGCTGCGTACTGCGTAGCCCGGCTGCGCGGGGTGGCGTACACCCGACCCGGTGCTGTCCCGGTAGGGTCGAATGTAAGACCAGCTCAGAGCAGTAAAGGGAAGTGAAAGAGGAAGCAGTGGCTAGCCAGGACGAAACCCCCACGCATCGATCGACGGCCGGAGGGGAACCGCCCAACGGGACCGAGGCTTCAGCGCCGACGCCGGAAGGTGCCCCCGCCGCACACGGCTCCTCCGCGGCCGGCTCACCGGAACCGGCAGGACCGGACGAGCACGCGGACTGGGACGCCGAATTCAACGGCTCCACCGGTCCCGGCCGGACCGAAGCGGAGGCAGCAGCGGACGAAGCGGGCGACGCTCCCGAAGCCGTGGAAGAGCCCGCCGAAGACAGCAACCCGGAGGACCACCCCGCGGACCCCGCGTCTCCGGCCCTGCCCGAATCCACGTCCGAACACCTTGGCACCGATGCTACTGCCGGCGCAGCCGGAACCGTCCCGGGCGGACACCCGTCGGTCGCCCAGCGCAGCCAGCTGCCCATGCGCCCTGCCAGCACCATGCCCGACCTGAGCGGCTATGCCTCCGCCGCGGAGGACCGTGACAACGCCGAGGACCGTGTTAACGCGGAGGACCGCGTCAACGCGGAGGACGGTGACAACGCGGAGGACGGCGGCAACGACGCCGGGACCGCAGACCGTCGCGTGCCGGCCGAGGCGCCCGCGGCCACCGCCGTCAGTGCTTCCCCCGCGGACGCGTCCGCCGCAGAACGGCCGCATGCGGTTCCTGCCGGAGCCCATGAAGCCGGCCGGAACGAATCCGAGACGGACTCCGATGCGGATTCCGACGCGCCGCAGGACGGGGACACGGAAACAGTCCGCACCGCCCACGACGACGACCCTTCGGCGGCGTCTGAGCCCGCCGAGTCCACCCGCACCGCCGTCACGCCGGTCGTCAGCGGCTCCAGCAGGAGCGAGCATGACGCCGCCGCCGACGCCGAGGGCACCGGGAACGACATGGATTCCGACGCCGACCCGGCACTGTCGTCGGCCGAAGCTGAGCGGCGTGCCCGGGAACGGGAAAAGGCCGCGGCCGGAAAACCCGTCCTGGCGCGTGTCCTCCAGGTCATGATTGCCGTGTTCTTCCCGGTGATGGTGCTGGCCGCGGCCATCCGCGCCGTCGCGACGCCGTTGTTCCTCTGGGCCGAGTACCACCGTCCCGGATTCCCGGCAGACAGTTACGGCTTTTCCACTGATGACCGGATGACCTACGGCTCCTATGCCATGGACTACCTGCTGAACTGGAGCGGCTCGCGCTATCTGGGGGATCTGGTCGGAGACGGCGGGGAACCTCTGTACCTGGACAGCGAGGTCAGCCACATGGCAGACGTCAAGACGGTGCTGACAGTAGCCTTCGTCGCTGCCACCGTGATGGCAGTCCTGAGCCTTTTCGCCGCACTGTATCTGGCCCGCCGCAGCCCGGGCGGCATCCGCCGTTCCCTGTTCTCCGGTGCCGTGCTCACGCTGGTGCTGGTGGCTGCCCTGGTGGTCCTCGCAGTCCTGGGCTGGGAGCAGTTCTTCACCCAGGTGCACACGATCTTCTTCGCCAACGGCAACTGGACCTTCCGCCTGGACGACACACTGATCCGGCTCTTCCCGGCCCAGTTCTGGATGGATGCCGGGATCACCATCGCTGCGCTGGTGCTGCTGACCTGCGCCGTCGTGCTCGTCTGCTGCTGGCCCACCCGGGCGCGCCGGGAACGCGTGCGGCAGGCGCGGGAAGATGCCCGCCGCCGTTACGCAGAGTCCCTCGAGGCACTCTAGGCCCCGACCGCAGGTCAGAGACGCAAAAATCCCCCGTACCGGAATCGGTACGGGGGATTTTTGCGTCCGGGGACTACTTCGCGTAAAGCTTGTCGACCACGTCGGAGTAGTCCGCAATCACTGCATTGCGGCGCAGTTTCAGGGTGGCGGTAAGGTGCCCGGATTCCAGGGTGAAGTCCTTGGGCAGCACGCTGAACCTGCGAATCTGCTCGGCCCGGGACACCGTGGCGTTGGCGGCGTCCACGGATTCCTGCAGCAGCTGCTGCACCCGGGGATCATCGGCGGGGACCCCGTCCGGGGCGCCGTTCTCCCGGCTCCACGCAGCAAGGGCCTCATCATCCAGGGTGATCAGGGCGGAAATGAACGGCCGCCCTTCACCCACCACAATGGCCTGCGAGACGAGCCGGTTCTCGCGGATCTTTTCCTCCAGAGGGCCGGGAGCCACGTTCTTGCCGCCGGCTGTCACCAGGAGATCCTTCTTGCGGCCGGTGATCCGCAGGAAACCGTCATCATCGAGGACACCTACGTCGCCGGTCTTGAACCACTCGCCCTCGAAGGCGTCCGCGGTTGCTTCGGGATTGCGGTGGTAGCCCTTGAAGACCACGGCTCCGCGGACCAGGACCTCGCCGTCGTCGGCAATCCGGATGGTGGTGCCCGGCATGGGCAGGCCCACCGAGCCCACCCGTGTGCGGGAAACCTGGTTGACGCTCGCCGGGGCGGTGGTTTCGGTCAGGCCGTAGCCCTCCAGGACCGTAACGCCGCAGCCGCGGAAGAAGTGCGCGAGCATCGGGCTCAGTGCGCTGGCGCCGGAGATGGCGAAGGCGGCGTTTCCGCCGAGGACCGCGCGTACCTTCGGGTAGAAGAGCTGTTCGAAGAGCTTGTGCTTGAGTGCCAGCGCCACCGACGGGCCGCGGCCGCCGCGGGCCGCCGAGTCCTGTGCCACCGAGTAGGCAACGGCCACCTCGGCGGCGGCAGTAAACGCCTTGCCCTTTCCAGCGGCCTCGGCCTGCGCCTGGGCGCCGCTGTAGATCTTCTCGAAGATCCGCGGCACCGCCAGCAGGAAGGTGGGAGAGAAGGTCTTGAGGTCCGCCATCAGGTCGGAGGCGCTGCGTGAATGGCCAACCTTGACGCCGGCGTGCAGGCAGCCGACCTGGACGGCGCGGGCGAGCACATGTGCCAGCGGCAGGAACATCAGCGTGGTGGGGTTCGGCGCCTTGAGCATCTCGGGCAGCACTTCGCGGATATTGACGCCGAAGAGGGCGAAGTTGCCGTGCGTGATCTCGCAGCCCTTGGGCCGTCCGGTGGTGCCGGAGGTGTAGACCATGGAGGCGGTGTCACTGAGGTTTGCGGTGCTGCGGGCTGCCTCCAGCGTGTCGTCGCTGACACTGCTTCCGGCGGCGGCGAGGGCGGTGAACGTGTCGGCGCCGTCGCCGTCGTTCATCATCCAGAGCGAAAACTCCCCGTCGAGGGCGGATGCGGCCGCCAGCACGACGGCAGCTTTGCGTTCGTCCTCCACGAACACGGAACGGGCACCGGAATCCTTGAGGATCCACTCGACCTGGGACGGTGAGGAGGTTTCGTAGATCGGGATGGTGACGGCGCCGGCGAACCAGTTGGCCATGTCCGCCACGGTCCATTCGTAGGAGGTCCGGGACATCACGGCGACGCTGTCTCCCGGGCGGACCCCGGAACCGATCAGGCCCTTGGCCAGCCGGGTGACTTCTCCAAGGAACCGAGCGGCAGTGATGTCTTCCCAACTGCTGCCGTTCTTGACTGCGTACAGGACGCGGGAGGGATCTTTTCGATGCATCTGGAGCAGAAGATCCGTAACATTCGAATCTTCGGGAAGGCTAACCAGGAGGTCAGTGGCGGACTCGCGCACTTATTCCTCTCTTTCTGTGCACTGGGCACATGGGTATTGAGACTAAATCCAGCTGGGCATCCACATACGCAGCCGCCAGTCAGAATACGGGATGGTTTCCGCCGTCCAGACCGGCAGGAAGTATGCGGAGAGTGCCAGGACCCCGGCAGCGAAGCAGCAGACGATCAACAGCCCGGTGCGCCGCCGCTGCAGGCTGTCCGTGGGCCGGCCCAGGACCAGGCCAAGGACATACACCAGGGCGAGAACGAGGAACGGTTCGAAGGACACCGCATAGAAGAAGAAGGTGGTCCGTTCAGGATAGGCGAACCAGGGCAGGTAACCGGCAGCCACTCCGGACAGCACGGCACCGGCACGCCAGTCCCGCCGGCCCGCCCAGTAAAACAGCACCACCAGCAGCGCGAGGGCCGCCGCCCACCAGATGAGGGGATTGCCTACCGAGGTAATCGCCGTTGAACAGCTGTCTGCTGCGCAGCCGTTCTCGCCCTTTTCGGCGCCCTCATAGAAGAACGAGGTGGGCCGGCCCATAAACAGCCAGGTCCACGCGGAGGACGAATAGCTGTGCTCCGCCGTCAGGCCGTTGTGGAACGCATACGCGCTGCGGTGGTATTCGGCCAGGGAACGCAGCGGGGCCGGCACCCAGCCCCATCCTTCGTCCGGATTCTGCGCCGCCCACTGCCGGTTGTACGCGTCCTGGGACAGCAGCCACCCGCTCCAGCTGGCCGTATAGGTGATCAGCGCCGCGGGAATGAGGGTCAGGAACGCCGGAACGCCGTCCCGGAGGAGGGCGGCTTCCCACCGGACGACGCCGGCAACCCGTCTGGCGCTGACGTCCCAGAGGACCGTCATCAGGCCGAAGACGGCGACGAAGGCCAGCGCGGACCACTTGGTACCCACGGCCAGGCCGAGGCAGACGCCCGCTGCGATCCGCCACGGACGCCAGAGCAGCCACGGCCCGTACAGGAGCGGTCCGCTGCCGGGGGAGATCAGCCCCCCGGAGCCTGCGGCGCGGGCGAGCGCACGTGCGAGCCGCAGCCGGCCGTCCCTGCGGTCCAGGAGGAGGGCGCCGAAGGCGGCCACAATCCAGAACGTCATGAAGACATCCAGCAGGGACGTGCGGGAGTGGACCAGATGGTGCCCGTCCACGGCCAGGAACAACCCGGCAAGGCCGCCAAGAGCTGCGGAGGAGAACAGCCGGGCGGCGATGAGCCCCAGCAGCAGGACCGTGACGGAGCCGGTCAGTGCAGCGCCGAAGCGCCAGCCGAAGGAATTGTCCGAGCCGAAGAAGGCCATGCCCAGGGCGATCATCCATTTCCCCACGGGCGGGTGCACTACGTACTCGGGTTCATTCAGCAGCACCTGGGGCCGGCCGGCAGCGAAGGACTCGTTGGCGTCCTCGGGCCAGGACCGTTCATAGCCCGACTGCAGCAGGGAGTAGGCGTCCTTGACGTAGTAGGTCTCATCAAATATCAGGGACTCCGGTTCACCCAGCCGGGTGAAACGCAGCACCCCGCCCAGCACGGCCATCACCAGCGGCAGGATCCAGCCCGCCGCTCCCAGCGGGACCAGGGTGCTGCCCAGCAGGCGCTCGCGCAGGGCTTCAAAGGTGTAGGCATGCTGGGGGGACTTGACCGGGGCCGGTGCCTCGCGGCGGGTCGTCGAGGTACCGGAGAGACTCACGCGCACCACTCTATAGCCTGTCGCGTAGGGTTAGAGGGTGGACTCGAGCAAGGTAACAAGCAGTAAGACAGGCACCATGGCAGGCATCGCAGACAAGGACGCCGCAGGGCCCGGGCAGATTGTCCTGGCGGCAACCCCCATCGGCAACATCGGGGATGCGACCAACCGGCTGATCGGGCTGCTGGAAAGCGCCGACATCATTGCCGCGGAGGACACCCGGCGGCTGCACCGGCTGGTCAGCGCCCTCGGTATCACCACGCGGGGCCGGATCATCAGCTACCACGAACATAACGAGGCCTCCCGCACCGCGGATCTGCTGGAGATGGTCCGCGGCGGCGCCACCCTGCTGATGGTGACCGACGCCGGCATGCCGGCCGTGTCCGATCCGGGTTTCCGCCTGGTGGAGGCTGCGGCCGCGGAAGGGCTGACGGTGACCGCAGCCCCCGGACCGTCCGCGGTGCTGACCGCGCTGGCCCTGTCCGGCCTGCCGACGGACCGGTTCTGCTTTGAGGGGTTCCTGCCGCGGAAGCCGGGCGAGCGCAGCAGCCGGCTGGCAAAGCTGGCCAACGAGCAGCGGACCATGGTGTTCTTCGAAGCCCCGCACCGCCTTGAACCCATGCTGCGGGCCCTCGACGAGGCCTTCGGCCCGGGCCGGCGCGCCGCCGTCGCCCGCGAGCTCACCAAGCTGCATGAACAGGTACTGCGCGGCCCGCTGCGTGAACTGCTGGAGTGGGCCGAAGCCGGCGACGTACGCGGTGAAATCGCCGTGGTGGTCGAAGGTGCACCGGACGCAGCGCCGGAACAGGCTGCAGACCACGTGGGGGCCGTCAATTCCCTGGTGGAGAAGGGCATCCGGCTCAAGGACGCCGTGGCCGCGGTTGCCGAGGACGCCAGGATCAGCAAGCGTGAACTGTATTCGGCGGTGCTGGAAACGCGCAGCTGAGCTGCACCGCCCGGGACCGCCTCCGTCGGTGCTGGGCAGATGCACAGTGTTTTCCGTTGACGGCAGTGCACGACCGCATTTACAGGGACTGCTCCCGAAGCCTACGGTGAAAGGGAAACCGCGGGTACGACGCCCGTGTTGGATCCGCTGAACTTTGGAGGCATTTCCCATGGGTATTCCCGCAGACCGTGAAGCCGAACTCCTGGCCCAGGTCCCCACCGGTCTGTTGATTGACGGCCAGTGGCGGGACGCCTCCGGCGGACGCACGTTCGACGTCGAAGATCCGGCCACCGGCAAGATCCTGCTCAGCATCGCCGATGCCTCCACCGAGGACGGTGCGCTCGCCATGGACGCGGCCGTGGCCGCACAGGAGGACTGGGCCCGGACGGTGCCCCGGGAACGCGGGGAAATCCTGCGCCGCGCCTTTGAGCTCGTGACGGAACGCACCGAGGACTTCGCCCTGCTGATGACCCTGGAAATGGGCAAGCCGCTGGCCGAGGCCCGCGGCGAGGTGGCCTACGGTGCCGAGTTCCTGCGCTGGTTCTCCGAGGAAGCCGTCCGCATCTCCGGCCGTTACAGCACCTCCCCGGACGGCAAGTCGCGCCTGCTGGTGAACAAGAAGCCGGTGGGACCCTGCCTGCTGATCACTCCGTGGAACTTCCCGCTGGCCATGGCTACCCGCAAGATTGCCCCTGCCGTGGCCGCCGGCTGCACCATGGTGCTCAAGCCCGCCAAGCTCACCCCCCTGACGTCCCAGCTGTTCGCCGCCGTCATGATGGAAGCCGGACTGCCGGCCGGGGTGCTCAACGTGGTGTCCACTACCTCTGCCGGTGACGTCACCGGCCCCATCCTCAAGGATTCCCGGCTGCGGAAGGTCTCCTTCACCGGATCCACCCCGGTGGGCCAGGGCCTGATCCGGGACGCTGCCGAAAATGTCCTGCGTACCTCCATGGAGCTCGGCGGCAACGCGCCCTTCATTGTTTTCGAGGATGCAGACCTGGAGAAGGCCGTGGACGGTGCCATGGCCGCGAAGCTGCGGAACATGGGCGAGGCCTGCACCGCAGCCAACCGCTTCATCGTCCAGGACACGGTCGCGGACGAATTCGCCGAGAAGTTCGCGGCCCGCGTCGGTGCCATGACCACCGGACGCGGCACCGAGGAGGACACCAAGGTCGGCCCGCTGATTGACGGCAAGTCCCGGGACAAGGTGCACGCCCTGGTCAGCGAGGCGGTCGACGGCGGCGCCGTGGCCCTGGTGGGCGGGGAACCGGTGGACGGACCCGGCTACTTCTACCGGCCCACCGTCCTGAAGAACGTTGCCGCGGACGCACGGATCCTGAAGGAGGAGATCTTCGGGCCGGTGGCACCGATCGTGACCTTCTCCGCGGAAGATGAAGCAGTGGCCCTGGCCAACAACACCGAATACGGATTGGTCTCCTACGTGTTCACGAAGGACCTGAACCGCGGACTGCGGATCGGTGAAAAGCTCGAATCCGGCATGCTGGGACTCAACGCAGGAGTGGTTTCGAACGCCGCCGCACCGTTCGGCGGAGTCAAACAGTCCGGGCTGGGTCGCGAGGGCGGCGCCGAAGGCATCGAGGAATACCTGTACACCCAGTACATCGGCATCGCCGACCCCTTCGCCGGCTAACTCGGCCCGCAGCAGGAAACCCGGTGACGCTGCGGCTTCACCGGGTTTTTGCTTTCCGCTGCACCCGGTTTTCTGCCCGCTGCACGGGGACGGCTCAGCCGTGCCGGAAGCGCAGGGCCAGCGACGGCGGAAGGAACCGGGCATGGATCCGGCCGAGGAAACCCGTGCCGCGGCGCAGTTCCTCCCGCACCGTTTCCAGGTCCGCCCACACAGGAGCCGGTGCCGGTCCGCCGCGGCCTGCTCCGGCATACGCTTCCACCTCGAAGGAGCTGCGGATACGGTTCAGCGCTTCCTCGGCGCGGGGCGACAGCCCGGCCTCCTGGGCCAGCCGGCCCGCATAGGTCCGTGGAGTGTCGGAGGTCCGGCCGGGATAGCCGTAATCGATGCCAAGATCCGCAAGTTCGTCCCAGACCGGACCCGTCCGGCCGTCTGCGGCGGCGTGCCGCCTTCGCGCGGCCCGCCGGCGGCGCATCGCCCAAGGCGTCAGGACGGCAGCCGCTGCCGCCAGCACGCCCAGCAGCGCACCGAGCCAGGCGGTTCCGCCCGCATCACCCGGTTCGAGCACGGTTTCCGGTTCCAGCGGGGCTTCCTGCGGGAGCGCCGGAACCGCTGCAGGCGTTCCCGGGAGGCGCGGATCCTCATCATCGCGGATGGTGGCATCGGCAGGTGCCAACGGCTCCCGGGCGTAGACCGGCACCGACCCGCGGGACGGAGTGGGCTCGAAGCGGACCCAGCCGGCTCCTTCGAAATACAGCTCAGGCCAGGCATGGGCGTCTGAAGAATCGACCTCGAACTCACGCAGCGGTTCGCCGTTGGGTCCGGTTCCCTCCGGTGTGTCGCCGGTGCTCTGCCCGGGTGCGTATCCGAGTGCCATCCGGCTGGGAATGCCCTCCTGCCGGGCCATCACCGCCATGGCCGCAGCGAAATGCACGCAGTAACCGGCCTTCCGCTCGAGGAACTCGGACAGGACTGACATTCCGTTCCCGTCATACCCGCCCTCCACGGGAGCTTCCAGCGAGTAGGAAAACTCCGGGCCACGAAGATACCCCTGGATCGCCATGGCTTTGGCATACGGGGTGGACGCGTCCTTCACCGCCTCCGCGGCTGCGTCACGGATGTTTCCGGGAAGGTCCGCGGGCAGATCCGTGAAAACGGCGTCAACGCTGCCGTTGTCGACTTCCGGAAGCCGTGCCAGCTCCTCGGGCGTGAGCTCCGGGGAAACGCTCAGGACCTGGTAGTCCTGCGTCGAGGCACTGTCGGAGCTGTCGTCCAGGACAGTCATTGTTTTCGGGTCCCAGGACCAGTTCCCCTCAGCGCCGGTCACTCCGAGCGGGTAATAGGGGGCCAACAACCAGGGACTGGAATAGGTTTTGGAGCTGATCCGCGTCACCACCGGGGTGCTGCGGCCTCCTCCCGGCAGGGTGGAGGCATCCGGCGACATGGTGGAAACGCCTTCCCTGCGTTCTGCCGCCCGGATATCCGGACCCCATCGGCTGCCCGAAAAATCCTCCAAGGTGGTGGACCGAAGATAGACAGGATCCGTCGAAGACGTCGAATAGGTGATCCGCCCTGCCGATTGGGGCTGACGCAGGTCGCTGCCCAGGGAGACGACCGGATTCAGTCCGGTGCTGCCGGAGAAGAAGTTGAACCGGGTGCCTTCCGGGAAGGCGCCGCCGCTGAATCCCGGCAGGACTGCGGGCAGCAGCAGCGCCAGTGCAAGGGACGACGCGGAAACCGCAGTTGCGCGTGCCAGCCAGGGCCGCGGAACGCGGGTGCCGGGTCCGTGCTGTTCCCGGCGGGCGCCGGCCGCGAGCAGCACCAGGTAGCCGGCGCCCGCGAGCAGGAAATACCCCGTGCCCAGGCTCTCGGGTTTCAGCACCGCGGGGAGCATGAGGACGGCGAACAGGCCGAGTCCTGCGGTGGCCGGCATCCGCAGCGTGGCCGCCAGGGTATCGGTCAGCACAGCCACCAGCCCGATCCCGGCGCAGCACAGGAACAGGATGCCCGGCAGCGGCTGCACGGGCGTGACCTCGGTGAGGATCACCGTGCGTGCCTCGGACAGCAGCGCATCGGCACGGGCGAGGGTGCCCGGACCGGGCAGGAAGCCCAGGAATGAGGACGATGAAGCAAACAACCAGGTAAGGGTGCACGCCAGGACGGCCATACCGGATACCGGCACCAGCGGTTGCGGCACCCTGAACCTCCGTGCAGCGGCGGTGGCCGCCAGGGGAACGAGGATGGCGAAAAACAGCGGCGTCAGCCAGGACCAGCCTTCGATGACCCCGTGCACGCTGAGCGAACACAGCAGTACGGCCAGGGCACTTGCCGCGCCTACCGCAACGTTGGCCGCTTCACTGCTTCCCCGGGGAGCCGGATCCGGCTCCTGCGGGCTCCCGGACAGCGGAGAGCCGGCTTCGGGGCGTGTCAGCAGGGCGCTCATATCTGCTCCCCGACGGCGTGGACCGACGGGCGGTCCTGGTCGAGGAGGGACCACGCAGCCGGCACCGGAGTTGCCGGGGTCACCGCAGCGGCAATCCACCCGGCGTCCCGGAGGATTTTCACTACCGGGTGCAGCCCGGCCGGCCGGTCCGTGACCAGCAGAATCAGCGGCTGGCGGGCATACCGGGAGGCCGGGGCCAGGACGAGGGCTTCGTCGGTGGTCATCCGCCCCGCAACAACCAGCAGGGGTCCCGGTGCCTGGCCGGATCCGTCCAGTGCCGCAAACGGCACCGCTGCGGCCGGCGGACGCCCGGCCGACGGCGGCGGAACGGGCTCCAAGCCCAGAGCGGCCAGGCCCTCGGCGAGGTTCAGCACGCCGTCGGACCCGCGGAAACCGGTCTCGCTGCCGTCCAGGGCGGAGGGGGAGCGGGCCAGTCCCGGCCGCGAAAGCTCGTCGATAAAGCGCACGCTGAAGCCGGCCTCCGTGAAGAACACGGCAGATGAGATAACGGCCGACACTGCCCACTCGAACGTTTCCGACGTCAGGAGGTCACCGTTGCCGGGAAGCGGTGCCGCTCCGTCAGCATAGGCGGGCAGGCGCTGGTCCAGCAGGATGGAAGCGGTGGGCGCTGTCACTGGTTCCTCCTGCCGGACCATCAGTTCGCCGTGCCGGGCCGTTGCAGCCCAGTGCACACGGCGCATCGGATCCCCGTACCGGTACTCCCGGGTGGACACATCGTCTTCACTGGGCGTTCCGCGGCGTCTGCTGGCTGCGGTGCCGTCGGTGCCCAGGGACCCGAACAAGGACGACGGCGGGAGCTCAAGCGGTGCAGGAGCCACGGCCAGCCGGTCGGTTCCGCCAAGCGTGTGCACGGTCCTGGCCAGCCCCAGGGGATCGAGAAACTCGGCGGTTACCGGACCAATGCCGTAGAGTCCGCGCCGGCTCGACCGCAGCCGGTACTCGTAGGTGCTGCTTCCGTTCTCCGCCGCGTGGACGGCGGGAAACCGGAACACCGGGCTCGGCCCGAAGCGGAACGGCAGGCCCTCCCGCATCACGGCTCCCGACACCGGCGCTCCCCGGCTCTGCACACGCAGCGTCACGGTGGCCGCCGTCCCGGTCTCCACCAGCGGGGGTGCGAAGGTCCGTTCCACCTCAAAGCCCGGTTTGGACAGGCGCAGCAGTGCCGCAGCCAGGACCGGCAGCCCGAGCAGCAGGACCGCAAGGGCCAGCAGGTCCCGGCGTCCCAGTGCGGCTGCGCCGAGCAGCGCCGCCGCACTGGCGCCCAGCAGGCCCCAGCCGCGGGGAGTGAAAAACCTCGTGACGGAGGCGGCTTCCATGGTGGCCTTTCGCTGGGCGGTGCGGCGGAGACGGGCAGAGGCAATCAGCGGTGCAGGCGCTCCTGAGCTGCAGCGGTACGGGGGACTGCTACGGAGGTAATCACGGAAGCAATAACGTCTGCGGCGCTGATTCCGGCTCCGGCGGCCTTGCGCTGGAGCAGGAGCCGGTGGGCGAGGACAGGATCCGCCAGCCTCGTGACGTCGTCGGGCAGTACGAAATCCCGGCCCTCGAGCGCTGCATATGCCTTGGCCGCACGGAGCAGCTGCAGAAGAGCACGCGGACTGGCGCCCAGGCGCAGATCCGGATGTTCCCGGGTGGCACGGCCCAGGGCGACCGTGTACTCTTTGACCGCAGCCGAAACGTAAATATCCCGGACCCGGGCGATCATTGCCGACGCCTCGCGGATCCCCACCACGGGGGTGATGCCGTCCAGGGGCGAGCCGGCCTGGTGGTGGTCCAGCATGTCCACCTCCGAGCGGGCATCGGGGTAGCCAAGGGAAAGCCGGGCCATGAATCTGTCCCGCTGTGCTTCCGGCAACGGATAGGTCCCCTCCATCTCGATGGGGTTCTGCGTGGCCACCACCATGAAGGGCGCCGAGAGTCGGTGCGTGCCGCCGTCGACGGTCACCTGGTGTTCCTCCATGCATTCCAGCAGGGCGGACTGGGTCTTGGCCGAGGCCCGGTTGATCTCATCGGCGATCACCACGTTGGCGAAGACCGGACCCTGGCGGAATTCGAACCGGTGGCTGTCCTGGTTGTAGATGGACACCCCGGTAACGTCCGACGGCAGCAGATCGGGGGTGAACTGGATGCGGCTGACGGTGCAGTCGATGGTTCGGGCAAGCGTTTTCGCGAGCATCGTCTTGCCGACGCCGGGAACGTCCTCCAGCAGCACGTGCCCCTCGGCAAGCAGGACCGTAAGCACCAGCCGGGCAGCTTCTTCCTTGCCGTCTATGACGGTGTTGACCGCGGCGAGGATACCGTCGGCCGCAGCGGCGAAGGACTCTGCGTCAATGGTGGAGGAGGAGGACTGGAGAGTGGTGGGGGATTGCCGGGAAGGAAAGCCGTTGAGGGACGCTGCGGCGGCAGGGGAGAGCGGAGCGTCCATGGACACCTTCCATGCTCGGCGGTGGCTGCTGCAACACGCGGGGCGCCCGCGGGATAGACAGGCTGGGATACAGGCTGAAATGTCCGTGCGGTGAAGGCAGACAGCGGTTTGTCCCCTCAGGCTACTAGCTCACCTAGGCTTAAGAACATGAGTAATCGAAGTGGATTTGTCCCGGGAAGCATACCGGCGGCCTACCTGCCGCCGGCCGAAGACGCCGGATCCGTCCGGCACAAGGGCAAAGGATATCCGCCGGCGCCTGAGCCGCTGCCGGTGCCCGTCATGGATAACCACACGCATTTCGACTTCCCGGCCGACAACGGCGGAGGCGGTTTTACGGCCGCCCTTGCCGCTGCCCTGGATGCGGCGGAAGCCGCGGGCGTCTCCGGTGCCGTCCAGGTGGGAACCGATCTCGAGTCCTCCCGGTTCACCGCTGCCGCCGTCGATTCCGATCCGCGCCTGCTCGGTGCGGTGGCCATCCATCCCAACGATGCCCCCGTGCTGGCCGGGGAGGGGACGCTGGAGCCGGCGCTTGCCGAGATCGAGGCGCTCGCCGCCCATCCGCGGATCCGGGCCATCGGGGAAACCGGGCTGGACTATTTCCGGACCGGGGAAGACGGCAGGGAACAGCAGCATTATTCCTTCCGCCGGCACATTGACATTGCCAAGCGCCTGGGGCTTGCCCTGCAGATCCACGACCGCGACGCCCACGACGACGTCGTCCGCCTGCTGAAGGAGGAGGGAGCTCCCGGCACGGTGGTCTTCCACTGCTTCTCCGGGGACACCGAGCTGGCACGTATCTGCAACGACAACGGCTGGTACATGTCCTTCTCGGGAACGGTGACTTTCAAGAACTCGCACAATCTCCACGAGGCGCTCGCGGTTGCGGACCGGGAGCTGCTGCTGGTGGAAACGGACGCGCCGTTCCTCACACCCCATCCGCACCGCGGGCGTCCGAATGCGAGTTACATGGTGCCTTACACGGTGCGTTCCATGGCCGCCCGGCTGGGCGCGGACCTGTCGGAGCTGGGAGCGCAGCTTTCGGCAAACACGGTTCGGGCCTACGGATCCTGGGCCGAGGCATAGCCCTCCCTCCACAGGCGCCGGAGGCAGAAGCGCGGAGCAGGTGTGCGGGTAGCTCCGGACAGCGTGTTTGCCACCACATCACGGTTCGGTTACGGTAGGGAACAATTAGCCGGGGTCGGGGAAGGCATCCGGACTATCACTTGCATTTTTTGCGGGACTGTGCCGTTCAGCGGTGCGGACCTGTAAACCCGCAGGGGGCAGCACAAGTCTGCTGCCCTCCACGGGTTGCGTTCCGCCAAGCCTGTGCCTGGCCGCGTTCCATTCACACTGCCCCCGGGCAGCGTGACCTGGACTGCGGATGGCGCTTCAAGTCCCCGTGCCCGGATTCTTTGACCGTTTGGAATCTCGTGGCAAGTTCACTCGCAAAGCGTGGGGTAAAGATCGTCGGCCAGGCAACCGTGATGGTCTGCCTCCTGTTGGGACTGGTCGCCTTTGTCGGCGCCAGCAAATCGGTGGTGCTGACTGTCGACGGCGAAACCCGGAAGGTGCAGACCTTCGACGGCACCGTTGCCGACGTCCTGGAAAAGGCCGATGTCTCCGTCTCCTCCGCTGACCGCGTGACCCCCGAACCGGCGGCCGCGGTGGAGGACGGCACCACCATCGAAGTCGAGCGTGCCCTCGCCGTGGACGTGACGGTGGACGGCAAGGGGACCACGGTCCACACCACGGGGGAGACCGTGGAGGACCTGGTCTCGGAGCTCCGGGTCTCCACCAACTCCGCCGTTTCCGCCCCGCTGGACAGCTCGCTCGAGGGGTTGAACGGCAGCATTTCGATCTCCACTCCCAAGACCGTGTTCGTCACCGTGGACGGGAAAACCCACGAGCGCAGCACCACCGCGGGGACCGTCCGGGACCTGCTGAAGGAATCAGGGGTGAAGCTGGGCGCAGCGGACCAGGTGTCGGCGCCGCGCAGCGCCGGCCTGGTGGACGGCATGGGCCTGAAGGTTACCCGCGTCTCCGCCGGCGTGGAGGAAACGGTCACGGAGCCGGTGCCGTTCACCAGCGCCGAGGTTCCGGACGCCACCCTGGTGGAGGGCGAAAAGAAGGTGACCACTGCCGGAGTGAACGGCGAACGGACACGCATCTTCTCGGTCACCGTGGTGGACGGCAAGGAAATCAGCCGGACCCTCGTCAAGGAAAGCGTCACGAAGGAACCGGTGGCCGAAGCCGTCGCGAAGGGCACCAAGAAGCGCACCGAAGCCAAGCCCGCCACGCCGCCGGCAGCCACCCCGCCGGCTGCCGGAAGAGGCGGGGAAGCACCCGCTTCCGGCACCTGGGCCGCACTGGCGCAGTGTGAATCCGGTGGAAACTGGCATATCAACAGCGGCAACGGCTACTACGGCGGCCTGCAGTTCAGCTCCGGCAGCTGGCTTGGTGCCGGTGGCGGCGCCTACGCACCGGTGGCCAGCGATGCCACTCCGGAGCAGCAGATTGCCGTGGCTGAGAAGCTGCGGGCCAACGGCGGATGGGGCCACTGGCCGTCCTGCGCCTCGAAGCTCGGCCTGCTCTAAGCGGGCTCAGCTCAGCAGGCAGCAATCCGGTGGGCCAGGGCAGCGGCGTGCGCTGCCCGGTCCCCGGCCCCGGCCGAGCGGAAGGACCGTTCGCTGTCCGCCAGATAGGCGGAACCGGCGTCGGCCCGGCCGGTCCGCGCCAGGGCGAGGCCCAGATGGAGGGCGAGTTCGCCCGAATCCTGGGGAGACAGTTCGTCCCGGTGGCTGTAGACGTCCGAGAGCATTCCGACCGCCCGGGAGTGCTCACCCAGCAGGTCCAGCAGGAGGCCCCGGCTGTGGGCCAGTTCCAGCTGTTCGGGACCGGACAGCCCCACCACCGACATCGCCGCCTCGGCATGCTCGATACAGGCAAGTGTCTCGTCGTCGGAAATGCCCGCGGCGAGGCGCATGGCCGCCGTCGCGTTGTTGAACCGGGCCCACAGCTCGACGTCGGTCCCCGGCTGCAGCAGGTCCCCGGCAGCGCGGTGGTGCAGCAGCCCGGTGCGTATGTCACCGCGGCGGAACGCTACGGTGCCCACCGCCCAGAGGGCCTTGCCCCTGGTCCGGCGGCCCACCCCCGACTCCAGCAGCGGCAGGATCAGGGTGCGGCAGTAGCCCCAGGCCTCTTCGATCCGGCCGGCCTCGGCCAGGGCGGCAACTAGTCCCTCGCACGCTTCGAGGAAGGCCGCACCTCCAACCGCTGAGCCCTGCACCTTCGCCACGGCCCTGCGGGCATGGGCAACTGCCGCCTCCAGTTCTCCGGCGCCCTGGTGGGCGGCGGCGAGCAGGGTTTCGGCCTGTGCCGCCCGGGCAGGGTGCTCCGACGCCAGGGGATGGCGGGCCAGGCTGAACGCTTTTCCGATGCTGTCCCGATAGGCGTGGACGGTGCACAGACAGCGGGCGGCCAGATAGGTCAGCTCCCACCAGGCAGGCAGATCTCCCTCAGCCAGCGCAGCTTCCGCCCCTGCTCCCGCCAGGAAACACGCCGTACCGTAGTCCCGCTCGTCCACTGCCTGACGGGCGGAGAGTTCAAGGAAAAGGGCGGTCTCGTCTCCGGTGCGGCCCCCGCCCCGGCTCCCGGTACTGCCGGGGGCAAGCCGCTCGCACAGCAGCCGGACCGCGCCCGGTGCGGGTTCCCTCCGCCCGGTTTCCAGCAGGGAGATTTCCCGCGGCGGAAGGATCCCGTCGCCCAGCTGAGTCTGTGTCAGGCCACGCTGCTGCCGCTCCGACCGCAGCTTGTCACCGAATGATTTACCCATCGTCGATACCGCCGATCCCAGGGGTGCGGCACACTGTCGCCGGTGCCGGCAATGCGGTCGATGCTACCGGCGGGAGTCCGCCCTCGGCAGAGCAGGCCGCTGTTCCGGGCGGCAAAACAGCGAAGTCCCCGGCATCCCCGTAACGTCCGGTGCGTGCGTCGGGGAACCGGGTCCGGGGGACTGTCCCGGAACGACCAGCAGCCGGATGCCCGCACCCGGCTGCTGCGCCCGCTCGGCTAGTATTACTGGGTGAGAGAATCCGAACCCGCCCCCCGAACACCCGTCCCCGCGCTCCTTGGCGCCTCGGATATCCGGGCGCTGGCGGAGGAACTCGGAGTCCGCCCCACCAAGACGCTGGGCCAGAACTTCGTCATTGACGGAAACACCATCCGCCGGATTGTGGCCGCAGCCGATATTGCGCCCGGTGAAACGGTGCTGGAAGTAGGCCCGGGACTGGGGTCGCTCACCCTGGGCCTCCTCGACGCAGCCGAATCAGTGGTGGCTGTGGAGATTGATCCAGTCCTTGCCGGCAAGCTGCCTTCCACCGTGGCCGAACGGCGTCCGGAAGCGGCGGACCGGCTGCACGTTGTCCTCGGCGACGGCATGCGGATTCGGGAACTGCCTAGGGAGCCCACCGCGCTGGTGGCGAACCTGCCCTATAACGTTGCGGTCCCCGTGGTGCTGCACCTGCTGGAGCACTTCCCGTCCCTGCAGCACGGCCTGGTCATGGTGCAGGACGAAGTCGCTGACCGGATGGCCGCCAAACCCGGCTCCAAGACGTACGGCGTACCCTCCGTGAAAGCGGCCTGGTACGCACAGATGCGCAAGGCCGGCGTGATCGGCATGAACGTGTTCTGGCCGGCGCCGAAGATCGCTTCCGGGCTGGTGGGGTTTGTCCGGCATGAACCGCCGCAGACCCGTGCCACCCGCGAAGAGGTGTTTGCCGTCATCGACGCCGCTTTTGCCCAGCGCCGCAAGACGCTGCGCGCCGCCCTGGCCGGCTGGGCGGGCAGCCCCGCGGAGGCGGAGAAGGCGCTGCGTGCAGCAGGGGTGGACCCCAGCGCCCGCGGCGAGGTCCTGGACATTGCCGCTTTCGCCCGCATTGCCGAGGCACGGAAGCCGCTCATTGCCTGAGGAAAAGGAACCCGTTGAGATGTCCGTCGCGCGTTCCGTCCGCGTCCGGACCCCCGGGAAGATCAACGTCTCCCTGAAAGTGGGCCCGCTGCGCCCGGACGGCTACCACAGCGTGGCCAGCGTCTACCTGGCCGTGTCCCTTTTCGAGGAAGTAACGGCCACGGAGCTGCCCGCGGATGAGATTCGGCTGACGCTCAGCGATCCGGAGGGCCGCCTCCCGGAGGCCGGGATTCCGCTGGACGGGGACAACCTTGCCGCCCGTGCCGCCCGGGCGGTTGCGTCCCGGGCGGGCAGGGACCGCGCGGGTGTGCACCTGCACATCACCAAGCGCGTACCGGTGGCCGGCGGGATGGGCGGCGGCTCGGCGGACGCCGCGGCCGCCCTGGTCGCCTGCAACGAACTCTGGAACGCAGGCCTGGGGCCGGCCGATCTGGCGGATCTGGCTGCAGGCCTCGGAGCCGATGTGCCGTTCGCCCTGCTCGGCGGCGCTGCAGCCGGGCTGGGGGTGGGGGACCGCCTCACCCCGGTCCCGGCACCGCAGCAGCTGCACTGGGTCCTGGTGCCGGCTGCCTACGGACTCTCCACCCCGCAGGTCTACGCCGCCGTCGACCGGCTCCGCGACGGGGCCGACGTCGCCGAACCCATGGAAGCGGACCCGACGGTCCTCGCCGCCCTGGCAGACGGGAACACCGCCGCGCTGGCAGGCGTTCTAGGAAATGACCTGCAGGCGGCCGCACTGGAGCTTGCCCCCGGACTCCGGTCCGTGCTGGAGGCGGGGATCCGGCTCGGTGCCCTCGCCGGCATGGTCTCCGGCTCCGGACCTACCCTGGCCTTCCTGGCAGCCGGCGAAGCCGCCGCGTCCGCCCTGGCTGCCGCCCTGCGCGCCGAAGGGTATGACGCCCTGGCCGCCTACGGGCCGGCCGAGGGCGCCGTCGTGCTTCCGGCCGCCGAAACCACCGCACCTCAGACGTACAGAAAGTAGTACCGATTGGCACACCTGCTTGGCGCTGAGAACCTCAGCATTTCCTTTGGCACCCGCACGATCCTGGACGGGGTTTCCCTGGGCCTGGAGGAGGGGGACCGCATTGGCGTCGTCGGCCGCAACGGCGACGGCAAGTCCACCTTGATGCGCCTGCTGGCCGAACGGCAGACGCCCGACGAGGGCCGGGTCACCCGCCGCCGCGACGTCACTGTCGGCTACCTGGACCAGTCCGACGTGCTGGACGGCGACCTGACCGTGGGCCAGGCGATCGTTGGCGACGCCGACGACTATGAGTGGGCGTCCAACGCACGGATCCGCGACGTGATGAGCGGGCTGATCCAGGAAGTGGACTGGAACGCCTCCGTCTCCTCG
Organism: Arthrobacter zhaoxinii; assembly: GCF_025244925.1. Taxonomy (NCBI): domain Bacteria; kingdom Bacillati; phylum Actinomycetota; class Actinomycetes; order Micrococcales; family Micrococcaceae; genus Arthrobacter; species Arthrobacter zhaoxinii. The sequence continues at coordinate 976,518 of NZ_CP104275.1, forward strand.
CTCTCCGGCGGGCAGAAGCGCCGCGTGGCACTGGCCAAGCTGCTCACCGGGGACGACGACGTCGTTATGCTCGACGAGCCCACCAACCACCTCGACGTGGAGGGCGTGGCCTGGCTGGCCCAGCACCTGAAGACCCGCTGGCGGCAGGACGCCGGCGGCCTGCTCGTGGTCACCCACGACCGGTGGTTCCTGGACGAAATCTGCACCCGCACCTGGGAAGTGCATGACGCCGTGATCGACCCGTTCGACGGCGGCTACGCGGCCTACGTGCTGGCCCGCGCCGAGCGCGACCGGATGGCCGGCGTCATCGAAAACAAGCGCCAGCAGCTCGTGAAGAAGGAACTGGCCTGGCTGCGCCGCGGCGCCCCGGCCCGCACCGCCAAGCCCAAGTTCCGGATCGAGGCGGCGAACAACCTGATCGCCGACGTGCCGGAGCCGCGCGACACGCTGTCGCTGAACAAGATGGCCACCGCCCGCCTGGGCAAGGACGTGCTGGACCTCGAGGAGGTGTCGCTGACCCTGGGCGACACCGAGCTGTTCAAGAACGTCACCCTGCGCCTGGCGCCGGGCGAGCGGCTCGGCCTGGTCGGCGTCAACGGCGCCGGCAAGACCACCCTGCTGCGGCTGCTCAACGGCGAAATCGAGCCCACGACCGGCCGGCTCAAGCGCGGCAAGACCGTGCAGACCGCCGTCCTGACCCAGGAGGTCAAGGAGCTGGACGAGGTCGCCGACCTGCGCGTGATAGAGGTCATCGAAAACGAAAAGCGCGTCTTCAGCGTCGGCGGCAAGGACGTCTCCGCCGGGCAGCTGGTGGAGCAGCTGGGCTTCTCCCAGCAGCGCCAGTGGACCCCGGTGCGGGAGCTTTCCGGCGGTGAGCGGCGCCGGCTGCAGCTGCTGCGCCTGCTCGTGGGCGAACCCAACGTGCTGATGCTCGATGAGCCCACCAACGACCTGGACACCGATACCCTGGCCGCGGTCGAGGACGTGCTGGACGGCTGGCCCGGCACGCTCGTGGTGGTCTCGCACGACCGGTACCTGCTCGAGCGCGTCACCGACCACCAGATGGCCCTGCTCGGCGACGGAAAGCTGCGCGGCCTGCCCAACGGCGTCGACCAGTACCTCGAGCTGCGCGGCCAGGCCCTCGCCAAGAACTCCTCGGCCTCGACGGCGGCGCGCGGGTCCTCACAGGCTGCACGTGCCGCAGCGGCCGGAGCCTCCCGGCCAGGCGGTTCTTCCGCAGCCTCTGCGCCCTCCGGCGGCGGGACGACGACGGCGCTGGCCGGCTCCGGTGCGTCCGAAGCGGAAAAGCGGGCGGCCAAGAAGGACCTGACCCGGATTGAGCGCCAGCTCAGCAAGCTGACCGCGCAGGCCGAGAAGATCAACGCACAGATGAACGACGCCACCCAGAAAGCGGGCGGCGCGGACTTTGAACTGATCGGCGAGCTCAACGCCAAGCTGCAGGCCGTGGCAGCCGAGCAGGAGGACTTGGAAATGCAGTGGCTGGAGGCCTCGGAAGTCCTCGAGTAGGAACTGCTTAGCCCAGCAGCATGGGCAGGATGTGCTCGCTCAGCAGCGGCGAGAGGTCGGTGCGTTCCGCTGCAGCCGCCGGCGCGGTCCAGAGAATCTCTTCGATCTCCGCGGCTGCAGCGGGCTGCGGGCTTCCCGCGGGAAGGGTCCAGGCGAACAGGCCGGCGTCTATGAACGTGTTTTCCTCGTTCGCTGCCGGACCGTACCAGCGGCCCAGATCTTCCAGGTCCGCGGCGGCAACGGTGAGTCCGAGTTCCTCGCCGATCTCCCGTGCGGCTGCCTCGGCGAAGGTCTCGCCCGGCTCAAGCTTTCCGCCGGGCTGCATAAAGCGGGAGGTGCCGCGTTTACGGACGAGCAGGATCCGGCCGTCGTCGTCGTGAACCAGGACTGCCGAAAGACGCAGGACGGCGGGACTGGGTCCGTCGCCGCCGGCCGGGGCGGCAGCAGCGGAGCCGAGCACCGGCATGTGGGAGAGCTGCGGATCCTTCTGCAGCCCCGCCAGGCCGTTCCAGGACAGGTTCACCAGGTGCGCCGCCACGGTGGCCTTGTCCGGGGTCCGGGTGTCCAGCCACCACTGGCCGGTCATGGCCACCATGCCCACCAGCATCTGCGCGTACATCCCGCCCACCTCGGCGCTCAGGCCGCGGCTGCCGAACTCCTTGGAGAGGATGTGTTCCGCGTGCCGGGTGATCCGGGACAGCAGGGTGGAAAATGTCCCCTCCGGCTGGGACAGAGGCGCATCCCGGGTGAGGATCCGGAAACCGTCGGTGGAGTTCTCGATATAGTCCAGCAGGGCATACGCAGCCCGTTCCAGCAGCACCCGGGGACCGGCATCAGCGCTGAGCGACTCGGTCATCACCTCAAGCAGGCGGCGGAACTCAATGTCCACCACCTCGTTGTAGAGGCCCTCCTTGGAGCCGAAATGCTCGTAGACCACCGGTTTGGAAACACCGGCCGCGGCCGCAATGTCCTCGATGGTCGCGCCGTCGAGGCCACGCAGGGCAAACAGCCCGCGTGCCACCTCGATGAGCTGGGCGCGTCGCTGGATGCCGGTCATACGCAGGCGCGTGCCGCCCGCGGAAGTCTTTACCACCGGACTAGTGTACCCACGCGGGTCCGTGGCAGACGGAGGGCGTGCCCGGGCGGCCGCGACTCAACTCGCGAACACATCGGCTCCCGTGGCAGACTAAACTCTTGTGTGCGGGGCTAGCCACGCACATGGTCCGCCCTGGTGTAATGGCAGCACCCCGGCCTTTGGAGCCGTGGAGTATAGGTTCGAATCCTATGGGCGGAACGCTGTGCAGTGTGCCTGTGAGGGCCGCCGCGCACCAGAAATACGCCGGCCGTACCACCGAGGAGCGCCATTTTCGTGACCACCAACGATGTCCGAACCAGTGGGGCCTCCACCGGCGCTTTGTCGGCAGTGATCGTCCTTGCAGCCGGCGCCGGCACCCGGATGAAGTCCCGGACCCCGAAGATCCTGCATCCCGTGGGCGGCATCTCGATGCTCGGCCACGCCCTCGCCGCAGCCTCCGAGCTGCACCCCCGTTTCCTGGCCGTCGTCGTGCGCCACGAACGCGACCTTGTCGCCGCGCACGCCGCCGAGCAGGCACCGGCGGCCGTCATCGTGGACCAGGACTCGATTCCCGGTACCGGCCGCGCGGTCCAGGTGGCCCTTTCGGCGCTGGACGCCGCTGCCGGGCTCGAAGGCACCGTCGTGGTGACTTACGGCGACACTCCGCTGCTTGAAGCGCAGACCCTGCGCAACCTGGTGGCCGTGCATGAAACGTCCGGCAACGCCGTGACCGTGCTGACCGCCCGGCTCGCAGACCCGACCGGCTACGGGCGGGTGCTGCGGGCAGAAGACGGCACCGTCACCGGAATCGTTGAGCACAAGGACGCCTCTGACGAGCAGCGGGCCGTTCGCGAGATCAACTCCGGGATTTATGCCTTCGACGCCGCGGTGCTGCGCAGCGCGCTGGAATCGGTCACCACCGCTAACTCGCAGGGCGAAATGTACCTGACCGACGTCCTGGGCATCGCCCGCGCCGCCGGCGGACGCATCAGCGCCGTTGTCACCGATGACACCTGGCAGGTGGAGGGTGTCAATGACCGCGTCCAGCTTGCCGCGCTCAACGCAGAACACAACCGGCGCAACCTGGATAAGTGGATGCGGGCCGGTGTCACCGTCGCGGATCCGGCGACAACCTGGATCGACTCGACGGTGACCCTGGCCGAAGACGTCACGATCCTCCCGGGCACGCAGCTGCACGGCTCCACCAGCATCGCCCGGGACGCCGTCGTCGGACCGGACACCACCCTGACCAACGTCACCGTGGGCGAGGGTGCGCACGTGGTGCGGACCCACGGGAGCGACGCCGTGCTGGGTGCCGGAACCAGCGTCGGACCGTTCGCCTACCTGCGCCCCGGAACCGTGCTGGGGGCCAGGGGCAAGATCGGCACCTTCGTGGAAACCAAGAACGCCGACATCGGCGCCGGGTCAAAGGTTCCCCACCTTTCCTATGTGGGGGACGCCACCATCGGCGAGGAGTCCAACATCGGTGCAGCGTCCGTTTTCGTGAACTACGACGGCGTCAACAAGCACCATACGACCATCGGATCGCATGTGCGCATGGGCAGCGACAACATGTACGTGGCGCCCGTCACGGTGGGCGACGGCGCGTACAGTGGAGCCGGAACGGTGGTCCGCAAGGATGTGCCCGCCGGTGCCCTCGCAATCAACGTCGCGCCTCAGCGCAACCTCGACGGGTGGGTGCTGGACAAGCGTCCCGGGACTGCCGCCGCGGAAGCTGCGGCAGCCGCGGCCACCAACACTTCTTCCTCAGTAACTGATTCCCCCACGCGAGAAAGCGATCATTAATGAGCAGCGAGATCACCGCACAAGGTGAAAAGAAGCTTGTCCTTGCCACTGGCCGGGCACACCCGGAGCTGGCCGAGGAGATCGCACGCTGTCTTGACACGGATCTGCTGCCGCTGGCGTCCTACGACTTCGCCAACGGCGAGATCTACGTCCGTCCCGGCGAGAGTGTCCGCGGCACCGATGCCTTCGTGATCCAGGCCCATCCGGCGCCGATGAACAACTGGCTGATGGAACAGCTGATTACCGTTGATGCGCTGAAGCGGGCCTCCGCCAAGCGGATCACCGTGGTGTCCCCGTTCTATCCGTACGCCCGGCAGGATAAGAAGGGCCGCGGCCGCGAACCGATTTCCGCCCGCCTGATCGCCGACCTGTACAAGACTGCCGGCGCGGACCGCATCATGAGCGTGGACCTGCACACCTCGCAGATCCAGGGCTTCTTTGACGGCCCCGTTGACCACCTGATGGCCATCCCGCTGCTGGCCGACTACATCCGCACCCGCGTCGACGTCTCCAACGTCACGGTGGTGTCCCCGGACACCGGCCGTGTCCGTGTCGCTGAGCAGTGGGCCGAGCGCCTGGGCGGTTCGCCGCTGGCCTTCGTGCACAAGAGCCGCGACCTGACCGTCCCGAACCAGGCAGTGTCCAAGCAGGTCGTGGGCCAGGTGGAAGGCCGCACCTGCGTGCTGATCGACGACATGATCGACACCGGCGGCACCATTGCCGGCGCCGTCCGGGTGCTCAAGGAAGCCGGAGCCAAGGACGTCATCATCGCCGCCACCCACGCCGTGTTCTCGGACCCGGCCGCCCGGACCCTTGCCGAATCCGGTGCCCGCGAAGTCGTGGTGACGAACACGCTGCCGATCCCGGCCGCCAAGCGCTTTGACCAGCTGACCGTGCTTTCGATTGCCCCGCTGATTGCGCGGGCCATCAAGGAGGTCTTCGAAGACGGATCAGTCACGAGCCTCTTCGACGGCAAGGCCTAGCACTTACAGCACCGTCTGAACCCAACCGCCCGCCCGGACCGCACCTCAAGTGCCGTTCGGGCGGGCGGACTTGTGCTGGTAGCATGGAGACCGATGCCTAGGCGAGGGAGCGGCCCGGAGAATTCCGGACGAACTCCGTTATCGACGGTGGCTGGCAACTTCTGATCGTACAAGGGACCGTTATCCGGTCCGTACGGTGCACTGTTCCGAAACCGGCGCCTGAGGCAACCACGGAACACCACTTACAGGAGTAGCAATGTCTGAGCAGAAGCTCGCAGCAACCGCCCGCACCGAGTTCGGCAAGGGTGCAGCCCGCAAGGCCCGCGTCGCCGGCCAGATCCCGGCCGTCATCTACGGTCACGGCGCCGATGTTATGCACATCCTGCTGCCGGCCAAGGCCACCACGCTGGCCGTCCGCACCTCCAACGCCCTGCTGGAAATCGACGTTGACGGCGAGTCCCACCTGGCCCTGGCCCGCGACATCCAGCGCGATCCGATCAAGCAGATCATCGAGCACATCGACCTCCTGACCGTCCGCAAGGGCGAAAAGGTCGAGGTTGAGGTCAACGTCCATGTTGAAGGCGAACTGGCTGCAGGCGACTCCGTCTACAACCAGGAAGCCAACACGGTCCTGGTTGCCGCAGACGCCACCGACCTGCCGGAAACCATCGTGGTCAGCATCGAAGGCCGCAAGGCCGGCGAGCACATCTACGCCTCCGACCTCGTCCTGCCTGCCGGCGTCGAGCTCCTGCTGGATCCCGAGACCATGATCATCAACATCTCCGAGCCCACCGTCCAGGACCTGGGCGCTCCGTCCGATGAGCAGGTTGCTGTTGCAGCTGCTGAAGTCGGCGCCGAAGCGTAACCCACTTCCGGGGTCTGCTCCCGGTAACGGAGCCGTCCGGTTCTTAGTGAAGGAGCAGTACCCGTAGTGAACAGCAACACCTGGCTTGTAGCCGGGCTCGGAAACCCCGGGCCCGGCTACAGCCGTAACCGGCACAATATCGGCCAGATGGTCCTCGACGAGCTGGCCTCCCGGATGGGCGGAAAGTTCAAGACCCACCGGTCGCATGCATCCATTGTCGAAGGACGCCTCGGTATCGGCGGTCCCCGCGTAGTGCTGGCCAAGCCGCTGACCTATATGAACCTCTCCGGCGGGCCCGTCTCGTCCCTTTCCCGCTTTTTCGATATCGACCCGGAGCAGGTCGTGGCGGTTCACGACGAAATCGACATCCCTTTCAACACCGTTAAGCTCAAGCGCGGCGGCGGAGAAGGCGGGCACAACGGCCTCCGGGATATCAGCAAGGCCCTGGGCACCAAGGATTACCTGCGTGTTCGGGTCGGCGTGGGCCGCCCCCCGGGCCGGATGGACACGGCTGACTACGTCCTCAAGGACTTTTCCGGCACCGAGGCCAAGGAGCTGCCGTTCCTCGTGGGTGACGCTGCCGACGCCGTAGAGCTGCTCCTGGCAGAGGGGCTTACGGCCGCCCAGCAGAAGTTCCACGGCACCGGCGCCTGACCGTAGGGACTAGGTACCACCGGTTCGGAATGGGGTAGTTTTCCAGCGTCGGGAATAGCCGGGAGCCATTGTTTCGGTTCCGCTGCCCGGCCTAAAATGGAACCAGCCTTCAGGGCTCCCAAAGCGGGGCCGACGTCGGGAGGCCTCCGAGACTGGGCCACCCCCATCCCGGCGTCGGTCCCTTATTTCCCGCAGTACCGTCTACGGCCCGCCCGTCTGGGTGCAAATACATGTATTTGTATCTAGACGGGCGGTGCTGTTGCACCGTATGCTCCAACCCACTGAGCAGTTGCGAGCCGTGGTGTCCAAATCCGGACCCCATGCGGGCGTTGTGGGGGGCGTGGGCTGGCCGATGGACAATGAGTCACCTGTAGCCGAGCTGATCGGGCGTGCCGAACTGCTCGACGACCTTTGCACTGCGCTGGCAGCCGGCGGTGCCGGAGCTGTCATCCTGGGCCGGCCAGGCGTCGGAAAGACCGCAGTGCTCCGCGCCGCAGCGGATCGGCTGCAGGCCGACTTCCACATCATTCCGATCCGCGGCAGCGCCATCTCCGCGCGGACCCCGTACGGGGCACTGGCCTTGCTGCTAAGCGGCCTGCCCGAAGGCGCGGAGCAGGATCCGCTGCAGCTGCTCCGGGAACTGAACCGCTGCCTCACCGCCCGGGCCGGGCAGGGCCGGATATTGGTCACGGTGGACAATGCGGACCGGCTGGACCGGTTCTCCATCATGGTGCTGTCCCAGCTGCTGCGGCGGGGGACCATTGCCGTGCTGGCGGCCGCCTCGATCCAATGGGAAGCCAACCCTGAACTCGTAGGCCTGTGGAGCGAAGGACTCCTGGAACGAGTCGACCTCGAACTGCTGACCGAGCGGCAGACCCGCCAACTGATGCAGCAGATACTGGGCGGGCCGGTGTCATCCCTTGCCTCCGGAACCATGTGGCGGGAAACCGAGGGCAGTCCGCTGCTGGTCCGGCTCATGACCGCCGCACAGGTCCGCTGCGGAACCCTGGCACGCAGGGAAGCCATCTGGGTCTGTACCGGCGCCTTCGTCCGCACCGGGGAAGTCAGCGAAGTGCTTAACAAGGTGCTGGACCGGCTGGGTGCAGCTGAACGGCGTCTGGTGGAAGTCCTGGCGCTGTGCCGAAGTCTTCCCTTGTCCACCGTCCTGGAAATGCTGCCGGCGCCGGGGGCTGATGCCCTCGAAGAACAGCAGATCATCGCCGTGGCAGGGACGCCGGCGGCAGTCCGGCTCGGAGCGTGGATTCCCGGAACGGTCATAGCGGAAAGCATGGCGCCCGGCCGGAGGCGGAAACTTTGGGAAGACATCTCGGTGCTGATTGCCTCCGAAGAGCTCGACGGCGACGAACTGACGTCCTTCGCGGACTGGACACTGTCCTGCGGGGAAAACCTCTGTCCGGCAGACATCCTTCGTGCAGCACGCGCCGCGAACAGGCGAGCGGATCCCGCCGCGGCGCTCCGGTTCGTCCGGACCGTGCCCGCGGCGGTGCGCAGCCAGGATCTGGTCCTGGAAGAGGTCCGCGCCCTGCACGGCATGGGGCATCTGCAGGAAGCCCTCCGCGTCTTCCGGGACGCGGAGCCCCGGCTGGTCCCGCAGGAGCGTTCCAGCTATGTGCCGTTGGTGCTGCTTCACAGCCGGACACAGGCACGCCTGCCCGGTGCCGGAGACCCGCGTCAGACGTTGGCCGCCGTCGAGGCATCATGCCCGGCGGAAGGAGAGCACCCCGAACTTGCTGCGGCCCTGGTCCTGGCACAGGGCGCATTGGCTGCGGACGGGGGCCGCCTCGGGGAAGCACCGGAGGTTCCGGACCGCCTCGCACGGCTCGCCGCGGACGGCTCGCTGACTCCGGCCACCCGGACGGAGGCGGCCGCGCTGTCCGCCCTTGTGCTTGCCCTGACAGGACGGAACAGCGAGGCACTGCAGGTCCTGGAGCAGCTGGGGCCGCCGGAGAACTATGCCGTCAGTCCCGGGAACGCGGGGGAGGTCTGCACCCGCATTTTCGATGCGTACGTTGTATCAGGTGAGTTGGGCCAGGCTGCTGATTTCGTTCGGTCCTTCAATGAGAGCGGAATCCGGCCCTCCTACCAGGGCAGCGCCGGGGAGCTGGCCGTGGCCGTACTCGCATCATGGCAGGGACAGGACGGTGCAGCGAGGCATGCGCTCACCGGCGGTATCGGGCAGCTCCATGTCCACGATCCGCAGGACATGCTGCCCCTGGCACAGGCCCTGGCGGCTTACGTCCACCGGGATCAGCGCCTTGAAGGTCCCGAAGTGCCGGGCAGGAAACAGGCCCCCGCCCAGCACCCCGGCTACGTTCGGGATTTCCTGAACCGCTATTTTTCCCTCCTGGCCGGTAACGCCGTAAACGACGACGTCTGTGCCCGCCTGCGCGGCGAAGCTGCGTCTGCCAAGGCGAAAGGGTATGCGGCGCCGGCACTGTTGTTTCTTTCAGCAGCAGTGCGGGCAGGTGACAGGCAGGCAGCTGCCGACATCCTCGCGACGGCACACGAGGTGAGCGGAAGGTTCAGTGAGCTGTTGGCGGATTTTGCTGCCGGGCTCCTCCGCAATGATCCGGCCCTGCTGGTCAGCGCGGCTAAGGGTTTCAGCGACCGCTCGCAGTACCTGCTCTCCCGGGATGCTGCCCGGGCGGCGGAGGAGAGGTTGGCAAACGCCGGCACCGCGGAGCGGAAAAAACTGGCCAGAACGGCACGGGCCCTGATTAACGCCAGCCTGAGGCGTATGCACCAAGTCGGGGGCCGCGCAGAAACTCTGGCGGAATTGAGCCAATTCGAGGCAGATCTTGCGCATCGTGCGGTTACGATAGCCACCACCACGCAGATCGCCGGAGAGCTCAACCTGTCTCCGCGGACCATCGAGTGGCACCTGGGAAAGATCTTCGCAAAGCTCCACGTCTCCGGCCGTTCCGAGTTGGCGGAGATTCTGGTCTAGGAACCGACGGGGGAAGAGGATGCACGGGTTCAACCCGCGGCCGCTGATGGGCCGGGATGCTGTCCTTTCCTCCGTGCTCGAGAGCCTGCGCCGGCCCGCCGGACACGGTGCCGTCGTCGCCGGCGAAGCAGGTCTCGGGAAGACCGCCCTGGCGGCGGCTGCCGCACAGGAGCTGCAGGATTCGATGCCCGTCCACTGGGTCTATTCCAGCCCGGCCCTGAAGACCGTGCCGTACGGGGCGCTGGCTGCCCTCCTGCCGGACCTCGCGCCGGGGCAGACCGGGTCACCGCTGGCGGTCATGCGTGCCCTGATATCCCGGTTGTCGGACCCGGCGGGCGGCGGACTGCCCGCCGTACAGCAGCACCCCGAACCCCTGGTCATCGTCGACGATGCACACGACATCGACGGGCCCAGCCTCGACCTGCTCGCCCAGCTGCTGGACGCCGGACACATCCGGATCCTTGTGCTGACCCGGTCCTTTCCGGACATATCCGGGGTCCTTCCGCATACGTGGGACGGGCAGCTGACCCGCCACCTCCTGCTGCCGCTGGACGAGCGGGAAGTGCTGCGGCTGTGCCAGCAGGAGCTCCAGGGCCAAATCAGCACGACCGCAGCCGTTGAGCTGGCCCGCCTTGCCGGCGGAAACCCGATGTACCTGCTGGCGCTGCTTGACGAAGCGGTGCGCCGCGGCTTCCTGGTCCAGCGGCATGGCATCTGGGTCGTGACCAACAGCGAGGTCCCGGTGGGCGGACGCGTGGGTGACCTCGTTAAGACACAGATACGCGGCCTGGACCTGCCGGACCGCACCGCTTTGGAAATCATCTGCCTTGCCGAACCGCTGCCGCTGCCGGCTGCCTTCCGGCTGGGCCTGCATGACTCGGTGGACCGCCTCACGGATGCGCTGCTGGTGAAGATGAAGATATCAGGGGATGTCCACCGGGTCCTGCGTCCGATGCACCCGATCTATGGAGAAGTCGTCCGCGGCATGGTTCCGGCGGCACGGAGCGCCCGTCTCCTTGATCAGCTGCGGCACGTCATGGAAGGGGCGGAGGCGGGGGAGGAGGGACTGCTCCGCCGCATCTCGTGGGCAGTGGCCCTGGGGGCGGAGGTCCCGGAGCATGAGCTGCTGTCTGCGGCGGAAACCGCGAACAACCGCTCCGATCCCCGGCTGGCCCTCCGGCTGGCAGCTGCCGTGGGAAACGGAGAACTTCGGATACCGGCACAAATCCAGGAGGCGCGCGCACTGCTGCTGCTCGGGGAACTCGGCCCGTCAGCTGCAGCGTTGGAAGGAACACTCGAGCAGGCACCCGATCTGCACGCCGTGAAGCAGGCGATGACGGTGCACGTCCAGCTCGCCCTGACGGCCGCTGAGGGCACCGGCTGGGAAGTTCCGCTGGCCCGCGAATGGACCCGGGCAACGGACCGGCTGTCCGGCCACGAACCTCCCCAGGCGGTGGAGCGGGCCCGCTGCGGCGCTCAGATGCTCGGCATCCTGCACCGGGTCAGGGAGGGCGACTATGTCTGGGCAGAACTGGAACTGGCCCGGGTGCTTCGTTCCGCAAGGACGAACATGGACCATGAGGCGGTCCTCTTTGCCGAGGCACTGACGGCCGAGGTTCTGGTGGCAACGGGACGGGCGCAGACCGCACTCGAACACAGTACGGCTGCCATGAGGATGCTGCAGGAAGGCACCGGGGAATTGCAGCTTATGGGTTCGTTCGTCCTGCACCGGCACCTTGCCGTGCTGCTATGGCTCGGCGAATGGGAACAGCTTAAGCACTCCGTCGGTTCTGCGGATTCACCTGTTCAACGGGCCCTCCTGCATTCCGGCGGCGTGGTGGACTTTGCGCTGGGTTTGAGCCGCCTGCGGTCCAGTGCCCTCGAAGACGCCCTCAAGGACTTTTCCGCTGCGGCGGAAGCTGCGGCAATCGCTGATCCCGAGGGAATCCTTCCCCTGTCGCTGGCTTTGGGTTCCTTTGCCGCCGGCAGTCTCGGCCAGCGGGACCTCGCCGGGCGGCTGCTGGAGGAGGCAGGACGGGTATCCCCGCGGGGGCCGGAGCCGAGCCGGGTCCTGGCCGACGGGATCCTGGCGGGCGGGTGTTTTGCACGGGATTCCGACGACGCCTCTCTGCAGAAACTGCGGGACTTGGCTGCGCAGGCGCAGGAACGGTCCTTCACTTCGGTGGAATTCACCCTTCGGCACCTTTCCATGCGGCTGGGCTGCTTCGACGACGCCGGACGCCTGCTGAAGGTCACGGAAGGATTCGAAGGACCGCAGGCAGGTGTACTTAACCGGGTGGCCCGCGCCGTCGTCGACCAGGACAGCGCGGCGCTTCTCGCCCTGGCCGCCGACCCCGATCCGGAACTGGACCTGCTCCTGGCCAGGCAGTGCCTGGCCGAGGCGCAGCGCGTGGCCCGCAGGAGTAATGACAAGGCCACACTGAACCGGATCCAGCGCCTGGCGGGCCGGCATGGAAGCCGCAGCCGAGGCTCCCTTCCCGGGCTGACCCGCCGGGAACTCGATGTTGCCGCACTGGTCGCGGCCGGACGTCGCAACGCCGACATCGCCGGCACGCTGAACCTCTCCGTCCGTACCGTCGAAGGACACATTTACCGGACGTACGAAAAACTCGGCATCAGCCGCAGGGAAGAACTCAAGGCAATGTTTCCTCTGCTGAACCAGCCATCCGCAGGAGCGCGGAACCGGCCTATGGCCGCCGAGTAGTTTTCGCTGGAAACACCAGTAGGTTTTACTCGGGCGCCGCCATTGCAGGGTTCGTAGCGTTGTAGCCGTTACCCACGGTTCCGTGTGCGGTTGCGGCAGGGGCTTAGCCCGCAGCCTGCGGCGCACGGGAATCTCGGGTCCCACATACGGAGCCGGCGGCGTCGATGCCCTCTGAGACCGGGGCGTCCCCCCAGCCGCCGCCGGCTCCTTCCCGAACGCCTATGCGCCGACGCTACGAATGCCGGCATCAACAGCACCGCGCACCCGGTGAAGGAGCCGTTCGATGGAAGCTGCCGGACGCCGCGAAAGCCTTGAAGGCAGCCAGCCGCCTCCCCGTTCCGCATCGGTGCCGGCCCAAGTTCAAAATGCGGCGGCAGGAGCTCTCCAGGCGCTGTCTGAAGACAAAAGTGTTCTGGTCACCGGGGCCGCAGGGACAGGAAAATCCACTGTCATGGCCAGTATCCTGGCGGGCCTCGGCGACGGCTACTCGGTGCTGCAGCTGCGCGGGACTGCCTCATGGGCGGGAAAACCCTTCAACGGACTCATGTGGCTCCTGAGCGAGCTGCCGCCGGAGTCCCTGTCCGATCCGGTGTATGTGCTCCAGTTCCTTCGAAAGGTGTTCCGGGAGAAGGCAGCCGGCCGCCGGCTGGTTCTCGCCGTCGAAAATCCGGCGGACCTGGACGCCGCCACGGCGGCCGTTCTCCTGCAGCTGTGCAGGGCCGGGTCGGCGCTCCTGCTGGCCACAGCCCGTGACCTGTCGGCCTGCAGCGGGGAGCTCGTCCGGTGGTGGGCTGAAGGCTCGGTACACCGGGAGACCCTGGAGCCGCTGCGTTCCGGCGCCACCCGGGTGCTGCTGGAGGAACTGGCGGGCGGGCAGGTCTCCCTTCGGCTTGTGGCCCAGGTGCAGAGAAGGAGCCGGGGAAATCCGCTGCTTTCGTCCATGTTTCTCCGGGAACAACTGAACGCCGGGACGGTGCTGAAACGGCACGGAACCTTTGTGTGGACGGGGGCGGTGTCATATTCCGGAGCCCTGGCCGACCGGGTGGCGGCGGAAACCGTCGCCCTGTCCCCGGCGGAACGCTATGCGGCGGACGTCCTGGCGGTCACCGGGTCCCTGCCCCCGCTCCTGCTCCTGCAGGTGGCCGATCCGGTCGCCGTGGAAAGGCTCGAGCAGGATCTGCTGATCGTCTCCGGTCCAGCCGGTACCGTCCAGCTCAAGGATCCGCTGCTCGAGGAGGCGGCAGCAGCACTGGTCCCGCCGGGCCGTGCCGCCGAAATCCGGTCCCGGCTTGCCGGCGTCGTCAGCTGGGTCCCCGGTTCCGGCCCGCAGGCGCAGGCGGCGGCCCGCAGGAGGGCGGCTGCCGCCGCGGTACGGGAGGCGGCGGATCTATCCCGCCGCGGCCGGTGGGAGGAAGCTGCCGCAGCCGCCCGGGGATGCCTGCAGGCAGCGGATGAACAGGGAGTCGAGGACAGCGGTGGGCCGGACCTGCTGTCGGACCTTTTCCACGTCTTCCTGCAGTGCGGTGAGCTGCGCGAGGCTGAGGACCTCCTGTCGCGGTTGGATAAGGCAACCGCGGGTACGGAGCTTCACGGAGGCAACGACCTATGCGCGGGCACCGTCCTGGCTCTCGGCGGGCGTGCCGACCGTGCCCTGGACTATCTGCGGCGGGCCATTGCACAATTCGAAGCAGACGGAACCGCCCGGCTGCTTCCGCTGGCGCATTCCGCCGCAGCCTATGCCTGCGTCCTGCTTGACGACGTTGACGGCGCCTACGGATACCTCACTGCGGCGGTCGATCCCGGTCCGGCCGGAAAGGATCTTTCGGCTGCCTCTGATTCGGCGGAAACCGCCCAGTGGGCCGCGCTCACCCGACGCCTTACCTGGCTGTGCGCTGTCCGCGGCGTGACCGGCGGACCGGGACCTGCCGCGGACGGAGCGGATCTGGACCTGCCCGGAGCTCTGCTGGTGCTGGCCACCGCCGCCCTGCACGGCCAACCGGGAGCAGCCGAAGAGCTCGGCGAAACGGCAACAGGCTGCAGCGGGGACGCTGCGCAGTTGTACCTGGAGCTCGCTGGGGCGCTCACTGCGTCGCAGCCCGAAGGACTCTGCCTGGCAGCAGAGCGGGCGTATCAGCTGGGTCACTACCTGATGGCGTACGAGGCAGCCCGCAGTGCGGTCCAACTCTCCCGGGGGCAGGCAGACCGCGCACGGCTGCGCGCTGCGATCCGAATCGAGAACGCCAGTTACCGGATGCTCCGGACAGCCAATTCGGTGTCGGACCGGCTGCCGGAACTGTCCGATTTCGAGCGGAGGCTGGCACTGGGCGCAGCCGCCGGGACCAGTAGTTCCGACCTGGCTGCGGCGCTGCATCTCTCACCCAGAACGGTCGACTGGCATCTCGGCCGCATCTTCCAGACGCTACGCGTTTCCGGCCGCGCGGAACTGCGCGAGTGCCTCGAAATGGAACACCAGCACGAGTGAGATCCGGTATTTCTTTCCACGGACACCCTGTTGCAGGTGGTTTAGGCCGGTAATTACGTAGCCCGGCACGGCCATCCACGGGTCATTTCCAAGTAACCGCGTAGCGGAACTAGGGTGCTCTACTCGTGTAACGCCGGGAAGGCGTTCCTACGCTGGTGCACAGCAGGAGCGCCTTGACCGGCCGCCGGTGGATGGAAATCCCCGGGGGTGCAACCGAGTCCTGCTAATAAACCTGAACCTGAACAGAAGAACCTGAACCGACAGAAACCGGGTCTCCCAAGTGCAGCCACATGATGATCAGCAATCCCTGCTCCGCAGCGCCGGCAGTACCTCCGGCTCCGGCCTTCCGGCGGCGATGACTCCTGCCGGGGCACCCGGCACTGCCGGCCAGGCGGCCCACCCGGCCATGATCGGCAGGGCAGGAGTCGTTGAAGAGATTCTGCGGAACCTCGCCGGGGCAACACCGGGAACCGGCTGCCTGCTCGTGGGTGAACCCGGGATCGGCAAGACCGCAGTCATGCAGCACGTACTCCGGCACCTGCAGGAGGACACCTACATTGTGCAGGTGCGCGGCTCGGAATTCGCCGGCCGGACACCATTCGGCGCCCTGACGTTCCTGCTCTCCGACCTGGATCCCGAGCTTTCCGAGCACCCGGTGATGATCCTGCGCGGACTGACCCGGCTGGTGACGGAGCGCGCCGGCGGGCGTCCCGTCCTCCTGGCCGTGGACAACGCCGAGGAACTGGACGAATTTTCCGCCATGGTGCTCACCCAGATGGTGCTCAACCGCAGTGCAGGCATGCTCGTCGCCTTCCGCGACTTCAGCTCGGCTCCGGCGGAATTCGCCGGTCTGTGGCGCGACGGCGTCCTCGCGCGGGTGGACCTGGAACCCCTGAGCGTTCCGGAAGCCGGCGCCTACCTCGGCTCCCTGCTGGGCGGCGCGGTTTCCCGTGCCGCCGCCGTCGCCATCAACGACTACGCCGGCGGCAACCCACACCTGCTGGCGCTGGCACAAACGGACTTCCGGGATGCCGGGCGGCTTCGGCAGCACAACGGCAGCTGGATCCTGGCCCCCGGGGAGGACATCCGCGGCGGACGGGTGGCCGGTGCGGTGATGGGCAACCTGGCGCACCTTTCACCCGCCCAGACCCGGTTGCTTCAGCTGCTGTCCATGGCGGAGTCGCTGCCGCTGCCCCTGGTACTCGCACGGCTCGGCAACACGGACCTGGACGCACTCCAGGAACAGGGAATCGTCGCCCTGGATACCCGTCCGGTGCCGGATGTACTGATCTCCAGCCCCGTGGTGGCGCGGTCGGTCCGGGCAGGACTGACGTCGGCGCAGCAGCGTCAGCTCTTTGAAGAGCTGGCCCCTTCGCTCAATACCGGGCTGGTCCTCGATCCGCTTGTCCTGGCCCGCTGGCTCGACAGCATCGGTGAAGTCCCGGGCCGGGACCTGGCGGTGGGGGCGGCAGGTAAAGCCACAGCACTGGGCTTTCCGGAAACAGCCGTCCGGCTGATTTCGGCAGCTTTCAGCGGGACCGAAAACTCCGGGGCGGTCATCGAGCTAGCCCGCGCACGCACGGCACAGGGCGAATACGGTGCAGCACTCGGCGTACTCACCCGCTTCCGGGGCAGCGACGCGGTCCCGTCTGCCGGCGACCGGATCCGCCTGATGCTCGCCGAATGCCGGGTCCTGTGCATTGAGGCAACCGGGCTGCGGGATCCGCGCTCAGCCGAAGCCGCAGCAGAGCCCGCCCGGATGCGGCACACCGACCTCTTTGAACAGGCGGAACGGGAAATCGCGGAGCTGGACGGCACAGAGGGGGCGGACACCGCCGGTCTGATGCGCGAACTGGCCCTCGCCCGCGCCGAATGCCACTCGGCCCACGGCCGGTTCCTGGTGAACGCCTCCTACCTGGCCGGCCTTGAATTCCCGGATGCGGACTTCCGGATCCAGCGTGCGGCCTGGCTGAGCGAAGCCTGGAGCATGACCAACCGCCAGGACGACGCCGTCGAACTGGCGGGGACGGTGGAACGGATGCTTGAGGGAACGAGCGCCGATGTCCACCCCGGAGTTGTCGGCAGGCTGCTGCACACCTATCTGATCACGGGGGCGCTTTCCGCCTGTGAGCGGCTGCTGGCCGGAACCCCCGGTATGGAGGGCACACACGCCGAATTGGCTGAGGGGTTGCTGCATGCCTTCGCCGGCAGGCCGGAACCGGCGCTCGCTGCACTGACCCCCGCGGTAGATCAGCTGATGGTCAGCGGACCCGCTGCCTTCCTGCCGCTTGCGGCAGCGGCAGCGGCGTACTGCCACGCCGTGGAGGAGCGAAGCGAGGACGCCCGCCGCTATCTGCAGGTGCAGCGCTCAGCGGCCGACGGCGGACCCTGGGCCGTGCGCCGCGGCGCCCGGCACTTCGCCGCCCTGGCGGAGGCAACACTCGGCGGGGAGACCGGCAGTGCCCGCTTTGTTTCGCTCGCTGCTCAGGACCACCGGCGCGGCGCCTACGCGTACGAGCTCCTTGCACGGTTGACGGCTATGCGCCTCGGTGATGCGGAAAGCCTGGACGATGTGCTTTCCGCTGCCGCAAACCAGCAGGGGGACTTCGCGGCGTTGTGTGAGCTCTATGCCAAGGGCCTGGGCAACGGCGACGCCCAGATGCTCCTGCGGGCATCGGAGCTGGCCGCCGGAGCCGGCCACGTCCTGCTGGCCCGCGAAATCTCCGAGCACGCCCTGGGCATCGCCTCCGGTGCCGGAGACCGGGCCACCGTCCGGTTCATCCACCGGAGCCGAAGAACCGCGGCGCCGGACGCGCCGGCAGAGGCCGCCGACGAGTTCCTCGGCGCCCTCACCGCCCGGGAACGCTCGATCGCCAGAAAAGCCGTGGCCGGCACCAGCAATAAGAAGATCGCAGAGGAACTCGGGATTTCGGTTCGAACCGTTGAAGGACATTTGTACCAGGTGTATTCGAAGCTCCACGTCGGCAGCCGGCGGGAGCTGGCACGCACCATTGCGGAGCAGGCAGGGGCAAAGAAATGACGTACTGGGGGCAGGGCAGCCAACTCTTCGGGCGGGACCGGGAACTCACCGAGGTGACCAGCCGGCTGCTGGACCCCGGGCTGCGGGGCGTCGTCCTGCTTGGAGCTGAGGGAATCGGCAAGTCCTCCCTTGCTGCCCACGCCGCTGAGCACCTGAGTTCGATGATGGCTCCGTACTATGTGAGCGGAAGCCCCGTGTTGTCCCGCATGCAGTACGGCATCCTCTCCACGTATCTGGGGTCCACCACCGCCGCCGACATGGAGTCTCCGCTGGCTGTCCTCCGGACGGTGCGGGCCCACTTCCAGCGGCTGACGGAAACCAGCGGCATGCAGACCCTTTTGGTGGTGGACAATGCCCAGCACCTCGACGAAGCCAGTGCCCATCTGCTGACCCAGCTCGCCATGTCCGGGGAGCTTCGGCTCATGGTGATTTCCCGGGCGCGGGCACCCAGAATCCACGAACTGCTCTCGCTGGCCCGGGACGGACTGCTCGCCCGGGTGGATCTGGGGCCGTTGTCCGCGCAGGCTGTCCACGAGTTCTGCGTCAGCGCTCTCGGCGGGCCGGTGCTCCAGGCCTCCAGCACGGTGCTGCATCGGATGTCCCGCGGCAACCCCCTGTATGTGAAGGAGCTGCTGACCCGGGCACGGCTGCAGCAGCGGTTGGTGGAAAGGAACGGTGCCTGGTTCCTCACAGGGGAATCGGACTCCGCGGACACGCCGCTGGCCGACCTGATCAAGACGATGCTCGCTTCCCGCAGTCCCGCGGAGCGCAGTGTGCTGGAGACGACGGCGCTCGCCGTGCGCCTGCCGCGGTCGGTGGTTTCGGCGGTTTCCGACGACGAAGCCGTGCGGTCGCTGGTGATCGACGGTCTCCTGGAGATCCTGCCGGACCGGGATGAATCAGCACATCTTGTGCAGCCGCTGCACGAGGAAATCATCCGGAGCCTGGTCCCGGCGGCCCGAAGCGCAGAAATCCGTGCAAAAGTCCTGAGCCGCTACGACCCGGGAACGCTGATCGATCCAAAGGAACCTTCCGGCCTCGATATCCTGCTCCGCCATGCCGAGTGGGCGCTGGACTGCGGCGAACAGCTCCCGCCCGAAGACCTGCTCGCGGCGGCACGCGCGGCCAACGACATGGGGGACGCAGCACGCGGAATGCGGTTCGCGGCCGCGGTCCGCCCGCTGCCCTTCCGGCGCGAAGCGGAGGTGGAACTTGCCGTCGCCTATGCCCGGCAGGGCAGCTACGGGCGGGCACGCACCCAGTTGGAAGCCCTGAAGACCGGGACGGACGACGCCGGCGCCTGGACACAACTCAGCATGCGGCGGGCGGTATTTACGGGCGCACTGATGCTCCGCCAGACCAATGCTGAGGGGCGGACGTTGACTGCCCTGTCCGAGAGATGGGTTGAAGCGGCAACAGCGCTGGCAGTCCGGGCAGATGCTTCCGCAGGAACTCCGGCCGGAGTGCGTGCGGGGGCGGAATTGCTTGCTGCCGCTGCGCTTCTCCTGGACGGCAGCTACACCGAGGCCCGCAGCTGCCTGGCCGGGCTCGCTACGCAGGAAGCTCCGGACCCCGAACAGGCCCTTGTTTTCCACGGCCTCTATGCAGAAGTCCTCACGGCGTGCGGCGACGTGGAAGCAGCGCTGCAGCAGGCGCAGGCCGCCGCAGACCTGCTCGACGCCAGCTCCGGACAGCTGTGGAGCTATTCCGGGTTCGTGTTCGTGCGGCATGCCTTCGCCCTGCTCCATGCCGGCCGGTTTACCCAGTTGGAGCAGCTTGCCGCCCGGGTCCATTCCGGACCGCGGCACCTGTTGACCGCCATGGGCGGGACGCTGGGGGTTATTGAGGGCGCCCTTGAAATCCACCGGGGGAGGCTGCATGAAGGCCTGAGGCGCCTGCGGCCTGCGGTGGAATCACTGCGGGACTGGGATCCCGAGCTGATGCTTCCTTACGCGCAGGGACTCGCAGGCTACGCATCGGCAGTGGTCGGCGACGGTACGCCTGCCGCCGGATCCGGCTCCCGGATGACTGCGCCGGGATACACCGGTCCCCGGCATCTGTGGCTTACCGCCCAGGCATACGCCGCTGCAGCGGAGGCATCGCAGTCCACCGAGGGTCCAACCCCCGACAGGCTTGCCGCGCTTGCCGCTGAAGCACGGGCCGCAGGACTGCACAGCAGCGAAAAGGACATTCTCGAACTGTGCCTTGCCGTCGGGGACCTGGCCCAGGTGGGCCGCCTGGCCGAACTAACCGCGGACTTCGACGGCGGGGAGGCCCGGGCGCTGCATACCTATGCCGCCGCCGTGGCTTCGGGTAACCCGGACCGGATGGTCGCGGCCGCCGAGGACGCCATCCGTGCGCAGAAGTACCTGGTAGCCGTGGAGAGCATCGGCCATGCCATCCGGTTCTACGGCAACCACGGAAACCTGCGCCGGCAGCGCGCGCTGATCCAGCAGCTGCGGCGCCGCCGCGAGGAACTGGCCGGTGTGACCGTCTCTTACCTCAGCCCGTCACTGCACCTGGTCCGCCTGACCCGGCGTGAACATGAAATTGTGGATCTGCTTCTCTCCGGCGCCACGACCAAGGACATTGCCGTGCATTTCACCCTCTCCCAGCGGACGGTGGAGGGGCACGTCTACCGGATCTACGTGAAGCTGGGAATCAGCCGCAGGGCGGACCTCGACGCGGCCTACCGTGCCCTGGAACCGGGACCTCGGACGGCGTCCCTGCTCTAGGCAATCCTGCACTGGCGGGAGTGCACTCCCGCCAGTGCACTCCCACCCCACGCGTAGCAATGCAGGTAGACGCCCTCCGGCGCAGAGCCCGTCCATCCCTCCAACCGAGTACCCGGTACTCGTGCCCGCAGCAAACGGTCCTCCTAGATTGATGCCCGTTGGATAACTGTTGGTTTGGAAAAGGAAGCACGGTCTCGTTATGGGTGCTGATATTCACGCCCGGCTTCTGCCGGGTGGCTCGGCGTTGGATGCGTTCCCTCCGGCGGCCGGCGCCGACATTGACGGCATGCAGCTGACCACTGATCCCCGGCCCCTGACGGCCGGGCCGCTCCGGACACTTCCGGCTGAGGCGGATACGGTGACGGCCGATAGGCGCGTAGCCGCTCCGGCCGCACTGCCGGCGCAGTCCTTCGTCTTTCCCAGCTTCACCACCCGGCGGCCGTTCGCCAGGACCGGCCACCCCAGAAGTGCTGCTGTTGCCTGGAACCGTAAATACGCGCGGATCATCACCGCTGCGGATGCACTGGTGGTGTTCGCGGCGGCACTGGCCGGGCACCTGGTGTGGTTCGGCCTGGCGCCGGCACCGCTGAAGATCGGCTCATTCACCACCACGTACCTCGTCGTCTCCGCCGTGGTCGGCTGTGCCTGGATGCTGGCCCTGCACGTCTACCGCAGCCGCGATCCTCGAATCACCGGCATCGGAACCGACGAATACAAACGCGTCATCAACGCCAGCGTAGTCCTGCTGGGCAGCCTGGCACTGGCCACGGTGGTCTTCCAATTCGATGTGTCCAGAGGGTACTTCGGACTGGTTTTCCCCACCGGGGTCGGCGGCCTGATCTGCTCCCGGTGGCTTCTGCGCCAGTGGCTGCAGGCCCAGCGGCAACGTGGACGGTACCTCTCCAAAGTCGTGGTGCTGGGGCGCCCCCGGGACGTGCGGTATGTCGTCCACCAAATCAACGCCAAGTCCCGTGCCGCCTACCAGGTGGTGGGCGTGGTTTTGACGGGCAAGAAACGGGAATATCTCGACGTGGACGGGACGCGTCTGCCGGTGGTCGCCGACGAACGCAAAGTGGTTGACGCCGCGGCCCGGCTCCGTGTCGATGCCGTGATTGTTGCCGGCCCGACCAAAGGCGGAAGCCGTTACGTCCAGGAACTCGGCTGGGAGCTGGAAGAATCGTCGACCCAGCTGATCCTGACCACCGGCCTGACGAACGTGGCCGGACCGCGGATCCATTCCCGCCCGGTGGAGGGCCTGCCCCTGATGCATGTGGAGCTGCCCCAGTACGCGGGGGGCAAGCATGTCCTGAAGCGGGGACTGGACATTGTCCTCTCCGGTGCAGCCCTGGTGGCCCTGGTTCCCGTCTTTCTTCTTCTGGCCGTGCTGGTCCGCCGGGACAGCCCGGGACCGGCGCTTTTCCGGCAGGAGCGGGTGGGCCGCGGCGGAGAAGTCTTCGAGATGCTCAAGTTCCGGTCCATGGTGCAGACCGCCGAGGATGACCTGGCCGGCCTGCTGGACCGAAACGAGGGCTCGGGGGTGCTGTTCAAAATGCAGCAGGATCCCCGTGTCACCCGCGTGGGCCGCTGGATGCGGAAGTACTCCCTCGATGAACTGCCGCAGCTGTGGAACGTTTTCCTGGGCCATATGTCCCTGGTCGGCCCCCGCCCCCCGCTGCCCCGCGAAGTGGCCCAGTACGGCAACCGGGTGCACCGCCGCCTGTACATCAAGCCAGGGCTCACCGGCATGTGGCAGATCAACGGCCGGTCGGAACTCAACTGGAAAGACGGTGTCCGGCTGGATCTGTACTACGTCGAAAACTGGTCGCTTGCCGGCGACCTCATCATTCTCTGGCGCACGGTGCAGATGCTCCGCCGGCCAGTGGGCGCGTACTAGCAAGTTCCCTTCCGGCTTCGGCTGGTCTCACCACTAAGAAAGCGGAAACCATGAAGAACACAGTAGACGCCGGTGATGGCCGGGGGCCCTCTATCTCCCCGCACAGCGGACCGGAGCGGACCTGCACGAGGTTGACGGACCAGGTTCCAGAGCAAAGGGCTTAGCTATGCGTATCCAGATGCATGATTTTTCCGGTCATCTCTTCCCAGCTGAACTGTCGCGTGAACTGGTGGCCCGTGGGCACTTCGTGGACCACGTGTATTCGACCCAGTACGCCAGCGGGAAAGGGACGCTGGAACGGACAGCGGATGATTCGGAAAGGCTCAGGTTTTCACCGCTGACCGCTGAGCAGCCGTTCCAGAAGTACAGCCCGCTGGGGCGGGTCCGTTTCGAACGGTCCTATGCAGCGGTGTGGCAGGAACACGTCCGGGCTACTGCACCTGACTGCGTTGTGGCCTGCAACATGCCGTTGTTCGCCCTGGACGCCTTCCGGCGGACCGCCGCCCGCCGGAAACAGCCCTGGCTGCTCTGGCACCAGGACCTCTTCAGCAACGCCATTTCCGAGGAGCTCAGCCGGCGGCTGCCCGGGCCGGCTGCCCTTGGCGGCCGTGACCTGGTGCGCCGCATGGAGGCGGGGGTGGTGCGCTCAGCCACGCAGGTGGTGGCGATCGGTGAGGAGTTCCGCCAGGCCTACCGGCTCTGGGGATTGACCACGGACCACGTAACGGTGATCCCGAACTGGGCGCCGCTGGATGAGATCACGCCGCGTCCACGGGAAAACGCCTGGTCGGCACAGCATCTGCCGGCCGGGGAGGAACTGCGGCTGCTGTACGCAGGAACCCTGGGCCGTAAGCATAATCCGTTGCTGTTGGCCGGGCTGCTGCGGTCGGCGCTGGCCGCAGGTCTGCCTGCACGGCTGATCGTGGCCTCGGAAGGGGACGGGATCGAGATGCTGCGGGAGGACCTTTGCCGGGAACCACAGCTTCCGGTCACGCTGCTGCCGTTCCAGCCGGCAGCAGAGTTGCCGGATATGTTGGGGTCAGCTGACGTTTTGGTAACCATCCTGGAGCCCGGGGCCTCCCGCTTCTCCATTCCCAGCAAGGTCCTCTCTTCCCTCGCTGCCGGCCGGCCGGTGCTGGGACTGATGCCCGAAGACAACCCTGCTGCCGCTGACATCCGGGCTGCAGACGGGTTTGTGGGTCCGCCCACTGACTTCGGGATCGCCGGAGGCGTGGGATGGCTGCGCCGGTTGCACCGGGATCCGGCGGCTGCCCAGGCGGTGGGAGATAAGGGGCGTGCCCTGGCGGAGACCAGGTTTGGCATCGGGCCCATCACTGACCGCTTCGAAGCGGTGCTGCGGACCACGGTTCCCGGGATTCCGGAGCCGGAGGGGCAGCCGGAGGCCGGTGCCGCGCCTCGGCTTCGCCCCGCTCATGCTGCCTCTCCGCGGGGCTTTTTGCGGAAGGTGTCCTGATGCTTCGGCACGAGCTGCCCCCGGGGTCCCCTGAGGACAGTTCGCGGCAGCAGGACGGCCAGGGGCCGGAGGACAACGGGGGAACCCGGCCGCCGCGTCGTCATCCTCCGGTGATTGATCTTTCCCAAGCGCCCGGGACAGGTGAATCATGGGGCCGGCCACGGGCAGTGGTGTACCTCTGGTCCGCCTGCGAACTGCTGTTCGTGTCGAACCCGTGGCAGATCAGTTCGCGCCTGCGCGTAGCGGTGCTCCGGGCGTTCGGTGCAGAGATCGCCGACGGCGTCATCTTCCGTCCGCAGACACGAGTGAAGTTCCCCTGGAAACTGCACATCGGAGAACGCAGCTGGATCGGCGACGGCGTTTGGTTCCACAACCAGGACCACATATATGTGGGCGCTGACGTCGTGATTTCCCAGGAAACGTTCCTCACCACGGGCAGTCACCGCGTGCGCAGCGACATGGGACTGATTACCAGTCCCATCCGGATTGGTGACGGTGCCTGGATCACCTCCCGCTGCATCGTGCTCGGCGGCGCCAGGATCGGCGAATCCGCGGTTGTGCAGCCGATGACAACGGTCAAAGGTGTCGTGGGCGCCAACCGTGTGTTCGGAACGCCGCTGCCGCCGGTGGAACTGGGCGACCGGTTCGCTCCGGAGAAAGAGCCCCGCGAAGCTGATGTCCGGACAGCCGATGCCGATGAAGCCGAGCCTCGGGAGCGGGCATGAACGGGGCGGGGAGGAACGGCCGGGAGCATCCGTGCCTACGGAGCAGGCTCCTCAATGATGTCCTCGAGGAGAGGGAAGATCTTCGAGGCGAGGTAGGCATGGCCCTCATCCGTGGGATGGATCCCGTCCGCGCCGATCAGCCCGTCTTCGGAACCGGCAAACCAGCCCTCGGCAAGGGCATCAATGTAGACGACATTCCCATCGGACGCGGCCCGGGCCATCGCCTCATTGTTGGCGGAGATGAAGTCAGGAACGTCGGCGTCCACCCACACGGGTCCGACAACAACAACCTTCGCCTCGGGAGCAATGTTCTGGATGTCGGAGTAGAGCGACTGTGCAGCGTCGTACATCGTGGTGTCGTCCTGCCGGCCGTCGTTGCGGCTGCCGAAGACCAGCACCACATCAGCGGTGGGGCGCAGCCGGAGCGTGGCGGCCTCCCGGAAAACCAAGTCGGTGGTGCCGCGGGCCAGATAGCCGGATCCCGGCTGGGCAATCACATTCAGCTCGACGCGGGAGCCCTGGTCATAGAAGCGGGTGCCGACCACCTTGGTCCAGTTGGCGGCACCGTTGCCGCCCTCGGCGGAGCCGCCCACATAGGAGTCACCCAGGATATCGATCTGGGGAACCTTCTCCGCGGGTTGTGTCGTGCGGGCAGGGCCAGGAGCGCCGTTCGCCTCCTGCGACTGGGACATCGCGTAAAAAGTCAGCAACCCGGCGGCGATGACGAGGCCCATGAACCCAAGGATCTGGGGCCACCGGCGGATGGAATGTGAAGTTCGGCGATTATCGCGTCGAGTTGGCATTCCTAAATATTAGCCGAGCGGCGTCTCCGGATAAATGCTTATCGCAAACAACATAATACTTATTTCAGGGGGGAAACTACGTGAACAAAATACCTGTTACCGTGTTGATTCAAACCAAAAACGAGGAAAGGGGAATTGTTACCTGCCTAGCCGGTCTCAAAGAATTTGACGAGGTTATTGTTGTTGATTCCAACAGCACCGACCGCACCGCTGAGCTGGCCAAGGAAGCCGGCGCTTCGGTCATCAACTTCACATGGGACGGCAGATTCCCGCAGAAAAAGCAGTGGATGATCACACAGGTGGACACCCGGAACGAGTGGTTGCTCGTCATGGACGCAGATGAGTTTCCCACGCCGGAACTGGCCGCCGAACTCCGGTCCATAGCCGAAGACCCTGCCGAAGTCCGGGTGGCGTTTGACGTGCCGGTGGCCTATCACTTTGCGGGTGCGGAGCTGAAGCACGGACACCGCGTGGTGAAGCGGACTTTCCTCCGGCAGGGGATGAACTCCTACCCCAACATCGATCTGCTGCATTTTCCCGGTATCGGCGAACAGGAAGCGCACTACCAGCCGGAAGCGCACGGTCCCGTGGGAAGGACCACCGGCAAACTGGCCCACAATGACCTGGATCCGGTCCGGACATGGTTTGACCGGCACAACCTCTATTCGGATTGGGAAGCCTCAATCCGCACCCATGCCGAAACCCGGGGCAGCGTCCGCGCGTCCAAGACCAGCCAGGGGCGCCGGTTCGATGCGCTCCCGCTGAAACCGCTGGTGTTCTTTCTTTACAGCTATGTGCTGCGCCGGGGGTTCCTGGACGGCAGGCCAGGGTTCGACTATGCGCTGGGCCTGTCCATGTACTACTGGCAGATTGGGCTGAAATCGCGGGAACTGCAGCGGGAGCAGACGGCGGACCATGGATAACACAGCAGATACTCAGCACCGCCGCCTCAGCATCCTGCAGGTCGGGGGACTGGCAGGCCCGGGTGCGGCCGCGGGAGGAGTCTGGGCGGTTGCCCGGACCCAGAGGGCAGCCCTGGCGGGACTTGGCGAAACCGTCGAACTGGTGGGCGGCTGGCTGGGCAGGGTACCGAAGACCGATAACACTGCGAACGGCGAGGACCCGGTGACGCTGTTCCGGGTTCGGCGGCCGTTCCCCGGCGCCCGCCTGCGCGGACTGGTGAGTCTGCGCCTTCCCCGTTACGTGGCGGCACGCGCCGCATCATCGGACGTGGTCCAGGTTCATTTGTGCCGCGATTTCATCACCACCGCGGCTACGGTGCTGCTGAGCCGGGGAAACACTCCGGTCATTGCACAGTCCCACGGGATGCTGGTTCCCTCGCGCTCGCTGCCGGTGCGGATCTACGACACCGCCATCACGCGGTGGCTGGTCCGCATTCCGCGGCTCTGGCTGACGCTGACTGAGGATGAGGAACGCGGCCTGCAACAACTGGGCGTCGATTCTGTGCGGATGCGCCGGGTGGTTAATGCAACGGTTGCCTCCGACCACATGTGGTCGGATCCCGAGCAGCAGGTGTTCCTGTTCGCTGCGCGGCTGGCTCCCCGGAAACAGCCCGCGGTGTTTGTCCAGGCGGCTCTGGAAGCGCTCGACCGTGGACTGGACGCGCACTTTATCCTTGCCGGCCCTGACCAGGGGGAGGCCGCCCGGGTTCGGGCCATGATCGCCGCCTCGGCACATGCGGAACGATTCGAGGTGTCAGGGGAACTGACTCCGGCGCAGGTGCAGAGCGCCATGGCCGCCTGCACGGCGTATGTCCTGCCGGCCTTAAACGAGCCGTATCCCATGTCGGTAATCGAGGCAGCGGCTGCGGGAACACCGCTGATCGTGACTTCCGAATGCGGTCTTGCGGATGACCTCTATGAGGGTGATGCTGCAGTGCTGGCGGAGCCGACAGCAGATGCCTTCTGCCGGGCCATGCTGAATGTCGGCGCTGACCCGGACCGCCGGATTGAGCTGGGAGCAAACGCGCGCCGGGTGCATCAGCGGCTGTGGTCTGCTGAACGGCTGGCCGAGGAGCTCCGCAAACTCTGTTTGGAGGCTCTCGAAGAGACGGCCGGAAGTAGTTGGGAAACCATCAAGCCTGCCGAACCCGTCCAGCAGAACGGAGGCCGGCTATGAGGACCAATCAGCTAGGACGTCGGCCTGCCCCCGTTTCCGACGGCCCCGGGGCTGACACGCGTCCCGGCGTACGCACCGCCGTCGCGCTTGTGGCCTTTCTGCTTTTCGCCGTGGTCTTTCCGTTGGAGATCCGGGATGCCGGAGCCGTCTATTTCACCGACGCCGACTTCCTGATCCGCTATGCCGTGGCGCTCTATGCGGCCGTGAAGCTTGCACTGCTGCTGTGGCACAGCGACATACGCCCCATGGCAGCGGTGTTTTGGATTTTCGTCTACACCGGCATGGGACTTGCACCGTTGGCGCAGCTGACCACCGGCCGTTCCACAGCCGTGGCCGTGCAGGTGGACGACGTTGCACTGACAACAACCAGCCTGCTCACACTGGTGGGATGCGTCTGTTTTGACGCCGCCTACCACCTGAGGCTGCGCAAGCACGGACGCGAACCGCAGCTGCGGTTCCGGACGCTGCGCAGCATGGACGTGCTGCGCATTTTCTCGGTAGCGGCAGTGGTGGCCGCACTGGTTTACGTCGTCCAGGCAGGCGGCCTGTCGGTCTTCTTCCTCAGCCGCCAGGAAGCAGGCCATGCGCTGGATGAAATCAGCCCTGACAGCGGGCATGCCCTGCGCGCCATCATTTCCTCTGCCGGGTCAGTCGGCTGCCTTACGGCGCTGATCTTCTACCTGCATGTCTGGCGCACCCGCGACCGCGCACTGGCTGCAGTGGACGGTCTCCTTATGGCGGCGCTTCTGGCGATGAACATTGTGGTCAACAATCCCGTATCGAATTCCCGTTACTGGACGCTCGCGGTGCTCTTTGGCCTGATGCTGCCCCTGATCCGCGGGCGGAAGAACTTGTTCAACGCTGCGGTGGTCGGGGGAGTCATAGCGTCCATCGTCATTTTTCCCTTGTCGGACATTACCCGCCGTGCGGGCGGACAGGGGACGCCGGTGAACCTCGACTCGGTCTGGATCGTTATTGCCACTAAGGATTACGACCAGTTCACCATGCTCGCCAACACCTTGGCCTATACCGATAACAACGGCTTCTCTTGGGGCCTGCAAGCCCTGGGGCCGCTCCTGTTCTGGGTGCCGCGCGTCATCTGGGCCAATAAACCGCTGGACACCGGCGTTGAGGTGGGCCAATGGATGAACAGCGTCAACCTCAACCTTTCGGCACCGCTGTGGGCCGAAGCCTGGATCAACTTCGGGCTGCCGGGCCTGATCCTGGTGTTCGCCGCGCTGGGCATGCTGTCACGGCGCCTGGACTCGGGGTTCAGGGCAGAAATCCTGAGCAAGGGTGCGGTCGGATACCTGGGCATTTCCATTCTCGCCGGGTACCTGTTCATTCTCCTGCGCGGGTCGCTGCTGCAGTCCATGGGCCGGCTCATGATCCTGGTACTTTCGGTCGCGATCCTGACCGCCGTCACAAACCGCCGAGAAAGGCTCCAGCCATGAGTCAAACCCTCCCGCAGACTCGGGCCACCTTTCGTGAGTCGTTCAACCAGCTGAAGCAGGCACAGAAAACCCGCAAGGGAGCCCCGCTGTACCTGCTGTACGTCAACCGACCGGCGGGCCGGGCCGTGGCAGCGGCCCTAAGGCACACGAGGCTGACGCCCAACCATGTCACCCTGGCCGGTGCGGTGTGTACCTACGGCTCGCTGGTTTGGCTAGCCTTCGGAGCCGCGGCCAACCTATCGTCGGCACTGGTGGGAGCGCTGCTGGTGGTGGGATACATCCTTGATTCGGCCGACGGACAGCTGGCGCGTCTGCAGGGCACCAGTTCCGCCTTCGGCGAGTGGCTCGACCATGCACTGGACAACGGCCGGATTACGGTCATGCACGTGGCTGCCTTTTGCTTCCTCGCGCGCACCACCGACTACGACCACATTCAGCTGGCCGCCGTGTGTGGACTGTTTTTGCTCTCCAGCTCCTGCATTTTCTTCGGCGGTGCCCTGCTGGATCAGCTGCGCAAGAATCCCCGTGCGCCGAGGGGTGCTGATGCACGGCCTTCGGGGACCGCCGCTGCACCGTCGATGCCTGCTGCCGCGTTTGCCGCAGCCGCAGGCGGGGACACGAACCGGGACTCTGGCCGGGCGGAAAACCGCCGCGCAAACCGGGCTGACAACCGCCGGATGCTGATGCGGTCAGCTGTAACCCTGCCGGTGGATTACGGCATGACCTGCCTGGCGTTTCTGCTGCTGCCCTGGCCCCGGGTGTTCCTGGCGGCCTATCTGGTGCTGGCGGCAGCACACGTGCTGATGGCCGCGGCGTTCCTGCCGAAATGGCGTTCCGAGCTCCTGGCGCTGGGTTAGGTGGGGGGATTCCGCCGGCTGGTCACCTTCGCGGACCAGGGCGTTTCCAGTGTTTCCAATTTTGTGGCGGTGGCGGTGGCAGCCAATGTGGCAGGTGCCTCCGAGTTTGGCCAGTTTTCACTGGCCTATGCCGGCCTGCTGTTGTTTCTGGGGGGCCAGCGGGCCCTGGTGGGGGAGACCCTGCTGGTGCGGTATTCCCAAACCGGCAAACTGACCCGGGATGTTGCCTCGGCCAGCCTGGGGGCCACCCTGCTGGTGGCGTTGCCTGCCGTCATGCTCCTGCTGGCCGGGGCGGTCCTCTCCGGTGCAGAGAACTCCCTCGTATGGCTGGTGATGGCGGCGGCGTCGCCGTTTGTGCTGCTGCAGGACAGCATCCGATACCTGTTCATCTGCCAGGGGCGGCCGGCGCTGGCACTCCTGATCGACGGACTCTGGGCGGGAGGGTCCATCAGTGCGATGCTGTTGGCTGCTCAGTCCGGCAGCGCGCTGTGGGTAGTCCTGGCGTGGTGGGGTGCAGGTGCTGCCGCCGCGCTCGCGGCCGGTCTCATCATTGCCCGCAGCGTCCCGGCTGTTCCTGCCGGCGTCCGCTGGCTGCTGCTCAACAGGGACTTTGCTTTCCGCTACCTTGCTGAATTTGCAGCGCTCAATGCCTCCACGTTTGGTGTGCTGTATTTTCTCGTGTTTCCGCTGGGTGCGGCGGGGGTGGGGGCGCTTAGGGCAGCGCAACTGCTCTTTTCTCCCTTGAACACGGTGTTCAGTGCGATCAAGACAGCCGTTATTCCCGAGCTGGTCCGGACTCGGGGAACCGGTGCGTTCCGCAGCAGGCTGCTCGAGACCTTCGTTCTTGTACTAGTCCTGTGTGTGGGGTGGGGCGCGGCCGTTCTGATGCTGCCGGCATCCGCCGGCGAGTTTGTGCTGGGGGAGACCTGGCACAATGCCTCAGAGCTGCGCTGGCCGTACGCGGTTCAGTACCTGGCCATGGTCCCGTATACGGTTCTTCTCGCTTACTTCCGGGCCGTCCAGGTCAACCGGCTGTCCACGCTGATGCGCGGGGTTCTGGCTGTCCTGACTCTTGTCCTGCCGCTGGCCCTGGCCCTGGGCGGATCTGCCGCCGCCTCGGCGTGGGGCTTCACCGGTGCGGTCGCTATTGCTGCGGTATGCGGGCTGGTTGCGGTACGCGTGGCCCGAGTCCGTTCCGCGCGGCCTGCGGCGGGCGCTCTCGAACCTGTGGATTAGCCGCGGACAGGAAAAGCCTTCCGGGTGGTGCGCTTCTGAAGCTGCACACCACCCGGAAGGCTTTTGTTGTTCCCCGTTGTCCGGGACGGCTTCCAGAACGGACCCGACCCGTAGCGAGCCGGGTCCTTGCCCGGGTTATCCCTTGCTCAGTGCCCTGCTGTTCTGGCTGTCCCGGACAATCGCGGCTTCTGCTTCGGCCACGGGAGAGGCCGGACCGCCGTCGTTGTCGCGGATGACGGGCAGCGGCGTGACGCCGTAATCGGAGAGGTAGGCGGAGTTGGCATCCGGGCCGGACCGCGGAATGCGGTTGAGGACCGCTCCCACCACATTCGCGTTCACCAGGCTTAGCTGCTCCACAGCCTTGGAGAGGTTGTGCTGGCTGACCCGGGTTGCTCCCACGACCAGCAGGATGCCGTCGGTGTGGCGGGTGAGGATCGCGGTATCGGCCACCGGCAGCACCGGCGGAGCATCCAGAATCACCGTGTCGTATTCGGCTTCGAGTTCTTTGACCAGTTTCTGCATGGCATCGGAGCCGAGCAGCTCGGTGGGATTCGGCGGCAGCGGTCCGGAAGTCAGCACCGACAGGCCGCCGGTGCCCCAGTGCTGGGTTGCCTCAGCCAGGCTGGTGCGCCCGATCAGCACGGTGGTTAGGCCAACGCTGCCTTCCAAGCCGGTGGCACTGGACACCGAAGGAAGCCGCAGATCGGCGTCGACCAGGATTACCCGCTGCCCGCTTTGCGCGATGCTCAGGGCCAGGTTCAGGGCCACGGTACTCTTGCCCTCACCCGCCTGCGAAGACGTGATCACCAGCGACTTCATCTGCTGGCTGACGGCTGCAAACTCCAGATTGGTCCGCAGTTGCCGGAAGGCCTCGGTTCCCGCGCCACCCAGGATGGTCGGGCGGCTGGTGTGCCGCGTGGATTCGGTAATCCCGCCGAGCAGCGGCAGGTCGGTGGACTTGCGCAGATCGGCCTCCGTGCGCACATGGCGGTCCAGGACATGGCGGAGGATCGCCACAACCAGCCCGAGGGCGAGGCCGTACAACAGCCCCAACGCCAGGTTCAACGGTGTCTTGGGACTGGAAGCGGACGACGGCGGCTGGGCCGTGTCTACCGACGTGAGGCGCATGGGGGAGGGCAGTCCGTTGGTGGGCCGCTCCAGATCAGCAACTGAGGTGATCAGGCTGGCCACCACGCCGTTGGCGATATCCGCCGCACGCTGGGGTGAGGAATCCACCGCCTGGATCTCGATTAGGACGGTGTTGCGGGAGGTCCCTGCCTTGACCTTGGTGGCCAGCTCCTGGGGCGTCATGTCCAAATCAAGGTTCTCAATGACCGGGTTCAGGACCTGGGGCATGCTGACCAGCTCCACGTAGGACCCGACCCGGTTCAGGGAGAAGACGCTGCCCTGCTGGAGTTCGGCGGAGGTTTCAACATTCTGGGTGGAGACAAACAGGTTGCTAGTGGCGGTATAGGTTTTGGGCATCAGTACGGAAATAGCTCCGGCGCTGATCAACCCGATGAGTGCAAATGAGACTATGAGCATCCAATTGCGGCGAAGGATGAGTATTTGTTCGCGCATATCCATTGGTTACCCCTTCCCGTGGATAGGCAGATGATGGAAACAGAAAAAGAAGCTGCAGGTGGACGTCATGAACGGAACCACGTGTAGCACTGGTCCGATTCCACACGTGCAGCGTCAGCGCCGATAGTGACCGGAGCGGACCCGTCGTGAGACCCGAGGAGTTCCCCGGAGCCGGTGTAGACCGTGATGAGACAGCCCTCGGGCTGCCCGTAGGCCCGGTAGATCCCGGGCGCAATCGAGGGTTGCTCGCCGTGGGGCGCAGCCTCTCCCACCGAGAAGACTCCATCGGGGAAGCCCAGCTTGGCCGCGTCCAGGACGGGCAGGAGCTCAGGGCACAGTGCGGCGACGGCGTCGGCGGTGTCCTGCGCCGGGCTCATGATGAGCTCGCTGAGGACCGACTCTTCGTCAATCGCCCTGGCGCTGAGCAGCTGATCGCAGCGTTCCTGGCCAACCTGCAGTACAGCGTTGGGATCACCGCCTTCGGGCACCTTGTCCTGAAGGTACTGCTCCTGCTCCGCCTCGAATGTCGGTTCCGGTGCCGGCTGGGGCGACTGCACCACGGCATCGGGCGCCGTCCCGGTCCCCTCGGCAGCGGACGTTTCGGGCGCGCTGGTCGGAACAGCGGTTCTGCTGCTTCCCGGTGCAGCCGACGACGACGGCGCGCCGGATGAAGCGGACGATAACGGTGAAGCTGACGGCGGCGCTGCTTCGGGTGAGCTGTCGGGGGAACTGCATCCTGTTGCCATACCCAGCATCGGCAACAGCAGCATTCCCAGGAGTGGTGGCTTGAGACCGGTTTTCATGGAGTGTGCCTTCTATCGAATGAACTAGCAGAAAAGAGTGCTGCCCCCTTGCAGGGGCACGGGTTAGGGGCCGAAGACCAGTGTCAGGACCGGCCGGCGGCTGGAGGACGCTTCCTTTGTGTAAAACCAGGCATTGTCGGTGCCTGCGCCGGTAATCGCCAGGTCAACGGACTCGGACAGTGCGGCTGAGACAGCTGCGGGATCCAGGTCCACGGAGTAGGCGGTGTTCGTCGCCGTCGGCGAGACGGTGCCCAGCACCGCGCTGCCCAACGCCGGCCGGGTGTTGTAGGTGGTGCCCGCTTCCGTCCAAGCCCCGGTAACCGTTTGGACACTGTGCCGGTCAACGGAATTGCTGAGGGGATCGGAGGTCGTGTACACCCGCAGGCTGGCCGAAATCAGTCGCATTCCTGCCGGCACGGCGGTGCCGGGAGTAAACCTCAGGTACGAGGTATAGGCCTGCGAGCCACGTGAAGCCATGGATGCAGACGTTCCATAAGCCGCATTGGGAGCACTCTGGTTCACATAGGTGTCTGCGGTCGGGGACAGGGACAGGGTCACCGGTTCGGCCGGAGGAGCGCCGGCGACAGCGGCGCTCGCCTCGTCGGACGCCGCGCCGGCATTCCCGGCGGCATCGATGGCCACCACCCGGTAGTAGTAGGTTCCCGGTTCCAGATCCGCATCACTGTAGGAGAGCGCCGAACCGGGGGAGGTGGTCAGCAGGCTGCTGTCCGACGGCGTGAAACCCCTCGTCACCGACCGGTGGATCCGGTACCCGGTGACGCCCACATTGTCGGTGGCTGCATTCCAAGTGAGCGTGGCCGTGGTGCTGCTGACCGTGGCCGACGCACCGGACACGCCGCTGGGTGCGGTGGTGTCGGGAGCCGGTTCCGGCTCAGCGGGACTTCCCCCGCCTGCGGTGTAGTGCTCGGTTACCTGGGCGGTGCTGAGGGCCACGGGGTAGGCCGCGAATTCGTCGATGGACCCGGCCAGGTAATTGCTGGTGGGCCGTTCGGGCCAGTTGTTCAGGCTGTCGCCGCCCACCCGCCAGGAGCCGGTGTAGGTTTGTGCGGCGGCTGTCGGACTGGTGGCCACGGCAATGCCGTCCACGTACAGCGTGAACCCCGAAGCGGTCTGGACTGCCGTTGCGTGGTGCCACGCGTTGTCGTTGTAGGCCTTGGCGGTGCTGACGCTGACCGGGGTGTTGGCCGCATTGAGGACACCGTAGGCCAGTGTCCCGCCGGTGGTCATATACAGGTGGCGGTCCACGATCCCGCTGGAGTTCCGGTCGCCGTGGCGATTGGGCTGGCCGGAAGCGAAACCGAAGATCTTGCCGCCGCGCACCGTGTCGGTTTTGAACCAGACCTCGGCGGTGTAGGTGGTGGGAGCAGCGTACCGCTGCTGTCCGGAGACCTGGTCGTCGACACCGTCAAACACGCCTGCCGTGCTGCCGGGTACGGCACCATCGGTGCCGGCCAGGAGGGGACCGCCGTAGGCAATGCCCCGGTTGTTGCCCGTGGAGGTGTCTGCCGGAGCGGTGGCGCGGCTGTCGTCGAGCCGCCAGTATGTGGAGGCACCGTCACGGAGCACCGAAGCAGGGTAGGGCTGGGTGGCCGTGGCAGTGGTGACGGAAACCTGCGCGGAGAGGGCGCTTGTGCTGGAGCCGTCGCCTGCCCGCACCCGGTAGGAGTAGGCAGTGCCCGGCACCGCCGTGCGGTCGGTGAAGGACAGCTGGGGTGTGTTGAACCAGGTGGAGTTGCCGGTCACGGTGCCGAGTGCGGTGCTACTGCCGTTGCGGTAGATGCTGTAGGTGAGGGCGGAGTCGTCATTGTCCACGCTTTGGGTCCAGCGGATCTGGTTCTGGCCGGCGGCGAAGCTGACTGCGCTGACGTTGGCCGGCGTGCCGGGAGCGGCGGATGCCGGCCCGGGACCGAAGCGGGTCAGGCTCTGCTGGGCGGTGCCGTTGGTGGTGGTGAATTCACCGGCAACCCACAGGACATCGCCGCTGCCCGTGCCGGTGGTCTCCAGTGCCCGCGGGCCCAGGGCTTCCCCGGTGCCGTCATTGGTGTCGGGGCTCCAGCCGAGGAACGGGTACGGATCGTTGATGTCCTGGGCGGAGAGGTGCTTGCGGGTGCCGTCGGGGAAGCCATCCATGCTGGAGCAGTCGTGGACGTGGTGCCCGGAGTAGAGCACGTCCTTGTAGGGCAGCACCGCCTGGGTGGCGCCCTGGCAGGTGTCTTTCCAGATCTGCTCGTAATTGTTGTCCAGGGAAAGCCGGGCCCGGCCGTCGAAGGACCTTGATCCCAGGCCCTCACCGGCGACGTAGAAGCTGGTGCCGTCGCTCGTCACGTCCTTGATCACGGCCGTGGCGGGGATGTAGCTGGCTGAGGGATACGTGCGAACATTGGCACCGGAGGCCTTGTCCACCACGGCCATCGCCCGCGATTCGGCGCCGTTGACCGTGCTGAAGTCCCCGGAAACCAGAACCACGTTCCTGCCCGCCGGGACGTCGAGGGCACGGCCCACGCCGTCAGCCGCGGGCGCCCACGGAAGCAGGCTGCCCGTGGTGCCAACGGCTGCGAAGCGGTTGCGGGCGGTGCCGTTGACAGTGGTGAAGTCGCCGCCGAAGTAAACGGCGTCGGCGGTGGCGGCGACGGTCCGCACCGTGCTGTTCACCGTGCCGGGCCGGAAGGAGGTGTCCACCGTGCAGTTCGGAAGGTTGATGGCGGCCAGCCGGTTCGCGGCGACGCCGTTGACCGTGGTGAAATTTCCGCCCACGTAAAGCCTGCGGCCATCGGGGGAAACATCCATGGCCCGCACCGTGGCGCCCGTTCCGCCGGTGAAGGACAGTGCGCATGAGGTGGGTGTGCCCGTGTAGGCATCAAAGGCTGCGAAGTTGACTGCTGCCCGGGACTGGCTGTTGCCGGCCGCGGTGCCGGGGGGCCGCACCTGGGTGAAGGTGCCGCCGACGTACATCACGCCGTTGGCCTCCGCCATGGCCCACGCAATGCCGTTCGTCTGCCAGGTGGGGAGCGCGGCGGCGGAGAAAGCCACGCCCGGGGACAGAGCGGTGGCCGGAGCGGCAACGCCAATCAAGGTCGCTGCTGCCACAGCCGCAACCGAAAACATTGCCGCAATCTTTTTATGCACGGCATACCGCCTCAAGAAGTGGGGACGGGCCCGCGGCCCGAAACTGTTTGGAAGCGTAGCTCCGGGATTCTGCGTGTCACACGGTGGCGTTTACGCGAATCGGCGCCGTGAATACCCGTGCTTCGGGTGCCTTTACTCGTGTTTGTCAGGGCCCTACGTGATTGTCCCCAATTCGCTTTACTGGTCCCGAAAATAATCCAAAGATGAATTGATATTTAGCGGACCATATCTGGGGGTAGTACAAAATGACAGTTCGGATTGGCTATGCCTCGGGCGTTTATGATCTCTTTCACGTAGGCCATCTGAATTTGTTGAAGCATGCCCGCAGCCAATGCGACTATCTGATCGCAGGCGTCGCCTCCACTGACATGACCCAGCGGCTCAAGGGAACCACTCCGGTGATCCCCCTTGCCGAGCGGCTGGAGATCGTGCGCAGTGTCCGCTATGTCGACGACGTGGTGATTGATGAGCACCTGAATAAGGCCGACACATGGCGTGAAGTGGGATTCAACGTGTTTTTCAAGGGCGACGACTGGCGGGGCACCGAAAAAGGCGACCGCCTGGAACGCGACATGGCTCAAATAGGAGTGCAGGTGGTGTATTTCCCCTACACAGTGACCACCTCATCCACCGTGCTGCGCCGTGCTCTGACCCTCCTGGAGGGCGGCCGCACCGGGGACGCAGCCCTGAAAGCATGAACTCCCGGCGCGCTTTCGGGCAGCCGCTGCGCCCGGCCTCCGGGCTGTCCCGCCGTGAAATGCTGGTCCTGGGCGCCGCGGGGCTTGCCCTGGCCGGCTGCACCGGAAGGGCTGATGCGGACGGCGAGGCGACCGGCACGCCCGAGCCGGAACCGGTCCACACCATCGAGTCCATGCTGGCTGCTGCCCCGTTCCTGGTGGCCCACCGTGGATCCTGGGACAACTGGCCCGAGCACACCATGACGGCTTACCGCGAGTCGGTCAACGCCGGCGCCGTGGCCCTTGAGATCTCAGTCAGCGCCACCTCGGACGGAAAGCTGATCTGCCACCATGACCTCAGCACGGAACGCACCACCGGCCGCAATCTGGTGATCAAGGACTCCACCTATGCCGAGGTGTCAGAGCTGGTGGTTGACGCCCGTGCCTGGCTGGGTCCCAAGGCGGGGACGGAGAAAATTCCGCTGCTCAAGGATGTTCTTGATGCCTTTGCCGCCACCCATGTGCTCTTCATCGATGACAAGCAGGGCACCAACGCCACAGCTTTGCTGGACCTGATGGACACCTATCCGGAGTCGCGCAGCCACTTCATCTGGAAGCAGTCAGCGGAAGCAGCGCAGATCGATGCGGTGTCCGAGCGCGGGTACTCCAGCTGGGGGTACTTCACTGTGGAACAGCTGGATCTCGTACCGGAACTGGCCGACAAGTTCACCTACCTGGGCGTCCATCATTCGGCTTCCGACGCCGCACTGGCGGAGGTAGTGTCCACCGGTAAGCCTGTCATCTGCTGGGAGGTGCACACCCGGGAGCTCCGCGACCGGCTGCTGGCGCTGGGCGTGTCCGGGCTGATGTGCGCGAATCTTCCGTATCTGTCCACTGACGAGCCGATGGCGACGTCCGACAGCTTCGGCGACGGGATCCGGGCAGCCGGCGACCTGCCGTGGATGGTCAGCCAGGGGTGGGGCTTCCAGCCCGAACTGAAGACTTCCGGGACCCTGCTTATGTCCGCCGCAGCCAACAGCAGCTACCGGATGGGTTCGCTGGGGCCGCTGCGGCAGCAGATCTACAGTATCCAGTTCGACATGCGCTGGCCGGACGCGCTGCCTGCCGATGACGCACTGCACGCCGGCATCGCCTTCGGCCAGGACGACGACCGCCCATACCGGGTCCTGATACCCAGCGACGTGGGCGGCTACCACCTGGTGGTGCGGCTCACCGGGGAAATGACGCTGCTGCTGCGCAGCCCGGGCGAGTCCGGCGGGCTCCGCTTGGGCACTGTGGATACACAGCCGGTCAAGGTCGGGGAGTGGATGTCGTTCAAGATCGATATTGACCCGGACAGTATCCGCTACTCGCGGCTCGACGGCGCGGGCTGGGCGGGCAGCACCTCAAACCGCAAGTACCGCGGAGGCTATTTCAGCCTGGCCCGCAATTATTCGGAGGACTGCCCGGTGGAATTCCGCGGTGTGAAGGTCATCTAGTCCGACCCCGCCGTGTGCCTGCACGCAGGCCCCGGCCGGTCGCGGCCACCGCTACGCCCAGCAGTGCACCCACGCCGTTGTTCAGCACGTCCTGAAGATTGCCCTGCCGCAGGGGCAGGAACAGTTCCTGGAACACTTCGGCGCCCGCAGCCGTGCCCAGGCACAGCAGCAGCGCCAGCCACCAACGCCGTGGGGGCAGCAGGAGCGCGGCCAGAAGTCCCAGCGGGACAAAGAGCAGCACATTGGCAGCTGCTTCCGCGGCAGCGTAGTCCACCCAGCCCGGGAGCCCGTACTCCTGCAGCCGGCGGATGGCGCGCAGCACCTTCCCGTAGACGGGCCGGTCCACTGGCCCCGGGGTCAGGAGGATGCCGCCCATGCAGGCCAGGACCACCGCGGCAGCCAACCCGAGCACCGCGCGCCGGACCGATCGGCCGCGGCTGCCCTGTGCAGGGGGCGGACTGCACGTGGCCATGCGCCGGCTACCCAAGTCGGCGCCCCCGGGAAATCCTTCCGGCACGGACTACCTGCGTCCCTGCTGGTTGTGGGCGGCAACCTGGGCGGCGGTCAGGGCCGTGGGATAGACAGCAAATTCGTCAATGGCGCCCTTGAAATGCCGGCTGGTGGGAGCATTGGGCCAGCTGGACGGGATTGAATCTCCGCCGATCCGCCAGGATCCCAGACTGACCGTGTTCGCGGAAACCGTATTGGAGGCAACCTTCACACCGTCGACATACAGGACCATTCCGGCCGGGCCCTGGGTGGCCACCACATGGTGCCATGCGTCGTCGTTATACCTGGCGGGCGAGGTGACAACCACCCGGGTGCCGGACCAGGTGCCGAACACGAGGTTGCCGGCGTCGTTCATGTAAACGTGGCGGTCATAGACGCTGCTGTAGCCGAGGAAGGTTCCGTTGCGGCGGGGCTGCGCATTGCCGAAACCCAGGATCTTCCCGCCGGTGGTGGTGTCGGTCTTGAACCAGGCCTCGGCGCTGAACACCGTCGGGGCGCTGACGCGCTGCTGGCCGTAGATCATGTCGTCGACGCCGTCGAAACTGGCCGCCCGGTTGTTGTCGCTGCGCAGGGCTCCGACGGATCCCGAGGGTTTCGCCCCGAGGTTGGGCAGGCCCATCTTGTTGCCGTTGGAGGAATCGGCTGCCGCTGCCAGGGAGTCACCCAGCCGCCAGTAGGTGGTGGCGCCGTCGGCCCGGACCAGGGCTGGATACGCGGCGGCCGAGGTAGCCGTGGTGATCTGCACCTGCGCGGACAGGGCACCGCTGCGGCCGCTGGGATCGGTTGCCTGCACGCGGTAGGTGTAGGCAGTGCCCGGCACCGCAGTGGTGTCGGTGAAGGAGGCCTGCGGCAGGTCCCACCAGCGCGACGACGAGTTGACGGTGGCCAGCGGAGTGGCGGACCCGTTGCGGTAGACCCGATAGGTGAGCTCGGAATCGTCAGGGTCGGAGGTGGACTGCCACCGGATGGTGTTCTGGCCGGAGGCCCGCGACTCTGCGCTGACAAACTGCGGCACGCCGGGACCCGCGGTGCCGGGGCCGGGACCGAACCTGGTCAGGCTCTGCTGCGCGGCGCCGTTGACGGTGGTGAATTCCCCGCCGGTCCACAGGATGTCCCTGCCGCTTCCGGCGCTGGTGTGCGCCAGGGTGCGCGGGCCGATTTTTTCACCTTGGCCGTCATTGGTGATCGGATTCCACTGGTACATGGGCGAGGGCCCGTTGATGCTCTGTGCGCTTAGGTGCACCCGTGGTCCGTCGGGAAACGAGTTCATGCTGGAGCAATCGTGGGCGTGGTGTGCCGCGTAGAGGGTCGTGCCGTAGACGGCGACGGCCTGCGTGGCACCGAGGCAGGTGTCCCGCCAGACCTGGTTGTAGGTGGTGAGGTCCAGCCGGGCGCGGCCGTCAAACACCCCGCCGCCGGTGCCCTCATTGCCGATGTAGAAACTGGTGGCGTCGGAGTCGATGGACTTTACCGTGGAGGTTTTTGGAATAAAGAAGTTGGGGTACGTGCGGATGTTGCCGCCCGTGGTGTTGTTCAGGACCGCCAGGGCCTTGGAATCGGCACCGTTCATGGTGAGGAAATCCCCGCCGGCCAGCACGATGTTCCGTCCGGCCGGGACGTGCAGCGCCCGCACCGGCTGGTCGGCCGACGGCGCCCAGGGCAGCAGTGTGCCGGTGGTGCTCACGGCGGCCAGCCTGTTCCGCGCCGCACTCCCCACCGTTTTGAAGTCCCCGCCGAAGTACACTGCGGAGGCCGTTGCCTCGATGGCACGGACGGTCGTGTTGACCGCCGCCGGCTTGAAGTTGGTGTTCACGGTGCAGGAGGGCAGGTTCACGGCTGCGAGCTTGGTGGTTCCCACGCCGTTCACTGCTGTGAAACTTCCCCCGATGTACAGCGTCCTGCCGTCAGGGGAAACGTCCAGGGCCCGCACCGTGGCGCTGCCCCCGGTGACCGAAAGGGAGCAGCCGGCCGGGTTCCCGGTATAGGCATCAAGAGCGGCAAAGTTCACGGCGCTCACGGACCCGGCACCGCCGGCGGCGACTTTGGGCGGGCGGATGGCGGTGAACGTGCCTCCGACATACATGACCCCGTTGGACTCGGCCATTGCCCAGACAATGCCGTTGGTCTGCCAGGTGGGCAGGTCCGAGGCGGCGAACGACACTCCGGGGGAGAGGGCGGACGACGGAGCGGCCACCCCGATCAGAGTGCCGGCCGCGAGTATGGTTCCGGTGAGGATGGCAATGAGTTTTCTGCGCACGATGATCAGACCCCTGGCTTGTGTTTCCCCCGGTACGCCTCGTTGAGACGTCCCCCCCCTGACGCCCGCTGCAGGACGTTTCCCCACCGGAATGTAGTGCCTGCGGCTGCACCCCGGAATGCGTACCGGTACGCGCATTCCCCGGACCGCCTACGTAGTGCTGCAGGATCCTGACCTGGGGAGCGGGCGGTGCCGGGATGAGGAGAACTAAGGCCCGGCTCAGATGCGCTCCGAGGGCGGCAATGGGATGATTAGCAAAGAGTTCCGTTGCGTAATGGTGCAGATCACCCTGATGCGCACATCCGACGGCCAGCCAAGGAGATTTTTCCGTGCCTGTGGTTTCCACGCCCGATACCCTCCGGCCCGCTCACGGGCCCATGGACAACGCCGAAGTGCTGCGCATCCGCAACGACTTCCCCATCCTGAACCAGCAGGTCAACGGCAGGCCCCTGGTCTACCTCGATTCGGGTGCCACGTCCCAGAACCCGCTGAGTGTCATTGAAGCCGAGCAGGAGTTCTACGAGCAGCGGAATTCCGCCGTCCACCGCGGCGCCCACACCCTTGCCGTTGCGGCGACCGAGGTGTACGAGGATGCGCGGGCCAAGGTAGCCGGGTTCGTGGGCGCGGGCCCCACTGAGATTGTCTGGACCTCCAACGCCACCGAGGCACTGAACCTGGTGGCCTACGCCTTCTCCAACGCCGCCGTCGGCCGCGGCGGGGAAGCGGCCCGCCGCTTTGCGCTGGGTGAAGGCGACGAAATCGTGGTGACGGAAATGGAGCACCACGCCAACCTGATTCCGTGGCAGGAACTGGCGGCGCGCACCGGAGCGACTCTGCGGTTCATTCCCGTGGACGACGACGGCGCGCTGCGGCTGGAGGAGGCCGAACGCATCATTACCGGGCGCACCCGGATCGTGGCGTTCACCCACGCCTCCAACGTGCTCGGAACCATCAACCCGGTTCGGGCACTGGTCGACATGGCGCACCGGCAGGGGGCGCTGGTGGTGCTGGACGCCTGCCAGTCCGTGCCGCACCTGCCCGTGGATGTGAAGGCCCTGGACGTGGACTTCGCCGCGTTCTCCGGGCACAAGATGCTTGGCCCCACCGGCATCGGCGCCCTCTACGGCCGGGCCGAACTGCTGGACGCGATGCCCACCTTCCTGACCGGCGGCTCCATGATCACCACCGTGACCATGGACAGGGCCGAATACCTGCCCGCGCCGCAGCGCTTCGAAGCCGGAACCCAGCGCATTTCCCAGGCCATGGCCCTGGGCACTGCCGTCGATTACCTGCACGAAACCGGGATGGACCGCATCCACGCCTGGGAAACCACGCTCGGCCAGCGGCTGGTGCGGGGACTGGAGCAGATCGACGGAATCCGCGTCCTG
The DNA here is from genome assembly GCF_025244925.1 of Arthrobacter zhaoxinii. Taxonomy (NCBI): domain Bacteria; kingdom Bacillati; phylum Actinomycetota; class Actinomycetes; order Micrococcales; family Micrococcaceae; genus Arthrobacter; species Arthrobacter zhaoxinii. Next base: position 1,019,825 of record NZ_CP104275.1, read on the forward strand.
GGCCCGAAGGCCGGTGAGGAGCGGATCGGCCTGGCGGCGTTCGACGTTGACGGCGTCCACTCCCATGACGTGGGGCAGTTCCTGGACGACCAGGGGATCGCGGTGCGGGTGGGCCACCACTGTGCGCAGCCGCTGCACCGCCGGCTCGGTCTGGTCTCCACCACCCGCGCCAGCACCTACCTCTACAACACCACCGACGACGTCGATGCGTTCCTTGCCGCGGTTGCCGGCGTCCGTCCCTTCTTTGGAGTGAAGTAATGAGCTCGGACCTGCAGCAGCTCTACCAGCAGATCATCCTGGAACACGCCAAGCGCCGCCGCGGCGACGGACTGGTCGAGGCCCCGGCCGGGGCTGCAGCGGGGGAGTCCCACCAGCTCAACCCCACGTGCGGAGACGAGATCACGCTGCGCGCCGTCGTCGACGGTTCCACTGTGGACGGCATCAGCTGGGAGGGGCAGGGCTGCTCGATTTCGATGGCGTCGGCGTCGGTGCTGACCGAGATGGCGGCAGGCATGGAGCGGCGTCAGGTGTCCGACCTGGTGGAGGAGTTCCGGACGCTGATGCGTTCCCGGGGCAGCATCGAGCCGGACGAGGAAGTCCTCGGCGACGCCGCGGCCTTCGCGGGCGTGGCCCGCTACCCGGCGCGGGTCAAGTGCGCCATGCTCGCCTGGGTTGCCTTGGAAGAGGCACTGGCGGACGCGGTACCGGCCGCCTCATAGGAGGAATCCCCGGGCGGACCCTAGGTGACGTTGAGGCCGGCTGTAGGTAATGAGCAGGGCAGGGCGGGTAGCTAACACTCTTACGTGACGGCCAGGGCTGGGATTGGCTTCGTGTATCTCGCCGCCCACCATCGGGGGAGCGGCACAGCTACTCGGGGGGATATTGTGCCTAAGCGCGCGGTCATTTCAGGTATCACGGGGCAGGACGGCTCGTACCTTGCGGAACTTCTGCTGAAGAAGGGGTATGAGGTACACGGGCTCATCCGTCGGGCCTCCACGTTCAATACCGCCCGGGTGGACCACCTCTACGTGGATCCGCACGACCCCGAGGCAAAGCTCTTTCTGCACTACGGGGACCTCAGCGACGGGTCGCGCCTGGTGACGCTGCTGGCCAGCCTGCGGCCGGACGAAGTCTACAACCTGGCCGCGCAGTCCCACGTCCGGGTCTCGTTCGACGAGCCCGAGCACACGGCCGACACCACCGGCATGGGTACCGTGCGGCTCCTTGAAGCCGTGCGGCTCGCGGGAATCGACACCAGGTTCTACCAGGCGTCATCGTCGGAGATGTTCGGCGCTACTCCACCGCCGCAGAACGAGGACACTCCGTTCTATCCCCGGTCGCCCTACGGCGCCGCGAAGGTTTACAGCTACTGGATCACGAGAAACTACCGTGAGGCCTATGGCATGTTCGCGGTGAACGGAATTCTTTTCAACCACGAATCCCCGCGCCGCGGCGAAACGTTCGTCACCCGCAAAATCACGCGGGCCGTAGCCGCCATTAAGGCCGGGCAACAGCAGGATCTTTACATGGGCAATCTGGACGCTATTCGTGACTGGGGCTACGCCGCTGAATACGTGGAGGGCATGTGGCGCATGCTGCAGGCCGACGAGCCCGAGGATTTCGTGCTGGCCACCGGCGGCAACTACACCGTCCGGGATTTCCTCACCATCGCCTTCGAACATGCCGGCCTCAACTGGGAAGAGCACGTGAAGTTCGACGAACGGTACCTCCGCCCCACGGAAGTCGACGCACTCGTTGGCGATGCGTCCAAGGCACAGGAGCAGCTCGGGTGGAAAGCGACTATCCACACTCCCGATCTCGCCCGTCTCATGGTGGACGCCGATACCGAAATACTCAAGCACTCGGGCCGCAGCTGGATCGATACCGTGAACCTCGATTCCTGGAATGACTGACATGGCTGAGAGCTTTACGGCAGACAGTACGGGCTTCAAGCCGGGCGTCCTGGACCGCGCCGCACCCTTCTATGTTGCTGGACACCGCGGCCTCGTCGGCTCGGCTATCTGGCGCAGACTCGAATCCGCCGGTTTCACGGATCTTAGAGGCCGGACTTCCAGCGAACTGGATCTGAAGGACCGCGCAGCCGTCTTCTCATACTTCGCCGAGGTCAACCCCCGGTACGTGGTCCTGGCGGCAGCAAAAGTGGGCGGAATCCTCGCCAACAACACGTACCCGGTGGACTTCCTGACCGAGAACCTGCAGATCCAGATCAATGTGCTGGACGCCGCCCGCGAACAGGGAGTGGAGCGCCTCCTGTTCCTGGGCTCATCCTGCATCTACCCCAGGCTTGCACAGCAGCCCATTTCCGAGGATTCGCTTCTCACGGGGCATCTCGAGCCGACCAACGACGCCTATGCGATTGCCAAGATCGCCGGCATCATGCACGTTCAGGCCGTCAGGCGGCAATACGGGCTGCCGTGGATTTCGGCGATGCCTACCAACCTTTACGGCCCGGGGGACAATTTTTCGTCAGAAGGATCCCACGTTCTTCCGGCGCTCATCCGCCGCTATGACGAGGCCGCACGGCAGGGTTTGGGCAGCGTGACCAACTGGGGAACAGGGGCGCCCCGGCGGGAATTCCTGCATGTGGACGATATGGCAGCTGCCTGTCTTCACCTGCTGGAGCACTATGACGGACCGCAGCAGGTGAACGTAGGAACGGGGTCAGACGTCACCATCAAGGAACTCGCCGAACTAGTCGCCGAGGCCGTGGGCTACAACGGAGCCATGGAGTGGGATACCTCGAAACCCGACGGCACCCCGCAAAAGCTGCTGGATGTTTCCAAATTGACCGATGCCGGCTGGACCGCACAGATCCCCTTGAACGAGGGAATCCGGGACACGGTGTCCTGGTACCGGAACAATTTGGCCGCGCTGCGCGGTTAGATCCGGTACGCGCTTCCTGCCACTGCGGCTAGGGCCGGCCCATGCTCCGGTAGTTCCATCCGGCTGCCCGCCAGGCTGCGGGATCCAGGACGTTGCGGCCGTCGATGATGTTCCGGTCCGCGACGAGGGCGCCGGTGGCCTCCGGGTCGAGGGACCGGTATTCCTTCCACTCGGTCAGGAGTACCACGGCATGGGCTCCCAGCAGGGCGTTCTCCGTGACCAGCTCGTAGTTCAGTTCGGGGAAGCGGCCCTTGGCGTTCTGCAGTGCCTCGGGGTCGGTTACGGTCACGGTGGCGCCCTGGAGCTGCAGCTGCGCGGCGGCGCTGAGTGCGGGGGAGTCCCGGACGTCGTCGCTCTCCGGCTTGAATGCCGCGCCCAGGATGGTGACCCGCTTGCCCAGCAGGGAACCGCCGCAGATTTCGCGGGTCATTTCCACCACCTTGGAGCGGCGGCGCATGTTGATGGCGTCCACCTCGCGGAGGAAGGTCAGCGCCTGGTCTGCTCCCAGTTCCCCGGCGCGGGCCATGAAGGCGCGGATGTCCTTGGGCAGGCAGCCGCCGCCGAAGCCGACGCCGGCGTTGAGGAAGCTGCGTCCGATGCGCTCGTCCATGCCGATGGCGTCCGCGAGGGCAGTGACGTCTGCTCCGGAGGCCTCGCAGACCTCCGCCATGGCGTTGATGAAGCTGATCTTGGTGGCGAGGAAGGAGTTCGCGGCGGTCTTGACCAGTTCCGCCGTGGCGTAGTCCACCACCATGCGCGGGGTTCCGGTGGAGAGGGGAGCGGCATAGACCTCGTCCAGGGCGGCGACGGCGGCCGCCGCGGCAGCATTGTCCGGCACACCGTAGACAAAGCGGTCGGGGGAGAGGGTGTCCTGCACGGCGTGGCCTTCGCGCAGGAACTCAGGGTTCCAGACGAGGACGGCGCCGGGGGCGTCGTCGGTCAGCTGGTCGGCCAGGCGCGCAGCGGTGCCCACCGGGACGGTGGACTTGCCCACCACTACGTTGCCGGAAACCAGATACGGCGCCAGACCGGCGAAGGCGGCGTCCACGTACCGCAGGTCCGCTGCGTATTCACCCTTCCGCTGGGGTGTGCCGACGCAGACAAAGTGGACGTCGGCGCCGGCAGCGCGAGCCATCTCAGTGCTGAACTCCAGGCGTCCGCTGGTGAGCCCTTCGGCAAGCAGATCAGGCAGGCGCGGTTCAAAGAACGGTGCCCGCCCGGCCGCGAGGTCCCCGATCCTGGCGGTGTCGACGTCGATCCCCACAACGTCATGCCCCAGCTTGGCCATGGAAACCGCGTGAACGGCGCCCAGGTAGCCGCAGCCAATAACGGAAATACGCACTGTTCCCCTATGTTCATCGCGGTTATTCGGGCCGCAACAACCTTATCCTGCTGTGCAGTCCGGGCAGGGTCAGGGTGCTGATACGGGCAGTTCCACCCGGAAGGTGCTGCCGACGCCGATCGCCGAGCTGAACGAGATCCGCCCGCCGTGTGCCTCGACAATCGATTTGGTGATGACCAGGCCCAGGCCCACACCGGGAATGGCGGCCTTCTTTACCTGGCCGGTGCGGAAAAATTTGGTGAACACATCCTGCTGGTCCGCCTCGCTCATGCCGATGCCGGTGTCCTCGACCTCCAGGACCAGATTCGCCCCTTCGCGGCGGGACCGGACGGTCACCTTGCCACCGTCGGGGGAGTACTTGATGGCGTTGGAAAGCAGGTTATCCAGTACCTGGGAGATCCGGTCCGGATCCACCAGGGCGTGCAGGTCTTCTTCGCAGTCACAGCCCAGGGCTACGCCGATCGGCGTGGCCCTGGGGGTAGCGGAATCCAGGGCAATCCGCACCAGCTCGGCGACGTCGGTTTCCGAGCGCTGAAGGTGCATCGTCCCGGAGGCCGTGGTCAGCAGATCCGACACCAGCAGCAGCAGCCGCTCGGCGTTGCGCTGCGCCACCTGCAGGGCGTTCAGCAGGCGCGCCGGCAGGTCGGAGGTGTCCTCGTCGTCGAGCACCAGGTCCAGGTATCCGATGATGGAGGTCAGCGGTGTCCGCAGTTCGTGGGAGACGCTGGAGACGAAATCCTCTCGGGCATTGAGCGCATTGACCATTTCCGTGACGTCACTGTAGGCCAGTACCGAGCCGGCAAACTGCCCGTTGTCCCGCATGGCACGGGCGCAGACCGTCAGGGCGCGCTGCCGGTCGCCGGTTCCGACCCAGACGATGACGTCTGAAAAGGACTCCTCGCGCATGGCCCGCTGGGACGGACGCTGCTCAAGGGGTACCGGTGTCAGCTGGTCGAGACCGTATATCTGTGCGTCGAGGTCTGTGTCCGCCGCCTCCGTAAGCCCGGCCAGTGCGTGGTTTGACCGCTGCCGGCTGTTCATGAGGATCGTCCGGCCGGCAGCATCGACAGCGGTGACGCCCACATCGACCGTTTCCAGCACTGCATCCAGCAGCTGGGAGCGAAGCCCGGTCTCTCTCAGGCTGGCCTGAAGCTCGGTTTCGGTCGCCTCCAGCCGCTGCTGCTGGGCAGTTGTATCGGCTTCAACCGTGGAAACCACCACACCGATGGCCAGCATGATGAACGGGATCAGCATCGGCCCCGCCAAGTCGGTCACGCTGGGCCATCCGTCTGCCCGGGTAAACAGCGGAGTCCACAGCACCAGAGTGCTGCCCAGAAAGCCGAGCAGCCAGCCGGTCCGTGGAGCGGCACCGGACCAGGACATCCAGAACACCGGGAACACACAGAGGAAGCTGAGTCCGGTCACCACGAGACGCCCGTCGTGATAGAGGCCGCCCACCACGGCGAAGTCCAGTACCGGAATCGTCCAGTACGCCAAGGGAGGGAGCCGCTCCCAAGGCACCGCCAGGCAGGCAGCAGTCAGCAGAGCGAGCAGGATCAGAGCGAAGCGGAAATTGATGCCGCTGTAAATCTGCGGACCCACAACCGCAGTGATAGGCAGGGCCACGGCAACAGAAATCAGGAGGGGCAGCTGACTGATCAGAAGCCGCATGCGCAAATGTAGTTGATAAAACTGTTTGCGGATCCCCAATAGCGCCGCAACGCGGCCTTCGAGACTCGACATAAAAAGGGGAACCCCCGGATTTCTGTAGTGGTAGGTCAGAGTATAGGGGTGCTCCTGTAAGATACCGAACAAGGGGAGCGGGGAATCATAAGGTCTCGCAGGACAGGAAAAAATAGAACATGGAAATTCAACGCGTAGCCGTCATTATCGAAGACGACGCGGATATCCGCGATCTTCTTAACGCGGTTTTGCAGCAGTCCGGTTTCAAAGTCTTTACTGCGCCGAACGGTTCCGAAGGAGTTGAAGCTGTCCGGCTGCACAGCCCTACGGTAGTCACGTTGGATCTGGGCCTTCCGGACATCGACGGTTTTGAGGTTATCCGCCAGCTGCGGCAGTTCAGCGATGCCTACATCGTGATGCTTACTGCCCGCGCCGAGGAACTGGATACCCTTATGGGCCTGGAAGCCGGCGCGGATGACTACATCACCAAGCCCTTCCGCCCGCGGGAACTGCGGGCACGGATCTCTGCGATGCTCCGACGTCCCCGAGGCGAAGCAGCCAATGACACCGATGTGCCCTCTTCCGGCGGTATGCCTTCCGTGCTCCCCGGCAGCCAGGGGACCACACTGACGGCCCCGGCCCCCGCGCCCGAAGCAGCCCCCGGCACGCTAGCCCACAATGGTCTGACCCTGAACCCGGGGACACGAACCACTGAGATCGAAGGCAACAGCGTAGAGCTCACCCGCACCGAGTTCGACCTGCTGCAGGCCCTTCTGGAGGGCGGGCGGCTGGTGCGGACCAAGACGGACCTGGTCCGTCGGCTGCGCGGCGAGGAATACGACACCGGATCGTTTATCAGCGACGCGGATGAGCGGACTGTGGAAGTGCATGTGGGCAACCTGCGGCGCAAACTCGGAGATGACTCGAAGTCCCCGCGCTGGCTCGAAACAGTGCGCGGCGTCGGTTACCGTTTGGCCCCGCAGGCCTGACCTGTCCAACCGGGTTCCCGTCCCAGGTTCTCCTACCAGGGGCGGGGACTCCGCTGTGCAGGCGGGCCGCGTTCCTAGACGACGGCGGGAACGCCGGCCGGGAGCTCGACGGTAAAAGCGGTGCCGTGTCCGAGGGTGCTCTCCACCCGGATGCTTCCGCCGTGCGCCTCGGCAATATCCTTGCTGATGGCCATGCCGAGCCCGACGCCGGGGATTCCCGCCTGCCGCACCGTGCCGGTGCGGAAGAACTTCTCGAACACATCCTCCACGTCCACCGCGGACATGCCCATACCGGTGTCGGCCACACGGAAGACGGCACGGTCCGCCTCGCGCCAGGCGCTCACGGTGACCGTCCCGCCGTCGGGCGAGTACTTGATGGCGTTGGAAAGCAGGTTGTCCAGGACCTGCGCAATACGGTGCGGGTCGGCATGCATGGGCAGCTCGGTCGGTGCCTCGTTCACCAGGTCGACGCCGGCCTTCCGGGCCCTGGTCTCAGCTGTGCGGAGGCTGGTGGTGATGACGTCCGCCAGGCACATGGGCCGGTATTCCAGCTGAACGGTGCCTGAAGCGGCGGTGAGCAGGTCCGACACCAGCCGCAGCAGCCGTTCGCTGTTGCGCAGCGCCACCCGCAGGGATCCGGGGATGGGCCCCTGCAGCTGGGTTTCCTCGGCCTCGTCCAGGGCGAGGTCCAGATAGCCGATGATGGACGTCAGCGGGGTCCGCAGCTCATGCGACACGCTGGCGACGAAGTCGTCCTTCGCGGCCAGTGCACCAACCAGGGCAGTGATGTCCGAGAATACGATGACCGCGCCGTTGAAGCCGCCGTCGTCGTTCCGCAGTACCGCCCCTGAGGTGTTCATGGCCATCTGGTTGCCGGGAGGTCCGAGCCACAGCGGTACGTCATGGAAGTCGGAGCCGAGCAGGGCGCGGGCCACGGGCCGCTGCTCGAAGGGCATCAGGGTGGTGCGGTCGAGGGTATAAAGGAGCAGATCGCGTTCATGCGGGCGGGTTATTCCGGCGGGCAGCGCCCGCTCCTGCAGAAGCCGCTGGCGGCGGTTCATATGCCGCGGAATGCCGTCCTCATCCACCAGGAGGACCCCGACGTCGATGGCATTGAGCACTCCGTCGAGGCGTTGGGACTGCCGTTTGCTCTCGGCCAGCGCGGCTTCGAGCAGCCGGTCCTTGTTCTCCAGGGTTTCACGCTGCGAACGGATGTCCTCACGCAGCACGGACACGGTGACTGCGACGCCGAGGCTCACCAGCGGAACAAGCAGGGGAGCGGAGAGGTCCGCACCGCTGACCGGGCCGCCGGTGCCCAGGATGAAGGGATGCCAGACAGACAGCAACGGGCAGAAGAAGCTCAGCACCCGCGCAGACGCGGGGGATACCCGGGACCAGGAGATCCAGAACACGGGGAAGACGTGCAGCAGGCTCAGTCCCGTGAGGATGCCGTTGCTGCCGTGCTGGAGCTGGGCAATGGCCACGAAGTCCAGCAGGGGGATGATCCAGTAGGACGGGTACCAGAGCCGGTTCCAGGGAACGGCGATGCATACGGCGGTGACAACGGCCAGCGTGATCAGGCCCGAGACGAATTCCTGCCTCTGGAAGATCTCCGGCAACTGCCAGGCGGCAACGGCGCAGATCAGTCCCACCACGATGACCAGGGGCGCCTGGCTTAGGGCCGTCCGATAACGCAGCGGCAATTCGTGGAACTGGGAGGTGATGCCGAAAAACCCCAGTGTCGACCGTGACAACCGCGACATGCATGACCCCCTTGTAAGCACAACAGGGTCTAACGATACCGGGGGTATGTCGCTCCCGTGACCGCGCTCACGGGCGGGACGGCCGGGGGTCGGTTTCGGCGGCGTCGGCGCATCCTGGGGGGGGCAGGCCCTAGGCTGCGGAGAACAGGGAAGGCTGGTTCAGGTGTGCCATGGTTTCCGTGCCGCAGGCACGGACAGCAGCAACCATTGCTTCCAGGCCGAGTATGTCGCGGCGTGACACCAGGTCCTGCGCCGCAGCCCCCAGGGCCGAGAGCCGTTCCGCTCCGGCCATGTCGCTGGAGATCTTGATACTCAGGACCACGTCCATAGCGGCGTCGAAGTCCCGGCCCTGAACGGCCTGACAAAGGCGGGTAAACCGGCTCTCCCACATGGAGATGAAATTGGAGACGAACTGGCGGCAGGACTCGGTGCCCACCTGGTCGCTTAGCTCCCGGAGCCGCTCCAGGGAGATCAGCCGCACGTCAATTTCTTCGCGGGGCATCATCATGACCTGCTGCTCCCGGGGCGCTGGGCTGCGGCATTCTGTTTCAGCGGTCAGGCTGATGCACCGGCGGCCGGGCTCGGTGGCCCGGCCTGCGGAAGCTGCGGGGGAGTCAGATATAAACAAAATATCCTTCGGGTGGGTTGCCGTGGGGGGCATTCGGTTCCTGGCGGAAGCCAGCCGAAAGCTTCCGGCCGATGCTCTACGCTCTCACTCCAACCTCAGGAAACCTGGCCTGCGACGCTCAAGATCGAGGCAATATTGGCGGCCCTCACGCGTTGTGTTTCCGGCTGCGGACCGCGTAGACCGCAAGCGTGCCGAGCGCCGCACCCAGCGCGTTGGCCAGAACGTCGTGGACGGTGGCAAACCGGGCAGGCAGGAACACGTGCTGTCCGGTTTCAATGGTGCAGGAGACGGCAACGCCGACGACGGCGGCGAACCAGGCATAGCGTTCGGCAAGATACGCGGCGGCCAGGACACCGAAGGGAACGAACAACACCACATTGGCCGCGGACTCCACCAGGGTGTAGTCGACCCAGCCGGGCACGCCGCGGGCATGCAGGGCAGCGAGGATCTCCTGCAGGGTGCCGGCCGCGCCTGCGTCTACCGGGGAGGGCCAGAACGCGATCAGCCCCAGTGCACCTATATAGAGCAGAAACAGGCCCGCCAGCCGGCGTCGTCGTTGTGTTCCCGGAATGACTACATTCACCGGTAGCGGCGCTCCCAGGCGAGCAGTGCGTCCACCGCGGGGGCGAGCTGGCGGACCATCTGCTGGTAAACAGCATCGCTTCGGCGGTAGGGGTCCACCACGTCGTCTTCTTCCGGGCTCACCGGGTGGGCGCTGCGCATCCTCAGGGCTCCTGCCACCGCTGCCTGCCACCGGTCGGCGGCACCGACGGCGGGGTCGGCGTCCACCAGGGGGAGCAGGCGGGCCAGTTCGCGCAGAGTGAAGGTGCGGCGCAGCAGCCCAGGGGCGAGCTCCACTATGCGACTCCGGTGCGCCCGGGTCAGGGCCAGTACGAGGTCTTGATCCTGAAGGATCTCCGGCGTGAGCTGCCGGGAACTGAAATCGGCTGAGTTGCCGCCGAAGATGTTCACGAATCCGGCCACATGCGGTTCGATGCCTGAGCCGATCAGGGCGCCGGTGCCGGCACTGGAGACCTCGAATTCACCGGGGGCAACTCTATCCAGCCCGGCCTGAAGCAGACGCTCGGCCATGGGGGAACGGCAGATATTGCCGGTGCAGACGGCCAGGATGCGGAAAGGGGTACTGGTGGCTTTCATGTCCTCAGGCTTCGAATAGGGCGGATTCATCGGGCCGGATCCGGCCGTTTGCGCTGATGCTGAGGGTACCTTGCGCCGCAGTTGAGCTTTGCCGGAATGTTTCACGAACCCTGTGTCTGGGCGGCGATGTTTCTTGAGGGGAGCACGGAAAAGTAATACCCAGCGGCGAGGAGAAAAATCTCCTCAGGCCGAAAACGAATTTAGACGGAACAACAAGGGGACAAGATGAACAAGATGGCTAAAGGCGCACTGGCAATCGGTATCGGCTCGGCAATGCTGCTCGGCGGCGGCGGCACCTTGGCAGTCTGGAACCAGACGCAGGCAGCCAACGCCGGCCAGATCGCGGCAGGTGACCTGGAACTGACCACCCAGGCCGGTGTCTGGACCAACGCTTACGGCACCGTGGTGGATCTGGATCCCAGCAACACCGTTGCTGACTACAAGGTGGTGCCGGGCGATGTCCTCACCTACAGCCAGACCATGGACGTCAAGCTGACCGGTGACCTGATGCAGGCCAAGCTCTCCATCCAGAACGTCCCCTCCAGCACCTTCGTGGCCCAGAACGTCACCATCGACAACGTCGTGGTCAAGGACGCCGCAGGAGCCAACCTGCAGAACGCCATCCTGAAGCCGGCCAACTCCGGCAAGGTCACTGCCTCCGCCAAGTTCACCTTCAAGCAGGACACGGATCTGCGCAGCAGCGCCAACGCCCTGGCTGACTTCAAGAACATCACCTACAAGCTGGACCAGCAGGCACTGCCGGCCGCACCGGCCGCGACCCCCGCCGCCGGCAAGTAGTATCGGCTAAGGCCACCTTGTTCTAACCCCTGGCTGTGCGCGGTGCATCCGCACCGCGCACAGCCTGTTCCCTGGAGACAAAAACCATGAACAGTCTTCGATCACTGAAAGCGGCAGGTCTGATCCTCGCCGCGGTGGTGCTCGGGCTAATGACGGTCCAGGGAAGCTACGCATTATGGAATACCATCGCTCCGTCGAACGCCGGCACGATTCAGGCAGCTGACTTTCGGATCGACGTCAACAACGTGGAAATGACTCCCACCTTCGATTTTCCGGTGGGCCAATTGAGCCGCGGCGGGAAAGCCGTCAAATACTTTGAAGTCAAGAATTCCGTGAATGTCACCGCGGCGTCACCGCTTCGAATCCAGGCAAGCCTGGCCGGACTGGGGCCAGTCAAAGGTTTTGACGGACATTTGACCGTGACAGCAGCAGCGGTTGCCGCCGGAACGAACTGCGACACCCTGGCCCCCAACCGGTACACACCAGTTTCGCCGGCACCCGTCCTCGCCAAGGGCGCGCCGCAGGGGATCTGCCTGAAGGCAGAACTCAGCCCCTCCACCCCCTCCGCCTACCTGGGGCGGGACATCGCCAGCACAGTAACCCTCAACGTCGCGCAGACAGCGCCGGTCAAGTAACACGCAGAGGATAGGACAAACCATGAGCGGTCGCAGGAAAGCAGAAGCCTCAGCCAGCCCCCTCGGCTTCCTCGGCGCCGGCCTGAGCTACCTGGCCCTCTGCCTTGCCGCGCTTGCTGCCCTCGCCCTAGTGATTGTTCCGATGCTCACTGGCTCACAGACCTACAGCGTCCTGACCAGCTCCATGGCCCCCAAGTATGCGCCCGGAACTTTCCTCGTGGTTAAACCCCTGCCGTTCGAAGAACTGCGCGTGGGCGACATCATCACCTACCAGATTGAGTCGGGCAGCGCCGCCGTCATCACACACCGCATCACGGCCATCAGCGCTACGCAGAGCGGTGAACTGGAGTTCATCACTAAGGGTGACAACAACGACGCCGATGACGAGTTGCCCGTACGCGAACTTCAGATCCGCGGCAAACTCTTCTATGCGGTACCGTTCGTTGGATTCGCGGCCAATGCGCTCGGCAACTCGGACCGTGGAGCTGCCTTCCAGTGGGGAGCCGTTGCCCTCATGGGCTACGGGGTTATCTCACTCGTGCGCGGTGCACTGGCAAAACGGCGCGAGGACGGCTCCGAGGCAACGCCGGGGCAGGGACCGGAAGATGGCCGCGACGGCGACGACGGCGGCGACGATGCGGATACGACCGGCACAAAGGGCCCCGAACACCAGGAACCTGTTGATCCGCTGGAATACGACGACCCCATCCTCACGGACTGCGGCTGCAGCGCTCCCGCGAGGCACCCCCACCGGATGAATCACCGGACGCCCGCGGGCGTTTGATGGAAATATTGCCGAAGGTGTCCCTGCGTTTGGCGAGTGCATCCGCCGTGCTCGCGCTGGCCGGAACACTCGCCCTGGTTGGCGCCCCCAGTGCGCGGGCGTCCAACAACTACCTTGAATTCAGCCCGGACGGAAACCGGTATGGACCCACCATTGCGGGTCCCCTCTTCAACGAGTCCCTGACCTATGTTCCCGGGGCTGAACAGGCCGCTACGGTTTGGGTCCGCAACAACAGTGCTGATCCGGCCCGGCTGAGCTCCGCGGCCGTGATGGTCCGTTCCGACCCCGAACTGAACGGGTACCTGGGACTGGCCGCCGAGTCCGCCAGTAGTTCCTTCGCGCGCGCTCCGCTGGGAACTCAGGGCGCGTGCGCGGACCTGCCTGCAACCTGGGACCTGGCCGGCGGAGAAGAAATCGAACTGACGTTTGCCGTTGACCTGTCCATCGATGCACCCAACGCAACAATGAACCGCACCGCTGAATTCAACGTTCTCTTTTACCTCGAGTCGACGGACGCAGGGCAGGCGCCCCGCCCGGCCTGTGACGCCTTGGGCAACGGGACCGGCGACGGCAGCGACAATGGCGACAACGGAACTGACGTCGACGACGGAACCGTCGCTGCCGTGCCCCGCGGGGAAACCCCGGCAGTAGTGGAGGCAGCGGGCGCGGGCGCACAGAGCATTCCGCCGCCTGGCCCGGCAACGGGCTCGCTCGCAATCCTGCCGGGCAGCGGAACGTCCAGCGAACCGCAGGCCGTGGCGGCGGCGGCGGTCAGTGCTCCGGCTGCTGCCCAGGTTCCGAAGGGCACGGCGATAACAGGGGCGGAGTCGTCGCCCCCGGTCCTGGACGCCATGGTTCAAAGCACGGTGGAGCCGGTCATCCGCTCCATGTCCGGTACGCTCCTGATAGCAATGTCGGTGGCATTTACGGCGGCCGTGGTTCTTCGGGTATGGAGTAGAAGATATGAATGACAAGCAGCTGGGGGCTGCTCCTGAGCCGCAGGCGGAAACAGAGCAGGCTTCCGGCTGGGTCACTCGTCTGCGTGCCCAGCCGGGCTTCCGGACCGCCACCGTGGCTTTTGCCCTGACCGTAATGCTGGGGGTAGGCGGCCCGGCCGCATACGCCTATTGGAGCGCGTCGACCAGTGTCATGATCTCCGGCAAGACCGTTCGGCCACCGCTTCCAACGCTGCAGGGTGATGTCAGATGCGGCTGGAACGGCTCACGCGTTGTTATATCGCAGCCGACACCTGTATCTGCCCTGCCCGGCGGGGCGTCTGTGGTCATGCGGATCAGCGATCCGAAGGGCACAACATACTACACGGTCAGCCCGCGTGAATACGTGCGCCTCATCGATGTTCCAGACCTGGAAGATCGCTTGCGGTGGGGTAATTCCCTCAGTATCTCGTACGCAACGGCATACCTGAACGGAAATGCTGCACCCAATATAGGGCTCGTCCAGGAAGCCGATCTTCTCGACTTCAAGTCCCTCGCCTGGACTAAAGAGGCCAGCGCATACTATCGCGCATCGTTCTTCTGCGAGCGATGATTGGCAGTCTAACGCCCCCCGCCGTCCCCATACACGTCCGGAATGCCGTCCTGGTCATCGTCACGGCGGTCCTCCGCCTCAATGAGCCGGTAGCGCCGGTTCCGGGCGGTCAGCAGGGCTGAGGCCAGCAGCGCAGCGAAGACGGAAGCCAGGAGGATGCCCACCTTGGCGTCGTCGTTGTGCAGGGTTCCGACGGCGAAGCTCAGGTCGTTGACCAGAAGGGACACGGTGAAACCGATTCCCGCGAGGATACCGATGCCGGTCAGGTCCACCCACCGGACATCGGCATCGAGCTTCGCGCGGGTGCCGGCGGTGACGGCCCAGGTGGTGAGCAGGATGCCGATGGGCTTGCCGACCACCAGGCCGAGGATGATGCCGATGGCAACCGGATCCTTGACCACCGCGCCCAGCCCGCTCCAGCCGCCGAGGGCGACGCCGGCGGAAAAGAAGGCGAAGACGGGGACCGCAAAGCCGGTGGAGACAGGCCGGAACCGGTGCTCGAAGATTTCCGACAGGCCGGGGGCTTCCGGGTTGGCCGGCAGTTTCTGTCGGTCCGGTCCGCGGCGCAGCACCGGAACGGCGAAACCCAGCAGAACCCCGGCCACAGTGGCGTGGACGCCGGAGGCATGCATCAGGGCCCAAGTCGCGACGCCGAGCGGCAGGAGGATCACCCAGGCGGGCCAGCTGCGGGCGCCGAAGAAACGGGGGACGCGCTGGACCAGCAGGGTGAAGGCGGCCAGCGGCAGCAGCATCCACAGCAGGTAGACCAGGTGCACGTCTTCGGAGTAGAAGAAGGCAATGATGGCGATGGCAATCAGGTCATCCACCACGGCCAGGGTCAGCAGGAAGATCCGCAGCGCGCTGGGCAGGTGGGAACTGATGACGGCCAGGACAGCCAGCGCGAAGGCAATATCGGTGGCGGTGGGAATGGCCCAGCCGCGCAGGCCGTCGGACCCGGCAGCCACATTCACGGCTACGTAGACCAGGGCGGGAACAATAACACCGCCCACTGCGGCTGCAACAGGAACAATGGCCTGCCTCAGGTCCCGCAGGTCCCCGGCAATGAACTCCTTTTTCAGCTCAAGGCCAACCAGGAAGAAGAAGATGGCCAGCAGCCCGTCGGCGGCCCACGTACCGATGCTCAGCTTGAGGTGCCACGGCTCGTATCCGATTTCAAAGTCGCGCACGGCAAAGTAAGTGTCGGCAGCCGGGGAATTGGCCCAGATCAGTGCGGCAACGGTGGCGATGAGCAGCAGGATCCCGCCCACGGTTTCCTTGCGGAGGATCTCGCCGATGCGAAGTGTTTCGCCGTAGCTGCGCCTGCCAAGGATGGTGCGTGCACCGTTTGGCTGAGGGGAGGAGGGCTCAGAGGCCATGAAGGATTTCCTAACGAATTCGGGTACGGCAAAGTTATTGCCGACCAGACTTCCCGGCGCACCGTTTACCAGTCTAGCCGCACCGCGCAGGCGGTGTGTGGTGAAAGACGCGGCACGCAGCAAAACGCCCCGGAAGGAAACCTTCCGGGGCGTTCTGGAGGGGAAATTCAGCCGATCAGGCCGCGGACACCGATGACGAGGGTGGCCAGGCCGAAGATGATCGCCGTGCTGATCTTCATCAGGTTCAGGGTCATGTACCGGGTAGGTGCACCTTTGGCGTCCCGGGACTGCGGGGACTTCAGCACGTCCCGCAGATAGGACGGCCAGATCAGGATGGACCAGAGACCGGCAATAACCAGGACTAGCGCCAGGGGAGTGGAAAGGACCATGGGTTAGCTCTGCCGGCTTTCAATCCACTTGCCGGCCTGGCCGGCCTGGATGGTCAGTGCCTTGCCGATCATCGGTTCGGCAGCCTTCGCGATCTTGTCGCCGAGGAACGGAATGGAGGAGGC
This sequence comes from Arthrobacter zhaoxinii, assembly GCF_025244925.1. NCBI lineage: Bacteria > Bacillati > Actinomycetota > Actinomycetes > Micrococcales > Micrococcaceae > Arthrobacter > Arthrobacter zhaoxinii. Next base: position 1,035,945 of record NZ_CP104275.1, read on the forward strand.
CACCTTGCCGTCGACGTCGACGCGGGTGCCCTCGGGGGTGTTGACCAGGCGCTGCACGGCGTTGACCTTCAGCGGTACCCCGCCTACAGACAGTTCCACCTTGGCTTCCCGGGATCCGTCGGCAGCAGGGGCGGCCCACTGCTCCTTCTGGGTGACGGTCAGGGTGGCACCGACGAACTTCTTGGCCATGTCCGGCAGGCGGTCCGTAGGCATGGTCCGCACAGCGGTGAGCACAAATGCCCCGGCAGTGTCACCGTCCACGGAAGCGGACACCAGGGAACCGCCGACGTGCTCGCTCATGCTGCGCAGGAACCCCTCGTTGGCGAACGTGTCGGTCACGGTGCGTACGTCGTAGGGCAGGATGGTGGATGCGTTCAGGGCCATAGGTCCTCCGTAAGGTGGGCGTGATGCCGGAATCCCGCGGGCTTGTAACCCCGCGGCCGGCCAACCCTCATCCTAAACTGCACCCGCAGCTGCCCTGAAACTCCGCGCCGGGGACCGGAGCGGACGGGGCTACGGCACCAGGTTGATGCAGCCCACCGGCTGCCCGGCCGCCCCGCCCTGTCCTGCATCGAGGACGAGGAGGGACTCGGCGTCGTCGTCCGGCAGCGTCCACTGCACCGTGGTGCTCGCGGAGGCATTGCCGGCGGCATCCGTGGTGAAGTCCAGAACGAGCCCGCCCTGGCTGGTTTGGTACTCCTCCCCGGCGTCCGCCGGATCCGCGCCGCAGTCGTCCGTGTGCAGCCGGGCGCTGTACGTCGTATTGGCTGCGAAGCTCTGCGCCTGCAGCCGGACCGTAGTGTCGGCGTCGGTCTCCTCGACGGTGACGATGGCGACGGATTCGTCCGGGATCAGTGCCGTGCTGTAGGAGGTCGCGACGGCGTCATCACAGTAGGGACCAAACGTCCCCTCAATGATGCCGCCCGGCGTCAGGGAAGCGGTGAACTTTCCGCACCGGTCGGGGTTGGCGGTGGTCCCCGGAATGCCGGCAGCCTGGCAGTTCTCTTCACCCGGGCCGTCGGGGGAAACGGTGGCGCAGGACGCGTCGCCGGAAGTGGAGGCAGTCCGCGAAGGACTAACGGGGGAGTCGTTGTAGCCGTCGCCTTCGGGGTTGCCGGCGCATCCGGCGAACGTGAGCGCAAGTACCGCGAATCCGGTCATCCAAAGGGGCGCGTTGCGTGCCATGGGGCACTCCTTACCTCGACAGGGACGTGCGGTCCGGTTCTGCCCGTGCCTTTCCAGCGTGGCAGGGGGGCCGGTGAAAAACCAGATATCCGGTGCCGCTTCCAGCCGCCGGGCTGCACCTGGGCAAAAACCCCGAGACTATGCGCCCCAACGGCAAATCAACAGGGGGGAGGCTGATTCTGCCCGCCATCGGTACCGATCAGGGTCCGGGCGCCACCCTGCCCTTACTCCGGCCCGGTGCGTCGCGTACGTTCTGCGGCACGGTACCGCCGTCGGGCGACGGGACGCGGCACCGGACCATCACCGCAGTTACGGGGACTCACACCTAGGGGAACGATGAACAGGAACAGAACTTTGCGTACGACGGCGCTCGCAGCAGCGGTCTTCCTAGCCGCGGCAGGTCAGGCGCCGGCAGTGGCGACCGGCAACGATGCTGCGGGAGGACAAGAGGAGATCAGTGGCACGGCATCAGGGAACGGGTATCCCGGGAAGGGGCATCCAGGAAAGGGCCATCCCGGAAAGGGGCACGGGAAGCCCGATGCCAGCGAGATACTGCGGCAGAAGGTGACCCTCAAGAATGTGATGCGGCATCTGGACGGACTGCAGCGGGCGGCGGATGCCAACGGCGGAAACCGCGCGTCCGGAACTCCCGGCTACGAGGCATCCGGCCGCTACATTGAGAAGCAGCTGCGCCGTGCCGGGTACAAGCCGGTCCGTCAGCCCTTCTCCTATGATCAGTTTGAACTGGTGTCGGAGGCGCTGGAGCAGGTGTCGCCGGAGGCGCGGACATTAGTGGCGGGGACGGATTTCAGCACCATGTCCTACTCCGGTCCCGGGGACGTCACGGCGGCCGTGACGCCGGTGGACATCAACCTCCTCGGGGACCGGGCAACGACCAGCGGCTGTGAACCGGAGGATTTCGCCGGCTTCCCCGCGGGCAACATTGCGCTGCTGCAGCGGGGCGAATGCACATTCGAGATCAAGGTAGACAACGCCGCCGCCGCTGGCGCCTCAGCTGCCGTCGTCTTTAACCAGGGCGACGATGTACCCGGTGACGACCGCACGGGTCTGGTGAACGGCGGGCTTGGCGCCGAGTTGGCGGCCATTCCCGCCGTGACCGCGACGTTTGCCCTGGGTGAGGAACTGGCTGGAACGCCCGGGGCCGTTCTGCATCTTTCCGTGGAATCCGGGATACGCACCACCGAGTCCTTCAATATCCTGGCGGACACAAGGAGCGGTGACCCGAACCGCACCGTGGTGGTGGGTGCGCACATGGATTCGGTGCCGGAGGGGCCCGGCATCAACGACAACGGCAGCGGCTTGGCGGCCACCCTGGAGACCGCAATCCAACTGGCCAAGACCAAGACAAAGGGCGGCCTGGAAAACCGGGTTCGGTTCGCGTTCTGGGGCGGGGAAGAGGACGGGCTGGTGGGCTCGGACTACTACGTCGAGCAACTGGGTGAAGCCGGGGTGGCCGGAACCCTGCTGAACCTGAACTTCGACATGGTGGGATCCCCGAACTTCGCCCGGTTCATTTACGACGGCGACGGCAGCATGCTCCCTCCAGGCGAAGAATCCTCCATACCTGCCGGATCCGATGTCATTGAGCAGGTCTTCGAGGAGTACTTCGCTTCCCAGGGCCTGACCACGGCACCCACCCCGTTCGACGGCCGGTCCGACTACGGCGGGTTCATCGCCGAGGGAATAGAGATCCCGGCGGGCGGGCTGTTCACGGGTGCCGAAGGCCTGAAGACGCCCGAGGAAGCCGCACTGTTCGGCGGGACGGCGGGTGCTGCGTATGACGCCTGCTATCACGCCGAGTGTGATGACATCACCAACATCAACCGCAGGGTGCTGGACCAGATGTCCGACGCCGTGGCCCACTCCGTGATCACCTTCGCCCGAATGGAGGAGGACCTGCGCGGGGGCGGCGAAACACAGTCCCGCCAGCTGAACGCCCCGGCTGACAACACCTACCGTGGCCATCAGCTGCTGAAGTAGGCGCGGAGCAGGACCGCCGCGTACCACCTGTAAATGCCCGGCGCGAAGCGGGAGGCCCCTCAACGGCCTCCCGCTTTTGCGTGCTTTCCGCTCTCAGCGGGAGCAGCAGATCACTGGCCCCGCAGCAGGTAATGTGGAAGAAAACCCCGGGGTTCCGTTTGTGGACTTCGGGTATTTGCGTTGCCGTCATGAAGGAGAAAACACCCCATGAGCCTGAACGGACTGCGTGCCGCCCTCGCTGAGGACCCCTCGTACGCAAGGGTGCGGACCCTTTCCTCCCGGCCCGTAGCAGGCCGCAGCGAAGACCTGCAGATCGGTGCACCGCAGGGCATGCGCGCCGCCCTGCTCGCGGAAGTCGTGGACGGGCTGGCGGCGGCCGGGACCGGTGACGGGATCCCGCCGGTGGTGCTGGCGGTGACGGCAACCGGACGCGAGGCCGAGGATCTGGCCGCCGCCCTGCGCAGCTACCTGCCGCTGGCCGGCATCGAGGAGTTCCCCAGCTGGGAGACGCTGCCGCACGAGCGGCTGTCCCCGCGCTCGGATACCGTGGGCAGGCGCCTGTCGGTGCTCCGCCGGCTGGCGCATCCGGAGACCGCTCCGGTGCAGATTGTGGTTGCCCCCGTGCGGGCCGTGCTCCAGCCGCTGGTTGCGGGACTGGGCGAACTGAAACCGGTCGCCCTGAAGGTCGGCCAGGAGCAGCCCTTCGACTCCGTGGTGTCCGCGCTGGCCGATGCCGCCTATGCGCGGGTGGACATGGTCTCCCACCGTGGCGAATTCGCCGTGCGTGGCGGCATCCTGGACGTTTTCCCGCCCACCGAGGATCACCCCATCCGCATCGACTTCTTCGGCGATGAGGTGGATTCCATGCGCTGGTTCGCGGTCGCCGACCAGCGGACACTCACAGGGGAGCACATCACCCACCCCTCCGAGCTCTACGCCCCTCCGTGCCGGGAAATCCTGATCACGCCGTCGGTCATGAGCCGCGCGGCGAAACTTCAGGGCCAGATGCCGGCCGCGTCCGACATGCTGGAGAAAATCGCCGGCGGGATCGCCGTGGAAGGCATGGAGTCCCTTGCCCCGGTCCTGGTGGACTCCATGGTTCCGCTGATGGGTGAGCTGCCCCGCGGGTCCATTGCCGTGGTGATCGAGCCCGAAAAGGTCCGTGCCCGCGCGCACGACCTGGCTGCCACCAACGAGGAATTCCTCGCGGCTGCATGGGCCACAGCGTCCGACGGCGGTGCCGCACCTCTGGATCTTTCCGCCGGGCTGGCTTCGGACCTGGACGCCGCAAGCTTCCGTTCCCTGGCAGACACGCGCACTGCAGCGCAGGCCAATGACGTGGGCTGGTGGTCCATCACCTCCTTCAACCCCGACGACGAAACCGTCCTAGACATCGACACCCTGACCATTAATGCCCGCGAACCGCGCGGCTACCGGGGCGACGTCGCGGAAATGATGGACTTCATCGGCGGCCGTGTCCGTGACGCCTGGCGCGTAGTGGTGGTGACAGAGGGTCCGGGCCCAGCCGCCCGCCTGGCCGAACTCTTCAAGGAAAACGACATCCCCGCCGCCCTGGTGGATTCCGTGGACGAAGAGCCGCGCCCCGGCGTCATCTCCATCACCACGGCCAGCGCCGGCCGCGGATACGTCTTCGACACCCTCAAGACCGGGCTGCTTACCGAAGCGGACCTGCTAGGCCGAGCCAGCGCCTACTCCACCCGCGACATGCGCAGGATGCCCTCGAAGCGGCGCAACGCCGTCGACCCGCTGCAGCTGCAGGAGGGCGACTTCGTGGTGCACGAGCAGCACGGGGTGGGCAAGTTCATCGAACTGATCCAACGGGCCACCGGAGCCGGCACCAACAAGACCGTGCGCGAGTACATGGTGCTCGAATACGCGTCCTCCAAACGGGGTGCACCCGGGGACCGGCTCTTCATTCCCACCGACCAGCTGGACCAGATCACCCGCTACGTGGGCGGCGAGACCCCCGTCCTGTCCAAGATGGGCGGCTCCGACTGGGCCAAGACCAAGAGCCGGGCGCGCAAGGCCGTCAAGGAGATCGCAGGAGAGCTGATCCGGCTCTACTCCGCACGGATGGCCTCCAGGGGCCACGCCTTCGGCCCGGACACCCCGTGGCAGCGCGAACTCGAGGAAGCGTTCCCCTACATCGAAACCCCGGACCAGCTGACCACCATCAACGAGGTCAAGGCGGACATGGAGCGCGAAGTTCCCATGGACCGGCTGGTCTCCGGCGACGTGGGCTACGGCAAGACCGAGATCGCGGTCCGGGCAGCCTTCAAGGCCGTGCAGGACGGCAAGCAGGTCGCCGTGCTGGTGCCCACCACCCTGCTGGCCCAGCAGCATATGGAGACCTTCGCCGAGCGGTTCTCCGGCTTCCCGGTCCGGGTGGACTCCCTGTCCCGGTTCCAGACCTCCAAGCAGGCCAAGGAGACCATGGAAGGCGTCAGGACCGGCGCCGTGGACGTAGTCATCGGTACCCACCGCATCCTGTCACAGGAAGTCCAGTTCAAGGATCTTGGCCTGGTGATCGTGGACGAGGAGCAGCGCTTCGGCGTCGAACACAAGGAAGCGCTGAAGAAGATGCGCACCAACGTGGACGTGCTGGCCATGAGCGCAACGCCGATTCCGCGCACCCTGGAAATGTCCCTGACCGGCATCCGCGAGACCTCCACGCTGGCCACCCCGCCGGAGGAACGGCACCCGGTGCTCACCTATGTGGGCCCGTACACGGACAAGCAGGCCTCCGCCGCCATCCGCCGCGAGCTGATGCGGGAGGGCCAGGTGTTCTTTGTCCACAACCGGGTCTCCTCGATTGACCGGACCGCCGCGCACCTGCGGGAGCTGGTCCCGGAGGCACGTATCGCCGTCGCCCACGGCCAGATGAGCGAGTCCAAGCTTGAGCAGATCATTGTGGACTTCTGGGAAAAGCGCTTCGACGTACTGGTCTGCACCACGATCATTGAAACCGGCCTGGACATCTCCAACGCCAACACCCTGATCGTGGACCGGGCGGACCACTTCGGCCTCTCCCAGCTCCACCAGCTGCGCGGCCGGGTGGGCCGCGGCCGGGAGCGGGCCTACGCCTACTTCCTGTACCCGTCGGAAAAGCCGCTGGGCGAGGTCGCCCTGGAGCGGCTGAAGGCCGTGGCCACGCACAACGAACTGGGTGCCGGAATGCAGCTGGCCATGAAGGACCTCGAGATCCGCGGCGCCGGCAACCTGCTGGGCGGGGAGCAGTCAGGCCACATTGCCGGCGTCGGCTTCGACCTGTACATCCGGCTGGTAGGCGAAGCCGTGGCCGACTACCGCGGCGAGGCCGAGGAAAAAGCAGCGGAGATGAAGATCGAGCTGCCGGTCAACGCGCATCTGCCGCACGAATACGTGCCGGGGGAGAGGCTGCGGCTGGAGGCCTACCGCAAGCTGGCCTCCGCGCTGACCAACGAGGCGATCGACGAAGTCCTGGCCGAACTGGTGGACCGCTACGGCGAGCCGCCGCAGGAAGTAAAGAACCTGATCGACGTGGCCCGCTTCCGGGTGGATGCACGCGCCGCCGGGCTGACCGACATCGCACTGCAGGGCAACTTCATCAAGTTCGCGCCGGCGGACCTGCCCGAATCGCGCACCATGCGGCTGCAGCGGATGTACCCGGGTGCGCTGGTGAAGCCGGCCTTGAACGCCGTGCTGGTGCCCAAGCCGAAAACCGCTCGAATCGGCGGGCGGGATTTGGTGGACGCCGAAATCCTCGCCTGGGCCAAGCAGGTGCTCGACGCCGTGTTCAAGGAGTAGGGCTAGCCCGTCACCGCGATAAGGAAGACAGCGGCGGCGGCCACTACGCAGGAGGCGAGTACCGAGTACCCGATGAGGACAATGCGCTGCTGCCGGGCGCGGTCCCGGCGCCACTGCCTGCGGGTCATGGTCGTAGTCATACCCGTAAATCTAGGGACGACGGGCCCCTGCGGCCTAGAGTAGGACACACCTGCCTGCCCGCGGCGACTACTCAGTTAAACAGCGATGCACCCCGGCGTGAAGGCCGGGGTGCATCGCTGTTTTAGGTAAGGGGTTTACTCGTTGTGCGAGTATCCCTTGGCCAGTTCCGTGGTGGTGTCGGAACGGCCGATGCTGAACGCTACGAGGTACATGCCGGTGGCGGCGACCAGCAGGATGGCCATCGGCCAGACGTTGTCCAGCGTCAGCCAGTTCACCGCGTAAATGGCGCCGAGGAAAATGGCGAACATCACGGCAAAGATGAGGATGTTGCTGACCAGGTGGCCCTCGCCTGAGTGTGAAGGCTGCTTTGACCGTGTTCCAACCATGAAGTTCTCCGTTTCAAAAAGTGTCAGTAGCTATGCCGGTCAGTAGTCCGACGTGGCTTTGCTTCCATTAACAATAGCGATTCCGGAGCTCGCTCCGATACGCGTGGCCCCGGCGTCGATCATTGCCTGCGCATCTTCGAGCGAACGGACACCGCCGGAAGCCTTGACTCCCAGGTCCGGGCCGACGGTGCGGCGCATCAGCGCGACGTCTTCGGCCGTGGCTCCGCCGCCGTTGAAACCGGTGGAGGTCTTGACGAAGTCGGCGCCGGCCTCGACGGAGGCTTCGCAGGCCAGGACTTTCTGCTCATCGTTGAGCAGGGAGGTTTCAATGATGACCTTCAGGATCCCGCCGGCAGCGTGTACGGCGTCCGCTACGGCGGCGATGTCGCGGACCAGGGCTGCGCGGTCTCCGCGCCGGGCTGCGGCGATGTCGATGACCATGTCGATCTCATCAGCGCCGTCCTGAAGTGCACCCTGGGCTTCGAAGACCTTCACCTCGGTGGTGGTGGCTCCCAGCGGGAAGCCGATGACCGAGCAGGTGAGGACTCCGCTGCCCTTCAGTGCGTTGCGGACCGTACCGACCCAGAGCGGGTTTACACAGACGGATTTGAACTGGTACTCAGCGGCTTCGGAGCAGACCCGGAGGATGTCGTCGCGGCTGGCCTCGGGTTTGAGGAGCGTGTGATCAATGTACGAGGCAATGGGTGTAGACATGGGATCTATCTTGCCATAGGGGAGTGTCAGCGCGTGGCTGAGATCACGCTTGCCCTGGTGGGCGCGGGGGCGCTCCATCGGCCCCCAACGGTCGTCAGAAGGCTTAGGCCCGGATGCCCCGCGCGATAGCGGCGCATCCGGGCTCTTGCGACGGAGTCTTTAGTCGCTCTTAGGCCACATTCCGAAAACGGAAGCACCGGCAATTTGCTTGACTACTTTGTCCGAGGTGGCCGGGGAAAGGGATGCCGCTGACGCGGGTGCAGCCACACCCACACCTGTTATAACTGCGGCCAGCAGCACTGCTGCACCAAGCTTTTTCATGTTGTGCTCCTAGGAAGATATATGTGCTGAACAATTCAGACACAAGGAGTATAGCTATACATATTCCGCGTGAAACGCCGATTGTTGTTCTATTAGGAAATCCTGACCAGGGCCGGCGAGGATGCGGTACGCCCGCTGACTGTAACCTTTGCGGCGCCAGCAAGATAGAGTCACGATAAGGTTCCATTAACATGCGGACGAATACTGTGAGAAGGTGTCGAGGTTTTGGATAACAATGCAGTGTTCATCCTGAACGAATACCGTGCCCTGAGGGCGCAGGAGCGACGGGACTATGTTGCCGCTGTCGATCATTCATGGACAGCAGCAAAAGCCGCGTCGCAGCATGATGACGCGTGGGGTTTCTGTCGCATGGCCTTTCAAGCAGGTCAGCTACAGCTTAATCTCGGCCTGCTCCAAGAGGCCGTAGACACCTGTCGGCAGCTGCTCGAGTCCGAAGCAATAAAGCAGTACCCCGAGTTTGAATCGAGGACACGGGTGCTGCTGTCGCGGATATTACAAAACGAAGGGCAGATGCAAGGAGCGCTGGCGGTGGCCCGGGAATTGTCGAGGATGCCATCGCGGGAGCTGTCCCAGGACGGGCGGCGAAGTGTCCAGCACGTACTGGTCGCGTCGCTAGCTGAGGAAGGGGACACTGAGGCAGCGTGGGTGGAAGCGCTGAATCTCGTTGGCATGTTGGAGGGCGTCACCAGTCCGAGGACCATAGGCATGGCGTACTGGACAGTCAGCAACGTGGCCTTCATGTCTTCTCGGATCGACGAAGCTTTGGAAAATCAACGCCTAGCGGCAGAGGCCTTGTCTCGATTGGACGATGTCAATCTGTGGGCACAGTTCAATAAGGCAATTGCTCACATGCGGTTGATGGCTGGGCTCAACGGGCCTGAGACCGCTGAGTTCGTCGAGCGTGCAGAGGTCGCTTTTGCCGTCGCCGGTGGTGGCGAAATAGATCTGTACGAAATCCTGATCACCCGCGCTTGGTGGGAATTCGCGTCCGGCAATGCGGCCAAAGCCGAAGGACTGCTTCGCCCACTCGAAAAAGAGTTAGCCGGTCCCTACCCGTTTTTGCAAGCACGTGCGTTGCTAGTCTTGGCTCGAAGCTTAAGGGCGTTGGGCTCCCACGCCGAAGCCTTGGAATGCGCCCTGCAATGTGAGCGTATCTTTACTGGGATCGGTGCGGACGTGTATGCCTCCGAATCTCGGAAACTCATTGACACCGTTCACGAGACGGTCTCATAATCGCAAGTCACCGAATTAACGTTTTAGCGTCGGATGCTCAAGAGATGGGTGTTGAACGGCGAACATTACAGACTGGGGCATCAATTCCAGGCGGTGATTCCAGACGCTCCGGTACGGTAAGGCACATCCGCTGCATTGAGGTCCTGCGCGGCAACTTGGGGGAAGCAATGGCAAGACAGGAAACAGTGCAGCACAACGGCTCCGGAGCGCTCAGAGACAGCGTCTCGCTCATCGTCCGGCAAAGTGCAGACCCTGACCGTGGAAACGGGATTCAAAACCCTTCGCCGCGCTCGGAAGCTTTGGTAAACCTGTCGGATGAGGGGCACCTTGTACTGGTGCTGCCTCCCGGCGAGGTGATTACTGGTTCCATGGCTACCGCCGTTGCCGAGAAGATTGATCAACTGGCGACTGCGCACAGTCTCCCGCTGCTTCTGACGTTGACGGGTGTGGAATCCATTTCCCGTAGTGCCCGGGACATCTTCAGTGCTGCACGTTCCCTGGCCGCCGTAGCTGTCCTCGGGGTTTCTCCGGTCGATCGGGTGATCGCGAATTTTCTGCTCGGAGGAGAGGTTCAGCCCTGTCCCACACGGTATTTTTCTCAGGAAGGCGATGCCCTGAACTGGCTCAGAAGGTATGCCGCGTGATCCCTCCACAAGAGGGAGCCGGGGACCTGCCGGCGGACCCGCGCCTCGGCAGCATCGTTGAGGGCATTGTCAGGATCGCAGCGGGAAACCTCACGTCCCGGATTCCGGTCTCATCCGCCCGCGATCAGGTTGATGCCGTCAGCACGGGCATTAACCTCCTGGCAGCGGAACTGGACGACATGTACCAGGACATGGAGCAGCGGGTCGAGTCCCGCACGCTGGAACTCCGCGCAGCGCACCAACAGGTGCAGCGAATGGCGCTTTCAGATCCGCTCACCGGACTGAGCAACCGGATTGACTTGATGCAGCAGGTGGAGTTGGCTCTGACGGACTGGGACGGTCGGGAAGCCGCACCCGCCGTGCTGATGATTGATCTGGACGGATTCAAGGAAATCAACGACAGTTTTGGACACAAAGCCGGGGACTTGGTGCTGCAGGAAGTGGCGGGCCGGCTGCTCGCCTCGGTTCCGGAGGAAATCGTTGTAGCGCGGCTCGGCGGCGACGAATTCGCGGTTTTGCTCCCCGAGGTTGCGCGGTTATCGGCGCTCGAAGCCGCGGAAAGGATCCAGGCGGCTTTGGGCATTCGGACCGTTGTGGAGGGACTGGATGTTTGGCCTCGTGCGAGCATCGGCGTGCACCTTGCCGAGGCTGGGCAATCCGCCGAGGATCTGCTGCTCCGCGCCGATACCGCCATGTACGAGGCGAAGGAAGGCGGCCCGGGCCAGGTGCGGTTATTTGAACCGGTGATGCTCTACGCCCGCCAACTGCGGCGGGAAATGGCCTCTGACCTGCGCAGGGCCGTTGAACGCAACGAATTCCGGTTGGCGTACCAGCCTGTCGTTGACATAGTCACCGGTAAGATGCAGGGCGTGGAGGTGCTGCTGCGCTGGGAGCATCCGACGCAGGGACTGGTCATGCCGGACATCTTCATCCCGCTGGCCGAGGAGAGCGGAGCCATCCTGGGGATCGGACGCTGGGTGCTGCGGTCTGCCCTGGAACAACTAGCGCAGTGGCGTAATTCGGGTCAGGACCAGGACGGCTTCCATATCCGCGTCAATGTGTCCCCGTCCGAGCTGGAGAGCATGGATCTGGTGGACTACGTCCGCGCCGTCCTGCGCGAAACCGGTGCCGTGCCCAGAGACCTGGTCCTGGAAATCACCGAGAGTGCCTTTGTCGGCAGCGGAGATGTGGAGACCTATTCCATGAAAGCGCTGAAGGCCTTGGGCGTCCGCCTGGAAATCGACGATTTCGGCACGGGCTATTCCTCCATAAGCTACCTGCGCCGGCTGCCCGTGGACACCGTTAAGGTGGACCGGGCACTCATCGCGGACATTGGCCGGGACAAGGGGCAGCTGGAGTTCGTCGACGCTGTCCACCACCTCATCCAGGCCGCGGGCATGGAGGCGGTCTTCGAGGGGATCGAAACCCCGGAGCAGGCCGAACTGCTGCAGGACATGGGCTGCTGCAACGGCCAGGGCTACTACTTCAGCCGGCCGCTTACCGCAGAGCAGGTGGGGACGCTCCTGGCGAGCGGAAGCCGCCTGCCGGTGGCTACGGAGCTGGTGGCGTAGCCTGACTCCCGGACGGGAAGATCAGTTCAGGACCCGGTAGTGCAGGAACACGACGCCGTTGGCGAAGCGTTTCTCATCCAGCAGCTCCAAACCCAGCCGGAGTCCGTCCGGGAGGAACCGCTTCCCGCCGCCGATGATCACGGGGGAGAGCAGCTGATGCAGCTCGTCAACCAGTCCAGCCTTCAGCGCCTGCCCCGCGAGGTTCGCGCCGCCCACTGACACGTCGTCGTCGGACGCCTCCACAAGCGCCCGCACGGCGGCGGGATCGAACGTCCGCGCGAGCCGCGTGCGCGGGGCGGAGACCTCGGTGAGCGAACGGGAAAAGACCACCTTGTCCGCCGCCTGCCAGATCCGTGCATATTCCTGGATGGCCTGCGGCTCGCCTTCGGGCGGCAACGAATCCCAGTACGACATCACCTCGTACAGCTGCCGCCCGATCAGATGCGTGCCTACGTTGCGCTCGAGTCCATTGACGAAGAGATGCACCTCTTCATCGGGCATGCTCCAGTCAAAGGACCCGGCCTCATCCGCAACGTAGCCGTCCAGGGAAGTGATGCTTGTGTAGATCAGCCGTCCCATGCCGGCCTCCTGACCTGGTTAGAGTCCCAGGGCCGTCCGCACATCCGCCAGTACTGCATCCAGCGTGGCGCGGGCGTTTGCACGCGCAGCCGGCAGATCGGCGGCCGAGCCGACGGGTTCAATCACTTCGAGGTAGCACTTGAGCTTCGGTTCGGTTCCGCTGGGACGGATGATGACCCGGGTGTTGTCCTCGGTAATGTACCGCAGTCCGTCCGTGGGCGGCAGGCCGCCTGCACCTTCCGAAAGGTCGACGGCGGTTGCCACGGGTGAGCCTGCGAACGAGGCGGGCGGGAACTCGCGGAGCCGCTGCATCATTTCCGTGCGCAGTCCAAGGTTCTGGACGCGGATGGAGAGCTGGTCGCTCTGGTGCAGGCCGTGCTCCAGGGCGAGCTCATCGAGTTCGTCAAAGAGGGTGCGCCCGGCAGCCTTCAAAGAGGCCGCCAGCTCGGCCAGAAGCACGCCGGCGGAGATTCCGTCCTTGTCCCGGACCAGTCCGGGGGCCACGCAGTAGCCCAGGGCCTCTTCGTAGCCGAAGGTCAGCTTCGGCACACGGGAGATCCACTTGAAACCGGTCAGGGTTTCCTGGTGCTCAAATCCTGCAGCCTCGGCAATGCGGGCCAGCAGCCGGGAGGACACGATCGAGTTGGCGAAGACGACGCCGGAACGCGTCTTCTCGCCGCGCACCTTCCACCGGCCGGCGGCGATCCGGCCGGCGATGTGGCGGCCCAGCAGGGCCCCCACTTCGTCACCGCGCAGCATGCGCCAAACACCAGTGGCGGGATCCTTGGCGGCGACGGCGGCGCGGTCGGCGTCGGGATCGTTGGCCAGGACGAGGTCCGCGTCGCGTTCGGCGGCAAGCTTCAGGGCCAGGTCCAGTGCTCCGGGTTCCTCCGGATTGGGGAAGGCAACGGTGGGGAAGTCCGGGTCCGGCAGGGCCTGCTCGGGAACCAGGGTCACCGACGTGAAACCGGCTCCGCGAAGCACTGCGGACATGGTTTCGCCGCCGACGCCGTGCATGGGCGTGAGGACGATGTCCAGGTCCCGTGCCGGGTAGCCTTCACGGTGCGCCAGGTCGTCCACGGCGCCGATGTAGTCGGCGATCAGAGATTCGGAAACCTCCGTGTAGCCATCCGGTGCCAGCTCAATGGAGTCCAGCGGAACGGTGTAGTCGATCCGCGCGGCGATCTCGGCGTCGTACGGTGTGACGATCTGTGCGCCGCGGCCCGGGCCCTTGACCGTACGGCCGCCCAGGTAGACCTTGTAGCCGTTGTCCGCGGCAGGGTTGTGGCTGGCCGTGACCATCACGCCCGCGTCCGTGTCCAAAGCGCGCACCGCGTAGGCGAGCAGCGGCGTTGGAAGCGTGCACGGCAGGAGGAAGGTTTCGATGCCGGCGGCGCCGAACACGGCAGCCGTTTCCAGGGCGAAGTCCTTCGACTTGTACCGGGCGTCGTATCCGATGACGGCGCTGGGGGTCCAGCTGTCGCGGGCAGTGTCCTGCAGGAAGGAGGCAATGCCGGCGGCGGTGCGGCGCACCACCACACGGTTCATCCGGTTGGGGCCGGCGCCCAGCTCCGCACGCAGCCCCGCGGTTCCGAACTCAAGCGTGCCGGCAAACCGGTCCGCCAGCTCCTGGGCCGCCGCGGCTGCCCCGGCGTCCGTACCGTCCGCGATGGTGCGCAGAAGGGTACGGAGCTGGAGCACGGTGTCAGGATCGGGGTCGCTGTCCGCCCATTCCTGCGCGGCGGCGGTGAGTTCTTCGAGTTCAGCGGGAATCAAAGTCATGTGGATACCTAATGTTGCTGGTGCGGATAGCTGAGCGGCGGCGGAAGCGGGCTAGATCTTGTTGATGATCTCGGCAAGCAGCTTGGAGATGCGCGGTCCGGCGGCCTGTCCCGCTTCGAGGACCTCGCCGTGGCTCAGTGCCACCGGGCTGATGCCGGCGGCGAGGTTGGTGACCAGGGAGATGCCGAAGACCTCCATGCCGGCGTGGCGAGCGGCAATGGCTTCCAGCGCGGTGGACATGCCCACCAGATCGGCGCCGATGGTCTTGGCGTAGCGGACCTCGGCCGGGGTTTCGTAGTGCGGACCGGTGAACTGGGCGTAAACGCCTTCGTCAAGGGTGGGGTCCACGCTGCGGGCAACGTCGCGCAGGCGCGACGAGTAAAGGTCCGTCAGGTCCACGAACGTGGCGCCTTCGAGCGGTGAGGTTGCCGTGAGGTTCAGGTGGTCGCTGATGAGCACCGGGGTGCCGGGCTGCCACTCGGGGTTCAACCCGCCGCAGCCGTTGGTGAGGACCATGACCTTGGCGCCGGCAGCTGCTGCGGTGCGGACGCCGTGGACGACGGCGCGTACGCCCTTGCCCTCGTAGTAGTGGGTGCGTGCACCCAGGACGAGGGCGCGCTTGCCATCGGTGGTGAGGACGGAGCGGATGGTACCCACGTGCCCCTGCACGGACGGGGCGGAGAAGCCCGGGATGTCGGAGGCGGAGAGGGTGGCGGTGGTCTCGCCGATCAGTTCAGCAGCTTCACCCCAGCCGCTTCCGAGGACCAGGGCAATGTCATGGGTGGGCACGCCGGTGTGCTCTGCAATGTAGTCGGCGGCCTGCTGGGCAAGTTCAAATGGGTCGTTAGTCACTTAACAAACTTACAGCCTGCAGGGAGCGCCGGAGTCCGCGGCGGAGACCACCGTTTGAGCGCCGTCACGGGATGGGACAGAATAGAGCCTTGTGACCACCCAACTAGATTTCACTGCCCGGAAACTTGCGATTCTCGGAGGGGGCCCCGGCGGCTATGAGGCTGCCCTCGTGGCCGCATCCCTCGGTGCGGACGTAACCATCGTCGAGCGGCAGGGGTTGGGCGGCTCTGCAGTGCTCACCGACGTCGTTCCCTCCAAGACCCTCATCGCCACCGCCGATGTGATGACCCGCATGAATGCTGCCCGCAATCTCGGCGTGGAATTCGGGGACGTGGCCTCGCCGGTCTTCGCGGACCTGAAGGTGGTCAACCACCGTCTGCTGGCCCTGGCCAAGGAACAGTCCAACGATATCCGCAGCACCCTCGAGCGGGCGGGCGTCAAGGTGAAGATCGGTGACGGCCGCCTGCTGGACAACTCCACCATCGAGGTCACCGCCGCGGATGGCACCGTGGAAACGGTCAAGGCCGAGGCGCTGCTGATTGCCACCGGCGCGAACCCCCGTGAGCTGGACACCTCCGTGCCGGATGGTGAACGGATCTTCACCTGGAAGCAGATCTACAACCTCACCGAGGTTCCCGAGCACCTGATCGTCATCGGTTCCGGTGTCACCGGCGCCGAATTCGCCTCTGCCTACAACGGCCTCGGCACCAAGGTCACACTGATCTCCAGCCGCGACCGGGTGCTGCCGGGCGAAGACGCAGACGCCGCCGTTGTGCTGGAGGACGTCTTCCAGGCCCGCGGCATGACCGTGCTCAGCCGGTCCCGCGCCGACTCCGTGAAGAACACCGGCGACGGCGTGCTCGTGACGCTTTCGGACGGACGCACGGTGGAGGGCAGCCACTGCCTCGTGGCCGTGGGCGCCATCCCCAACACCGCCGGCATTGGCCTGGAAGAAGCCGGCGTGCAGCTGGACGAGCGCGGCCAGATCCGGGTCGACGGCGTCTCCCGCACCACGGCGGACAACGTCTACGCCGCGGGCGACTGCACCGGCGTCTTCAACCTGGCGTCCGTGGCGGCCATGCAGGGCCGCATCGCGGTGGCGCACCTGATGGGCGACGGCGTGAAGCCGCTGAAGCTCAAGACCGTGGCCTCGAACATCTTCACCTCCCCGGAGATTGCCTCCGTGGGCGTCAGTGAAGCCGACGTGGCCGAGGGCCGCTACCAGGGCGACGTCATCAAGCTGTCCCTGCACACCAATGCCCGGGCCAAGATGATGGACGTCAAGGAAGGCTTTGTGAAGATCATTGCCCGCAAGGGCTCCGGCAGTGTGATCGGCGGCGTTGTGGTGGGTCCGCGTGCGTCGGAGCTGATCTTCCCGATTGCCATCGCCGTCACGCAGAAGCTGCACGTGGATGACCTGGCCAGCACCTTCGCCGTGTACCCGTCCCTCACCGGGTCCATTTCCGAAGCCGCCCGGCGGCTGCACGTTCACCTGTAGGGAGCTGCTCTTTTTACTTCCCGCGTCCGCGGCGGATTATCCGTCCGCGGGCGCGGGACTTTTTTTATGCCCGGATTTCGACGGCGCGAAACATTTGTCCGGTATTTGGACACAAATCTCAAATAACGGACGGATGCTCCTACGATATGGATACTTCATTTCCTCTTGCGAAAGAGTTCCAATGTCTACTAAGAAACCCTCCGCGGCATCCACGCCGGCGCCGGTGCCGGCCAAGGCCAATTCCAAGGGCCGCGTGATTGTTGCCAGCCTCGTCGGAACCTCCATCGAGTTCTACGACTTCTACGTCTACGCAACGGCTGCGGTCCTCGTCTTCCCCCGGCTGTTCTTTCCGAACGCCGATGGGTTCACGGCCCTGCTGAGCTCGTTCGCCGTGTTTGGGGTGGCTTTCATTGCCCGGCCGCTGGGCTCCATCGTCTTCGGGCACTTCGGTGACAAGGTGGGCCGCAAGGGAACCCTGGTGGCATCGCTGTTGACCATGGGGATTGCGACGTTCCTGATCGGCTGCCTGCCGGAGGCCAAGGACGGCTGGATTATCTTAGCCCCGGCGCTGCTGGTAGTCCTGCGGTTCGCCCAGGGCCTGGCCCTCGGCGGCGAATGGTCCGGCGCCGCACTGCTGGCAACGGAAAACGCACCGGCGAACAAGCGCGCCGTGTGGGGAACATTCCCGCAGCTGGGCGCGCCCATCGGCTTCATCCTGGCCAACGGCTTGTTCCTGCTGCTGAGCTTCCAGCTGACCCCAGATCAGTTCGACACCTGGGGCTGGCGCGTGCCGTTCCTGGCCAGTGCCGTCATGGTCATCATCGGTCTGTACGTCCGGCTGAAACTGGTTGAGACGCCTGCATTCCAGAAGGTCGTCGACTCCGGCGAGGTCAGCAAGCTGCCGCTGAGCCGCGCCTTCAAGTACAGCTGGCGTCAGATGATCGCCGGCACGTTCATCATGCTGGCCACCTATGTGCTGTTCTACCTGATGACCACCTTCACGCTCACCTACGGCACTTCCGCGAAGACCGAGGAAGCCGCCCGTGCCGCCGCCGAAAAGGCCGGGAAGATTTTCGACCCCGAAACATTCACCGCCGGCCTGGGGTATGCGCGCAACGACTTCCTGATCATGCTGATCATCGGCGTGGTGTTCTTCGGGATCTTCACGCTGGTCGCCGGCCCGCTGGCGGAGAAGCACGGCCGCCGCAAGACGCTGCTGGTGGTCACCGCCGGGATCTTCCTCTTCGGCTTCACCTTCTCCCCGCTGCTCGGCGGCGGAACCGTGGGCGTCATGGCGCTGCTGATCATCGGCTTCACCCTGATGGGCCTGACCTTCGGACCGATGGGTGCGATGCTGCCGGAGCTGTTCCCGACGAACGTGCGCTACACCGGCTCGGCGATCGCCTACAACGTCTCCTCGATCCTGGGCGCTGCGGTGGCTCCGTTCATCGCCGTCGCGCTGTGGCAGGCGGCGGACGGCAGTCCGTGGCTGGTGGGCATCTACCTGTCCTCGATGGCGGTGCTGACGCTGATCGCGCTGTTCGTCACCAAGGACACCAAGGACGTCGACTACGAGAACAACTCCAGTGAGGCCGTGAAGGTCCTCTAACCGGTAACAACACAGCAGGCCCGGTTCCCTCTGCGGGAACCGGGCCTGCTTTGTTTTGCGCTGCTGCTGTTGTTCGGGGGTCGTCCGGGGTCAGTCCAGGATCGAAGCGATGACGGCGCCGGCGGAGACCGTTGCACCGGGAAGGGCGCTCAGACCGGTGATGGTGCCGGACTTGTGCGCGGTCAGCGGCTGCTCCATCTTCATGGCTTCCAGCACCACGACGAGATCGCCCTCGCGGACCACTGCTCCGTCCTCGACGGCTACCTTGACGATGGTTCCCTGCATGGGGGAGGTGAGGTCATCGCCCGCAGCTGCAGTTGAGGCTCCGCCGCGGGACCGCTTGCGCGCCTTGCCGTTGCTGCGTGCGCCGTTGGAGGTGCCGGCACCGGGGCCGCCCAGGCCGGCCGGGAGCACAACCTCAAGCCGCTTGCCGCCTACTTCAACGGTGACGCGGCGGCGCTCGTCGTCGTCGTCGCCCGTTGCCGGTTCACCGCTCCAGGCCGGGATGGTGTTCACGAACCCGGTCTCGATCCAGCGGGTGTGTACGCCGAAGCTCTCCTCGCCGGTGAAGGCGGGGTCAGCGGTCACGGCGCGGTGGAAGGGCAGTACTGTCGGCATGCCGACGACGTCGATCTCGGCCAGGGCACGCCGTGCCCGCTGCAGCGCCTCGCGGCGGGTGGCACCGGTGACAATCAGCTTGGCGAGCATGGAATCGAAGTTTCCGCCCACGGTTTCGCCGGCTTCGATGCCGGAGTCCACGCGGACACCGGGGCCGGTGGGCAGCTTGAATTCCGAGACGGTGCCGGGGGCGGGCATGAAATTGCGGCCCGGGTCTTCGCCGTTGATGCGGAATTCGAAGGAGTGGCCGCGTACTTCCGGATCGCCGTAGCCCAGTGCTTCGCCGCGGGCGATGCGGAACTGTTCGCGGACCAGGTCCAGGCCGGTGACCTCCTCGGAAACCGGGTGCTCCACCTGGAGGCGCGTGTTGACCTCGAGGAAGGAAATGGTGCCGTCCGTGCCGACCAGGAATTCGCACGTGCCGGCGCCCTGGTAGCCGGCCTCCTTCAGGATGGCCTTCGACGCCGCGTACAGGCTGGCGTTCTGCTCTTCGGAGAGGAAGGGAGCGGGAGCTTCCTCAACCAGCTTCTGGTTGCGGCGCTGCAGGGAGCAGTCGCGGGTGGAGACGACGACGACGTTGCCGTAGGCGTCCGCCAGGCACTGGGTTTCCACGTGGCGGGGTGCATCGAGGAAGCGTTCGATGAAGCACTCGCCGCGGCCGAAGGCAGCTGTGGCCTCGCGGACGGCGGAGTCGAACATCTCGGGGATCTCGTCGCGGGTGCGGGCAACCTTGATGCCGCGGCCGCCGCCGCCGAAAGCTGCCTTGATGGCCAGCGGGAGGCCGTGCCGGTCCGCGAAGTCCAGGACGTCCTGGGCGGACTCGACAGGGTCCGGGGTGCCGGGAACCAGCGGTGCACCGACCTTGGCGGCGATGTGGCGGGCCTGGACCTTGTCTCCGAGTGAGGAGATGGCGCTGGGGGAGGGGCCGATCCAGGTCAGGCCGGCGTCGATGACGCGCTGGGCGAATTCGGCATTCTCGGAGAGGAAGCCGTAACCGGGGTGGATGGCGTCCGCTCCCGAGCGGGCGGCGGCGTCGAGGATCTTGCCCATGTCCAGGTAGGACTCGGCGGCGGTGCTGCCGCCCAGGGCGTAGGCCTCGTCGGCAAGGCGGACGTGCAGGGCGTCGCGGTCGGGGTCGGCGTACACCGCAACGGCGGCAATTCCCTCATCGCGGGCGGCGCGGATGACTCGGACCGCAATCTCGCCGCGGTTGGCAATGAGGATCTTGGTGAGTGCCTTGGCGGGGGTCGCTTCGGGCGCGGGGATGTTCTGGCTCATTGGTGCACTGGCTCCTTTTGATCTGTTCGGAGCCTAGCGCGGTTTTGTGGTCTCGGGCCATAATGCGTGCTGTTTCTGCGTGGGAACCGGCGGATCGTTGTGGGGATTCTACAAAGCCGGGCGGTTGCGACGGGTGCTTGGTGCGTCCGCGACACATCCGGGACCGGTGCCGGTGTCCGCCGGGACTGCTCCTCCCGGATCGACTGCCCGGCGAGGTTATGTACCTGCGGTCCATACCCTTGGAACGAGCTCCCGGGGGACCGCGTGTAATGGCCGCATGAGACGCCCTGCTCCGCTGCCTGCACCTCTCCAAGGGATGCCTTTTACGCTGGACGCCGCCCAGGCACGAAGGGTCAATCCGGGCCGGCTCCGTGCTTCTGACGTGAGGACTCCCAGCCGCTCCGTCCGCGTGCCCGTAGAAGGCCGATTCTCCCTGGCCGACAGCTGCCGGCCGTATGTAGAGCTATTGCCGGACGCTGTCCTGAGTCACACGACAGCCGCACGGTTGCATGGACTGGTTCTTCCCCGGCGCCTGGCTGAGGAGCCGGTGATCCACTTGAGCCGGTCTCCGGGCAAGAGCCAGTCCCGGCGACGGCACGTAGTCGGACACCGGCTGGTTCTTTCGCCGGAAGAAACCACCCGCATCCTCGGACTGCCGGCCACCACCATTGCCCGCACCTGGCTTGATCTGGCTGCCATGCTGACGCTGGAGGAGCTGATCGTCCTGGGAGATCAGATTGTGAGCGAACATCAACGCAGCTTCGGTCCGCGCAGATTGGCGCTCGTACCGTTGGCGGAACTGCAGCGCTTCATTGAGGGGAAATCGGGCATTGCGCATCTGTCCCGGAGCCGTAAGGCTCTGGGGTACCTTCGCGTTGGGGTGGATTCACCGCCCGAAACCCGGCTGCGGCTCATGCTCCAGCAAGATCCGCAGTTGCCCGAGTTCGTTCCCAATGTGGCTATCTGCGACGCCGCGGGCGAGCCGCAGGTCTGGGCTGATCTTGGTTGTCGTGAGTTCCGGACCTGTTTGGAGTACGACGGCGCCCACCATCTGACCCCGGAACAACAGGCGAAGGACCATCACAGGGACCTCTTGGCGGCTGAGCTGGGGTGGGTGCAGGTGAAGATCAGCCGGAACGATCTGTTGCAGGGCGCCGGCTGGGTGGGAGCGAAGGTGCGCCGGGGACTGGTCCTGGCAGGATGGGTACCTCCCCAATAGCTCTTCGGGGCAGCGCCGTCCCGGTGAAGGGACCTAGCCAGACATCTACTGAGCAGATAACGGGGTCATGGGGACTGGATAAGCCCGTTATCTGCTCAGTAGATCGCCAACGGGCCTGGATAAGCCCGTTATCTGCTCAGTAGATCGCCGACAGCGCCAGCCGCCACCAGGAAGCTACTTCCAGAGGTCGATGATCCGCACATCGGCGCTGGCCAGCAGCTGGCGCAGGGTCGACACGGACAGGCCGACGACGGCGTGCGGGTCGCCGTCGACGCGCTCGATGAACGCCCCGCCCAGGGAATCGATGGTGAAGGAACCGGCCACCTGCAGCGGCTCACCCGTGGCGATGTAGGCCTCGATCTCGTCGTCGGAGAGCTTCGCGAAGTGCACCTCGGCGGAGGACACCGCCCCGAGGGTGGCGCCGGAGCCGTCCTCGTCGGTGTCACGGCAGTCCACGAGCCAGTGCCCGGTGTGCAGGACCCCGGAGGAACCGCTCATGCGGCGGATCCGTTCGCGGGCGACGTCGGCCTCCCAGGGCTTGCCGTGCGCCTCGCCGTCGAATTCGAAGACCGAATCGCAGCCGATCACCAGGGCGCCGTCGGCCTCGGGCAGGGAGGCCACGGCTTCGGCCTTGGCCCGGGCCAGCAGCAGGGCCGTATCGTGCGGGTCGGTCAGGCCGTAGTGGGCGGTGACGGCGTCTTCGTCGACGTCGGAGACGAGGACGGTATGGCTGATGCCGGCATCGGTCAGCAGCTTGGTGCGGGCGGGGGACGCGGAGGCCAGAATGAGGCTCAGGTTCGGGTTGGTCACGGAATCAAGCCTAGTGCCGGGGCGGACCGGCCCGGAAACTCCAAACGCCGGGCCGCCCCCGAAGGGACGGCCCGGCGCTGCAACCCGAAGGGATCAGCTCTTGGACTCGACGAGCACGGGGACCTCGAGCTGCTCGGAATCATCCACGAACGGATCGCCCTGGCGGCGGGCGTTGTACAGCCCGGTATCCAGCAGTCCGTTGCGCCGGGCCACGAGCGTGGGAACCACGGTCTGGCCGGCCACGTTCACGGCGGTACGGCCCATGTCCAGGATCGGATCGATGGCCAGGAGCAGGCCGACGCCGGCCAGCGGCAGGCCGAGGGTGGACAGGGTCAGCGTGAGCATTACGACGGCGCCGGTGGTGCCGGCGGTTGCGGCAGAACCCAGAACCGAAACCAGTGCGATCAGCAGGTAGTCGGTGAAGGCCAGGTCCACGTTGAAGAACTGGGCCACGAAGATCGCGGAGACGGCCGGGTAGATCGAGGCGCAGCCGTCCATCTTGGTGGTGGCGCCCAGCGGCACGGCGAAGGAGGCGTAGGCCCGGGGGACACCCAGGTTGCGCTCGGTCACGCGCTGGGTCAGCGGCAGCGTTCCCACTGAGGAGCGGGACACGAAGGCCAGCTGGATAGCGGGCCAGGCGCCGGAGAACCACTGGCGGACGGAGAGTCCGTGGGCCTTGATCAGGGCCGGGTAGACACCGAAGAGGACCAGGAACAGGCCCAGGTAGACGGTCAGGGCGAACATGCCGAGCGACCCGATGGTATCCCAGCCGTAGGTCGCGACGGCGGTGCCGATGAGGCCGACCGTGCCGACCGGGGCGAGGCGGATGATCCACCACAGGACCTTCTGGATGACGGCCAGGGCGGAGGCGTTCAGGGCCAGGAAGGCTTCGGCGGGCTTGCCGACCTTGAGTGCGGCAATGCCGACGGCAATCGCGATCACGAGGATCTGCAGCACGTTGAAGCTGACGCTGGTGGTGACGTCACCGGATTCCGCCACCTTGGAGCTGGCACCGAGTCCCAGGAAGTTGGCCGGCACCAGGCCGGTCAGGAAGCCCACCCAGCTGCCCTGGCTGCCGCTGAATTCCTCGCCCTCGCTGACCGAGGCGTTGTTGCCCGGCTGCAGGAAGAAGCCCAGCAGAATGCCGATGACCACGCTGATCAGCGCCGTAATGGCGAACCAGAGCAGCGTCTGCCAGGCGAGCCGGGCGGCGTTGGACACGGCCCGCAGGTTGGCGATCGAGCTGACCACGGCGGTGAAGATCAGGGGGACAACGGCGGCCTTCAGCAGTGAGACGTAGCTGCTGCCGATGGTGTCCAGCGTGGTGGTGAGCCAGTTCGGTTCATCGTCAACGGTGCCCATTGTCTTGGCCAGGAGGCCGAGCGCGATGCCTGCAATGAGGGCGGCGATGATCTGCGGTCCGAAGGACGTTGCCCACTTGGGCAGCCGCCGGGCGGGGGATTCGGGGGAGGAAGTCTGTGAGGTCACGGGAAAGACTCTAGCGGTGATCCCATAGCAGACCGGACTCAAAGTTGCGAAATGTGACGGCAACAAAAAGTGTCCAAGTCAGCGGGTTCTGGGGGGAATCCGCGCGGTTACTGCCCGGAAACGGCAGTGGCCCGGGATATTCCCCGGGCCACTGTGACTAACGTCGCAGGCTGCTACTCGCCCAGCAGGGCACGCCTCAGCGTATCCAGGCCGACGGAACCCAGCTGCAGCGCCCGGGTGTGGAACGCCTTCTCGTCAAACGCGTCGCCCTCGCGGCTGCGGACCTCGTCGCGGATCTGTTCCCAGAGCCGCTGGCCCAGCTTGTAGGAGGGGGCTTGGCCCGGCCAGCCGAGGTAGCGGGTGAACTCAAAGTTCAGCTGACCCTCGCTGATGGACAGGTTCTGCTTCAGGAAGCCGTAGCCCTTGTCCGCGGTCCAGGTGCCTTCGCCCCAGCGTTTCGGGATCTCCAGTTCCAAGTGGACGCCGATGTCGAAGACCACCCGTGCGGCACGCATCCGCTGCGCGTCCAGCATGCCCATCCGGTCGCCCGGATCGCTGAGATAGCCCAGCTGCTCCATCAGCCGCTCCGCGTAGAGCGCCCAGCCCTCACCGTGGCCGGACACCCAGCACACGTTGCGCCGCCAGTCGTTGAGCAGGCCGCGGGATGCGGTCGCCGTTGCAATCTGGAGGTGGTGGCCGGGAACACCCTCGTGGTAAACGGTGGTGGTCTCCTGCCAGGTGGTGAAGGTGTCCTCTCCTGCCGGCACGGACCACCACATGCGGCCCGGACGGGAGAAATCATCACTGGGGCCGGTGTAGTAGATGCCGCCCTCCTGGGTGGGGGCAATCATGCACTCGATCCGGCGCATCGGTTCTGTGATCTCGAAGTGGGACCCGGCGAGGTCGGCGACGGCGCGGTCGGCGAGGTTCTGCATCCAGGCCTGCAGCTCGTCCGTGCCGTGCAGCTGGCGTGCCGGATCCTCGTCGAGGATCCGCATCGCTTCGGCGACGCTGGCGCCGGGGCGGATCTGCTCCGCGACGGCCTCTTGTTCGGCAATGATGCGGTCCAATTCCTCGACGCCCCACTGGTAGGTCTCTTCCAGATCCACGGCGGATCCGAGGAACCGGCGGGACATCAAGGCGTAGCGTTCCCGGCCCACGGCATCCTCGGCAGGGGCGGCCGGAAGCAGTTCCTCTTCAAGGAAGGACGCGAGGTTGGTGTAGGCCCGGCGGGCCGCGTCAGCGCCGGTCCGCAGATCCGCACGGAGTGATGCGGGCAGCTCCTCGCCGCCGGGCAGTGAGGCGTTGGCGGCAAGGGCGTCAAAGAATCCGCCGTCCTCGGCATAGGCTGAGGCCTGCTCAATGACGATCTTCACCTGCCGGCGGGCGGCTGACAGGCCGCGCCGGATACCGCTGCGCAGGCTGGTGATGTAGCCGGCGACGGCGTCGTCCACGTTGTTCAAGCGGCCCGCAATATGGTGCCACTGTTCCTCAGTGTCCGTGGGCATGAGGTCGAAGATGCTGCGGATGCCCTGCGCGGGGGAGGCAATGTTGTTTAGCTCCGCCAGGTCCCAGCCCGATTCGTGGATTTCCAGATCCAGGCCGAGGCGTTCGTGCATCGCGTCAAGGGTGACGCGGTCGACGTCGTCCGCCGGCTCCAGTCCGTCCAGTCGGCCCAGCGTCTCCCGGGCGGCCTCGGCAAAGGACTCCAGGCCGGCCGGCGAATAGTCGCCGTATTCGGTTTCCTGCCCGGGGATGCCGAGGGACGTGGCGAAGGACGGGTCCAGGTGCAGGAGCGTGGCGGTGTAGGCATCGGCAACGGCGTCGATGGCGGTGGGCTGGCGCACCGGGGCGCTGCTGGCAGCGGCGGTGGTGGGCGATGATGTCTGATGGGTCACAAACGTAGCCTAACCGCAGTGCGGTCCGGCGGTCTCGTTTATGACTAGCGGTAGCTCCGCCGCCAGGAGCCGGGCCCCGGTTTCGGGTCCAGCCGGAGATTCCGCCGCCGCACCCAGGAGCGGTGGGCCGGACGTGCGGGCGGCAGCGGGCCGGCCTGCGCCTGCAGTCCGGCGACGACGGCGGTCAGCGCCGCGATCTCCTCCTCCGTGGGATTGCCGGCGGTCACGGAAAGCAGGGTTTCGGAAACGGGTTCCCGGCCCTCGTTGCCGGTACTCACAGCGGCATGTTTCCGTGTTTCTTGGCGGGCAGCGAAGCACGCTTGTCGCGCGTTGCCCGCAGTCCGCGGATCAGCTGCAGCCGGGTCTCCGACGGTGCGATGACCGCGTCCACGTAGCCGAGCTCTGCGGCCTGGTAGGGGTTGAGCAGCTCGTCCTCATACTGCTCGATGTATTGGCGCCGGACGTCATCGACGTCGCCGCCGGCGTCGGCCGCTGCCTTCAGCGGAGCACGGTAGAGGATGTTTACCGCACCCTGGGCGCCCATGACGCCGATCTGCGCCGTGGGCCAGGCCAGGTTGATGTCCGCGCCGAGCTTCTTCGAACCCATCACGATGTACGCGCCGCCGTAGGCCTTGCGGGTGATGACGGTCAGCTTGGGCACGGTGGCTTCGGCGTAGGCATAGAGCAGCTTGGCGCCGCGGCGGATGATGCCCTGGAACTCCTGGTCCTTGCCCGGCAGGAAGCCCGGCACGTCCACGAAGGTCAGGATCGGGATGTTGAAGGCGTCGCAGTTGCGGACAAACCGGGCTGCCTTCTCGGAGGCGGCGATGTCCAGGGTTCCGGCGAACTGCATCGGCTGGTTGGCCACGATGCCCACGGTGTGGCCCTCCACGCGTCCGTAGCCGATGATCACGTTCGGGGCGTACAGGGCCTGCATCTCCAGGAAATGCCCGTCATCGAGCACATTCTCGATGACGGCGCGGATGTCGTAGGGCTGGTTCGCCGAGTCCGGGATCAGCTCGTCCAGGGCCAGATCCGCCTCGGTGGGCTCGGGATCGGAGTCGAAGGCGGTCAGCGGCGCTTCGGCCAGGTTGTTCGAGGGCAGGAAGTCGAGCAGTTCACGGACAAACTCGATGGCGTCCTCTTCGTCGGAGGCCAGGTAGGCGGAGGTGCCGGTGTTGGCATTGTGCTGCCGGGCGCCGCCCAGGGTCTCCATGTCCACGTCCTCGCCGGTGACGGTCTTGATGACATCGGGTCCGGTGATGAACATGTGCGAGGTCTTGTCCACCATCACGACGAAGTCGGTGAGGGCGGGGGAGTAGGCAGCGCCGCCGGCGGAGGGGCCCATGATCAGCGAAATCTGGGGAACGACGCCGGAGGCATGGACATTGTTACGGAAGATATCGGCGAACATCGCCAGCGAGGCGACGCCCTCCTGGATGCGGGCGCCGCCGCCGTCCAGGATGCCGATGACCGGGCAGCCGTTGCGGAGGGCAAATTCCTGGACCTTGACGATTTTTTCGCCGTTGACCTGGCTGAGGGAACCGCCGTAGACACTGAAGTCCTGGCTGTAGACCGCCACGGGGCGTCCGTCCACCGTGGCGTAGCCGGAAACCAGTCCGTCGCCGAGGGGCTTCTTCTTTTCCATGCCGAAGGCGGTGGAGCGGTGCACGGCAAGGGCGTCAAACTCGACGAAGGAACCGGCGTCCACCAGCAGGTCGATGCGCTCGCGGGCGGTGTGCTTTCCGCGGGCATGCTGCTTCTCCACTGCTGCAGGCCCGGAGGGCACCGCTGCCGCGGCCCGGCGGCGCCGGAACTCGGCGATTTTGCCGGCCGTCGTATGCAGGGACAGGTCCTGGTCGATGCTCAAGGGGGCCTCCGGGCGCTTCAGTTGAGACGCTGCACCGCCTCCGCAACGGGAGGAAGCACACGTGTTAAGTAGGTTCCGCACAAAAATCATGACGGTTTACCCAGTCTAGTGAGCCGGACCGGAGGGACTGAGTGTAGAAAACCTACAATTTCGCTCCCTGCCGGTTGGTCCGTCCCCCGCCGGTCACCATCCGGAGCCGGTATGTTACCGGCTAGTAACATAGGAGTGAGGTGCATTACCCTGTGGCTATGAGCATCCCCAACAGCACCCCGGAAACGGCGTCCAGGTCCCTCGCCGGACGCACCATCCTGATGTCCGGCGGAAGCCGCGGCATCGGCCTCGCCATTGCCCTGCGCGCAGCAGCGGACGGCGCGAACATCGCCATGCTCGCCAAAACGGCGGAGCCGCACCCGAAGCTGGAAGGTACTGTCTACACGGCCGCCGAACAGCTGGAAGCAGCCGGCGGCAAGGCCCTGCCGATCATCGGCGACGTGCGCCGCGACGAAGACGTTGCTCGCGCCGTCGAATCCACCATCGAGCAGTTCGGCGGGATCGACATTGTCCTGAACAATGCCTCGGCCATCGACCTTTCCGGCACCGACGCCGTGACAATGAAGAGCTACGACCTGATGGCCGATATCAACACCCGCGGCACCTTCATGCTCTCCAAGTTCTCCCTGGATGCCCTGCGCCGGTCCGGCAACGGACATATCCTGACGCTGTCCCCGCCCCTGAACCTGGATCCCAAGTGGGCCGGCGGCTACCTCGCCTACACGATGGCCAAGTACGGCATGTCCCTCACCACGCTGGGCCTGGCCGAGGAACTGAAGAACGACGGCGTGTCCGTGAACTCGCTTTGGCCGGTGACCGGCATCAACACCGCAGCCATCCGGAACATGCCCGGCGGAGAGAAGCTGGCCGCCGCTTCCCGCAGCGCAGACATCATGGCGGACGCCGCGCACGCCATCCTCACCCGTCCCAGCGGTCAGTCCACCGGCAACTTCTACACCGATGAAGAGGTGCTGCGCGAGGAGGGCATCACGGATTTCAGCCGTTACGCACCCGGGGTTCCGGCGGACAAGCTGATGCCGGACTTCTTCCTCTAACCGCTGCCGCCGGACCGGGTGCGGAGGGAATGTCAGGGCGCCCGCGTAAGATCGGAAGAATGCAACTGCACTACTCCAGCATGGAAAGACCGGCCCTGGATCCCGGCCGCCTGAGGGCGGCCCTGGTGGCGCCCAACGGTCCCTTCGCTGCGCTGGACGTAGTAGCGGAAACCGGATCCACCAATACGGACCTCGCGGACGCGGCACGGCTGCGCCCCTGGGAAGTGCCGGACCTGACCGTCCTGACCGCCGAGCTGCAGACCGCGGGCCGCGGCAGGATGGACCGCAGCTGGGTGGCCCCGGAACGCTCCTCGCTGTTCGTCAGCGTGCTCCTGCGGCCCGTGAATTCTTCCGGCCGGCCCCTGCCCACAACCTCCTACGGCTGGCTGTCGCTGCTGGCCGCCCTGGCCATGGCTGAAAGCGTGGCCGCGCGCACCGGCGTCGAAGCCCGGCTGAAGTGGCCGAACGACGTCATGGTGGACGGCCGGAAGCTCGCCGGCGTGCTGGCACAGTTGGTTCCCTCGTCCGACGGCGGCCCCCCGGCCGTGGTGGTTGGCGCCGGACTGAACGTCAGCCTTACCGACGAAGACCTGCCCGTCCCCACCGCCACCAGCCTGCTGATGGAGTACGCCTCCACCACGGACCGCAATGTCCTGCTGCAGGATTACCTGCTGGCGCTGGCGGCACGGTACCGGGCGTTCTGTTCCGTGGACGGAGACCCGGAGGCAGTGCCGGCCGGACGGCAGGACGCGCTGCGGGACGAGATCACCGCACGTCTGGGCACCCTGGGCCGCAGCGTGAGCGCACAGCTGCCCGGCGGCAGTGTACTTACCGGGCGTGCCGTGGCGCTGGCGCCCACCGGTGCGCTCGTGATTGTCGACGGCGTCGGTGCCGCGCACACCGTCAGCGCGGCCGACGTCGTTCACCTGCGCCCCGAGCAGCCGTGAGGGCTGTCCCGGCCCGCCTGCGGGGAGGCACTCCGTGCGCCTGAAACTCTCGCCCGGTGAGCAAATCATTGCCGCCGGGCGCCCGCATGCCCGTTCCCTGTGGAAGCCGCTGACGCTGGCGGGAATCACGGGGGCGCTGGCCGGCTACGCGTTCGGATGGCTCGGCCGGGACACGCTGCCCGGACAGCTGGGCGAATTCAGCCCCTACCTGCAGGCTGTGGCTGTTGTCCTGGCCGTGCTGGTGCTGGCCCGGTACTGCATTCCGCCGGTCCTGCGATGGTTCGCCGGGCGCATCATCCTCACCGACCGGAGGCTGATCCAGCGGCAGGGAGTGCTGATGCGCCGTGAGCATGAAATAGCCCTGGCTGCCATCTACCAGCTGGAAATCCGGCAGTCCGTGACGGACCGGATGCAGCGCAGCGGCACCCTCATCCTTGATCTGGGCCACGGGCGGATTATGCAGTATCCGGCCGTGCCCGAGGTGCACCGATTCCGCTCCATTGTGGTGGCCGCCATCGGGCAGCTGCCGCTGACTGCCATGTTCGATGGTGTAGATATGGAAACAAACGGGGGATACGACTACGAAGGGAGGGACGATGACTGATGCCGGCCACGGCGGGTCCGGCCCCGCGAGCCACCCCGAACCGATAACCCGGCCAATCCAGCCGGTGCCGGTACGGCGTCCCGACTACACCCATGCCGGCACGGGTACCGAGATTGACCGCGAGGACGTCCGCAGGCTCGAGGCGCAGCTGCTGGGCGGACCGCGGACGCTTAAGCGCCGGGAGGCTGCCGCCGAAGCGGGCGTGTCCCTGCTTTCCGCCCGCAAGCTCTGGCGCGCCATGGGCTTTCCGAACCTCGACGACGACGCCGTCTTCTTCACCGAACAGGACCGCGAGGCCCTGAGCACCGTGATTGAACTGGTGCGCGATGAACAGCTCACCGAGGAAGCGGCTATTTCCATCATGCGGTCCATCGGGCAGATGACGGACCGGATGGTGGTGTGGCAGGTCGAAGCGCTGGTGGAGGAAATGGTGGTCCGCCGCGGGATCACCGACGCCGAAGCCCGCAAGCGCCTGGTCGAGGCTCTTCCCGACCTCATCGAGCCGCTCGAAAAGACCCTCGTGTACGCCTGGAAACGCCAGCTCAATGCCGCCGTCCAGCGCCTCGCCCTGCGCGCCGAGGCCGGTCTGGCCAGCCACGACGACGCCGCCTCCGACGATGCGCCGCTTCCGCTGGCACGCGCCGTGGGTTTCGCCGATCTGGTCTCCTATACGAGCCTTTCCCGGCAGATGAATGAGAAGACACTGGCCCAGATGGTGCAGCGCTTTGAGCACAAGTGCGCCGAAATCATCTCGGTGGGCGGCGGCCGGCTGGTCAAGACCATCGGCGACGAAGTCCTGTTCAACGCCGAAACGCCCGAGGCCGGTGCCGAAATCTCCCTGGCGCTGGCGAAGGCGTTCACGGAGGACGAGCTGCTGCCCTCGGCCCGGGTGTCCCTGGTCTGGGGCCGGGTGCTTTCCCGGCTGGGGGATATCTACGGCCCCACCGTCAACCTGGCCTCCCGGCTGACCTCGCTGGCCGAACCCGGCACTGTCCTCACCGATGCCTCCACCGCTGCCGCGCTGAAGGACAACCCGAAGTTTGTGCTGATTCCGCACCAGCCGCGCAATGTCCGGGGGTTCGGGGAGATCCATCCGGTGACCCTGGCCCGGGGGACCGGATCGGGACTCGTGCTCGACTAGCCTTCCGCCCATGTCGAAGCTGCGCGCTGTGCCTAAGCCGTGGCGGCTGTCGTCGGTTAGGGTATGAGGGAGATATGCGTAAGCCAGATCACTTTAGTAAACCTGCCGAATAGGGCGTGAATGAACTCCGACGAAACTGCATCCCCGGATACTGACCTGCACGCTGTGTTTGGTTACGCCTCCGACCGGGGACTGCGACGCGAATTGAATGAAGACTCGCTTATCGCTGCCGACCCGATCTTCGCTGTCGCAGACGGCATGGGCGGACATGAAGCAGGAGAGGTGGCGAGCAGCATCTGCGTCCGGACCCTCGGTGATTCCCCGATCGTAGGGAAACATCTGCCGGAGTTTTCGGCCGAGCAGCTGGAGGCATTGATTGGAGAGTCAGACCGCCGCATCCGTGAAGCCACGGGTGGGCGCGCCGGCACTACGCTGACCGGTGCGGTCCTTGTCCGGGAAGGGGGAAAGCCTCACTGGCTTGTCTTCAACGTCGGCGATTCCCGTACCTACCGGCTCAGCTCCGGGGTCTTGGCACAGGTCACCGTGGACCACAGCGAAGTGCAGGAACTGGTGGACCTGGGGCAGATCACCGCAGACGAGGCGCTGGTGCATCCGCGCCGCCATGTGGTCACCCGCGCACTGGGAACGGGCAACGACGCCGAGGCCGATTTCTGGCTCATCCCCGTGGAGCCCGGAGACCGGCTCATGGTGTGTTCCGACGGATTGACCGGCGAGGTTGCCGACGCCCACATCTTCCAGGTCCTCACCTCCGTGCCGAACCCGCAGGACGCGTGCTCGGCCCTGGTTCAAGCCGCTCTGCGCTCGGGCGGACGGGACAACATTACAGTTTTGGTAGTCGACGCCGAGGGTGCCGCCAACAGCGGCGAGGGGTCCGACGCCGTCACCCTGACGGGGACGCCGGCAGACTCCACCGACTTGTCCGAATAAGCTTGACGAATACAACCCGCACCACCGAAGGAGCCTAATGAGCAAGAACCCGGACATGGAAGAGCGCGTACTGAGTGATTGGAGCCGCCGCCTGACCCAGGCACTGCAGATCCTGGATCTGGAAGTGGACCACAAGATGCTCGTGGAACTGGGCGAAAAGTCCGCGCAGAGCGTCTCCGGCAACGCAGGCGTGATCAGCGCCTTTGTCGTTGGGTACGCGGCAGGGCTTACTACCACCAGCGGGCGGAAGGGTGCGGATGAGGCAGTCCAGAAGGCTGCGGACACTGCTTTCCAGCTGGCCGAGACCGGTGTGGACGGACCGGATAATCCGGGCTGGAAGGGTTCTGCGCAGTAAAGGGCAGAATCGAATGCACTGACCGTCAGCGCTCATAAGGCGCAGATAGACGCACGAGAGGCCAGGACCGAAGTCCTGGCCTCTCGTGCGTTTTGCCTAGGACTGCTAGGCGTTTACCTTGGTGCGGCGCATCTTATCCTCGGGTCCGCTGGCCGGCTGTGCGGCAGGCTCTACCCGGACCACAACGGCCTTGGAGACAGGGGTGTTGCTGCCCTCGGCTACATGGTCCATCGGTACCAGCACGTTGGCCTCGGGGTAGTAGGCGGCAACGCAGCCCTTGGGGGTGGGATAGGAAACCACCCGGAAGTTACGCACCACCCGCTCGACGCCGTCCTTGTAGACGCCGTGGATATCGATCTGCTGGCCGTCCGCCAGACCGAGTTCCTCGATATCCCCGGAGTTCATAAACAGGATGTGGCGGCCGCCCTTGATGCCGCGGTACCGGTCATTGTGCCCGTAAATGGTGGTGTTCCACTGATCGTGGGAGCGCAGGCTCTGCAGCAGCAGCGTGCCTTCCGGACGCTCAACAGCTTCGAGGTCATTGACCGTCAGGACGGCCTTGCCGGTGGGCGTGTTGAAGGTCCGCGAATCGCGGGGACCGTTGGGGAGCACGAACCCGCCGTCCTGGCGGATCCGTTCGTTGTAGTTTTCGCAGCCCACAACCACCCGGGAGATGTGGTCCCGGATCAGGTCGTAGTCCTTCTCGTAGCCGGCCCAGTCTGCGTCGATCCGGTCGCCGATCACCAGGGCACCGAGGCGCGCCACGACGGCGGGTTCGGAGAGCAGGTTCTTTGACACCGGCGCCACGCCGCCGTGCGAAGCATGCACCACGCAGACGGTGTCTTCCACTGAGACAAACTGGCGGCCGGTTTCCTGGTCGTCGAATTCCGTGCGCCCCAGGACCGGAAGGATGAGTGCTTCCTTGCCGGTGACGAGGTGCGAGCGGTTCAGCTTGATCGACATCTGGACCGTCATATCGGTCTTCACCATGGCAGCCTCGGCAAAGTGGGTGTCCGAGATGGCGGAGATCAGGTTGCCGCCCAGTGCCATAAAGAACTTGATGCGTCCGTCATGCATCCGGTGGAACGTTTCGACGGCGTCGGCACCGTGCTCGCGGGGCGGGTCGAAGTTGAACTCCTTGCCCAGCGAATCGAGGAACGCCGGCGGCATCTGCTCCCAGATACCCATGGTGCGGTCGCCCTGGACGTTGCTGTGCCCGCGGATCGGGGCGGCGCCGGCGCCGGGCTTACCGATGTTGCCGCGCAGCAGCAGCAGGTTGATGATCTCCTTGATGGTGGCGACACCCTTTTTCTGCTGGGTGATGCCCATGGCCCAAGTGATGATCACCTTTTCCGCACGCAGGTAGCGGTCGGCCAGCTCGTCGATTTCCTCGACGCGCAGCCCGGTGGCTTCAAGGACTTCGTCGTCGTCAAGGAGCATGATGTGCTCCTTGAGGTCCGCGAGGCCCTCGCAGTGCTTTTCCAGGAAGTCGTGGTCCAGGACGGTTCCCGGATTCTTTTCCTCGGCCTCGAAGACCCGCTTGGAGATGGCCTGGAGCAGGGCCATGTCACCGCCGAGCCGGATCTGCAGGAACTGGTCGGCCAGTTCCGTGCCCTTGCCGGCGATGCCGCGGGGTTTCTGCGGGTTCTTGTAGCGCTTCAGTCCTGCTTCGGGGAGCGGGTTGACGGCGACGATGTTGCCGCCGTTGCGCTTGCAGTCCTCCAGGGCGGTCAGCATACGCGGGTGGTTGGTGCCCGGGTTCTGGCCCATCAGGATGATCAGGTCGGCTTTTTCGAAGTCGTCATAGGCCACCGTGGCCTTACCGATGCCGATGGTCTGGCCCATGCCCCAGCCCGAGGACTCGTGGCACATGTTGGAGCAGTCCGGCAGGTTGTTCGTACCGTAGGCGCGGATGAACAACTGGTAGAGGAAGGCGGCCTCGTTGGAGGTACGCCCGCTGGTGTAGAACGCAGCCTCGTCGGGGGAGTCCAGGGCCTTGAGCCGGTCGGCCACAATGCCGAGCGCCTCATCCCAGCCGACGGGACGGTAGTGGTCTTCGCCCGCGGGCTTGTACAGAGGCTCGGTGAGCCGGCCCTGCATACCCATCCAGTATTCGCTGCGTTCGCGCAGCTCCGTGAGGCTGTGTTCCGCCCAGAACTCCGAGGGAATGACAACCGGCGTGGCTTCCCACGTGACGGCCTTGACGCCTTCCTCGCAGTATTCAAAGGGACTGCGGTCCTTGGGATCGGGCCAGGCACAGCTCGGGCAGTCGAACCCGTGCTTCTGGTTCATCTTGAAAGTAGCACCCAGGGCACGGGAGAGCCCCATGTTCTCAATGGCCGGTTTCATGGAGTGGTAGACGGCAGGGATGCCGGCTGCCCATTCCTTCGGATGCCCCTTAACCTCTATGTCGTTCTCATTCACTTCTTTTACGCGGGGTTCTTTCCTGGCCACGCCGCACTTCCCTTCATCGCTTAGCTGCAGGTACGCCGTAGGCGAACTAGACTCTCCCGCAGTTTACCTACCATTAGGCCTAACCGTCAGGCCGCACCGCCGCAAGCGCTGCGGCAGTCGGGCCGCGTCCCTTCACTCCCGAACGATGGCGGGGCACCTGGGCGCCGTTGGGACCGGTACGAAGTAGTCTCAAGCGTTGGTGAATTGCCTCCGGATTTGCACACCGGATTTCCTTGACCGTTTTCCATTCTGTGGGTTTGATGGGTGGCTACTGATGTCCAGGGGCCACAAGTGGGGGAGCCGGTGTCTGAGGAATTGGCGGGTCTGGATCTGGTTTTGCGGCGGACGGAGCTGGAAAAGGATCTGGCCCGTGTTCTTGACGAGGGTGTGCCGGGTGGCTGGCAGTCATTGAAGTTTGAGGCTCGTTCTGCGGGCAAGGTGACGGAATCGCTGACCTATGTTTACCGTAATGGTGTCGAAGAGCGGGCAAACTCGAAGGCCGCCTTTTCGCTGTTGAGGCCATTGCGCAAGCTGATGTATCGGCCGGACTACGGCACCTGGTTTTCGATGGAGATGCACCTCGATAACCAAGGCCATGTCGAAACGCACTACAACTTTGATGAGGAAGCGGACTGGAGCTTCCCGCTTGCGGATCGGTCCTATCAGCAAGACCAGCAGAGGTTCCCGCGGGATCCCGAGCACATTCCGGCGTGGCTGGCGCCGAAGCTTGGGCTTGGCAGCGCTTCCAACTAGTTCCACGGGGTGGGAGCCGCTCCCGCCCGAGCAGTAGCTGTAATCATTCGATCATGAGGGGGGTGGCCTGTGTCTGAACAGTTGGCGGGTCTGGAATTGGTTTTGAGACGGACCGAATTGGAGACGGCGTTGGCGCGCGAGGTGGACGGGAGCGTCCCGGCGGGCTGGCGGTCGCTCAGGTTGGAGGGGCGCTCGGCTGGCACCGTGTCGGAGGTCCAGCTCTTCTTTGACCGGAACGGCACGACGAAGGGGGCCGAACCTTCGGATGACACGCTCGACCTCATCCGAGAGTTGCGCAAGCTTATGTATCGCCTGTCCTACGGCACCTGGTTCTCCCTGACCATGAAGATCGATGACCAGGGCCACGCGGAGACGCATTACAACTACGACGAGGAATCGGACTGGAGTTTCCCGCTGGATGACGAATCCTACGTAGAGGACCAGCAGAGGTTCCCGCGGGAACCGGAGCACATTCCCGCGTGGCTGGCTCCGAAGCTCGGGCTTGGCAGCCATGGTTCGTGATGACGAGCAGGGAACATCCCTGCCGGCCAAAAACCGTCCGACGGAGACCTTCCCGAATGGGATGCGGATCCCGCAGTACTACGGGGTATGGCGGGGTGAATGGTTCTCCGCCGTACTCACTCGGGAAACTGCGACACTCGCGTCATATGGCCTTGAGCCGCCGGGCTCGGAGTGGTCCCCCTCGCGGCAGACGGATGAATCCGGTCATCCCTGGTACTGGATGCTGGAGGTGCCGAGGGAAGCGCTTGACCGCTTGGTTGATGTTCGCGTGACCGCGACCTGGCGCGGATTTGACTGCTACCTGGGTGGATACAACAACGGCATCGTTCATGCCCGAGTAGGCGGCAACGGGAATCAGACGGCAAGGATTATGCGGGGAGAAATTCCCGAGATTGTCCAGATGGATCGGATTGAGTATGTGGGCACCTTCCGCTGGGAAGACCTGGAGGACATCAGGATGGAAGAAAAAGACCTCAAGAAGTAGGACGCGTAAAGCACTTATCGCTGCCCAAGGGCTGCGGAAAGCAGGAAACTTTGATTTTTCAGAAGCCGCTAAGCCCGGCCCATGTGGGCCCGATGGTGGAGGGCAACCGCGACACGATCGCCGGGTTTGTCCTGAACGCCGCCGACCTCGCGCAGGTGAAGTCGCCGCGCGAGCTGTATGAGGTGCACGGCCTGGGCTTCGCCGGCTCGCCATGGGACCCGGCCGCCGACTATCTCGACGTGCTGCGGTTCCAGGCGCCGCCGTCGGTCTACGTGCATTCGGCGACGGCGCCGGAGTTCGTGGACCGGCCGCCGTTCACCGGTACCGGGTTTGCCCGCTGGGGCGGAGGCGTGGCGCCGGTGTGGTTCCTGGATGAGTGCCGGATCCCGCCGCGTGCACAGCTGTGGCGGATCCGGGAGGGCCAGCAGGATCAGTTGCTGGCGATGTACATCGACGCAGCTTCTGGCTGGGGCATCCTCGAGGGTTCCGGTATCTCCAGTCCTGCGCACACGGTGCCGCAGACGGTGATCGGTTGGGTGGCGGTATGGGACGGCTTCCAGTTCCCGGCCGACGTGGTGGGTGACAAGGCGGTGCTGGCTGCGGCGTCGGAGCCGCCCGCTGAGATCACCGGGTTCCGGCGGACGATGCGCGGATGCTGGAGCCGGGAGGTGCCAGTTTCGGAATTGGATGACCTGTTCGAGGTCAATGCGGTGTGCCGTTGGCAGGGGCATCCGTTCCGGATTACGGATGTGGCGCACGACGGCGGTGCCCGCATCTTCCGACTGTTCTACACCGGGCACAACGCGGATATTGCGGAGTCGCTGGGCTTGAACAAGGGCGATGCCGGCGTGTACTGGACCGTTCAGCCGGAGTCCGCGGTGACGGGGGTCGAGATGTTCCAGAACCGGCTCAAGTCCGCCGCGCGCTAGGAGCGGTCGGCCCCGCCGCTCGTGCTGCGGAGGGAGGGCTGGAACGGATTAGGCTTCGAAATGGCGCGACGCAAAGATGTTGTTGCCTGAGCTCACATTCATATCGCAGGGGGATAACGGACATGACTGGTTATATGGGCTCGGCCCCACCGTCGCCGGAGGGGGACCGGTCGGCGACATCCTGCCCGGTCAGGAACCGTCCGGCGGAGACCTTCCCGAATGGGATGCGGATCCCGCGCTATTACGGGGTGTGGCGGGGTGAATGGTTCTCCGCCAAACTCAGGCGGGAGACTGCAACGCTCATCTCATTTGACCTTGAGCCACCGAGCGCGGAGTGGTCTCGCTCGCGGCAGACGGATGAATCAGGTCATCCCTGGTACTGGAAGCTGGAGGTGCTGAGGGAGGCGCTTGACCGTCTGGTTGATGTTCGCGTGACCGCGATATGGCGCGGAATTGAATGCAACTTGGGTGGATACAATAACGGCATCGTTCACGCCCGCGTTAGGACAAACCCGGAGCAGGAGGCGAAGGTCAGGCGGGGAGAGATCCCCGAGATCGTCATGGCCGACCGGACTGAATATGTCGGGACCTTCCGCTGGGAGGACCTGGAGGACATCCGG
This sequence comes from Arthrobacter zhaoxinii, assembly GCF_025244925.1. Taxonomy (NCBI): domain Bacteria; kingdom Bacillati; phylum Actinomycetota; class Actinomycetes; order Micrococcales; family Micrococcaceae; genus Arthrobacter; species Arthrobacter zhaoxinii. Next base: position 1,074,333 of record NZ_CP104275.1, read on the forward strand.
ATGGAAGAAAAAGACCTAAAGAAGTAGAAAGCTTTCATCGCTGTCTGGGGGCAATTCAGATCTTCGAAAAATGGTTGTTCCTTAGAACAACGGATTCCGAGACAAACGGTGCCGGCGGTATATTCTCTGGCTATGTGGAGTTCCAGCGGGATGAAGTTGACCGGTTCGTACGGTACGTGGAACGGGCAGGAAGTTGAACTGGATTCAACGACGCCATCCGACGGGACACTTCTGCTTATTCAGCATGGTGGAGACCGCCCGGATGCAAGTTGGATGACTATCGACCTGGGGAACGTGTACCCCATTCCCGGTATCAGGCACTGCTTCGGGTTCCTGCGGAGGAGGTCTCAGACATCCATGCCGTGCGGACCACCGGGGAAATCAGCCCTTGGAACCAGGTGCAGATCCTTGCAGAGAATCCAGAAGGAAAATTCGCTGTCGTTACCGGTTCCGATAAACAGCGGCTGGTGGACAGTTACGGGTTTTCCACATTTTCCGGCGAGCCGGTACACCGCTCGCATGTTTTCGGATGGCTGCCAGAGGAAATGGTCCACAACATCGAATCCGTCGTGCGCTGGCGTAAGGACGACGCGTCATGAGTCGACCCGGGGATGCGGGACGCGGGCGGTCCCGACGCCGGCCCTGACATCCGTCGTCGCCCGTTTCGCATAACTCCCGCTGGCGGACACTATGGGGCAAGATTGGTTAGGTGAGCACAGCCAAGACATCCCCGGAACCCACGGACACCGAAGCCGCCGTCGAGTCGGTCAGCACAGACACCCCGCCCGCCGGGGACCTGCGCGAGGAGTACCAGACGCTCGCCGAGCAGGTGCGCCGCTACCGCTTCGCGTACTACAACGAAGACGCCCCCCTGGTTTCGGACGCAGAATTTGACCGGCTCTACCGCCGCCTGGAAGAGCTCGAGGCGCTGCACCCCGAGCTGGTCACCAATGACTCACCCACGCAGGAGGTGGGCGGCGAGGTATCTTCCGCCTTCGCCCCGGTGGAACACCTGCAGCGCATGTACAGCCTCGAGGATGTCTTCTCCCTCGACGAGCTCGACGCCTGGGTGCGTAAGGCCGAGGCCTCCGTGGCCAACATTGCCCCCGGCGCGCAGATTAAGTGGCTGACCGAGCTCAAGATCGACGGCCTCGCGGTGAACCTGCTCTACCGCAACGGCGAACTGGTCCGGGCCGCCACCCGCGGGGACGGCACCACGGGTGAGGACATCACCCACAACGTACTCACCATCGCCTCCATCCCGCGCACCCTCAAGGGCGAGGACCTCCCCGCGGAAATGGAAATCCGCGGCGAGGTCTTCATCCCCTCCAAGGAATTCGCGCACCTGAACGAAACCATGGTGGAAGCGGGCAAGGCACCGTTCGCCAACCCGCGCAACGCCGCCGCCGGTTCCCTGCGGCAGAAGGACCCCGAAGTCACCGCCCGCCGCCCGCTCAGCATGTACGTGCACGGCATCGGCGCCCGCGAAGGCCTCAACGTGGCGAGCCAGTCCGAGACCTATGAACTGCTGAAGCAGTGGGGACTGCCGACGTCGCCCTATTACAAGGTGCTGGACACCTACGAAGAAGTGCTGAAGTACATTGCCGACAATGGCGAGCACCGGCACGACCTCTCCCATGAAATTGACGGCATTGTGGTCAAGGTGGACGACTTCGGCCTGCAGCGCGCGCTGGGCAACACCTCCCGCGTGCCGCGCTGGTCCGTGGCCTACAAGTACCCGCCGGAGGAAGTGAACACCAAGCTGCTGGACATCCGGGTGAACGTCGGCCGTACCGGCCGGGTCACGCCCTACGGCATGATGACGCCGGTGCTGGTCTCCGGCTCCACGGTGGAAATGGCCACGCTGCACAACCAGGACGTGGTGAAGGCCAAGGGCGTGAAGATCGGCGACACCGTGGTGCTGCGCAAGGCCGGTGACGTGATCCCCGAAATCGTGGGCCCCGTCGTCGCCCTCCGTGACGGCAGTGAACGCGACTTTGTGATGCCCACCCACTGTCCCTCCTGCGGCACGGAACTGAAGCCGGCCAAGGAAGGGGACGTGGATATCCGCTGCCCCAACTCCATGTCCTGCCCCTCCCAGCTGCGCGAGCGGGTGTTCCATCTGGCCGGCCGCGGTGCTTTCGATATCGAAGCGCTGGGCTGGGAGGCGGCCATCGCGCTCACCTCGCCGGCTGAGCCGGAAACTCCGCCGCTGACCAGCGAGGCCGGGTTGTTCGACCTGAAGATCGAAGACCTGGCCGACGTGCGGATCGAACGGCCGAAGCGGGTGAAGGGTGTGGTGGACGGCACCGAGCTCGTGCCGTATTTCTACACCAAGGGCACCGCGAAGAAGCCGTCCGTGCCGAGCGCCACCACGCACAAGCTGTTCACCGAGCTGGAGAAGGCCAAGACCCAGCCGCTGTGGCGGGTCCTCGTGGCCCTGTCCATCCGGCACGTCGGCCCGACGGCGGCACGCGCCCTGGCCGGCGCCTTCGGCTCCATGGACGCCATCCGTGCCGCCACCGAAGAGCAGCTGGCGCACGTCGACGGCGTCGGCCCGACCATCGCCGCCGCGCTGAAGGAATGGTTCGCCGAGGACTGGCACCGCGAGATCGTGGATGCCTGGGCGGCCGCAGGGGTGCGGATGGCCGACGAACGCGACGAGTCCATGCCTCGAACATTGGAGGGCCTGACCGTCGTCGTCACGGGCACGTTGCCGAACTTCAGCCGCGACGAGGCCAAGGAAGCCATCCTGACCCGCGGCGGCAAGGCTTCCGGCTCGGTCTCCAAGAAAACCGACTATGTGGTGGCCGGGGAGAACGCCGGCACCAAGCTGGACAAGGCAGAGCAGCTGGGCGTGCGCGTGATCGATGAGGACGGTTTCCGCACGCTGTTGGCCGAGGGATCGGTGCCGGACGGCGCTGCACCGGCCGTTGAATCCGTGCCGGAGTCCGAATGATGCCGCTGCCCGACGCGGCGGATCCGCTGGAACTGCTCGATGTGGCCCGCGAGGCGGCCGCAGCCGGTGCCGCTGTACTGGCGCGGCGCTCTGCCGGCGGCCTCAACCCGGTGAACAAGAGTGCCGACGGCGACTGGGTCACGGACTTCGACACCGCCGCCGAGGCAGCGGTCCGGGAAGTGCTGGCCCGCCTGCGCCCGCACGACACAGTGCTGGGGGAGGAGCTCGAACCTGCTGTTCCGGTGCATCCCTCCGGCATCCGCTGGTCCATCGATCCGCTGGACGGCACCACCAACTTCATCCGCGGCATCGTCTATTACGGCACCTCGGTGGCGGCGGTGAACGACGACGGCGAGTGGCTGGCCGGCGTCGTCCACGCTCCCGCGCTGGTGCGCGTGTATTCGGCGGCCCGCGGGCACGGTGCCTGGTTGGCCGAGCACGGCAGCGTCCGGAAGCTGACCGGTCCCGATCCGCAGCGGGTCGGAAAGCTGCTCGGCACCGGATTCTCCTATGATGCCGGCGTGCGATCCGAGCAGTACGCGGCTTTGGCGCAGCTGGCCGGGAACTTTGCCGATGTCCGGCGGCTGGGGTCTGCGGCCCTGGACCTGTGCATGGTGGCGGACGGTTCTCTGGACGCCTATATCGAGCGCGGTCTCAACGAATACGACTACGCAGCCGGTGCCCTGATTGCCGAGGAAGCCGGGGTGCCTGTTCAGCGTCCTCCGCAGCCTGCCAACGACGCCGAGCGGCTCGACGCCGTTACTGTCGCCGGAGCTGCGCTGCTGGGCTAGCTGTGGCTGGACGCTAGTCTGCTGGGATGGAAACCTGGCATCGGAACCGGCTGAGTGCGCGGCAAGCTGAACTTGTCGAGGCTTGGCTGCCGGGGGTACGTCTCGTTGCCGATCTCTCCTGGAACCTTCTGGATACCGCGGTCCTTGAAGTTGCCGACGCAGCCGAAAGGCAGCGCAGATACGTCGTCAAAGCTGCCGGGCCCTCCAACCACCACATAGGACGTGAGATAGACGCGCACGAGTCATGGATCAGCGTCTGGTCCCGGCAAAACCGTGCGCCCAAACTCGTCCACGCGGACCGTTCCGAGAACATCTTGGTCACGGAGTATCTGGAAGGGTCCCTCGTGGAGGGAACCGAAGCTGAATATGACCCGGGCACCTATCAGCAGGCCGGCTGTCTTTTGCGGATATTCCATGAGCAAAGCGCGCGCACTGACGCGGACTATGAGTCACGGGCCACTGCCAAAGCGTTGTTGTGGCTGGAGAGGCCTCACCGCATTTCCGAATCCCACGTTGCCCGGGTTAGGGCCATCCTCGACGGCTACCGGCCCAAGCCGGTGGTTCTCGTTCCAACCCATGGCGACTGGCAACCCCGCAACTGGCTCATGGATGGCAGCGAGCTGAGGGTCATCGATTTTGGTCGGTACGATTTCAGGCCGGCCCTGACCGATCTTTGCCGTCTGGCTGCGCAGCAATGGAGGCCTCGCAGTTATCTGGAGGCTGCCTTCTTCGAGGGGTATGGAACTGACTTCAGGGACACTGAACTCTGGAATGTGGCGCTGCTGCGCGAAGCTGTCTCCACCGCTGCGTGGGCTTACCAAGTCGGCGACCCTAAGTTTGAGGAACAAGGCCACCGGATGCTTAGGGATGCGTTGGGCAACTTCGCGTAGGTTGCGGCTGCCGGGTATCGGGCCTAAAGCGTTTTCCGTGCGCCGCCAGCGGCTTGCTTTGCGGGTAGGTAGTTGCGTTCAAAAGACGGGTATTTTCGGTTTCTTCGAGGGGCTGTTTTGGGGCTGTTTTTGGGCCGGAAATGTCAGTGCCGGATGAAATCCTGAGGGTATGGATCAGCTCGGGAAAACCGGACGGACAACCGAAGAGCAGTGCAGTGAAGACCAGCAGTCGGAGGGGCAAGCTGGTCAAGCGGATGCGCCCAGTGCGGCCTGCACTTTGTCGGTGTACCGGGCGGAATTGGCTGCTGGGCCTGTCGGGACTGCTGGCGCTAGTGCCGGCACTTCCACTGCGGAGAACGGGGCCGGACCGGGCGCCCAGTCAGCCGAGAATCCCGTTCCCGATACCGAGTCTGGCCATGCCGACCCCTCCGCCGCCGAGCCCTCCGATCCCGAAGCTCCCGCCGCCCCCGATTCCGAAGCCGATAGGTCTGCCTCCGATTTCCCAGACGGTTTCACCGGGACATTGGCCGTGCAGAACCTTGAAGCCTTCGACGAGCAGACGGTCGGCGAAGCCCTGTCCCGGGTGTCACACCTGATGTCCTGGGGGCAGGCGCTGCATGCCCGTCTGATCAACCGCATGGGGGAGCTCTTCCGGGACGACAGGTATACCCCTTCCGATCGGATCGAAGCGGGGCTGGCGTTCAGCCTGGCAGCTTCCGAATGCGCGGCCATATTGAATGTTCCGCAGGTCACCGGTCAGCGGCTCCTCAGCGAAGCGACGAGTCTATGCACTTCCCATACGGCAACTCTGACCGGGCTGGAAGAAGGTCGCCTTTCCTACCAGCATGCCCAAGTAATACTGGATCAGTGCCAAAACGTTCCAACCGGGGCACTCCCGGAATTCGAGGCGGACCTGCTGGCAGCAGCGGAGGGCCAGACCCGGTCCCAGTTCTCCGCCCGGGCGCGCCGGCTGCGCGAGAAACGCTATCCGGACACCATCAGCAAACGGCATCTGACCGCGTTCGAGCAGCGCAAAGTCATTCTGGACCGGGAGGAGGACGGCATGTCCTGCCTGTCGGCTTACCTGCGGGCTGCGGAAGCGCAGCAGATTTACACCGCTCTCAGCACTGCGGCGCGGGGTGAGCAGGCTGGAGGCGACTCCCGGTCCACGGATCAGTTGCGTGCCGATATTCTGGCTCAGCTGCTGATGGGCAGCAGTCGGGGACTTTTTACCGCGACCACAGACCAGGCCGGAGCCCCAGATGAGGCCGAAACCGGCTCTGGAGGCGGCTCGGAAAGTGCTCCCGAGCGCCACGCCGGACCAGACGAGGGGATCGTCCCACGGGCGGAAATCATGGTGCTGATCAACGCCGAAACTCTCTTCGGAGCCGACGACCAGCCGGCCGAACTGCACGGCTACGGGCCCATCAGTGCAGAGGCGGCCCGCAGGCTGGCCCGCAACGCCGCCGGATGGACCAGCCTGGCCCAGGACCCGCAGACCGGAGAAATCCTGGGCGTGGGGCGGCGGCGAAAGGTCCCGGCCGGGCTAAGACGCTGGCTCCGGGCACGGGACGGAACCTGCAGGTTCCCCGGCTGCAGGGTCAGCACCGCAAATTCGGACGTCGACCACACCGTCGACTGGGCGCAGGGCGGCCCTACGGATCACGGAAACCTGGAGCATCTGTGCCGTCGTCACCACAGGTTCAAGACCTTGGGATATTGGAAGGCCTGCCAACCCGTGCCCGGCTTGATCGAGTGGACCTCACCGACCGGACGGGTCTACCGGACCGAGCCCTTCTTGGAAATGAACCTGCCGGGTCCGGCATTGGATCGGAGCGGACCTCCCAGACCGAAGGATTCAGGGCAGGACGATTCTCGGCAGGAACAGGCACCGCCATTCTGAGGCTCGTCTCCCGGGCTACCGCCGGGCAGCCACAATGATCTCCCGGCTCTCCGCTTCCACGAACGGGCCGCCCTCCCAGTCGCCGTACCAGTCCACATAAGTGAACCCGGCCCGATCCAGCAGATCCTTCAGCACCTCCGCCCGCACAAACTTCAGCGTGCTGCGGCTGACGAACCGCTCGCCGTCGGACCGGAAGACGGTACGGTCCTCGAAGGTGACCAACGCGCCGTCGGGCTGGTCGTCCACCGAGATCAGCTCCCACTCCACCTCGAGCGTTCCCGCAGAAGATTCAGAGACCGACGGGCCGGCATTGCCGCTGTCCCACTTCAGCCAGGCTTTCGCCGCAGGGTTCCGCGTCTCGAAATAGAAGGTTCCCCCTGGGGCCAGCCGGGACCGAACAGCTATCAGCGTTTCGAGGATCTCGGCCTCGGTAAGCAGGCACTGGAACGCATGCCCGGTCATCACCGCAGCATCAAACGGACCCGGAGGCAGATCTGCTGCGGTGCCCTGTACCCAGTCGACCAGCTCGCCGCCGTCGCGCGACCGCGCCGCCTCCAGCATGCCGGAGGCCGGATCGATGCCGGTCAACATGTGGCCCGCCAGCGCCAGGCGCACGGCGAAACTGCCGGTGCCGCATCCGACGTCGGCGATGCGGAGCGGTTCATCGCCGATCAGACCCGCGTAAAAGTCGGTGTCCCATTGCCCGGCATTGTCTTCGTCATAGAGAGCTACAAGCCGCGGCTCGTTGTAGACCGTGTCAACCATTATTCCCCCGGATCTCGGACAGTTGACCCGAATCCTACCGGTATTAAGCCCTGAGGAAAGGACCGCACCCGGAGGCCCTTTTCCCCGCTCCGGAGCCGGATAATTTATCCCGATGCATCCCGTGCAGCACCGACTCACAGGAGGAAAAGGCATGCCTAAAAAAGCACCCACGGCCCCGCCGGAACTCGACGCCGCCTACTTTGCCCGCCTGATCGACGAACGGATGGAACACACCCGGGAGCAGATCACCACGCTGACCGCGGTGATCCGGGAAGTCACGCTGGCAGCCAAGGACATCCCGGCGGATGACGAACACGATCCCGAAGGAACCACCGTGTCCGTGGAGCGCGCCAACGAGGTAGCTCTGCTGGCCGCAGCGGAAGCATCACTGATCGAACTGATGGAGGCGCGGGAACGCCTGGCCACGGATGGCTACGGAATCTGCGAACGCTGCCAGAATCCGATCCCGGCGGCACGGCTCGAAATCCGGCCGGAAACCCGCTTCTGCGTGGAGTGTGCAGCAGCCCGCCGACGGTAGTTCAGCGACAGGAAGGGGTCAGAGGCTGTGCGCCGTCTCACCGCCGTCCGGAAACCCACCGGAGCGGGGATAGAATCTACGTGCACTTCAACCATGACTTTAAGGATCCGTACCACGCATGAGCATCACCATCCGGCTTGCCACCGAGGCTGACTTTGACGACATCCGCCGGATTACCCGTGAGGCTTACCTGCACGGCAATCACATTGAGGCCGACAATCCCTACGTCAAGGAACTGGAAAACGTCGAGGACCGGGCCAAGCACACCGAGCTGTGGGTCGCCGAGCTCGACGGCAAGGTGGCAGCTTCTGCCGCCATCACCTATGCCGGCCAGCCCTACACGGACATCGCCGTTGAAGGCGAACTCGAATTCCGGATGCTCGCCGTGGATCCGACCCTCCAGCGCGGGGGAGTGGGCCGCGCAATGGTTAACGCCATTGTTGATTACGCCCGGAACAAGGACGGCATCGAGGCGGTCAGCCTCACCAGCATGACCACCATGCTGAACGCCCATGCCCTCTACCTGTCCTGCGGGTTTGAACGCGTTCCGGAGCGGGACTGGACCGTTCCCGGCGAGGACTACATTCTCTGGGTGTTCCGCAAGGCGGTCTAGTTCTCCATCAGTACGCGGCCCAAGCCGTCCCGGTGCCCGACGGCGCCGGGACGGCTTTTGCGTGTCGGAAGCGTGTTGCAGCGTGTCGGCAGCGTGTGGCGGCGGCCTCCATGCCCTGCCCCGGAACGCCGTAGACTGGAACGGATACCGGCGTAAAGCCGAAAAACGTTCCTAAAAGACGCATGGGAGACTCATGTCTGAGATCAATCGTGAGGCTGTGGCGCATCTGGCGCGGCTGGCCCACATTGAGATGACCAACGACGAGCTGGACAAGATGGCCGGCGAACTCGATGTCATCGTGGATTCGATCAAATCCGTAAGCGAAGTTGCCGGCGAGGACATCCCGGCAACCTCCCACCCCATCCCGCTGGTCAACGTTTTCCGTGAAGACGTTGTGGGGCAGACGCTGACCAATGAAGAAGCCCTGTCCGGCGCCCCGGACAATGCCGCCGGCCGCTTCAAGGTCCCTGCCATCCTGGATGAGGAGTAAAAGCTTCCATGAGTGAACTGATTACATCAAGCGCCGCACAGCTGGCCGCCAAGCTGGCTGCCGGTGAAGTGTCCGCCGTCGAGGTCACCCAAGCCCACCTGGACCGCATCGCCGAAGTTGACGGCGCCATCAACGCCTTCCTGCACGTCAACACCGACGAGGCGCTGCAGGTTGCTGCCGACGTCGACAAGGCCCGCGCCGCCGGCGAGGAACTGCACGAACTGGCCGGCGTCCCCATCGCCATCAAGGACCTGATCGTCACCAAGGGCCAGCCCACCACGGCCGGCTCCAAGATGCTCGAGGGCTGGATGAGCCCCTACGACGCCACGGTGATCTCGAAGATCCGTGCAGCCCGCATGCCGATGCTGGGTAAGACCAACCTGGACGAGTTCGCCATGGGCTCCTCCACGGAGCACTCCGCGTACGGCCCCACCCGCAACCCGTGGGACCTGGACCGCATCCCCGGCGGCTCCGGCGGCGGATCAGCTGCCGCCGTCGCCGCTTTCGAAGCGCCGCTGGCACTGGGCACCGACACGGGCGGATCCATCCGCCAGCCGGCCTCCGTCACCGGTTCGGTGGGCGTGAAGCCCACCTACGGCGGCGTCTCCCGCTACGGCGCCATCGCCATGGCCTCCTCGCTGGACCAGATCGGCCCGGTCTCCCGCACCGTGCTGGATGCTGCACTGCTGCAGGAAGTCATTGGCGGCCATGACCCCCGCGACTCCACCTCCCTGACTGACCCCGTGGGTTCGCTGGCCGACGCCGCCCGTAACGGCAGCGTTGCCGGGATGCGGATCGGCGTCATCAAGGAACTGCAGGGCGAAGGCTACGAAGCCGGCGTCCAGGCCCGCTTTACCGAGTCCCTGGAACTGCTGCGGGATGCCGGCGCGGAAATCGTTGAGGTCTCCTGCCCCAACTTCAAGTACGCACTCGGTGCCTACTACCTGATCATGCCGTCCGAGGCCTCCTCGAACCTGGCCAAGTACGACGGCGTCCGGTACGGCATGCGCGAGCTGCCCGCCGAGCCGCCGCTGACCATCGAACGCGTGATGGGTGCCACCCGCGCCGCCGGCTTCGGCGACGAGGTCAAGCGCCGCATCATCCTGGGCACCTACGCCCTGTCCGCCGGTTACTACGACGCCTACTACGGCTCGGCCCAGAAGGTGCGCACCCTGATCCAGCGCGACTTCAACGCCGCGTTCGCCCAGGCCGACGTGCTCATTTCCCCGACCTCGCCCAACACGGCCTTCAAGCTCGGCGAAAAGCTGGACGATCCGCTGGCCATGTACCTGAACGACGTCGCCACCATCCCGGCCAACATGGCCGGCGTCCCGGGCATCTCCATCCCCGGCGGACTGTCCGACGGGCTGCCCGTCGGCATCCAGTTCCTGGCCCCGGCCCGCGAAGACATCCGCCTCTACCGTGCCGGCGCAGCTCTGGAGAGCATGCTGGAACAGAAGTGGGGCGGCCCGCTGCTGGCCTCGGCACCCGTACTCGGAGGAGTGAAGTAAATGTCCGTCCATATCCAGGATGAAACCCTGTCCTTCGAAGAGGCCATGGAGAAGTACGATCCGGTGCTGGGGTTCGAGGTCCATGTGGAGCTGAACACCAAGACCAAGATGTTCTCCGACGCCCCCAACATCTTCGGCGACGAGCCCAACACCGCCGTCACGCCGGTGGACCTGGGCATGCCCGGCGTGCTGCCGGTGGTGAACAAGACCGCTGTGGAGTACTCGATCCTCATCGGCCTGGCGCTGAACTGCAAGATCGCCGAAACCTGCACCTTCGCCCGGAAGCAGTACTTCTACCCGGACACACCCAAGAACTTCCAGACCTCCCAGTACGAAGACCCCATCGCGTACGACGGCTACCTGGACATCGAGCTCGAAGACGGCACTGTGTTCCGCGTCGAGATTGAACGCGCCCACATGGAGGAAGACGCCGGCAAGCTGACGCACATGGGAGGCGCAGCCGGCCGCATCCAGGGCGCCGACTTCTCCCTGGTGGACTACAACCGCGCCGGCGTTCCGCTGGTTGAGATTGTCACCAAGCCGATCGAAGGCGCCGGATCGCGTGCCCCCGAGCTGGCCAAGGCCTACGTGGCCGCCATCCGGGAAATCGTGAAGAACCTCGGGGTCTCCGACGCGAAGATGGAGCGCGGCAACGTCCGCTGCGACGCCAACGTGTCGCTGCGCCCGTACGGCCAGGAAAAGTTCGGCACGCGGTCGGAAACGAAGAACGTCAACTCGCTGCGCGCCGTCGAACGCGCCGTCCGCTTCGAGATCCAGCGCCACGCCGCCGTCCTGGACTCCGGCAACTCGATTGTCCAGGAGACCCGGCACTGGCACGAGGACACCCGCTCCACCACCTCGGGCCGGCCGAAGTCCGACGCCGATGACTACCGGTACTTCCCGGAACCTGACCTCCTGCCCGTGGTCACCACCACGGAATGGATCGAAGAGCTGCGCTCCCGCCTGCCCGAGCCGCCGGCCGAACGCCGGAAGCGGCTCAAGGAGGACTGGGGATACTCCGACGCCGAGTTCCGCGACGTCGTCAACGCCGGAGTCATGGAAGCCATCGAGGAAACCATTGCCGCCGGCGCTTCGGCGCAGGTAGCCCGTAAATGGTGGATGGGCGAAGTCGCCCGCCGCGCCAAGGAAGCCGAAGTGGACCCGGTCGACGTCGGCGTCACGCCGGAGCTGATCGTGGAACTGGACCGCCTGGTCCAGGCCGGCAAGATCAACGACAAGCTGGCCCGCCAGGTCCTCGACGGCGTCCTCGCCGGCGAAGGCACCCCGGAGGAAGTCATCGAGGGGCGCGGCCTGGCCGTGGTGTCCGACGACGGCCCCCTCCTCGAGGCGATCGACGCGGCCCTAGCGGCCCAGCCGGACGTCGCGGACAAGATCCGCGGCGGCAAGGTCCAGGCTGTCGGCGCCATCGTGGGCGGCGTGATGAAGGCCACCCGCGGACAGGCCGACGCCGGCCGCGTCCGCGAGCTGATCCTGGAACGTCTCGGAGTACAGGGCTAACGTCCCCGGAGATTGACAGGGGACCCCGGCAGGCATTGTGCCTGCCGGGGTCCTTTACATTGGTGACCCGCCGCACACCCGGCGGGTACGCTGGCGCAATGGCCAACCTTCCCGCAGCTGAAATCGCCGCCGACCCCGCCCTGGTGCGGCAGCTCGTGGAGGAGCAGCATCCGGAGCTGGGCGGGCAGACCCTGCAGCAGGTCGCCAGTGGATGGGACAACTACATTTACCGGCTCGGCACCGACTATGCCGTGCGGCTGCCGCGCCGACGGACCGCCGCCGGACTGACGGCCAACGAACAGCGCTGGCTCCCGCAGCTGACCGCCGATGTGCCCGTACAGACCTCCGCCCCGCTGTTCTGCGGGGCACCGTGCGAGCTCTACCCCTGGCCGTGGAGCATCACCGCCTGGTTCGACGGCCAGGACGTGTCCCTCTCGCCCCGCGACCGCAACGTTGCCCTGGCCGAACCGCTGGCCCGGTTCCTTAATGCCTTCCACCGTCCGGCCCCGCCGGATTTCCCCCGCAACCCCGTCCGGGGCGGTCCGCTGTCGGGCCGGGACGAAGCCGTACAGGGCAGGCTGAACAGCGGCATGGTGCCCCACGCCGCCCGCGTGCAGGAACTCTGGGACGAAGCCCAGAACATCCCGGCCTGGACCGGGCCCCCGCTGTGGCTGCACGGAGACCTACACCCCGCGAATCTCGTGGCCAAGGACAACACCCTGCAGGCGGTCATCGATTTCGGCGACCTCACCGCCGGTGACCCGGCCACCGACCTCGCCGCGGCCTGGCTGGTGTTCGACGCCGAGGGCCGGGCCGGATTCCGCGCCGCCCTGGGTAGCCAGTACGACGGCGACCCGCACGTCTGGGAGCGGGCCCGCGGCTGGGCGGTCTGCATGGCTACCGTTCTGCTGGCCAATTCCGACGATGCCCCCGGGCTGTACCTGGTGGGCTCGGAAACCCTGATGGAAATTCTCACCGGCGACCGGGAAAGGTTCTAGCCCCGTGGCGGCCAGCAGCTGGAAGCACTCTGTCCGGATCTCCACCGAAGGCGACGGGCACGTGCAGGAAGACACCTGCGGGTACGCGGCCGGCACGGCCTGGGTGATCGACGGTGCCAGCGTACTGCTGCCCCAGCTGGGACTGCCCGGGCCCTCGGACCCGGCCTGGTACGCCCGGAACCTGGACCTGCTGTTGACCGATGCCGCGGTGGCTGCAGGTCCCGCCTCCGGCGAGTGCTCCGCTCCGGAGGTGCTGGCGGAAGCCCTAACCCGGATGGATCAGCTGGCCGGCACGGTGGCGGGGGAGGAACGGATCCGGTTTCCTTCCGCTGCGCTGTGCCTGGCCCAGCTGACGGGGGACGGCGTGGAGATTCTCGCACTGGCGGACTGCCATGCAGTGGTGGAACTGGAGGACGGTTCATCGGTTCACGTCACCCACGAACCGGCCGATATCCGGATCGGCATCGAACATTCGGCGGACCCGGTGCGGGAACGCGAGCTGCGCGTGCTGGACCGGGAGCTGCGCAACACCCCCGGCCGGCTGTGGGTGGCTCGACGGGAAGCAGAAGCCGCGTACCAGGCGCGCACTGTCCGGCTGGGCCCGGCACGGCGGGTGGTGCTTGCCTCCGACGGCGCCTGGCGGGCAGTGGAACTGGGTCTCGTCGACGGGCCGGACGGCTTCCTCGCGGCGGCAGGCTCCGCAGTCGCCGCCCAGGAACTGCTGCTGGCGCTGCGGACCCTGCAGGCGGAACTGGGCGAAAACGCCGACGACGCCACCCTCCTCACACTGGAAAGGATTTGCCCATGACTGCGAGTACGGCCTGCGACATCCTGGTGATCGGCGGAGGAATAGCCGGTCTCTCTCTCGCCGCCGAGGTCGCGGCGCGGCTGGCCGCGTCCAGACAATCCGCGTCCGGACAGGCCGCAGCCGGGCAGAACCGGGGGAGCAGCGGCGGGGTTGTCCTGGTGGAAGCGGAACCTACCTTGGGGTACCACACGTCGTCCCGGTCCGCCCGGCAGCTGATCCCCAGTTATGGACCGCCGGTCATCCAGCACCTGACCGTACGGACCCTGGCCTTGATCAGGGCGGCGGAGGCGGACCTGCCGGAACCCGTCCTGGCGCCTCGGAGCTTCCTGCTGATCGGGGATGAGGAACCGGTGCGGGACCGGGCGAGCGCCCATATGCACCCGGTGATGCCGGCCGAGGCACTCGGGCTGGCTCCGGAACTCCGGCCGGAGGCGTTCAGTGCCGCAGGACTCGACACCACATCAGTGGCCTGTAATACCGATGCCCTGCTGGACTACCACCGGGAACGCCTGACCGCTGCAGGCGGCCGCATCGTCACGGGCCAGCGGGTGCAGGCGGCACGGCGCACGGGGAGCCCGGGCCGGCAGCGCTGGGAAGCCGCTGCTGACGGAATGCGGTTTGAGGCTCCGGTGGTGGTCAATGCAGCCGGCGCCTGGGCGGATATCGTCGCGGAAATCTTCGGAGCCCGTCCCCAGGGCCTCACACCCTACCGCCGCACCGCCGCCGTCGTCGATGTTGAACGGCCGCTGGACGCCGGGGCGCCCATGGTGGCGGATGCCGGCGACCGGTTCTACTACCGGCCTGAAGGCAGGCAGGTACTTATATCGCCGTCGGAACGCGAACCGAGCGTGGCAGAGGACTCCCGGCCGCGCGACGCGGATGTGCAGGCATTGGTGGAACTGGTCAACACGGTCACGACCATGGGCATCACCGGAGTTGCCCGCGCCTGGACCGGGCTGCGTACGGAGACACCGGACGGGCTGCCCGCCGTGGGCTGGGATCCGGCCGTCCCGGGGTTCTTCTGGCTGGCCGGACAGGGCGGATACGGGTTCCAGACGTCCTCCGCCATCGCCGAGCTGGCAGCGGGAATCCTGCTTGCCGAGGGCGTCGAAAACGGTGCCCGGGAAGCCCTCAGCCCTGCCCGCCACCAAGTGTGACCAAAGTCTCATCAATTGGCGCGTAACGAATCAGCCAAGGTGCGCGCGTATGGTCAGGAGATTCCCGGGATATGCCTAGAGTTGTAGTCATAAGCCCTTCCGCCAAAACGTGTATGCATCGAAAATGCAGTGCTCGAAAGGTCAGTCTCAGTGCCAGATTTCTTGCCGCCGAAAGTTGTTGGCGTGCAGCAGCGTCCGTTTTACCTCCGGGTTCGTTCGATCCTGGTCATTCTTAGTACGCTGTGGCTGATTTCTGCCGTTATCGGGGTTGGCTTCTTTTCCGGCGGCACCACTTCACTCGCCTTTTCGCTGATTCTTCTTTATGGCACGGGCGCCGCTCTGCTGGTGGTTATTTCGGCCCTTTACCGCGTCCTTTCCAAGGCAGCGCTTCAGCGGGTGGTCGCCGCCCCCGACGACAATGCCGCCGCCGTGTTTGTGGACACCACCCGGTCAGCGACGGAAGAAATCATGGCTGCGCTGCGCCCGGCCACACCCCGCGGACGTCCGGCCGCGTCCGTCCGGATGCCGCGGACGGTGGATGCCGTGGACGTGGCTGCTGCTCTGGCGGCACGCACGGCGGCAATGACGAACGCCGTGGCGGCTGAGAAGTCCGCGGCTGCCGCGGCAGGGATGGTGGCTAAGCCGACGGCCGCAGGCAAGTCCGCGGTAAGCAAGCCCGCCGGCCAGAAGAAAACAGCCCCGAACCAGCCGGCGCAGGCAAATAAGGCCCAGGCCAGCAAGGCACAGGCCGGCAGGAACCGTCCCGCCACTAACACCGGTTCACGCGGCACGGGCAACCAGGCCAGCACCGCGCCGAAGAAAAGCACCGGCGGCAAGAAGCCGGGTGCCGCGGGGAACAGCGCATCCGGGGACAAGGGCACGAAAAACGGATCCGGCGAAGCTTCCGCAGGGGCCAAGGGCCCTGCCGGGGCCGCGGATTCAGCAGCAGCGAAGGCGCTCACCATCCCCGGCATCCGCACCGCCCAGCAGGACATCCTGCCGCGCCAGACCGGCGCCCCGTCCTGCGGCCTCGCCACGGGCCCGGCCCGGGCGGGCAGCACCGGAGACTGCCGGTACGCCGCAGCCTGACGCTTCCGGAGCATCGAACTGCTCCGCGGCCAGCGCCTAGAAACCGTCACGTACTCAGGTAGTTGTCAGGTTGTCTTCAGCACCTACCCAGACGGGCCGTTTATTGTCGTTAGTACCTCATAAGGGTGCGAGTGATGAATGGACCGAGTAGTGACCGGTCCGGACGCCGGCAGACAAGGGTTGTTTCCCCCAACCAGCCCCATGTCTGCCGGCGTTTTCCCTTTTAACCGGCGCTGCTGCTAGCCGGCGCTGCGGCGGCGGACCGCCCGGCACCCGGCAGGGTTATTCGGCACTGAAGTTCGGAAATTCCCCGGTAGCCGGAGAAAAGGATTCTTCGACGCCGGCCACCACTCCCGGTGCCTTCGGGCCGCGCAGGAACTCCCGCAGTCCGTCCAGGGCCGGTTCCCTGCCTTCGGCCACCACCCGGACGGATCCGTCCGACGCGTTCGAGACGACGCCGGTCAACCCCAGCTGCACGGCCTGCTGGAGGGTGCGGTAACGGAACCCCACGCCTTGTACCTCGCCGGTGACCCGGGCGGTCAGCCGGCGGGGCGCGCCTTCGGGATGCTCTTGCTCGCTCATCCGCACAGCGTAGCGCGGGGGAGAGCCGGAGCGGCGGGCATTCCGGCAATCGGCAGCGAAATCAGTGCAGACGGGTTCCCAGAACGTCCTCCACCGCTGCCAGCAGCGAGCCGTCGTCGACGAGCACCCGCACCGCCTCGATCTCGGGGGAGAGGTAGCGGTCCGGACCCGGTCCGGGAACAACGGCACGGATCGCCGTTCGGCAGGCAGTCACGGCTGGTGCGCTGCGGGACGTGGCAGCGCCGCCGTCGCGCATATCGAGGCCGCGGGCACTGGTCAGCAGTTCGATGGCCAGCACCCGGGTCAGCCCGTCGATCGCCCGGCGCAGTTTCAGCCCCGCGGCCCAGCCCATGGAGACGTGGTCCTCCTGCATGGCGGAGGACGGGATGGAATCCACCGAGGCCGGCACTGCCAGGCGCTTGAGCTCCGAGACAATGCCGGCCTGGGTGTACTGGGCGATCATGTGGCCGGAGTCCACACCGGGATCAAAGGCCAGGAACGCGTTGAGGCCGTGGCTGCGGGACCGGTCCAGGAACCGGTCCGTGCGCCGCTCGCTCATGGAGGCGACGTCCGCGACGGCGATGGCCAGGAAGTCCAGCACATAGGCCACCGGCGCACCGTGGAAGTTGCCGTTGGACTCCAGACGCCCGTCCAGCGTCACCACCGGGTTGTCGATGGCTGAGGCCCGTTCACACTCCGCCACCATTTCGGCGTGCTGCAGCGTGGAGCGTGCGGCACCGTGCACCTGGGGTGCGCAGCGCAGCGAGTAGGCATCCTGCACCCGGGTGAACCCGCCCGTCTTCTGCTCCTCGATCAGGGCCGATCCGGCCAGGACCGAACGGATGTTGGCCGCGGAGTCGGCCTGCCCCGGCTGGGGCCGCAGCGCCTGCAGATCCGCGGCAAACACACTGTCACTGCCGAGCAGGCCTTCCACACTCATGGCGGCGGCGAGGTCCGCCGTGGCCAGCAGCCGGCGCAGGTCCGCGACGGCCAGCGTCAGCATGCCCAGCATTCCGTCCGTGCCGTTAATGAGCGCCAGCCCCTCCTTTTCCTGCAGCTCCACCGGCTCCAGCCCGGCAGCGGCGAGCGCGGCGGACGCAGCCATGAGCTGCCCGTCCGCCGTCCGCACCTCGCCTTCACCCATCAGTGCCAGGGCACAGTGGGAGAGGGGAGCCAGATCGCCGGAACAGCCCAGGGATCCGTACTCACCCACCACCGGCGTGATGCCGGCATTGAGCATCCCGGCATACGCCAGCCCGACGGCGGGACGCACGCCGGTGCGGCCGGTGGCCAGCGTCGCCAGACGGTTCAGCATCAGGGCCCGCACCACCTCGCGGTCCACTTCCGCTCCCGACGACGCCGCGTGGCTGCGGATCAGCGAGCGCTGTAGCTGGGTGCGTTGTTCCGGCGGGATCTGCTTGACCGCCAGGGCGCCGAAGCCGGTGGAGACCCCGTAGTGCGGCTTCTCATCGGCGGCGAGAGCTTCGATGACTCCGCGCGAGGACGCCATGGCAGCCAGGGCTTCCGGGGTCAGGGTCACCGGCACACCGTGCCGGGCGACGGCGAGGAGGTCCTCTCCGGACAGCGGACCTACCCCCACCCGCACGGCAGCTGCCTCGTCGTTGTTTTGTACCTGCATGCTGGCTCCTCCTGCGCTCCCACGGATGTCCGGTCCGGGCATTGGTGCCCGGCCGGTTCGTGCCGGCGGTTGCTATCCATCTTGCCCGTCCGACCGTCCGGCGGAGTGCAGGCCGGCTGATTCCGTTTCTGGGATCCCAGACGCTCGCCTAGACTCTGGGCATGCCCGCCGCCTATTCCCGCGTCCAGGTTCCCGCCGCGGCCCAGGTCCTGGCCATCCTGCGCTATCTGGGACAGCAGGCCGGCCCGGTCAGCGCTTCCGCCGTCGCGCGGGACCTTTCGCTGCCTCGCTCCACCACCTATCACCTGCTTGCGGCGCTGGTGAGCGATGGTTTTGCCGTGCACCTTCCGGAGGAGCGCCGGTATGCGCTGGGCGCAACGGCCCACGAGCTGGGCACCGGTTACTCCCGGCAGGCCCCGCTGCAGCGTATTGCCCGGTTCCCGCTGCGCCGGCTGGTGGCTCGGACCAGGTTCACTGCACACCTGGCCGTGCTGCAGGGGACGGATGTGATCTACGTGCTCGAGGAACGGGCCCCGCACCAGCAGCCGCTGGTGACCGACGCCGGTATCCGCCTGCCCGCCCACCGCACCGCCAGCGGCAGGGTCCTGCTGGCCGGCATGACCGGGGCGCAGCTGCGGGCCCTGTATCCGGACCCCGGGGCGGTCCGGTCCTCCCGCAGCGGCGGCACCGCCCTGCCCGGCCTGCTGGAAGAGGTCCGCGGACGCGGCTACGCCTGGGAAGAGAATGAAGTCACCGAAGGATTCTCCTCCGTCGCCGTGCCGGTCCCGGATCGAACCGGGCACGCCGTCGCCGCCCTGACCCTGACCGCACCGAACCGCGCACAGAACCGCGCACCGGGCATCGAGGCGGCTTCGGCACGGGGGATCGATGCCCTGGCCGCCCAGGTCCTGCCCGGCCTGCTCCGCTGCGCCGCCGAACTTTCCCGCCGGCTGGGTGTCCGCCCGCAGCTGGATCCACAGGCGTCTGGTACCCCAGACATCCCTCCCGGGGCGGCTGCGCCCTGAGCGACCCGGGGCTACGGTCTGGCTATGGCAACCACTTCTGACCCGTCCCGCCGCATCCGGGCACCGCGCGGCACCGACCTCACCGCGCACAGCTGGCAGACCGAGGCGCCGCTGCGGATGCTGATGAACAACCTGGATCCGGAAGTAGCCGAACGCCCCGCGGACCTGGTGGTCTACGGCGGCACCGGCCGGGCCGCCCGCAGCTGGGAAGCCTACGACGCCATCATCCGGACCCTGTCCACCCTGGCCGACGATGAAACACTGCTGGTGCAGTCGGGCAAACCGGTCGGGGTTTTCCGCACCCACGAATGGGCGCCGCGCGTGCTGATCGCCAACTCCAACCTGGTGGGGGACTGGGCGACCTGGCCCGAGTTCCGCCGGCTGGAAGCCGAGGGCCTGCTGATGTACGGGCAGATGACCGCCGGGTCGTGGATCTACATCGGAACCCAGGGCATCCTGCAGGGCACCTTTGAAACCTTTGCCGCCGTGGCCCGGAAGCTCTTCGCCGACGAGAACGCCACCCTGGCCGGCACCCTGACCCTGACCGGAGGCTGCGGCGGCATGGGCGGGGCACAGCCGCTGGCAGTCACGCTGAACGGGGGAACTGTCCTGATTGTCGACGTCGACGAGGCACGCCTGCGCCGACGCGTCGGGAAGCGCTATCTGGACGAGGTGGCACCGGACCTGGACACCGCCGTCGCCCGCGTTATGGCCGCCCGCACGGAAAGACGGGCCCTGTCCGTGGGGCTGGTGGGCAATGCCGCGGAAGTATTCGAGGAACTGCTGCGCCGCCAGCTGGCCGGGGAGGTCACAGTCGACATTGTCACGGACCAGACCTCTGCCCACGACCCGCTGAGCTACCTGCCCGCCCGTATTCCGGTGGACCGCTGGCAGACCGAAGCCGCCGCCGATCCGGAAGGCTTCACCAAGCAGGCGCGCGAATCCATGGCCCGGCACGTGGCCGCCATGGTCGGGTTCCAGGACGCGGGCGCCGAAGTGTTTGACTACGGCAACTCCATCCGCGACGAGGCACGCCAGGGCGGCTATGCCCGGGCGTTCGACTTCCCCGGCTTCGTCCCCGCCTACATCCGTCCGCTCTTCTGCGAAGGGATGGGGCCGTTCCGCTGGGTGGCCCTGTCCGGGGATCCGCAGGACATCGCGGTGACCGATGCGGCCATCAAGGACCTGTTCCCGGAGAACCTGCGCCTGCACCGCTGGATCGACGCGGCGGCCGAACACGTGGAATTCGAAGGCCTGCCCGCGCGCATCTGCTGGCTGGGCTACGGAGACCGTGCCAAGGCCGGTCTCCTGTTCAACCGGCTTGTCGCCGAGGGAAAGGTCAGCGCGCCCATCGTGATCGGCCGGGACCACCTGGATTCGGGGTCGGTAGCCTCCCCGTACCGGGAGACCGAGGCCATGGCGGACGGGTCGGACGCCATCGCGGACTGGCCCCTGCTTAACGCCCTGCTGAACACCGCTTCCGGTGCTACATGGGTGTCCCTGCACCACGGCGGCGGCGTGGGCATCGGCCGTTCCATCCACGCGGGCCAGGTGGGTGTGGCCGATGGAACCGACCTGGCGGCCCGTAAACTGGAAACCCTTTTGACCAATGATCCGGGTACCGGGGTAATGCGGCATGCCGACGCCGGGTACTCCCGCGCCGCGGACGTGGCCGCCGAGCGCGGCATCCGCATCCCGATGAGTGAATAGCCAGCCTGGAGAGAACCATGGACACCGTTAGCAGCCTGCTCGCCTCAATTGCCGACGTCGGTCGGGATCCACTGCGCGGCGGCTACTCCCGCCCGGTGTTTTCGACGCCGGAGCTGACGCTCCGCGAGTGGTTCGTCCAGGAGGCACAGCGCCGCGGGCTCGACGTGGAAACGGACCGCAACGGCATCCTCTGGGCCTGGTGGGGGGAACCCGAACGCGGGGCGCTGGTCACGGGCAGCCACCTTGACTCCGTGCCGGGCGGCGGCGCCTTCGACGGACCCCTGGGGGTGGCCTCCGCGCTTGCCGCCGTGGACCTGCTGCGCGAGCGCGGGATTAGCCGCAACCGCTCCCTGGCCATCACCGTCTTTCCCGAAGAGGAGGGGTCCCGCTTCGGGGTCGCCTGCCTGGGCTCGCGGCTGCTCACCGGCGACATCGACGCGGACAAGACCCGGAACCTGCGCGACGCGGACGGAACCACCTTTGCGGACGCCGCCAGGGCAAACGGACTCGACCCCGCACGGCTCGGACGCGACGACGAGGCGCTGGCCCGCATCGGCGACTTTGTGGAACTGCACGTGGAACAGGGCCGCGGGCTCGGCGAGGACGGAGCGGCCGTTGCCGTGGGCGGATCCGTCCTGGGCCACGGCCGCTGGCGGATCAGTGTTACCGGGCAGGGCAACCACGCCGGCACCACCGCTATGGCGGACCGCGCCGACCCGATGGTGGCAGCCGCGCAGATCATCCTCGCCGTGCAGAACGCCGCCGCCGCGGTCGACGGCGCCCGGGCCACAGTGGGCCGGATCGCGCCGGTCCCGGGCGGCACCAACGTCATCGCCTCCCGGGTGGACCTCTGGCTCGATGCCCGGCACCCGGACGACGCCACCGCGCTGGCCCTGGTGGAAACCATCCACGGCAAGGCGCAGAAAATTTCCGCCTTCGAAGGCTGCACCGTGTCCCTGACACCGGAATCCTGGACCGGCTCGGTCACCTTCGACACCGCCCTGGGCCGCAGCCTGGAACTGGCGCTGCCCGGAGCCCCGGTGCTGGCCACCGGTGCTGGCCACGACGCCGGCATCCTCGCCGGACACGTGCCGTCGGGGATGCTGTTTGTCCGCAACCCCACCGGGATCTCGCACTCCCCGGAGGAACACGTGGAAGCCGAGGACGCCGACGCCGGAGCCGGGGCGCTCGCCGATGTGCTGGAGGCTCTGCTGTGAACGGCACCGCTGTGAAAGGCGCTGTTGTGAACGGCACCGCGATGAAAGGTGTCGCG
Organism: Arthrobacter zhaoxinii; assembly: GCF_025244925.1. NCBI lineage: Bacteria > Bacillati > Actinomycetota > Actinomycetes > Micrococcales > Micrococcaceae > Arthrobacter > Arthrobacter zhaoxinii. Next base: position 1,096,592 of record NZ_CP104275.1, read on the forward strand.
GACCGGTCCCCGGAGGACGGCGCTGCCATCTGGTGCGAGGCCGGCTGGTACGAGGGCAGCATCCGGGAAAGCATCCGGCTCACGGTCGACTCCGCCGGAAGAGTCGCGTCGGCCGTCCCCGGATCGCGCTCCGAGCCCGGGGACCTGCTGCTGTCCGGCGTCGTGTTCCCCGCAGCAGCCAACGCCCACTCGCACGCCTTCCACCGGGTGCTGCGCGGCCGCACCCACACCGCGGGAGATTTCTGGAGCTGGCGGGAACAGATGTACTCGGCCGCCGGGTCCCTGACCCCCGGCCTGTACGAGCAGCTGGCCACGGCAGTCTTCACGGAGATGCTGGTCTCCGGGTATACCAGCGTGGCCGAGTTCCACTATGTGCACCACGCCCCGGACGGGTCCGCCTATCCGGAGCACGGGATGGAACTGGCCCTCGCCCGCGCCGCGGTTGCCGCCGGCATCCGGCTGACCCTGCTGGACACCTGTTACCTTTCCGGCGGTTTCGGGGCCGGTGGAGTGGGCACGCCGCTGGATACCCGGCAGCAGCGGTTCGGAGACGCCGACGCCGATGCCTGGCTGGAGCGCTTCGCCTCACTGCAGGCGGCGGTCCGGAAGCGGTTTGCCCCGGAGCAGGTGAGCGTCGGGGCCGCCCTGCATTCGGTCCGCGCGGTCCCGGAGGCCGCGCTGGCCCGAATTGCGGAGCGGCTGCCGGCCGGGATTCCGCTGCACATCCACCTGTCCGAACAGCCGCAGGAAAACGCCGACTGCCTCGCTGCCACCGGGATGACTCCCACGGGGCTGCTGCACCGGCACGGCCTGCTCGGACCCCGGCTCGCCGCCGTCCATGCCACTCATCTGACCGACGCGGACATCGCCCTGCTGGGGGCGGCCGGCGCCACCGCGGTGTTCTGTCCCACCACGGAAGCGGACCTGGCTGATGGTCTCGGCCGAGCCGCGGAGCTGAGGAACGCCGGGGTGGCCCTGGCGCTGGGCAGCGACCAGCACGCCGTCGTCGACCCGTGGCTGGAGATGCGGGCCCTGGAATACGGGGAGCGGCTGCGGACCGGCCGGCGCGGGTCCTTTGCCCCGGCGGACCTGCACGTCGCCGCGTCCGACGCCGGAGCCGCGGCGCAGGGACGAACGGCGCCCGGGCTGGAACCGGGGAAGGCCTGCGACCTTATGGCGGTTCGCCCGCACAGTGTGCGCACCGCCGGGTCACGAACCGACCAGCTGGCATTCTCCGCCACCGCCGCGGACGTGGCCGCCGTCGTCGTCGGCGGCCGGCTTCGCGCCCGGAACGGGCAGCACACCACCCTCGGAGACCCGGCGGCCCTCCTGCAGGCCGCGATTGCCGCGGTCGACTCCGCCCCCGCACCAGTGCACGAAACCCGGCTGGAAGGAACCCGGCACCTATGAGCCCGGCCACGATACTCGTCACCAACATCGGTGAACTCTCCACCCAGGACCATTCCGCTGACGCGCCGGTGCTGCAGGATGCCGCCATCGTGTTCGAGGGGGAGCGGATCAGCTGGATCGGTCCGGCGCGGAACGCTCCGGCCGCGGACGAGGTGATCGACGCCGGCGGGCGGGCCGGGCTGCCCGGCTGGGTGGATTCGCACACCCACCTGGTGTTTGCCGGGGACCGCAGCGCGGAGTTCGAGGCGCGGATGGCGGGGAAGGCCTACGAAGCCGGCGGGATCGCCGTCACGACGGAAGCCACCCGGGCGGCGTCGGACTACGACCTGACCCGGCTGCTGCTGGCCCGGGCCGCCGAAGCCGCAGCGGGCGGCACCACGTACCTGGAGACCAAGACCGGCTACGGATTGAACGTGGAAGAGGAACGCCGGCATGCCCGGATCGCCTCCACCGTGGCGGACGCCGTCACGTTCCTGGGCGCCCACCTGGTGCCGGACGGAGCCGATGCGGATGAGTACACGGACCTGGTCTGCACCGACATGCTCGCCGCGGTGCGGCCGTACGTGCAGTGGGCGGACGTCTTCTGCGAAAAGGGAGCGTTCACCGAGGGGCAGTCCCGCCGGGTGCTGCAGGCGGCCGCGGATGCCGGGCTGGGGCTGCGGGTGCACGGCAACCAGCTCGGGCCCGGGGCGGGGGTGCAGCTTGCGGCGGAGTTCGGGGCGGCCAGCGTGGACCACGTGAACCATCTGTCCGACGACGACGTCGCGGCGCTCGCGGACACCTGGTCCGGGTGGGATGCCGGAGCCGGCGTTCCCGGCACCGTCGCGACCTGCCTGCCCGCCTGCGACCTGTCCACCCGGGCTCCGTTGGCGCCCGCGCGGCGCCTGCTGGACGCCGGGGTGCAGGTGGCCCTGGCTTCGAACTGCAACCCGGGCACGTCCTTCACGAGCTCCATGGCTTTCTGCGTGGCCACAGCTGTGCTGCAGATGGGCCTCACCGTGCAGGAGGCTGTCCGGGCAGCCACCTACGGAGGTGCCCTGGCGCTGCGGGTGCACACCGGTGAGGACCGGGACGGTGTACGGGCTGTCGGGTCCCTCGCCGTCGGGCATCGTGCCGATCTGCAGCTGCTCAACGCTCCTTCGGCCGCCCATCTGGCGTACCGGCCCGGCATGCCCCTGACCGGCATGGTGTTTAAGGCCGGGGTGCCCGTCCGGCGGTGACTTAGGGGAGGGCGACCCGCAGCAGCACCCTTGCGCTCTGCCGCCGGGATGGATGGAGTGAGCCCATGGGAAAAGTTCTTTATTCCGTGTCCTCCACGCTGGACGGCTACAACTCCGATGCCCAGGGCGACTTTTCCTGGGCCTTTCCCGCCGAGGCGGTGACTGCAGCCTTGGCCGAGGACATCGCGGACGTGACCACCTATCTGTACGGACGGCGGATGTACGAAACCATGGCCGTCTGGGAGACCGATCCCTCCGCTGCCGAAGAGTCCCCGGAATCGGCCGACTTTGGCGAGGTCTGGAAGCGCGCCCGGAAGGTGGTCTTCTCCAGGACCTTGGACGATGTCTGGACGGACCGGACCCGGCTGGAAAGGGAATTCACCGCGGAGGCGGTCGAGCGGGCGAAAGCCGAAACGCCCGGCGACCTCACCATTGAGGGCCCCACCCTGGCCGGAACCGCCCTGGTGATGGGCCTGGTGGACGTGGTGGAACTGATGATCTGGCCCGTGACGGTGGGCGGCGGCACCAGGGTGTTTCCGGACGGACTCAGGGCAGGCTTCCGGCTGGCGCGGGAACGGCGCTTCGATGAGCAAGGCATGGTCCAGGTCCGATACGAGCGACGGTAAGTCCGCCTCCGGACGTCCGCACGGGTCTGGGCCCCGTGAGCATCCGGCACAATGGTGTCCATGTCTGCTGCCCTGCCCTCCGCCCCCGCTGAATCCCTGGATCCGCGGGCACGCCGGATGCTGGTCTTCGAAATCCTGATTGTGCTGGGGCTTTCGCTCGGCCGGTCGGGGGTCTACGCCGTCGTCGAACTCATCGAAAAGGCCACCGAGGCGCCGCTGGGCGACCAGACCACCACGTTGAATCCCGTCCTCGACGAGCGGCCGTACTTCGACCTGGTGTACCAGCTGCTGGGAATCTTCTTTTCGCTCCTGCCGGTGGCGCTGGTCCTGTTCCTGCTGACCGAACCCGGAAAGTCCGCGTTCCGCCGGATCGGGTTCACCTTCGCTCGACCGCTCCGCGACTTCGGCCTGGGGGTTGCCCTGGCGGCGGTCATCGGCGTCGGCACGCTGGGTGTCTACGCTGCCGGACGGGCGCTGGGCATTACCACCGCACTGGTGCCGGCAGCCCTGGATACCTACTGGTGGACACTGCCGGTGCTGATCCTCTCGGCCATGCGGCATGCCGTGCTGGAGGAAGTCATTGTGGTGGGCTACCTGTTCCTGCGGCTGCGGCAGCTGGGCTGGGGAACACCGGCGATCATTCTCACCAGCGCCCTGATCCGGGCCAGCTACCACCTGTACCAGGGGATCGGCCCCGGTATTGGAAACTTCCTGATGGGCCTGCTCTTCGGCTATGTCTACACCAAGACGCGTCGGGTCATGCCGCTCGTGATCGCGCATGCTCTGGTGGACATTGCCGGCTTTGTCGGGTTTGCCCTGTTCGGTTCGGCCATCGGGATCGGGAACTGAACGGCGGCACATAAGATGGCCCGGTGACACTGATGACCCGATGGGGTGCAGCCCTGGACCCCGGCTCCGTCCTGCAGGAATACCCCCGCCCGCAGCTGGTGCGCGACAGCTACCTGAACCTCAACGGTTACTGGGAGTACGCCATCACCGACGCCGGCCGGAACGAGCCACCCGCAGACGGCACCTGGGACGGACGCATCCTGGTGCCGTTCTCCCCGGAAGCGGCACTGTCCGGCGTGAACCGGCAGCTGAAGCCGGACCAGGCGCTGTGGTACCGGCGCACTGTCCGGCTGCCGGCCGGATTTGCGGGGGAGCGGGTACTGCTGCATTTCGGCGCCGTCGATTCCAGCTGCACAGTGGCGGTCAACGGTATTCCGGCAGGCGGGCACGACGGCGGCTACCTTCCGTTTTCCCTCGACATCACGGACGCGTTGGCGAACCGTTCGCAGCCGGCAGGTGAGACGGGGCAGGAACCCACCGAACACGAGATCGTCGTCCGGGTACGCGACACCAGTGATACGGGGTACCACAGCCGCGGCAAGCAGAAGCTGGACCGCGGCGGTATCTGGTACACCGCCCAGTCGGGGATCTGGCAGACCGTGTGGCTGGAATCCGTGCCGCGGACCAGCATCTCCCGGCTGGTCCTGGTGCCGGACCTTACCTCGGTCACCGCCACCGTCCTGCTCAGTGCCGACGCCGGCGCGGTCAGTGACGCCTCCGGCGCCGGCGCCGGTACCTCCGTGAGTCCCCGCGTGCCTCCCGGCCTGCGGGCCGAAATCACGGTAAGCGCCGCCGGCCGGACCGTAGCGCAGGCAGACGCCGGGCCGGGCCGGCCCGTGCGGATTCCGGTTCCCGATCCGCACCTGTGGACCCCTGAGGATCCCTTCCTCTATGACCTCGACATCCGGCTGCTCTCCGGAGATGAGGAAATCGACCGGGTCCGGAGCTACACCGGCCTGCGGACCGTGGGCATGGGCCCGGATCCGCAGGGTCACCAGCGGCTGCTGCTGAACGGCGTCCCCTACTTCCATGCCGGACTGCTGGACCAGGGGTACTGGCCGGACGGGTTGTATACGGCGCCCTCGGATGAGGCACTGGCCTTCGATATCGGCGCCGCGAAGGAGCTGGGCTTCACGATGCTGCGCAAGCACATCAAGATCGAACCCCTGCGCTGGTACTACCACTGTGACCGGCTGGGGATCCTGGTCTGGCAGGACCTGGTGAACGGCGGCACCACCTACCGGCACTCCGTGGTGAGCGCTCCTGCAGCCGGTGCTCCCCACCGCTCAGACAATGCCTATCTCGCCTTTGGGCGGGCGGACGCGCAGGGTCGGGAGGAGTTCCGCCGCGAACTGCACGGCACCGTGGAGCTGCTGGGCAGCAGCCCGTCGATCGCCGTGTGGGTGCCGTTCAACGAAGGCTGGGGCCAGTTCGACGCCAACGCCCTCGCGGAGGAGCTCCGCGGCCTCGATCCGACCCGGATCATCGACCACGCCAGCGGCTGGCATGACCAGGGCGGCGGAGACCTCAAGAGCGTGCATGTGTACTTCGTGCCGTTCCGGCTGCGGAAGGCCTGGCAGCGGGGCCGGCGTGCGGTGGTCCTGTCCGAATACGGCGGCTACGGCCTGCGGATCCCCGGGCACACGTTCAACGACAGGGAGTTCGGCTACCGGATATTCCGGTCCCGGCGGGACCTGCGGCGTGCCTATATCCGCCTGCATACCCGGCAGATCGAGCCGGCGGTGGCCCGCGGGCTGGCTGCCACCGTGTACACCCAGCTCACCGACGTCGAGGACGAGGTCAACGGGCTGCTGACCTATGACCGGGCAGTGCTGAAGATCGACGCCGGCACGGTGAAGGGGCTCAACGGGCGGCTTGTCCTTGCCGCTGGGTCCGGCGCCGGCGGAGCTTCCGGACCTCCTGGACAGGCACCGCCACCAGCACCGTGACACCCATAAAGGCCAGCAGCCACACCATTCCACCCCTGAAGCCGTAGGTGCGCTGCCATCCGTCCACCACGGCATGGTCACCGTCCTCCGGGTTGTAGAGCACGGTCACCCGTTCGCCCTTCACGGCCTCGGGAGGTTGCGTGCCGAACATTTTCCAGCCCTTGCGGACCCGGGAATCCATGGTCCTTGCCGATCCTTCCGGACCGGCATACCGGACCTCCGCATAGGTGACGATCCGGCCGGACCGTCGGCCATGCCGTTCCGTGTAGACACGCTCCACGATGCCCTCGGTGCGGATGCCGATGTGCGTCACGTGCCGGTCGCCTTCGACTGCCGGCACGAACACGGAGAGGCCGAGGACGGCCATGGCCAGGCACCCCAGGCCGCTTAGGAATATCACCAGGGGCGGCTGCTGCTTCGGAGTCCGGGGAGGAACCGAAAGAGTCCCGCGCCGTCGTCGTTTGGTGAATCCCGCAGCCATACAGCCCCCCCAGATGCTATCGGCCGGGCGAAGCCCGGCCCCGGAACTAGATCTCTACCGGACCGTTCGCGGTGTCGAAGGTGACGGACATGATGCCCGGCGTGCCGGCGGGCGCAATCCACGTGACATCCACGTTCTCCAGCGGCTTCTCCACCGGATGGCCCAGCCAATCCGTGACCCGCGCTGCGGACCCGGCGATGGTCAGGGACTTGAGCTTCACCGATCCGGGCATGCCCGGAAGCGCGTTGGAAGGGTGCAGTTCCTCCGTGCCGTCGTCCCAGCGCAGCAGGTAGGGCACCTGCGGGTCTGCGATCAGCCCGTTGATGCCGATCTGCCGCCAGGTCAGCTCCTGGCCGTCGGGGAACTTGCGGTTGCCCGGCACGGACGCCCGGCCGAGCCGTTCCTCAAAGGGTGTGAGATCATCCACGGCAACGCACCAGCCCATCCAGCCGCCGCCGCATTCCGAGCGCTGGCGCACGGCCTGGCCGAACGGCGCCTTGTCCGACGCCGGGTGGTTCAGGACCTCCACCACCTCGACGTACTGGTTGTTGGCGAGGGGCAGGATCATATTGCGGGTACCGAATCGGGGGTGGACGCCACCCTTCACGAAATCGGCGCCGAGAGCAGCAGCAATCCTCTCGGTAGTGGCCAAAAGACCGTCGGATTCACAGGCATAAGAAACATGGTCCAAGCGCATGCGGCCCATTGTGGCACGTTGTGATACCCGTCTCGACCAAGGGCGGCCTAAGTGCGGAAACTTCCGCGGCGCAGCCCCGGTCCGGCGCCAAAACACTCCGTATTTTCATGGTGCGTCATAGAGGTTGCGCGACGGCGGCATATCGGTTTCCATAGGTGCAGGTCATGAGTGCCAGCAGATAGCCCCGGCTTGCTGGCCGGCAACCCTCCAACCGCGGTGGGGTGCCCCGGGTGAAGACCTGGCCGTACGCCAAACGGGCGTCCGGCAAGCGCGGGTCCCACGACCCCACCGGACATCCGGCGTACCCGGATGCACCCCGGCGGCGTTGTGCGGCCCCTGGTTTGAGGGAGCATCATGAGTGCAGATTGGTCATTTGAAACCCGCCAGATCCACGTAGGCCAGGAGCCCGACGCCGTCACCGGTGCACGTGCCCTGCCGATCTACCAGACCACGTCCTTCGTTTTTCCGAGTGCAGAGGCCGCCGCGAACCGGTTTGCCCTGGCCGAACTGGAACCGATCTACACCAGGATCGGCAACCCCACCCAGGAAGCGGTGGAAAACCGGATCGCTTCCCTCGAGGGCGGCGTCGGTGCCCTGCTGCTGGCGTCCGGACAGGCGGCCGAAACCTTCGCGCTGCTGAACCTGGCACAGGCCGGCGACCACGTGGTCGCCAGCCCCAGCCTCTACGGGGGGACCTACAACCTCCTGAAGCACACCCTGAAACGGTTCGGCATTGAGACCACGTTCGTGCAGGACCCGGACAACCTGGACCACTGGCGCGACGCCGTCCGGCCCAACACCAAGGCCTTCTTCGGCGAGGTGGTTTCCAACCCCCGCCAGGATGTCCTGGACCTGGAAGGCATCAGCGCCGTGGCCCATGAGGCAGGTGTACCGCTGATCGTGGACAACACCCTGTCGACGCCGTACCTCATCCGTCCGATCGAATGGGGCGCCGACATTGTGGTCCACTCGGCCACGAAGTACCTGGGCGGGCACGGGACGGCCATTGCCGGCGTCATCGTCGATTCGGGCAACTTCGACTTCGCCGCGGATCCGGAGAAGTTCCCCGGGTTCAACACCCCGGACGAAAGCTACAACGGTCTCGTCTACGCGAGAGACCTGGGCGTCAACGGGTCCCTCGGGGCCAACCTGGCGTTCATCCTCAAGGCCCGGGTCCAACTGCTGCGGGACCTCGGGTCCGCGGTATCGCCGTTCAACGCGTTCCTGATCGCCCAGGGACTGGAAACGCTGAGCCTGCGGCTGGAGCGGCACGTATCCAACGCCGTCGCCGTAGCGAACTGGCTGGAAGGCCACGACGACGTCCTGTCGGTGGCGTACGCGGGCCTGGAATCCAGTCCGTGGTTTGAGCGCGGCCGCAAATACGGGCCGCGCGGCACCGGCGCCATTGTCTCCTTCGAGATCGAGGGCGGCATCGATGCCGGCAAACGCTTCGTGGACGGCCTGGAACTGCATTCCCATGTGGCGAATGTCGGCGATGTGCGTTCCCTGGTGATCCATCCGGCGTCGACCACCCACAGCCAGCTTGGTGCCGAAGCGCAGCTGGCCGCGGGGGTCAGCCCGGGGCTGGTCCGGCTCTCGGTGGGCATCGAGCACATCGATGACATCCTCGCGGACCTCGACGCAGGGTTCCGGGCTGCCAAGGGAGCATAGCCTCCGTGACCCGGCACCCGGCACCCCGGCATGAGCCGCTGACGGTGTCCCCGCTGCAGCACCCCGCCGATGGGGTGCTGCAGTACGCCTCCATCGGCGGACTGGAACTGGAAACGGGCGGGTACCTGCCCGACGTCGTCCTGGCCTACGAGACGTGGGGGCAGTTGGACCCGGATGCCGGCAACGCCGTGCTGGTCCCGCATGCGCTGACCGGCAGCAGCCACGTGGCCCGGGGCAGCAGTACCGAACCGGGCTGGTGGGAGGAACTGGTGGGCCCGGGCCGGACCGTGGACACTAACCGGTACTTCGTGGTCTCGGCCAACATGCTGGGCGGCTGCTACGGCTCCACTGGACCTGCCTCCGCGGATCCGGACGGACTGCCCTGGGGATCCCGCTTTCCGTTCGTCACCATCCGGGATTCCGTCCGGGCGGAGGCGCGGCTGGCCGACCAACTGGGTATTGCGCGCTGGCATGCCGTGCTGGGCGGTTCGCTCGGGGGAGCGCGGGCGCTGGAATGGGCAGTGACCGAGCCGGACCGGGTGCTGCACTGCGGGGTGATCGCGGCGACCGCAGCCAGCACGGCGGAACAGATCGCGTTTGCCCAGGCGCAGCTGGCCGCTATCCGGCTGGATCCGGATTTCAGCGGAGGCGACTATTACAACGGCACGCCTCCGCTGACCGGCCTCGGCCTGGCCCGCCGGATTGCACACATCACCTACCGGTCCGAACCGGAACTGGAATACCGGTTCGGGCGCACCCCCCAGGCAGCCGAAGATCCGTTCGGCGCCATGCTGCCCGCCGGAAGGGGGCGGTACTCCGTGGAGAGCTATCTGGACCACCAGGCCCGGAAGCTGGCCGGAAGATTCGACGCCAACAGCTATCTGGTCCTGACCGAGGCGCTGGTCAGCCACGACGTCGCCCGGGGCCGGGGATCCCTGCGTGCGGCGCTCGCAGGCACGGCGGCGGACTTCTTTATTGCCGCGGTCGAATCCGACCGGCTCTACTTTCCCCGGCAGTCGGCGGACCTGGCGGCAGCCCTGCCCCGGGAAACCTCCGTCCACCACATCCGGGCACCCATCGGGCATGACGGGTTCCTGACCAGCGTCCGGGAGATTTCCGGCGCTTTGAAGCGGGAGGTGTTCGGGTAGGACGCTCAAGCCTCCGGGGCCGCCATCAGCCAAAACGCTGCTCCGGTGGGGTCGGCCAGCTGGACCATCCGGCCGTAGTCGGAATCCTCCGGCACACTCAACACCGATCCGCCCAGCTGCTCCGCCTGCTCGGCCGCAGCGTCGATATCCGCATGGCCGAAGTAGATCTCCCAGTGGGAGGGGATGTCCTCCGGCAGTCCCTCGGCGGCATCCATCACCCCGGCCACCGGACGGCCGTTGCTCTGCAGCGTGGAGTAGCGGAACTCGCTGGTGTCTGAGAGGACCGCCGTTTCCCAGCCGAACACGTTCCGGTAAAACTCCAGGGCCGCCGGATAGTTATTGGTCATGAGCTCGTACCAGACCGGTGCCCGGGTCTCATCGATCCGCGCGAATCCCCGGAGGGTATCCGGCTGCCAGACACCGATGGCCGCTCCGGTGGGGTCGCCGAGCACCGCCACCGTGCCCTGGTCCAGGGCGCGCGCCGGGTCCAGCAGCACCTGCCCTCCGGCGGCGGCAGCGGAACCGGCTGTGGCACCGGCATCGTCGGAGGCAAGGTACACGGTCCAGAAATCCGGGAACGTGGTCTCCGGCGAGTTCTGCATCATGCCGGCCACCACGTCCCCGTTGTGCCGGAAGTGGAGGTAATGTCCGGATGCCCTGCCCAGGTCCACGGTGTCCCAGCCGAGCAGACCGGCATAGAACTCCCGGGCCCGGGCAGGATCGGAGGAGGTCAGATCCGCCCAGCAGGGTGAACCTGCAGGAAAGCGGTCGGGTGCAGCAGGCATGAGGGCCACCTCTTTCGGAGGAACTGCAGCGGGATATCCGCAGTTATACCAACCCCGGGAGGCGCACAACAGGGGTTTACCCCTTGCCCGCCGCGGCAATTCATGGAAGAACATTCCCCATGGCAGATCGGATTTCCCTCTCTGGCCGGGCGCAGTGCACCCCGGAGGTACTCTGGCACGTACTCGTGGATAACCGGGCGTCCTGGTGGCCGGACATGGACTTCGCCCCGCACCCGGGGGCGCCCCTGAAAGAGCGGTGGAGCGAGGACGGGGTGGAGCACACCGCCACCGGCACGGTGCTGGCCGTGGCCCCGGGCAGGTTGCTCTCCTTCCGCTGGACCGCACCCGAATGGGGCGCCCACACAGTGGTCAGCTTCGAACTGACCGATGAGATAGATACCACCGGGATAGCAGTGACCGAGAGCGGCTTTGCGGCGCTCGACGCCGGTATCGGCGCGGAGCTTTCGGCAGCCCACCGCGAAGGGTGGGCCTTCCACCTGGCGAACCTGATTGAGCAGGCCGAAAAAACCGACCAGGCGCAGCAGGCCGGCGGCTCCTGACGAAGCAGTTCCTAGTCGGCAGATCCCTGCGGCATCCGCCGGCCGAACATCGGTCCCGCCTCGGGGCGCTTGGCGGAGATCCCGTCACCCGAGGACTGGTGCCGCACCCGGCGGACCACCCACGGGAACAGGAACTCGCGGGCCCAGACCATGTCTTCGGAGCGGGCCGTGCGCCATTTCTTGGCGGGCAGCGGCTTGGTTTCCAGCGGCTGCAGGGAATGCGGCACCTGCAGGGTGTCCAGCACCATGGCGGCAATGGTGTGGTGTCCCAGCGGAGAGAAGTGCAGCCGGTCCGGAGCCCACATCTGCGGATCATTCAGCTCACGGAGCGCCCACATATCGGCAATGATGGCGCCATGCCGTTGCGCCACGGTCCGCAGGTTTTCGTTGTAGATTGCCGCCCGTCCGCGGACACTGCCCAGCACGGGAGTGCTCCCGAGGTCCGGTCCGGTGAACAGCACAACCCCGGCACCGGTTCCGCGCAGTCGGGCAACGGCACCGTCCATGCGTTCGGCAAGCCGGTCCGGATCACCGCCGGGGCGGATCACGTCATTGCCGCCGGCGCAGATGGTGACCAGATCCGGTTTCAGGGCCAGGGCCGGTTCCAGCTGCTCGTCGATGATCTGGTTCAGCAACCGCCCACGGATGGCCAGGTTCGCGTAGGCAAAATCGGGCTGTCCGGAAGCCAGTTCCTCCGCCACACGGTCCGCCCAGCCCCGGTTGCCGCCCGGACTGTCCGGGTTGGGATCGCCAATGCCTTCGGTGAAAGAATCCCCCATGGCCACGAACCGGGACCACAGGTGCAGCGGAGGCTGCTTCTGCTGGGATTCGGGAGAAAGAGGGGCTTCGGGGAGGGAATTTGTACTCACCGGTCAATACTTGCAAACGGGCCCTTGGCTACGCGACCGTAGGTTCCCGCATGCCAGAATAAAACCATGACAAACCCCGCATGGAATCCCGTTGTTCTCTGGTCAAAACCCGAAGCTGAGCGGGCAGGAACGCCGCTGCTGGTGCTCTTTCACGGGTACCTGGCCAATGAGGAGGACCTCATGGGACTGGCGGACCACCTGCCCGAAGACTTCACAATCGCCTCGGTCCGGGCACCGCAGGCCTCCGGCCCGGGCTACACCTGGTTCCCGCTGATGAGCGACGCGGACTACTCGGTGGACGCCGTCGTGGAGTCCGTGGCGGACGTCGCCGCCTGGCTCGACACCGTACGGGACAATCACACCAGTGTGAGCCTGCTGGGCTTTTCGATGGGCATGGCCGTGGCCACCACCCTGCTGCGGCACCGCCCGCGGGACTTTGCCGCCGTCGTCGGACTCTCCGGTTTCGTGGTCCCGTCACAGGACAACCCGTTCTTCCACGACGACGAACTGGAGCCGGGCGGCATGCAGTTCTTCTGGGGGCGGGACCAGGCAGACCCGGTCATCGACGCACCGCGGATCGAGTACACGCACGCCTGGCTCAATGCCCACACCGCGCTGACCAAGATCCTCTACTCGAACATGGGCCACGGCATCAATATGCAGGAGCTGGGCCACGTGAAGGAGTTCCTGACGCACACGGTGCTGCGCGCCGGAACCCGGACGAGCTAGCCTTCGCGCGTAATCCGGACGGTCTCGCCGTTGACGGAGACCAGGTCGCCAGCGTGCAGCTGGCGGCCGCGGCGCTCTTCAATGTCGCCGTTGACGGAGACCAGGCCGTCTTCGATCAGCTGTTTGGCCTGGATCCCGTCCTCGGCCAGGTTGGCAAGCTTGAGCAGCTGGCCCAGGCGGATCATTTCGTCGCGGATGGGAAGGTCTTGGGCATCGGAGGAACTCATGCCTCCATTCTGCCCGACTTTCCGGCCCCGTCCCTGCCCCGCCGGTCCCTGCGGCCCGGAGCGGTAGGGTAGTCGGGTGCCAAATGCTGTGCGGATGTCCCCGCTGATCGGTCTGCCCCTGTCCCTGCTTGCCGGGGTTGCCATCCCGTCCCAGGCCCGTGTCAACGGGGCCCTGGGGGAGCGGCTCGACGACGGCCTGGCCGCCGCGCTGGTCAGCTTCCTGGTGGGGCTGGCGGTCATGACCGCCATCAGCCTGGCGCTGCCCCGCGGCCGCGCCGGTGCCGGGCAGCTGATTCCCTCGCTGCGGGAGCGGCGGTTCCCGCGCTACTACGTCCTGGCCGGCATGATCGGCGGCTACTTCGTGCTCTCCCAGACCCTCACCGTCGCAGTCCTGGGCGTGGCGGTGTTTACCGTTGCCGCCGTCGCCGGACAGACCCTCACCGGGCTGGTGGTGGACCGGCTCGGCATTGGCCCGGCCGGCAAGAAGGCGCTGACCGTGATGCGTGTGGTGGGCGCGGTGCTGACCATCGCCGCCGTCGCCTGGGCCGTCAGCCCGAAGCTCGGTGCCGGGGGAGAGCCGTCCGAATGGCTCGTGCCGGTGCTGCTGCCCCTGACCGCCGGCATGCTGATGAGTTTCCAGCAGGCCATGAACGGCACCACGGGCATGCACTACGGCACGCCGATCACCGCCACCCTGGTGAACTTCATCTCCGGCACCGTCCTGCTGGCCGTGATGTGGGGGATCAAGGTTGCCGTTTCGGGTCCGGGCAATCCGCTGCCCGGCGAATGGTGGCTGTACCTGGGCGGGCCGCTGGGCTGCATCTTCATCGGCGTCGGCGCCCTGCTGGTGCGCAGCCTGGGCGTCCTGCTGACCAGCCTCGGGCTGATCGGCGGACAGCTGATCGGCTCGCTGCTGCTGGACATTGTCTTCCCCGCACCGGGCAGCGTTGTGGTGGCGGCAACCGTACTCGGTACCCTGCTCACGCTGCTCGCCATTGTGCTGGCCACGCTGCCGTGGAACATGCCCGGCGGCGGCCCGTTCCGCCGTCGTCGTCCCGGACAGCCCCGGACGGAGAGCACCCTGCGCTGACCCGAAACGCCGTGGTCCGGCGGGCCGGTAGGTGAGCGGGGCATCCCCGCCTTAAGCTGGTAGCTGTAGCTTTGCCCGGCGGCGGACTCCCGCGCACCCATTCGGCGGTGGTGCAGAATGCCCAAGGGACCACAAGAGGACCGCACCCAGCGGCCCTCTAGACACGAAAAGAACGGCGGTACCATTCCATGGCTTCGACCAAATCCAAGCTGGATCCCATCATCTCCCTCGCCAAGCGCAGGGGGTTTGTCTTCCAGTCGGGAGAGATTTACGGCGGGTCCCGGTCCGCATGGGATTACGGCCCCCTGGGTGTCGAACTCAAGGAAAACATCAAGAAGCAGTGGTGGCAGCACATGGTCCGCGGACGCGACGACGTCGTGGGGCTGGATTCCGCCGTCATCCTGCCGCGCCAGGTCTGGGAGGCCTCCGGCCACGTGGAGGTGTTCTCGGATCCGCTGGTGGAATGCCTGAGCTGCCACAAGCGCTACCGTGCCGACCACCTCGAAGAGGCCTACGAGGAAAAGAAGGGCCACGCCCCCGAAAACGGCCTGGCCGACATTGCCTGCGCCAACTGCGGCACCAAGGGCCAGTGGACCGAGCCGCAGGAATTCTCCGGCCTGCTCAAGACCTTCCTCGGCCCGGTGGCCAATGAAGAAGGCATGCACTACCTGCGCCCCGAAACGGCCCAGGGCATCTTCGTGAACTTCAACAACGTGCTGACCACCTCGCGGAAGAAGCCGCCGTTCGGCATCGGCCAGATCGGCAAGAGCTTCCGCAACGAAATCACGCCGGGCAACTTCATTTTCCGTACGCGTGAGTTTGAGCAGATGGAAATGGAATTCTTCGTCGAGCCGGGCACGGACGAGGAATGGCACAAGTACTGGATCGAAAACCGGTTCAACTGGTACACCGAACTGGGTATCAACCCGGAGAACCTGCGCCTCTTCGAGCACCCGCTGGAGAAGCTCAGCCACTACTCCAAGGGCACCACTGACGTCGAATACCGCTTCGGCTTCGCCGGCTCCGAGTGGGGCGAGCTTGAGGGCATCGCCAACCGCACCGACTTCGACCTCGGCACGCACTCCAAGCACTCCGGCACGGACCTGAGCTACTTCAACCAGGCCACGAACGAGCGCTTCACACCGTACGTGATCGAGCCCGCCGCCGGCCTGACCCGTTCCTTCATGGCGTTCCTGGTGGATTCCTACACCGAGGACGAGGCACCCAACGCGAAGGGCGGCGTCGACAAGCGCACCGTCCTGAAGCTGGATCCGCGCCTGGCCCCGGTCAAGGCCGCCGTGCTGCCGCTGAGCCGCAACGAGGACCTTTCGCCCAAGGCCAAGGACCTCGCCGCGCAGCTGCGCCGCAACTGGAACATCGACTTTGACGACGCCGGCGCCATTGGCCGCCGGTACCGCCGCCAGGACGAAATCGGCACCCCGTTCTGCATCACCGTCGACTTCGACACGCTCGAGGATCAGGCGGTGACCGTGCGCGAGCGCGACACCATGGCGCAGGAGCGCGTGAGCCTGGACAAGGTCCAGGGCTACCTGGCTGAACGGCTGATCGGCGCGTAATGGCACTTTCATTCCGCGAATGGCGTGAAGACGATGACCTCAAGCTGAACCAGCTCTGGGGCGATCCGGAGAGCACGCAGGCCGGACAGTTCCGTGCCGTACTGCGTCCCTCCTCCAACGAGCCGTGGAGCCGCTGCATCGTGGCCGAAGACGACGGCATTCCGGTGGCCGCCGGCGTCGTCTACGAGACGAGCCTGCATCCGGACCGCCTGTGGGCATACGTGGAGGTAGCCCGGGAAAACCGGCGCACCGGACTCGGCACCACACTGCTGGACATGCTGCGCAAGGAAGCCGAGTCGGCGCCGTCGGGCGTGACCAAACTCCGCGCGAAGGTCGAGCCGGGCACCCCGGGCGCCGCGTTCGCCGAAGCCGCCGGGCTCACCCCCATCCAGCGGTCCTGCGTGGTGCTGGTGGAACCGGGCAAGCTGAAGCTGCCCGTGTTCACCGACGACGGACCCCAGCTGGACGAGGCAGCCACCGGCTCGGTGGAGCTCACGCAGGCAGTCACGCAGTTCTACAACGCCGTGCACGAGTGGGACCGCGCCGAAATGACCCTCGGCAAGGCCCAGCAGATGCTGCTGAACGACGCCACCGGAGCTTCCGGCGCCGTCGTCCTGCGGGACAAGCCGAAGAAGGACGGAGGGAAGATCGCTGCCTTCGCCGTAAGCTACACGCAGGAACGCACCGACGAACCCGCTGATGTGCTGGTGGGGTACGACACCACCCTGGACCTCGACGAGGCGCAGGCCGCGGTCGAGTCCCTGGTGGCCATGCTTGCCTACCAGTACCCGGTGCAGCTGGAAGTGGACGAGTCCATGACCGCCGTGGTCCGGGCGCTGGAACCGCTGATCAAGGCGGGCGTGGCCCGGCAGGTCGGCAGCGAAACGCTGATCCTCAGCGACTAGCCTTTCGAACGAAAAGAGGCGGTCCCCGCGGAATGCGGGGGCCGCCTCTTTTGTGCGTGGCGTCAGGAGTTCAGCGTCAGGAGTTCAGTCGGCCGGACAGCGCGTAGAGCACCGATCCCGCGACATCCTCGACGGAACGCTCCGGATTGAACACGAGCCAGTCCAGCGCCCCCATCAGGGTGGCACCGAAAACGCTGCCGGCAATCAGCGTGAGGCGGTCCGGGCTGCCGTCCGGCAGATCCGACGCTCCGCCGGTCTGCCGGATGGGTTCCACGAACTCGGCCAGTGCTTCCTTGCGAAGTAAGTGGAGGGAGTGTTGCCAGGAGCGGTCCGTGCGCAGGATCTCCGCGGCCATCAGCTTGGCCAGGTCCCGGTTCTCGGACAGCAGCTCCAGCAGGGCGCGGACCATCGACTCGATGGCGTTCCAGCCGGTGAGGCCGCTGCGTGCCGTCCGCAGACACTCCGTCAGGGTGCCTACGCCCTCCAGCAGCAGTTTTTCGAAGAGCTTGTCCTTGGAGGAGAAGTTGTAGTACAGGCTGCCCTTGGCCACGCCGGCCTGTTCCGCCACGTCATCCATGGTGGTCCCGGAGATGCCGTTGGCTGCGGCAAGTTCCAGGGCGGCGTCGAGGATGGCGCGCTTGGTGCCGGATTCACGTGGCATGGGGAAATGGATCCTTAGGCGGAAGGGAACTGCTGTCCCTTCGATCTTAGATGCCGAGGGGACGGCGCATCGTCCGGCGGCCCTGTCCGGCCGGGGTTCGGCCGGACTAGGGTGCAGGGGCGGCCGGAGGGATCACCGGAGGTTCGAAACTGAAGGTCATGCCCAGCAGCCAGACCAGCAGCAGTACCACTGGCAGGTGGATGGTGAACTGCAGGAACGTGAAGCCCACCAGATCGCGTGCCCGCAGTTTCAGCACTGCCAGCAGCGGGAGCATAAAGAACGGATTGACCAGGTTCGGCAGGGCCTCGGCTACGTTGTAAATCTGCACGGTCCAGCCAAGATTCATTTCGACGTCGGTGGCGGACTGCATCACATAGGGTGCCTCCACCAGCCACTTCCCGCCGCCCGAAGGAACAAAGACGCCGAGGATGACGGTGTAGACCGCAATCACCACGGCGAAACCACCCCCGGAGCCGATGCTGGTGAAGAACTCGGCCAGATGCTCCGAAACGGTCATCCCACCCGATCCCTCGGCCTTCGTCAGGATGGCTGCCATGGCCGCATACAGGGGGAACTGCACCAGAATGCCGGCCGTGGCAGGAACCGCCTTGGTCACCGCTTGGAGGAAGTTTCGCGGGGTGCCATGCAGCACCAGCCCCAGGATCAGGAAGACCAGAAGGTAGCCGTTCAGGCTCGAGATCACAGTCAGGAAGGGCATGGTCGCGAACTGCGATACCAGCCACCCTGCGGTGAGCAGGCCGAGCAGTACCGGCAGGATGCGGCTGTACTCCAGCCACTCGCCGGGCCGTTCGCGCTGGGCCGCCGGTTCCGGCGAATCGTCCAGGTCCACGCCGAGGTCCTGTGCAGTGCGGATAGCAGCACCGCGCGGAGCGGAGAAGTGGGCAATGAGGGTGGTCAGGGCGATCAGGATGGCGCAGGTCAGGAGGGACTGCCAGGTGAAGATGGTCTTGCCGAAGTCGAGCACCCCGGTAATCTCCAACAGTGCGGGCGGCAGGGAGGTCGCCGTCGCCTGCAGTTGCGCGGCGGAGGAAGAGAGTCCCAGAGCCCACACGGCGCCCAGTCCCATAAACGCTGCGGCACCCAGGGCACGGTAATCCACCTGGAGGTCGCGCCGGCGGGCAATCGCCCGTGCCAGCAGACCGCCGAAGACCAGGCTGAGCCCCCAGTTCAGGAAGGACACGGACATGGACAGGAACGCAACAAAGCTCACGGCGGTGGCCGCCGTCTGCGGAACAAGCGCCAGCCGTGCAATCAGCCGTGCCACCGGCGGGGACGTGGCTACCACGTAGCCGGTGAGCACCACCATCGCCATCTGCAGGGTGAAGGCGGTCAGGTCCCAGAAGCCGTTGCCGAAGGAATCCACCACGGCCTGCGGCGAGGAACCGTTCAGCAGGGCCGCCAACGCGACCAGAACCACGCCGCCGAGAGCGAAGACATATGCATCCGGGAACCACTTCTCCGTCCACCGGGCCATCACCTGGGCTACACGGGCCAGGCCCTTCTCGGACGGTGCGGAGGTGCTCTTGGCAGCGGTGGTCATGGGGAACCTCGAATCTTCGGTTGCAGCGGCGAAACCGATGGATGCGGAAGCAAAAAGTGATGCAGGTCACCAGCACGCTAGGGGCGCCAGGGGAGCAGTGTCAATTCACCGCGCCGGGGGCGTTTCACGGGCTGAGTGCCGGGCGGTATCGGATTTGCATCGGCTTGCGAGAATAGAGGGGTGACTGTTTTATCTCCGGAACTCAAGCTTGAGCTTCCCCCGCTGCAACTAGGCCCCATCACCGTGGACACCCCGGTGATCCTGGCACCCATGGCGGGCATCACCAACAAGGCCTTCCGCCGGCTCTGCCGTGAATACGGGGGAGGGCTGTACGTGACTGAAATGGTCACCTCCCGCGCCCTCGTGGAACGCTCGCCGGAATCCATGCGGATCATTAAGCACGACGACGACGAAAGGGTCCGGTCCGTCCAGCTCTACGGGGTGGACCCCAAGACCGTCGGTGCAGCCGTCCGCCTCCTGGTCGAGGAGGACCGCGCCGACCACATTGACCTGAACTTCGGCTGCCCGGTCCCCAAGGTCACCCGCAAGGGCGGCGGTTCGGCCCTGCCGTGGAAGCTGGACCTGTTCACCGCCATCGTCCAGACGGCGGTGAAGGAAGCTTCCCGGGGCAACGTGCCGCTGACCATCAAGATGCGCAAGGGCATTGACGAGGACCACCTGACCTTCCTCGACGCCGGGAAGATCGCCCGTGACTCCGGCGTGGCCGCGGTGACCCTGCACGGCCGCACGGCGTCGCAGTTCTACTCCGGCAAGGCCGACTGGTCTGCCATCGCGGAACTGCGCGAAGCCCTGCCGGACATGAACGTCCTGGGCAACGGTGACATCTGGTCCGCCGAGGACGCCATCCGCATGGTGCGCGAGACCGGCGTGGACGGCGTCGTCATCGGACGCGGCTGCCAGGGCCGCCCATGGCTCTTCGGTGACCTGGAAGCAGCCTTCGAGGGACGGTCCGAACGGCACCGGCCCGGTTTGAAGCAGGTATCCGACAGCGTGTACCGGCATGCGGAACTGCTGGTGGAGACCTTCGGCGACGAAGTGATTGCCCTGCGCGACATCCGCAAGCACATGGCCTGGTACTTCAAGGGCTACGTAGTAGGGGGAGACCTCCGCGCTAAACTGGCGACGGTACCGTCCCTGGCGGTCCTCCGTGAACTGCTGGACCAGCTGGACCCCGACGCACCCTACCCCGGCACAGACGCCGAGGGACCGCGCGGACGGGCCGGAACACCCAAAAAGACAGCGCTGCCGGAAGGCTGGCTGGACGGGCGGGAACTCAACGCCGCCCAGAAGTCCATCATTTCGGCAGCCGAACTCGACGTATCAGGCGGCTAAAGCACCCCATGACCTTCCCGCAGGCAGTCTCCACCGCAGGCTATACCGAAGTCGATCTGGCCCGATGGGTTACGGAACCGGCGAAAAACACCAACCGAACACAGTTCGGCCGTGACCGCGCGCGGGTGCTCCATTCCTCCGCGCTGCGCCGGCTGGGTGCCAAGACCCAGGTGGTCGCCCCGGACACGGACGACTTTGTCCGCACCCGCCTGACGCACAGCCTCGAAGTGGCCCAGGTGGGCCGGGAGCTGGGCAACGCACTCGGCTGCGACCCCGACGTCGTCGACGCCGCCTGCCTCTCCCATGACCTGGGGCACCCGCCCTTCGGCCACAACGGCGAGACCGCGCTGAACGACATTGCCCATGCCATCGGCGGCTTCGAAGGCAACGCACAGACGCTGCGGCTGCTGACCCGCCTCGAACCGAAGATCATTGCCCCCGACGGCACGCCCGCGGGCCTGAACCTCACCCGCGCCAGCCTGGATGCCGCCACCAAGTACCCGTGGTCCATTGCCAATGCTCCGCTGGTGAACGGGCACCGCACCACCAAGTTCGGTGTGTACGAGGATGACCTGCCCGTCTTCACCTGGCTGCG
Source organism: Arthrobacter zhaoxinii (assembly GCF_025244925.1). Classification (NCBI taxonomy): domain Bacteria; kingdom Bacillati; phylum Actinomycetota; class Actinomycetes; order Micrococcales; family Micrococcaceae; genus Arthrobacter; species Arthrobacter zhaoxinii. Next base: position 1,117,555 of record NZ_CP104275.1, read on the forward strand.
CGACGGCGCGCCGGAGGGACGCTCCTGCCTCGAGGCGCAGGTGATGGACCTGGCGGACGACATTTCCTACTCCGTGCACGACGTTGAGGACGCGATTGTGGCCGGCCATGTCCAGCTCAAGTGGCTGGACAACCCGGACCAGCGTGCCCGGGTGGTCGGCTACACCCAGCAGTGGTACCTGCCCGGTGCGGAACCTGCCGCCATCGATGCGGCGCTTGCCCGGCTGGAAGCCACCAAGGTGTGGGTCCGCGAATCGGACGGCAGCCGACGCGCCATGGCCGCCCTGAAGGACATGACCAGCCAGCTGATCGGCCGGTTCTGCAACAGCGCGCTGGAAGCCACGCGCGGCATTTACGGCACCGATCCGCTGACCCGGTACCACGCCGAAATGGTGGTCCCCGAGGAGACCCAGCTGGAAATTGCCGTCATGAAGGGCCTGGCCACCACGTTCGTGATGACCACCGACCAGCGCCAGCCGCTCTACGAACGCCAGCGCGAAGTGCTCACCGCCCTCGTCGCGCAGCTTTCCGCCACCGGGGATAAGCACCTGGATCCGATGTTCGCCGCCGACTGGCGGGACGCGCCCGACGACGGCGCCCGGCTGCGTGTCGTCGTCGACCAGGTGGCCTCGCTGACGGACGGTTCGGCACTTGCCCTCCACGAGCGGCTGGTAGGCCCGGTTCCGGCGCTCTGGTAGGGATTGCAGCCGGCTCTCTGGTGAACGGGCGGCTGCACCGTTAGCCTCTGGCGCGGGGTGGTTCAGCGTTCGGCGATTCACTATCGCCGGACGGTCGGCCGGACACGCGTACCCGAGGACCGCCATGAGTACACAGCAGTCAACCCGTTCCCGTCAGCTACGCCGCGTCAGGAAAGGAAGCCGACGGTTCCACTCTCGGAGCCTTCTGGTTTTCCTGCTGGGCCTGGCGATGTTGCCGCTGGGGCTGCCCGCGCAGGCCGCCCCGGATCCCGGGCCTATTCTGGGTGCGCCTCCTGCCAGCAACGCGAACACGGACATCGTGGTCACGTCGCTCGGCGCCGGGACAAGGGTGTCGGGAGGGTTGCCGCCCGTGGGACAAAGCTGGCCCATTGACGCCTATCCCGCCGGTGTTCCGGCCGGGTACCAGACGGAAAACGTCAGCTTTGCCGGCATCATCAACACCCAGGACGCCAGCGGCACCACCACGGCCGAGATGTACTGCATCGACCTGCGCACCTCCACGAGGGTGAGCATCGGTTACGAAAACGGCAGCTGGGATGAGTCCAACGTCCCGAATATCGGATACGTCAACCGGATCCTGAACACGTACTATCCGAGTACCAACCTGCCGGCGGGCAACGTCAACAACAAGGCCGCCGCTGTGCAGGCTGCCATCTGGTTCTTCACGGACGGGTTTGTCCTCAATCGGCAAAGCACTCTCTATTCGACCGTCGCCGGGATAGTGAACGACACCATCGCAGCCGGTCCCCTGGAGGAGCCGGACCCACCGGCGATCGCCATCACTCCGCCCACTACCGGAGCACCTGTGACGGGAGTCGCAGGACCGCACACGGTGACGTCAGAGGCGGACGAGATTGAAGTGACGATCGATGAAGGATATAGCCTCTACGCCGACGCCGACGGGACCGTTCCGTTGAACAGCCCCGTGGCCAGCGGAACGCAGTTCTGGGTGCGCAGCGATACGGGTGCTACGGGACCGGCAAACATTACGGCCCGGGCCGCGGTCACCGTACCGACGGGCAACGTCTACCTGTACGACGCGGCAACACCGGGGGTGGACAACGCGCAGAAGCTGATCCTGGCGGTTACGCGGGAGCTCAGCTCCAACGCGACGGCGGCCGCCGCCTTCACCGAAGTGGGCTCGCTGACCGTTACCAAGTCCATTGCCGGTCCTGCAGCAGGCAGCCAGGATGCCGTGGTGATCAGTATCGACTGCGGCCCTGATAACCAGTTCACGTTCACCATCGACGCGGAGGCCACCGGGACAGCGTCCGAGACGTTTAACGACATTCCCGCGGGGTCCACCTGCACCGTCGCCGAACCGACGGACGGGTCCAATGAAAGCGTCGCCGTCAGCACCATCCTCCCCGGCGCCGTCACCATTGTTTCCGGCACGACGGCGTCGGCCACGGTCACTGACACCTATACCTTTGCCCCCGGGACGCTGGTGGTGACCAAGACCAACACGGGGGAGGCCGCCGGCGCCCAGGGCGAGGTGACGATCTCCGTGGTCTGCACCTCGGACGGTGTCACCGTGCTGGACACCACGGTGACCATTCCGGAGGGAACCGTTACCCCGGAAGCTGCCGAATTCCCCGACCTCGCCGCCGGCAGCAGCTGCACCGTGACGGAAACCGTTGACGGCTCAAGCGAAGCCGTGGCCGTTACCGTGACAGGAGGGGGGACTGTCACGGTTCCCGCCGCGGGCAGCGTTACTGCGGCACTGACCAACGACTACACCTTCACCACCGGAACCCTCGCCGTCCGAAAGGATTTCGCCGGGACTGGGGCGGGACGGCAGGGCGTCGTCACGCTGCAGGTGACCTGCACCGCCTCAGGCGCGACAGTTCTGAACGAGACCGTCACCATTGCGGCCGGCACGACTGAACCGACCACCGAAGAGTTTGAGGGCCTCGCCGCGGGAGCCGTGTGCACGATCACCGAGACCGCCGACGGTGCGACGACGGCAGTCAGCGTTGTGACTGTGACCGATCCTGCGGGCGGGACGGTCACCATTCCTGCCGGCGGCGGCGTGGAGGTCACCGTGACGGATACGTACACCGTGAACCCCGGCGCCCTGACAGTGGACAAGGTGATCACCGGCCCGGCGGCTCGTGAACAGGGTCCAATCACGGTCGAGGTCATCTGCACCGCAGACGGAGAAGAGGTGATCCGCCAGGACATCACCATTGAAGCAGGCGCCGGAGGCACCATTCCCGGCACGGTCAGCGGAATCCCGGAAGGTGCGAGCTGCAGCGTCACCGAACCCGGAACGGGTGAAACGCCCGCGGTGGGTGTCACCGTGGAGCTGCCCGAAGACGTGACCATAGCCGCCGGTGAAACTGCGGAAGCTGCCGTCATCAACACTTACGAGGTGAATCCCGGCTCTTTGACCGTCACCAAAGCTATTACCGGTGAGGCCGCAGGAAACCAGGATTCCGTGGAGGTTGATGTCCTGTGCACCCTGGACGGGGTGACGGTATTCGAGGAGGTTTCCCAGGTTCCGGCCGGGACCACCGAAGACGTGGGCGCGGTGTTTTCGAATATCCCGGCAGGTGCCTCCTGCTCCATTACGGAACCGGTGACCGGGGCCACCGCCGCCGTCACCGTGACCACCGAATTGCCCGGCGACGTCGAAATTCTGGCCGGCGACACCGTCGACACCATGGTGACGAACAGCTACAGCCCCGTTCCGGGGGGCCTCGTGGTCACCAAGGTCATCACCGGGGCTGCCGCCGGCGAACAGGGTGAGATCGTCCTCGAGGTCCGCTGCGGCACCGACGGCTCCGCGCTGGATGAAACGGTGACCATCCCGGCCGGCGCCACGGGAGAGGTGACCGCCGAATTCGACGGACTCCCCGCCGGAACCGAATGCACGGTGACGGAAACCAGTACCGGCGCCACCTCTGCCGTGCAGGTGCAATCCGAGCTGCCCGGCCCGGTCACCATCCCGGCCAACGATACGGCCACTGCCATCGTGAACAACACCTACGCCTTCGTGGAGTCGCCGGCCCCGGCTCCGGCGCCTGAACCCCGCCCGGAGCAGCCGGACCGGTCAGGGCTTCCGAGCACCGGCCTGGAGGTATCCGCCCGCACCTATCTGGCCCTCGGAGCCGGTCTGTGCCTGATGGGTGGTCTGGGCATCTATGCCGCCCGGCGCCGGACGGAGGACTGAGCCAACAGGCCCGGACACCGGACGTCTTCAGCGCCCGGGGCTGCGGTCCCGGGCGCTGAGTGCGTCCACCGTCTGGTCCCCGGCGCCGGTTTGGCGGGGAAGAATAGACTGGATGCTATGGCCGGACTGATCAAGCGTGAAGACATCGATGAAGTGCGGCTGCGTACCGACATCAAAGCAGTGATCGACGGATACGTAACCCTGAAATCTGCAGGCATCGGTTCCTTCAAGGGTCTGTGCCCGTTCCACGACGAGCGCTCGCCGTCCTTCCATGTCCGCCCGCAGGTGGGCAGCTACCACTGCTTCGGCTGCGGTGAGAGCGGCGACGTGATCTCCTTCGTGCAGAAGATGGACCACGGCACCTTCTCCGAAACGGTCGAGAAGCTCGCCGCCCGGCTTGGCTACGAACTGCACTACGAAGACGGCGGCACCGGGCCGCGCCGCGAAGACGTCGGCAAGCGCCAACGCCTGCTGGATGCACACAAGGTGGCCGCGGAATTCTTCCGCAGCCAGCTCGGCACGCAGGGTGCCGCCGCAGCCCGGAACTTCCTGCAGGAGCGTGGCTTCGACCCGGCAGCGGCGGAGCATTTCGGTGTCGGCTACGCACCGCAGGGCTGGGACTCCCTGCTGAAGCACCTCACATCCAAGGGCTTCACCCGCGAGGAACTGGCCGAGACCGGGATGTTCTCCACCGGCTCGGACGCTTCCCGGTTCTACGACCGCTTCCGCGGCCGCCTGATCTGGCCCATCCGCGACCTCACCGGTGCCGTGATCGGCTTCGGCGCACGCAAGCTCTACGAGGACGACCAGGGCCCCAAGTACCTGAACACCCCCGAAACCCCGCTCTACAAGAAGTCCCAGGTCCTGTATGGCATTGACCTGGCCAAGCGGGACATCGCCAAGACCCGGCAACTGGTGGTCGTGGAGGGGTACACCGATGTGATGGCCTGCCACCTGGCGGGCATCACCACCGCCGTCGCCACCTGCGGCACCGCCTTCGGCACCGACCACATCAAGATCGCCCGCCGCCTGCTGTCCGACGACGGCACCGGGGGAGAGGTCATCTTCACCTTTGACGGCGACGCCGCCGGGCAGAAGGCGGCCCTGCGCGCCTTCGAGGAGGACCAGCGGTTCACCGCGCAGACCTACGTGGCCGTGGATCCCAACGGCATGGACCCCTGCGATATCCGCCAGACGCACGGCGACTCCGCCGTGGCTGAGTTGATCTCTTCCCGCCGCCCGCTGTTCGAGTTCGCGATCCGCTCCACGCTGCGCAAGTTCGATCTGAACACCGTGGAGGGCCGCGTCTCGGCGCTGCGTGCTGCGGCACCGGTGGTGGCGGACATCCGTGACCCGGCCATGCGCCCGGCGTACGCCAGGGAGCTGGCCGGTTGGCTGGGGACCGACGTCGACGACGTCAGCCGGGCGGTCAACGCCGCCACCAAACGGGGGAAGGCAGCCCCCGGCGCAGACACTGCCGGGCAGACCATACCGGCCGGACGCAGCCCGGAAGGGCAGCAGGGCCGGCAGCAATACGGCCAGCGCGGGGGCCAGCAGCGCGGCAGCCAGCAGCAGTACGGGCGGCGCGATGAGCAGCCGCGGCAGTGGCAGGGCCAGAACCAGACGTACGGCCGGGAGCAGAGCCGGCCGCAGGAACCGGAGCCTTCATCCGCGTTCAGCCGTCCCAACCTGAGTGATCCCGCTGCCCGGATGGAACGCCAAGCCCTGGAAGTCGCACTCCAGCAGCCGGGAATGCTCGACGCGGGGCAGTGGGAACGCTTCAAAGCGGTCCGGTTCACCGTCCCGGCCTATGTTGCCGTCCATGATGCGATCCGTGCCGCGGGCGATGCCGGAACCGCCCCCGCGGCCTGGGTGGAACGGGTCCGCGAGGAACTGCCGGAGCCGCTGCGCGGTTTCGTCAGCGAGCTGGCCGTGACGCCGCTGCCTGCCCGTGACGCCGATGCGCTGGCCATGTACTGCCGGGACATCCTCAACCGGCTCTTTGAGCTGCAGGTGACGCACCTGAAGGCAGAGAAGCTGGGCCAGCTGCAGCGGCTGGACCCCAACGCCGACCAGGAGCTGTTCCACCAACTCAACCGCGAACTCATGGAGCTGGAAATGCAGCGCCGGGCTCTGCGGGGAGACCAGTAAGGGCCCGGGTTCCTCCGGCGGGGCGCCGATTTCGTTTCGGCGCGGAATCTCTGTAAAGTAAAACCTGCCGCTTTCCCCCGTAGCTCAATTGGCAGAGCATTCGACTGTTAATCGAAGGGTTACTGGTTCGAGTCCAGTCGGGGGAGCAAACAAGATCCCTGACCTGCAGCTATGCAGGTCAGGGATCTTTTTTATGTGCTCGGGAGTACGGCTGGATCCTCCGCCAGATCCCCGAGCCTGGCCCCCAGCCCGCCGGCAAGGACATGGGCCTGGGGGAGCGGCATCCACCAGCAGGTCCACGAGACCGGTGATCCGCCGTCGTCCGGATCCGGTTCTCCCGCTCCCCAGCGGGCGGAGACGCTGCTGGCCGGAACCTCCAGCTGGAAGAAGTACCGGGTAGCTGTCTCGGGCCGCAGAGGCCGCAGGTCGTAAACGGATTCGCCGAGGTACCTCCGCACCTTTCCGGCCACCCCGGTCTCCTCACGCAGTTCACGGACCGCGGCATCGGCCGGCTCTTCGCCCGGCCGGACCGTCCCCGCCGGGACCTGCACACCCGTGATTTCCATCGGTACTGCGTTATGGGTGAAGACAAGCAGATGATCCTGCTGCACCGCGTAGCAGACGACTTTCCGGACCTGTTTAATCATGGGCAACTGTCTCACAGGCCGGCAACGCGGCGTCGGAACCACTAACGGCGGAGTCCCGGGGCGGACCGGTTCGGAAGGACCGGCGATTTACTGTATAGTTGAGGACGCCGCTTTCCCCCGTAGCTCAATTGGCAGAGCATTCGACTGTTAATCGAAGGGTTACTGGTTCGAGTCCAGTCGGGGGAGCAAGCAGAGGGTCTGTGACCGGGTTTCCCGCGTCGCAGGCCCTTTTTTTATGCGCCCGCCGCGTCCCGGCGGAGGCGCCGTCACGGCCGTCCCCGCGTGAGGGAATGCCGGGAAACCTGTGATCTGAATGACACCGGAACGGGTGTGTCCGCACGGAACCTTCTTCTCCGAGGTTGCCGGCCGCCCTCGGTCCTGCCGGAATTCCGGTGCCGCGGCCTTCCAACACCGCGGCGGGTTGTCCCGCGTTTCTGCCGTTGGAGCCGCGCTTCGGCTACCGTGCATGAACAAGCATGCTTAGTGTTATGCGTAGGCTTAAGTGTTTTGACACCAGTCACGTGTACGCAGCTAGTTGAGTAGAAAACGAGGAACGGTCGATGGGCGCGACTCAGCCAGGACCCAACAACGGCAAATCCGAACGGGTGGCCCACCCCGGCAGGGTGATTGGTGTCACCGTTGCCGCAGCGGTGGGCGGTTTGCTTTTCGGGTTTGATACCGCAGTAATCAACGGCGCGGTCGATGCCATCGGAGAGGAATTCACCCTCAGCCCGGGCATCCTCGGCTTCACCGTGGCCATCACGCTGCTGGGCTGTGCCGCCGGCGCCTGGTTCGCCGGCCAGCTGGCAGACAAGCTTGGACGCAAGTTGGTCATGGTCGGCGCCGCCGTACTCTTCGCAGCCAACTCCGTGGGATCCGCGCTGGCATTCAGCGAATGGGACCTGATGCTCTGGCGGCTGGTCGGCGGTCTTGCCATCGGCACCGCATCCGTCATCGCCCCCGGCTACATTGCCGAGGTTGCCCCCGCAAAATGGCGCGGCGCGCTGGGCTCCGTCCAGCAGCTGGCCATCACCATCGGTATCTTTGCCGCACTGCTTTCCGACGCCTTCCTGGCCAATACGGCCGGCAGCGCGCTCGGCGAACTCTGGTGGGGCCTGCCGGCCTGGCGCTGGATGCTGCTCGTCGGCGTCGCGCCCGCCATCGTCTACGGCGTCCTGGCACTCACCATCCCGGAATCCCCGCAGTACCTCGTCCGGAAGAACCGCGACGCGGAAGCCGCCAAGGTGCTCACCACCATTTCCGGCGTGACGGACACGGACCGCAAGATCGCCGATATCCGCGACAGCTTCAAGAGCCCGCAGCCGACCTTCCGCGACCTGCGCGGGCCCAAGTTCGGACTCCAGCCCATCCTCTGGGTCGGCATGGCAATCGCCGCGTTCCAGCAGCTGGTCGGCATCAACGCGATCTTCTACTACTCCACCACCCTGTGGAAGTCCGTAGGCTTCAGTGAGAGCGACTCCTTCACGACGTCGGTGATCACCTCGATCGTGAACGTGCTGATGACACTGGTCGCCATTGCGTTCGTGGACCGCATCGGCAGGCGCAAGCTGCTGATGATCGGTTCGGCCGGTATGTTCGTGGGCCTGCTGGCAGCCACCGTTTCGTTCTTCCAGGCCGTGGACGTAGACGGTGAAGTCTCCCTGCCCGGCATCTGGGGCCCGGTTGCCCTGGTCGGCGCGAACCTCTTCGTGGTCTTCTTTGCGGCAACCTGGGGACCGGTCATGTGGGTTACCCTCGGCGAGGTCTTCCCGAACAACATCCGTTCCCTGGCCCTGGGCCTGGGCGCCATGGTCAACTGGATCTTCAATTTCATCGTTACCCTTGCCTTCCCGTGGGTCAGCGATAACTTCGGAGTCTGGATTATGTACGCCATCTTTACCGCGTTCGCGGTGCTGTCCTTCTGGTTCGTGAAGACCAAACTTCCCGAGCTGTCCGGCCGCGAACTCGAGGACCGCGAGGGCCTCGAAACGTCCTAACGTGCCATTGGTGCGGATGGGCAGACTGATAACGCTGAGGAGAATGGTAATTTGGGGTTATGGCAACGGTGAATACTGAACAGGGGACGGAGGCTGGGCGCATGAACCGCTCCGCTAGCACTCGGACACAGCGAACGGCGGGGAGCTCGTCGCTGGTGGGGCTGGCGAAAGTCATGGCCCGACTGACGCCGCGCCAGCTGAATGACGAGTTCGCCCTCGCCACAGCCGAAATGAAGCAGAAGGGCATCAAGGCCGGCATTGCCGCGGCCTTCATGGTGGTGGCGCTGCTGATGGTTGCGGCTTTGGCCATCTCGCTGCTTGTTGCCGGCATCATGGCGCTGTCACTGATTATGCCTGCCTGGCTGGCTGCGCTGCTGGTTGCCGCCCTGTTCCTAGTGATCGCCGGTATTGCCGGATTCATCGGCTACAGCCGCTTCAAGAAGGCGCTGCCGCTGCTTCCCGAGGAAGCCATCCGCGGCGTGCGTTACGACCTCGGCGTGCTGAAGGAAGGCCGCAGCTTCGATCCGGCTACCCTGGACAAGCCCAAGGAGCCGAAGGAAAAGAAGGACAAGAAGGCTGAGAAGGCGGACAAGCCTGAAGGCCCGAAGCCGCCCACCCCCGAGGAACTGCGCACCCGTGCACGCCAGCGCCGCGAGCACATTGCCGCGGTCCGGGACGGACTGGGCGAGAAAGTGGACGTCAAAGCCCGCATTCAGGAGCTGAAATCCCGCCGGGCTGCCGCAGCCCGCAGCAACGAAGACAGCGCTGCCGGTCCTTCCGCGGCCGACGACGTGCTGGCACTGATCAAGGAACGCTGGCAGCCGCTTTCGGTCATGCTCGCCTCGCTGCTGGCGCTGCTCATCATGTCCCGCCGGCTCGCGCGAAAGTAAGCTGTACTCGTACATCTTTGACGAGGGGAACGGACCGTGATCAGATTCATCGGTGCCGGAGCGCGTCCCGATACGGAACTCACCGTATTGGAACGGTTCTGGACCCTACCGAATCTGGTCACGGTCCTTCGTTTTCTGGGCATCCCCCTGTTTGTGCTGTTCGTCAGCGAGGACCGCTACGGGAGTGCGTTCCTCACGCTGGTAGCGGTGGGCAGCACGGATTGGATCGACGGCTATCTGGCCCGCCGGCTGAACCAGGTCTCAACCACCGGACAGTGGCTGGACCCGGTGGCGGACCGGCTCGCGCTGATCATCGTGGCCGCCACCTTCGTGGTGGACGGCATCGCACCGGTGTGGCTGATCCTCAGCATCGCCGTTCCGGACGCCGTCCTGATCGTCAACTCCCTGCTGCTCTTCCACGGCAATCCGGACCTGCCGGTCAGTCTCGTCGGAAAAATCCGGACAGCACTGCTGCTTCTGGGTGCACCCCTGCTGCTGCTGGGCCGGGTGGACGGGTATGACTACCAGTGGCTCTGCTCCGCCGGTTCCGCCGTGCTGGCACTGGGCTGCATCGGCCATGTTGCAGCAGCCGCCGGGTACCTGGTGGCCGCGTGGCGCAAATACCTGCACCAGCGCGGCTCCGTTTACGCCGGAACCGGAACCGGCTATGCACCCTAGGACGGCTTCCGGCCGCCCGCGCCGCGGATTCCAGCCCGGGCAGTGCCGATGGTAGGCGTTGCCGTCGCCTGCGCCCTCGCAAGCGCCTTCTTCCTGGCCTTCGGCGCCCAGCGCCAAGGCAGCGCCGTGAAGGCCGACACAGGCGGCCTGGCCCTGAATACCTCCCAGATCAGCCGGCTGCTGCGCAACCCCCGGTGGCTTCTTGGCCTCCTGCTGCTGGGCACCGGCATGGCCCTGAATGTGGCGGCACTGTCGATGGCGCCCCTGACCGTGGTGCAGCCGATCGGTTCCATTGCGCTGGTGATCACCACCGTGGTGAATTCACGGGATCAGGGCCTGCACATGAACCGCATTACCGTCGCGGCCATTACCGCATGCGTGGCGGGCAGCATGCTGTTCGTGTCCCTGGCCATCATGGTCACCCGCACCGAGCAGGTAGTGGAGCCGCGGCAGGAAGTGACGATTGTCCTCATCCTCGCCGTCGTCGTGGTCTTCTTCGGTGGTCTGAACCTGGTCTTCCGTAAACGGCTCCGTGCGATCGCGCACATTCTGGGCGCCGGCATCCTGTTCGGGTTCGTCGCCGTCCTGACGAAGGTTATTGCCGGTGACCTGCTCAACCCGAACGGCCGGTTCCTGCTGAACGTGCCCTGGTACACCATCGTGGCGGTTGCAGCCGCCGGCGCACTGGGGTCCTGGTTTGTGCAGAACGCCTATTCCAGCGGGCCGCCGGACCTGGTGATCGCGGGGCTGACCGTCATTGACCCCATGGTGGGGATAGCCATCGGCATCGGTGTCCTGCATGAACTGCGGCCGGATGTTCCGGCCGTCGCCGCGGTGGCCATGTCCGTGGCGGCCTTGATTGCTATTGTTGGGGTCGTTGCCCTCTCGCGGTATCACCCTGACGTTATCCAGCGTCGGAATGAAGAGCGGAGGCGGCAAAAGCCGGCCTCAAAGAACCCGAAAGCAGGACCACCAACGTGACCGACGCCCCGGTAGACCAACCGCTGACTGTCCTCATTGCCTGTGACACCTATCCTCCCCACCTGAACGGTGCCGCGCAGTTCGGCTACCGGCTGGCCCGGGGGATGCACGGGCGCGGGCACAACGTCCATGTCCTGGCACCGAATGACGTCAACGGCGGCAGCCGCAGCGATCTCGGGGGTGAGTGGCCGGTGCACCGGCTCCGTTCCCACGGGGTTCCCACGCACGAGTACTGGCGGATCTGCCTGCCCTGGGAGATTAAAAAGGAAATCGCGCTGCTCTTCGACCGGGTGCAGCCCGACGTCGTGCACATCCAGTGCCACTACATGGTGGGGGAGTACACCCTCTACGAGGCCCGCAGGCGCGGGATCCGCGTGATTGCGACCAACCACTTCATGCCAGCCAACCTGGATCCGTTCCTGCCCTTCCCCAAGTGGCTGAAACGGATCGTCGCGACCAACTCCTGGAAGGACATGGGCAAGGTGATGGGCCAGGCGCAGGTGGTCACCACCCCCACGCCGCTGGCCGCCGAGGCCATGTACCGCCATGCCTTCCTGCATGACGTGATGGCGTTGTCCAACGGCATTGACGCGTCGGTGTATGAACTGCATCCGGGGGAGAAGATTCCCCCGCACGAGGCGCCCACCGTCCTGTTCGTCGGTCGGCTGGCCGAGGAAAAACACGTGGACGTCCTCATCGACGCCGTAGCCAAAACCCCGGCCCATCTCGGTGTGCGGGCGGAGATCGTCGGCGGCGGCGAGGTCCGCACCGCGCTCGAAGCCCAGGTGCAGCGGCTGGGACTGCAGGACCGGGTGGTGTTCCGCGGGCTGATCTCCGACGCCGAACTGCGCGAGGCCTATCTGAAGGCCGATCTGTTCTGCATGCCCGGCACCGCAGAGCTGCAGTCCCTGGTGACGCTGGAGGCAATGTCGGCGTCCAAGCCGGTCCTGCTCGCCGACGCCATGGCCCTGCCGCACCTCGTGGAGAAGGGGCGCAACGGCTACCTCTTTACGCCCGGCGACAGCGACGAGTTGTCCGGCCGCATCACGGAGATCCTTGAACTCTCCCCGGAAGACCGGCAGAAGATGGGCAGGACGAGCCGCGACATGGTGGACCGGCACAGCCTGGAAGCCACGCTGTCCACCTTTGAAGATCTCTACCGGGGCGATCCCGGGAGACCGGTGCCTGCGGCCTGATTGGTTGTCCGGTCCCCGGACACACTAGGATGGCATCGTTGCCTTTCGGGCACCGATGCCTTTCCGGCACCGGGGGCTGTAGCTCAGCTGGTCAGAGCAGCGGACTCATAATCCGTGGGTCGTGGGTTCAAGCCCCACCAGCCCTACAAGATTCCGGGCCTTCCAAGAGATTGGGAGGCCCGGATTTTTCTTTGGCCAGGTGCCCGGCGATGCGCTTCCAGCCGGCGCCGGCATTGGCCGCAGTATTTCTTACCGCCCGAATAAGTTCCGCGGCACGTTGTGATCGTTGTTACTGGTGGGTAACATAGGCTCAGCCGGTTCCCGGACGGGCACCAGTGGATCACCGATGATCAGCAGCGAAGGACATTTTCCATGGGAATTATCGACGTCGACAACCTTCCGTACCCGGACGGCGACTTCTACGCATTCGAGGACCTGCTCAGCGACAAGGAGCGCGACCGCCTGCACGAAATCCGTGCCTGGCTCACCGCCGAGGTCAAGCCGCATGCAGCCGACTGGTGGAACGCCGGGGAATTCCCGCACCACATGATCCCCAAGATCGCCGAACTGGATGTCATGAGCCCGGTGTACCGCCAGGGTTACTCCAATCTCTTCGCGGGCCTTTGCCACGCCGAGGTGACGCGTGCCGACACGTCCTTCGCCACCTTCCTCGGTGTCCACGACGGGCTCTTCACGGGCTCCATTGAGGCCCTGGCCTCCGAGGAGCAGAAGGCCGCCTGGCTCCCGGACATCTACGCCATGAAGAAGATCGGCGCCTTCGGCCTGACCGAACCGCTGGGCGGATCCGACGTCGCCGGCGGTACCCGCACCACTGCCCGCCGGGACGGGGACAACTGGATCCTCAACGGCGAAAAGCGCTGGATCGGTAACGCGACCTTCTCCGACTGGGTGGTCATTTACGCCCGCGACCTCGAAGACAACCAGGTCAAGGGTTTCATGGTGGATACCAAGACGCCGGGCTACACGGCCACCAAGATTGAAAACAAGATTGCGCTCCGCACGGTGCAGAACGCCGACATCGTCCTGGACAACGTGGTAATCAGCGACGACTTCCACCTCAAGGGCGCCAACAGCTTCCGCGACACCAACAAGGTCCTGAAGGTCACCCGCCTCGCGGTGGCCTGGCAGGCCGTGGGCCAGCAGATGGCTGCCTTCGACGTCGCCCGCAAGTACGCCGTGGAGCGCAAGCAGTTCGGCAAGCCGCTGGCATCCTTCCAGCTGGTGCAGGAACAGCTGGTGAAAATCCTGGGCAACACCGTCAGCTCGCTGGGCATGATGGTGCGTCTGGCGCAGCTCGAGGACCTGGGCCAGGCCAAGGATGAGCAGTCAGCCCTGGCAAAGGCGTTCACCACGGCACGCATGCGCGAATCGGTGGCCCTGGGCCGCAGCATCCTGGGTGGAAACGGCATCGTCACCGACTATGGGATGGCCAAGATCTTTGCCGATGCGGAAGCCATCTACTCGTATGAAGGCACCTACGAGATCAATACCCTGGTCACCGGACGCGCCATCACCGGAGTTGCCGCGTTCGTCTAAGCCTGTGACGTAACCGGGACCAGCAAAGAACCCCGGCCGGATCCTGTCAAAGGGTCCGGCCGGGATGGTTTAACGTCCGGCCGGGCGGGACAAAGGCGGTACGGGCCGCCGGCGGCGGACGCTGTGCGGGAGGGTAGGCCGCAGGGCGGCGGGGATGCCGTGCGGGAAGGTGCCGGGACATCGGCCGTACCGGAAGGCGCCTGGCACGACATCCACTGAGCAGATGAAGGGGTAATGGAGCACGGATAAGCCCGTTACCTGCTCAGTAGATTGGCGACGGACCGGGATAAGCCCGTTACCTGCTCAGTAGATTGGCGACGGACCCGGATAAGCCCGTTATCTGCTCAGTAGATCGCCCCGCCGGAAGAAGCACTGAAGGTCGGCGGTCAGACACGTAACGAAGCGGATCCTTGTAGTCGCCGTCCAGGCGGACGCCCCAGTGCAGGCATCCCGTACTGCAGTGCGACCCGGATCCCACCGACCCCACCGCGGTTCCCTTTGCCACTGCAGTGCCCACCGGCACGGAACTCTCCAGCGGCTCGAAACTGCTCTTCAATCCTCCTCCGTGGTCAATGGTCAGGACCCTCCGGTCCACCACCCAGCCGGCAAACACAACCCGTCCTCCCGCCGGAGCTTTTATCTCCGCACCGGCAGGCGCCGCGAGGTCGACGCCCCGATGTCCAGCCAGCCACCGCTGCGCCGGCGGATCAAAGCTGCGGATGAGGGCAGGCACCGGGTCCAGCGGCCAGGTCCAGGGCGGAGAATAAACCGCAGCCGCTGCGGGTGCGGGGTCTGTTGCCGGGGGGCGCTGCCGGGGCGCCCGCCGCCAATGCCGCCGCCGCCGCCGCCGCCAGCACCGACAACACACGTGTTCCTTTCATGCGGCAACAGTGCACCCGGGCCGGCGACGGACTCCGGTTCACCCCGTCGCCTGTGGACCGGAGGGGAAGGCGGGCCGGGTGGGGAGGAGAAGCTCCGGCCGGGACGGCAGGACCCCGGCGCTGTAGTACACTTGACGGAGCAGCTTGCTGTGCCATGGGACCTGCCCGGACGCTCTGTCCGGGCCCGGTCCCGGGTCTGGCCTTTCCGGTCACGACCAACAGGTACGGAAGCTGACTACGCGTGTCCCAATTATCCCCTTCAAGGGGGTGCGTCTCCAGCGGTCCGGCACTGCCGGCAGGGGAAGCACGTCGAAGCTCCCTCAAGGGCAACGGCTGATGGACACCAGGAGCTTCGCCCGACCGGGCGTACAGCTAAAACCGTCAATTGGCAGTAGGACCAGTGCGCCGTGCGCACGGCTGCTGCCGGAAGGAGTGACGACATGCCCGTCGTTACAATGCGCCAGCTGCTCGACAGCGGCGTTCACTTTGGTCACCAGACCCGCCGTTGGAACCCGAAGATGAAGCGTTTCATCTTCACCGAGCGCAACGGCATCTACATCATTGACCTGCAGCAGTCGCTGTCCTACATCGACCGCGCGTTCGAGTTCGTCAAGGCCACTGTTGCCCACGGCGGAACCGTCCTGTTCGTCGGTACCAAGAAGCAGGCGCAGGAAGCCATTGCAGAGCAGGCCACCCGTGTTGGCCAGCCCTACGTCAACCAGCGCTGGCTCGGTGGCATGCTCACCAACTTCCAGACTGTCGCCAAGCGGATCCAGCGCATGAAGGAACTCGAAGAGATCAACTTCGACGACGTTGCTTCCTCCGGCCACACGAAGAAGGAACTCCTGCTTCTCCGTCGCGAACTGACGAAGCTCGAAACCAACCTCGGCGGCATCCGCAACCTGACCAAGGCTCCGTCCCTGCTCTGGATTGTCGACACGCAGAAGGAACACCTCGCCATTGACGAGGCCAAGAAGCTGAACATCCCCGTTGTTGCCATCCTGGACAGCAACTGCGATCCGGACGACGTCGACTTCCCGATTCCGGGCAACGACGACGCCATCCGCTCCGTCAACCTGCTGACCCGCGTCATTGCCGACGCCGTGGCTGAGGGCCTGATCGTCCGCCACAACAAGTCCGGCAACAACACGGAAGCCCCGGCCGAGCCGCTGGCCGAGTGGGAGCGCGAACTCCTCGAAGGTGCTGCTGAGACCCCGGCCGCTGACGCCGCTGCTGAAGCTCCCGCTGCCGAAGCTGCTCCGGCCGCCGAAGCTCCCGCTGCTGACGTTGACGCCATCGTCGACGCCCCGGCAGCTGAAGTAACCGAGAAGTAAAGAACGTATTTCCTTAGTCCGGGGGATCGATTCCCCCGGACCCGGGCTGTGGTGCGGCTGGCCGGTTATCCGGCCAGCCGTACTGGCAGAACCGCACCAATACTTATTACGGGAGGACTGGAGTCCAAATGGCGAACTACACTGCTGCTGACATCAAGGCACTGCGCGAGCGTACCGGCGCGGGCATGATGGATGTAAAGAAGGCTCTGGACGAGGCCAACGGCGATGCCGACAAGGCCATGGAGCTCATCCGCATCAAGGGCCTCAAGGGCGCGACCAAGCGTGAAGGCCGTTCCACTGCTGAGGGCCTGGTTGCCGCCAAGGTTATCGACGGCACCGTCGGCGTTATGATCGAGCTCAACTGCGAGACCGATTTCGTTGCCAAGTCCCCGAAGTTCATTGAACTGGCGGACAAGGTTCTGGCCGCTGCTGTTGAGTCCGCTGCTGCCGACGCCGAAACCCTCCTCGCCTACAACGTTGACGGCAAGCCGCTGTCCGAGGTTGTTGTCGAAGAAGGCGCAATCCTGGGCGAGAAGGTTGTTGTCCGCCGCGTGGCACGCATCGAAGGCAAGACCGTTGACGCGTACCTGCACAAGACCTCCAAGGATCTTCCGGCACAGGTCGGCGTGCTGTTCGCCGTTGACGGCGAAGGTGCAGAAGCTGCCACCGCCGCCCACGACATCGCCGTGCACACCGCTGCATACGCTCCGACCTACCTGACCCGCGACGAAGTTCCGGCAGAGACGGTCGAGAACGAACGCCGCATCGCTGACGAGACGGCACGCGCCGAGGGCAAGCCCGAAGGCGCACTGCCCAAGATCGTAGAAGGCCGCCTGACCGGTTTCTTCAAGGAAATCGTCCTGCTGGACCAGCCGTTCGCCAAGGACGCCAAGAAGACCGTGGGCAAGGTTCTCGAAGAAGCCGGTGTTGCACCGGCAGGCTTCGCCCGCTTCCGTGTAGGCGCCTAATTATTTAGGCAGCAACGGTTTCGACGGAAACGTCATCATGACAGAGGGGGTGGTCACCATGGGTGACCACCCCTTTTGCCTGTCCAGAACAGCTCACTAGTCTTTAAGAGCAGCACCAGCACCTATGCCCGGGAGGCACCATGGCCCACGTATTGAAAGAATCCGACTCACCGCGACGACGCGTCCTGCTGAAGCTCTCAGGGGAGGTCTTCGGCGGCGGCAAGCTCGGAGTGGACCCCGAAACCGTGCGGGCAGTGGCCAAGCAGATCGCTGCGACAGTAGGCGAGGTCGAGGTGGCCATCGTCGTCGGCGGCGGGAACTTCTTCCGCGGCGCGGAGCTCTCCCAGAGCGGCATGGACCGCTCCCGCGCGGACTACATGGGAATGCTCGGCACCGTGATGAACTGCCTCGCCCTGCAGGATTTCTTGGAGCAGGCCGGCGTCGAAACCCGGGTGCAGAGCGCCATCACGATGGGACAGGTTGCTGAGGCGTATATCCCGCGGCGCGCCATCCGCCACCTCGAAAAGGGCCGCGTGGTCATCTTCGGTGCCGGTGCAGGCCTGCCCTACTTCTCGACCGACACGGTGGCCGCCCAGCGGGCGCTCGAGGTGCACGCAGACGAGGTGCTGATGGCCAAGAGCGGCGTGGACGGGGTCTACACCTCCGACCCCAACAAGGACTCCACCGCCGTGCGGCTGGAAACCCTGACCTACGACGACGCGCTGCGCCAGGACATCCGCGTTATGGACCAAACGGCCATGACCATGTGCAAGGACAATGACCTGAACATGGTGGTGTTCGGCATGGAGGGTGAAGGCAACGTCACCCGCGCCATCCGCGGCGAGAAGATCGGCACCATCGTTTCTAACTAACCGGTCCGCTGGGCGGTCCCTGCGGGACCTGGAACGGCGGCAACGAAATCCCCTCGGCCGCAGGCGGCCTCCGGGATTTAAAGCCGCCTTCCTCCAGGTCCCTCCGGGACCGGACCGCAGGCTCACGCACGTCGAAACGAATTACCTTGTTCTCCGCAGCGGGACGGTTGCCGTTCAACCTCCAGCTCTGAGGTGGGGGCTCGGTGCAGGGAACCCGGACCCTTTTGCGCCGAAAGGGTTTCCCTACACCTCGCAGGCTCGGTGCAGGGAACCCGGACCCTTTTGGCTTAGGATGATATTAGAGCCCGGCCACATAGCGGGTAGCGCTGTGTGGACACTGTTTTATGAGGAGAGACCGTGATCGAAGACACCTTGAAAGAGGCCGCCGAAAAGATGGACAAGGCGGTGGAAGTTGCTAAGGAGGACTTCTCCTCCGTCCGTACGGGCCGCGCCAACCCGGCGCTGTTCAACCGGGTGCTGGTGGATTACTACGGTTCCCCGACACAGCTGCAGCAGCTGGCGTCCTTCGCCACCCCGGATGCCCGCACGCTGCTCATCACCCCTTACGATGTCAGCGCCCTGCGTGCCATCGAGCGGGCCCTGAGTGATTCCGAAGTAGGCGCAAACCCGTCCAACGACGGCAAGGTCATCCGGGTCATCATGCCCGAACTGACGCAGGACCGCCGTAAGGAATACGTCAAGATCGTCCGCGGCAAGGCCGAGGATGCCAAGGTTTCCGTCCGTAACATCCGCCGCAAGGCCAAGGACGGCATTGACCGCCTGGTCAAGGACAGCGAGGTGGGGGAGGACGACGGTGCCCGCGCTGAAAAGGATCTGGACGCCCTGACGAAGGCGCACACGGATTCCATCGACGAGCTCCTCAAGCGCAAGGAAGCCGAGCTTCTCGAGGTCTGATGAGTGACGCCCAGCCTCCAACCCAGGCTGGCGGTTCACCGTCCGTCGAGACTGTTCCCGCAGCGAAGGCCAACGAAATGAGCGCAGCTGATTCCGGACAGGTCCGGGGCCGCGGCGCCCGGGACCGCCGCGGTGCCGGGAAGCCTGCAAAGGTCTCGCGTGCCGGACGCAACCTGCCTGCTGCCATAGCCGTCGGCGTGATCCTGCTGGGGTCGCTGCTGCTCGGCCTGCTCTTTTTCCCGTTCGCCATTGTGATTATCGCGGTGGGTTTCGCCGCTGTCGGCGTGTGGGAAGTCAACCGCGCCCTCGAGGTCCGCGGAATGAAGGTTCCCCAGGTGCCCGTCCTGGTCGGATCCGTGGGGCTGCCGTTCGCGGCGTACTTCGGCGGCACGGAGGCGCTGGCCTTCGCCATGGTTGCGACGGCCGTGGCCATCCTGCTGTGGCGGAGCATCGACACAGCCGCCGAAGCGATCCAAAGCATCCTGGCCGGCATCTTCGTTGTCCTCTGGGTGCCGTTCCTGCTGAGCTTTGCACTGTTGCTGCTGCGCGAGCCGAACGGGCAGGTCCAAGTGGCCGTACTGCTCCTGCTCGTGGTCTCCAATGACACCTTCGGCTATCTGGTGGGCGCCTTCTTCGGCAAGCACCCGATGGCCCCCAAGATCAGCCCGAAAAAGTCCTGGGAGGGCTTTGCCGGATCCGCGGCCGGTGCAGCAATCGTGGGTGTCGGAGCGGCGGTCCTGTTCCTGGACCAGCCCTGGTGG
The DNA here is from genome assembly GCF_025244925.1 of Arthrobacter zhaoxinii. Taxonomy (NCBI): domain Bacteria; kingdom Bacillati; phylum Actinomycetota; class Actinomycetes; order Micrococcales; family Micrococcaceae; genus Arthrobacter; species Arthrobacter zhaoxinii. The sequence continues at coordinate 1,137,276 of NZ_CP104275.1, forward strand.
TTCGGCGTGGTGCTGGCAGTGGCGACGGTGGCAGCGGCAACCGCCGGCGACTTCTCCGAATCCATGGTCAAGCGGGAGCTGGGCGTGAAGGATATGTCCAACCTGCTCCCGGGACACGGCGGAGTGATGGACCGGCTGGACTCAGTGGTCTTCGCGTCCCCGGTGGTGTTCCTGCTTTCGGTGCTGCTTTCCACCGTTTCGTAGCGGCGTCCGGAACGGAACCGTAACGGTCCGGCAACGGGCGGTGCGCCGGAACACGAAGCTGAAGTGCCGGCATCGTACGATGTTTCAGAGTTTTTCAGACGATGCCGGCAGGAGCCCTGCAAAAACACCGGGTTCCGGCGGTAGTAGTTCCGCAAGGAAATGACCACAGAGGAACAATTTATTCATGGATGATGCGCGGCAGGCCAGTGCCCCTTTTGAGCGCGTGGGACGACGGGACTTCGGCTACAACATCCGCCAGGTCGATGAGTTCCTGACCAGGGCCCGGGACTACTACAACTCGGACTCCACCTCCGCCCATCCGGTGACCAGCGCCGATGTCCGCTCCATGGCATTTGACCCGGCGAAGGGCGGCTACGAACCGCAGGCGGTGGACGCCGCCCTGGACCGCCTGGAGGATGTTTTTGCCCAGCGGGAACGCGACCGCCTGATCGCGGACCGCGGCGAAGAGGCGTGGCTGCTGCAGATCGGCCGGATGTCCGCGGTTCTGCGGGCCCGGCTGCACCGCAAACCGGGGGAGCGGTTCCGCCGCCCCGGAAAGAAGCGCGTTACCAGTTACAACATCGAGGACGTTGACGCCCTGTGCAACGAGCTCCTCGGCTACTTTGAACATGACCGCCCGCTCAGTGTTGACGTGGTGCGCCGCGCCGTCTTCCGTGAGGCCAAGGGCGAGCAGGGCTACGAGGAAAGCCAGGTGGACGCCTTCCTGGACCGCGTCGTCGAACTGATGGCCTCCATCGACTAAACGGGCTTACTGCCCCCGGATCCGGTTCCGGCACCCGCACCCGGCCGGGCCCGGTCCAGCGGCTCCGGCGTATGCAGCCGGGCCAGGAACTTCGCCGCCCCGCCCGGCGCCGATCCGGCAGTCAGCCGGGAGACCAGGACCGTCACCGCGAACGCGGCGGGAACGGTCCACGCCGCCGGCTGCTCGATCCAGGCCGGGATCCCTGCACCGACCCGCGGCAGGACGGCCGCAGCGACCATCGCTCCGCCGCACAGCAGCGCACCGGTCAGCATTCCGGCTCCTGCCCCGGACGCCGTCAGCCGGCGCCACCAGATGCCCAGGACCAGCAGAGGGCAGAGGGTGGAGGCGGTGAACGCAAACACCGTGCCGATACTCCCGGCCAGCGCCGAGGACTCAGTCAGCAGCGCAATGACCAGCGGCACAACGGCGGCCAGTACAGCGGAGACCCGGAACCCGGCAACGCTGCCGCGGAAGAATTCCTGGCTGATCACCCCCGCCAGTGACACCGTCAGTCCGCTGCTGGTGGAGAGGAAGGCAGCAAAGGCCCCGGCCGTGACCAGCGCCGCGAGCAGGTCCCCGGAGGCGCCGTCGAACACGCGGCCGGGCAGCAGCAGTACCGTGGCGTCCGAAGCGCCGCCGTCTGCCAGATCAGGGGCATAGATCCTGCCCAGTACGCCGTAGGTGATCGGGAAGATGTAGAAGAGCGAAAGCAGGCCCAGGACAATCAGCGTGGTCCGCCGGGCCGAGGCGCCGTCGGGATTGGTGTAGAAACGCACCAGCACGTGCGGCAGGCCCAGCGTGCCGCAGAGCAGCGCGATGCTGAGGGAAATGTTGCGGTACAGCGGTGCGTTGGTCTCCGGGTTCAGGGCTTCCGTGAGCAGCTGGCCGCCGTCGGGGCCGGGAGGGCCGTCGCCGGCGAGGCGGAAGAGGATGAACAGCACCGGCACGGCAATCGCCGCCAGTTTCAGCCAGTACTGGAAAGCCTGGACAAAGGTGATGGAACGCATCCCGCCGGTCACCACGCTCAGGCAGACGACGCCGGTCACGACCAGGCAGCCGATCTCTGCGGGCAGCCCGGTGGTGATGCGCATGGTGAGGGCCGCTCCGTGCAGCTGCGGCACAATGTAGAGCCAGCCGATGGCGATCACCAGCAGGCTGGTCAGGCGCCGCACCGGGAGGGACTCCAGCCGGGCGTGCGCGAAATCCGGCACGGTATAGGCTCCGGACCGGCGCAGCGGCGCCGCGACGAAGAGCAGCAGCATCAGGTAGCCGGCCGTATAGCCGATGGGGAACCAGAGTGCGTCCACCCCGGAGGCGACAATCAGGCCGGCCACGCCCAGGAAGCTGGCCGCGGAGAGGTATTCGCCGCCGATGGCCGAAGCATTCCACCAGGGTTTCACCGTCCGGGACGCCACGTAGAAGTCGCTGGTGGTCCGCGAAATCCGCAGCCCGTAAAAACCGATCAGCAGCGTGGCCGCGGAGACCAGTGCCAGCGCGGTGTAACCGATGCCGGGGCTCATGCCCGCGACCGCATCCCCGGTCACCGGCTACCGCCCGTCCACGAGGTCACGGTAGCGGGTTTCGTTCCGCTGGGCACTGTGCACGTACAGCAGTCCGCAGCCGATGACCAGCGGATAGACACCGACGCCGAGCAGGATCCACGGCGCCGGAACGCCGAAGACAGTCAGCTCGGCAATCACCGGCAGGAAGGCAAGCAGCACCGGGACGCTGAGCAGGATCAGCAGGAAGCCGCCGCCCACCACCAGGGCCAGCCGGAGCTGGCTGCGGATCAGCGAACCGATAATCAGCTCGCCCACTTCGGACTGCTCGTCCAGTTCCCGGGAGACAGGGAACGGTGCTGCACCCGTGCCGGGAGCAGTGACCCGGACCCGTGGGGGTACCTGGCTGTGGAGCGGGTCGCCGGTCACGACGTCGGCCGGACGCGGCCGGCGTCGAGCGTTCCGCGAACAGCCGGCAGGTGCCGCCGGCTGACGGGAAGGTCCACCTCGCCCAGCTGCACGCTTGCCCGCCCGCCGGTCAGCCGGACCTGGCGGATGTGGTGCCGGGCCACCAGGTAGGAACGGTGGATCCGGACAAAACCGGCGCCGGCCCACTGCTCTTCCAGGTCCGCCAGGGGAACCCGGATCAGGTAGCTGGCATCGGCGGTGTGCAGCCGGGCATAGTCGCCCTGCGCCTGAACGTAGCGGATGTCGCCGCGGGGGATGATCCTCGTCGTCGCGCCCTGGACCACGGTCACGACGTCGGCGTCCTGGGGTTCGGCGTCGGCCGTGAGTTCACAGATGCGGCGCACAGATTCGGACAACCGCTCCGGCCGCACCGGCTTGAGCAGGTAGTCCAGGGCGGCCAGGTCAAAGGCCCGCAGCGCCTGGTCCTCATCCGCCGTCACGAAGACGACGGCGGGCGGCCGCTCCCGGCGGTTCAGGGCCTTGGCAATGTCGAGTCCCGAGAGGGCCGGCATGTGGATGTCCAGGAAGACGGCGTCGATGTTGCGGGTCTCGATCTCGTGCAGCGCCTGGGCGCCGTTGGCGGCACGGTGCACGGTGCCGATCCGGGCATCAAGGCCCAGAAGGTAGGCGAGTTCCTCGACAGCAGGAGCTTCGTCGTCGGCAACGACAACAGTGAGCGGCCGGAGAGGTTTGCGCATGGAAAAAGATTACGCGCCCGTGGGGCTGTTCTCCGGCTGCGACTTGGGGACACGCATGGTGATCAGGGTGCCGGCGCCGGGAGCAGTGTCGATCACGAGCCCGTGGTTCGGCCCGTAGACCTGGCGCAGCCGCACATCAACGTTGCGCAGGCCCACATGGTCGCCGTCCGCATGCCCGGCCAGGACGGAGCGCAGGTACTCGGGGTCCATACCCACCCCGTTGTCCTCGATGGTGATCACCGCGTCCGCACCGGCGTCGACGGCGGCAATGCTGATCCGCCCCTGCCCGTCCTTGGTTTCCAGACCGTGCCGGACGGAATTCTCCACCAGGGGCTGCAGGGACAGGAACGGAATAACGGTGCCCAGCACCTCGGGGGCGATCTGCAGTGCCACCTTCAGCCGCTCCCCGAAGCGTGCCCGTTCCAGCAGGAGGTACCGGTCCACCGATTCCAGTTCCTGGGCGATGGTGGTGAAGTTGCCGTGGCGGCGGAAGGAATAGCGGGTGAAGTCGGCGAACTCGACCACCAGCTCCCGGGCGCGTGCCGGGTCGGTGTTGATGTAGGACGCAATCGCGTTCAGGGAGTTGTAGATGAAGTGGGGGCTGATCTGCGCCCGGAGGGCCCGGACTTCGGCCTCCATCAGCTGCGCGCGGGAGGCATCCAGTTCCGCCAGCTCCACCTGCGTGGCCAGCCAGGCAGCCACCTCATTGGCCGCACGGACCAGCCCGGCGCGGACCTCGGGGGCGAACACCGCCACCGTGCCGACGGTCTCGCCGTTGACCGGCAGGGGGCAGATCAACAGTTCGCAGCCACACTCCTGCAGGCCCAATGCCCGCAGTGCGGCGCCGCGGAAGACCCGTGTCCGGCCGGACTCGAGCACCAGCGCTGCTGCGGTCAACAGCCGTTCGCGGCGGAACGGTGTGTCATTGACCGTCCCGTCCCATGCCAGCACGGCGGAGGCATCGGTGATCACCAGGGTGTCGCAGTCCAGCAGATCACGCAGGTGGCGGCTGGCCTTGCGGGCGCCGGCCGGGGTCAGGCCGGCCCGCAGATGCGCCGAGGCGAGCGACGCCGTGTGCAGTGTGGCGTAGGTGGCCTGTTCGGCGTCGGACCCCAGGTCCCGCTGCGAGCGGCTGAGCCGGAAGCCGAGCGCACCCACCGCTGCGACGGTCAGGACGGCGACGGCGCAGATCAGGGCGATATCGACGGCGGGACTGAGCATGCACCCACCCTAGCCGCCCGGCCGCCGTCCCCGCCGTTCGACGCCGTCGAGCACCGTTCACCGCAGAGAACCGACCGTTCACCGACGCCCGGGTGCGCCTGGCGCATCACGGCGGCGGACTGAGGGAAAGTGATAAGCGTCACAGCTTGCACAGCGTCGTGTCCTGACCTCCACAGGTGGATGCCGCGCGGCGGGCCCCACTAGAGGAGGAACAATGGCTGAAGAGCAGCCGGTTTCACACGCTGCGCACCCGGAACAGGTGGACTTCCGGGACGTCCAGAGCTCGCCTGAGTTCCAGGAACTGCGCAAGCGCCAGCGCAGCTTTATTTTCCCCATGGCCGTGGTTTTCCTGGTCTGGTACTTCGCGTACGTCCTGCTGGCCGACTACGCCCACGAATTTATGTCGACTCCGGTGATCGGGAACATCAACATGGGCCTGATCCTCGGCCTGCTGCAGTTTGTGAGCACGTTCGGCATCACCATGTGGTACGTCAGCTACGCCAACCGCAAGATGGACCCCCTTGCGGCGGATCTCCGCCGTGACCTTGAGGCCCACGGAGTAAGCCGCCCGGAGGAGACGAAGTGAACAGCCTGCACATTTCCGCCGCCACTGATGTCACGGCCGAGTCCATTAAGGACACCGGCCTGCTCAACATGATCATCTTCGGTGTCTTCGTGGCAGTCACCCTCGTGGTGGTGCTCCGCGCGAGCCGCAACAACAAGACGGCGGCCGACTACTACGCCGCCGGCCGGTCCTTCACCGGACCGCAGAACGGCACCGCCATTGCCGGCGACTACCTCTCGGCGGCGTCCTTCCTCGGCATTGTCGGGGCCATCGCCGTGAACGGCTATGACGGCTTCCTGTACTCCATCGGCTTCCTCGTCGCCTGGCTCGTCGCCCTGCTGCTGGTTGCTGAAATGCTCCGCAACACCGGCAAGTTCACCATGGCCGACGTGCTCTCCTTCCGGCTCAAGCAGCGTCCGGTCCGCATTGCGGCAGCCATCACCACCCTGGCGGTCTGCTTCTTCTACCTTCTGGCGCAGATGGCCGGCGCAGGCGGGCTGGTCTCCCTGCTGATGGGCATCGACAGCAAGATCGGGCAGTCCCTGGTGATTACCGTCGTCGGCGCCCTGATGATCATTTATGTATTGATCGGCGGCATGAAGGGCACCACCTGGGTGCAGATCATCAAAGCCTTCCTGCTGATTGCAGGCGCAGCCATCATGACCGTCTGGGTCCTGGCCCTGCACAACTTCAACCTCTCGGACCTGCTGGGGGCAGCCGTCGAGACCACCGGCAATCCCGCCATCCTGGATCCGGGGCTGCAGTACGGCAAGTCGGACACCTCCAAGCTGGACTTCGTCTCCCTCGGACTGGCTTTGGTGCTGGGCACCGCCGCCCTGCCGCACGTGCTGATGCGTTTCTACACGGTTCCCACCGCCAAGGAAGCCCGCCGGTCCGTTGTCTGGGCCATCTGGCTGATCGGCATCTTCTACCTGTTCACCCTGGTCCTGGGCTACGGCGCCGCGGCACTGATCGGTTCCGAAGCCATCGCCAGCGCTCCCGGCGGAGTGAACTCGGCAGCACCGCTGCTCGCCTTCGCACTGGGCGGACCGGTGCTGCTGGGGCTGATTTCCGCCGTCGCCTTCGCCACCATCCTCGCGGTGGTCGCAGGCCTGACCATCACGGCAGCGGCGTCCTTCGCCCACGACATCTACGCCAACGTCATCCGTAAGGGTGAGGTGGACGCAGACGGAGAAGTGAAGGTAGCCCGCACCACGGTGGTGGTGATCGGCATCATCTCGATCCTGGGCGGCATCGGCGCACAGGGGCAGAACGTCGCCTTCCTGGTGGCCCTCGCCTTCGCAGTGGCAGCCAGTGCCAACCTGCCCACGATCGTGTACTCGCTCTACTGGCGGAAGTTCTCCACACAGGGTGCACTGTGGAGCATGTACGGCGGCCTCGCGTCGGCAATCCTGCTCATTGCGTTCTCGCCGGTGGTTTCCGGTGCGGAAACCTCGATGATCTCCGGGGTGGACTTCCACTGGTTCCCGCTCAACAACCCGGGCATCGTGTCCATCCCGCTGGCCTTCTTCCTGGGCTGGCTGGGCACCGTGCTGGATAAGAACACCGAATCCGCCATCAAGCAGGCGGAGATGGAAGTCCGGTCCCTGACCGGCGTCGGCGCCGAAAAGGCCGTCGACCACTAAGGGGCAGTAGCCTCAGCCAAGGCAGGTTCCGCTCAGGCGGAGCCTGCCTTTGCTGTTGCCGGGGTCCGGTCCGGGCGTACAGGGTCCGACGACGGCGGCGAGGGCAGCCCCGCACCCCGGCGCAGCAGGGGAGCAGCGCGCAGGGGAATGAGTTCGCCCATGGCCAGGTTGGTGTCACAGCGCTCCACCCCCGCAATGGCGAGGACCTGCTTGTTGATGCGGAACAGGTCTTCGGCGTCCGCAGCCACCACACGCAGCAGGATATCGGCGTCTCCGGTGAGGCCGTGGGCTTCGACAACCTCGGGCAGCCCGGCGAGGTCTTCGGTGATCCGCGCCAGGCTCGGCTGGTGGACATGGACATGCACAAACGCCATCAGGGGGTAGCCCAGGGCGGCAGCGCTGATCCGGCGCTCGAACGGCAGGAACGCCCCCTTGCGTTCCAGCCCGGCGAGCCGCGCCTGGACCGTATTGCGGGAGAGTCCGAGTGTCGCGGCCAGGGCCACCGCCGTACGTGTGGAATCCTCCGCCAGGGCAAGCAGGAGGCGAAGGTCGGTGGCGTCGAGGGGCTGCATAGTGCGCAACGCTAGCACGGCGTTAGAACCGTTTATAGGGCAGGATGCTCGGTCTTTGGAGGAATGGTTGTGCCAAGTGTTGAGTGTGAGTAGGGTCACATGTACCCGGGCAATGGAGCCCGGAGTCGGCCCCGCCACCCCTGGGGCCCAAACACGGAAGGATGCGTATCCAAGTGTCCCTGCATACCCCGGTGCGGCACCCGGAAAACTCCGGCAGTTTCCCCACCGACCCGTACGTACAGCTCGTCACTCCCGACGGCCTCCGCACCCCGGACCCCCTGTATGACCGCTGGATCGAGGACATCGACGGAGCCCGGCTGCAGGAGCTCTACATCGACATGGCTGTGATCCGCCGCATCGATACCGAAGCAACGGCCCTGCAGCGCCAGGGCGAGCTGGGGCTGTGGCCTCCGCTGCTCGGCCAGGAGGCCGCACAGATCGGCTCCGTGCGTTCCCTGCGTTCCTCCGACTTCGTTTTCCCCAGCTACCGGGAGAACGGCGTGGCCTACTGCCGCGGAGTGGAGCCCGGGGACCTGATGAAGGTCTGGCGCGGCAACGCCGGCGCCGGCTGGGATCCGTATCAGGTGAACATGGCACCCACACAGGTCATTATCGGCGCCCAGGCCCTGCACGCCGCCGGGTACGCCATGGGCATCACCCGCGACGGTACCGACGACGCCGTGATCAGCTACTTCGGCGACGGCGCCACCAGCCAGGGCGATGTCAACGAGGCCATGGTGTTTGCCGCGAGCTTCAACTCCCCGGTCATTTTCTTCTGCACGAACAACCAGTGGGCCATCTCCGAACCGGTGACCCTGCAGGCGCAGGTACCCATCGCCAACCGCGCCCCGGGCTTCGGCATTCCGTCCATCCGCGTGGACGGCAACGACGTACTTGCGGTCATGGCCGCCACCCGGGAGGCCCTGGACCGGGCCCGCTCCGGCAACGGACCGACCTTCATTGAAGCGGTTACCTATCGGATGGGTCCGCACACCACGGCCGATGATCCCACGCGCTACCGGGACTCCGCCGAACTGGAACGGTGGCGGTTAAAGGATCCGCTGACCCGGCTGCAGGCACTGCTGGTCTCTATGGATCTGTTCACCGAGGAGTTCGCCGCCGAAGCCGCCCGCCGCGCCGACGACGTGGCTGCCGAGCTGCGCGCCGCGTGCCTCGGGATGCCGGATCCGCTGCCTGCGGACGTTTTTGCCCATGTCTATTCCGAGCCCCACTCCTGGCTGGACCGCCAGCAGGAGCAGTACTCGCGCTATCTCAGCGGTTTCGCTGGCGAGGAGAACCGTTAATGACCAGCATGACTTTCGGGCGGGCAATCAATGCCGGCCTGCGCCGGGCGATGGAGCAGGATCCCCGCGTCCTCATTATGGGTGAGGACGTCGGCAAGCTCGGCGGCGTTTTCCGGATCACCGACGGACTCCAGAAGGACTTTGGTCCGCTGCGGGTGGTAGACACCCCGCTCGCCGAGTCCGGGATCATGGGTACAGCCGTGGGACTGGCGTTCCGCGGCTACCGCCCCGTAGTGGAGATCCAGTTCGACGGCTTCATCTACCCGGCGTTCGACCAGATTGTGTCCCAGGTGGCGAAGATGCACTACCGGTCCCGCGGAACGGTGAAGCTGCCGCTGACCATCAGGGTGCCCTTCGGCGGCGGCATCGGTTCCCCTGAACACCACTCCGAATCACCGGAAGCGTACTTCACCCACACCTCGGGGCTGCGCGTGATCAGCGTGTCCAACCCGCAGGATGCCTACACAATGATCCAGCAGGCCATCGCTTCCGATGATCCGGTGCTCTACTTCGAACCGAAGCGCCGCTACCACGTCAAGGGCGAGGTGGACGAAGCAGCGGCCCCGCAGCTTCCCATGGGCTCCGCGCGGGTGGTCAGCGAGGGGAGCGACGTGACCCTGGTGGCGTACGGACCGCTGGTTCCCACCGCACGCGACGCCGCCGTGGCTGCCTCGGATGAAGGCGTGTCCGTGGAAGTCATTGACCTGCGCTCCCTGGCACCGATCGACTTCGCCACGGTGGAGGCCTCCGTGCGGAAGACCGGCCGGCTGGTGATCACCCATGAAGCTGCCCAGTCCGGCGGCGTGGGAGCCGAGATCGCCGCGAGCATCACAGAACGCTGCTTCGAGTACCTGGAGCATGCACCGGTCCGGGTGACCGGCTTCGACATCCCGTATCCGCCCGCCCGGCTGGAATCCCATCACCTGCCGGACCTCGACCGCATCCTTGACGGTGTCGACTGCGTGCTGGACCGGCCCAGTTCCCTGGCCGGCGTCGTTTCCGGATCGGCGGCGAGCTGATGCTGCGCGAATTCCGCCTCCCGGACCTGGGGGAGGGGCTCACCGAGTCCGAGATCCTGAACTGGCACGTCGGCGTGGGGGACATCGTTGAGTTGAACCAGGTGATCGCCGATGTGGAGACCGCCAAGGCCGTGGTTGAACTGCCGTCGCCGTACGCCGGCATCGTGGCGCAGCTGCACGAACCGGCGGGGACCGTGGTGGAGGTCGGTTCTCCGATTGTGTCGTTCGAGGTCGCGGTGCCGGCCGGCGCAGACACGGGTGCGCCCGAGGCCGGCGCCGGACCCGTGTCTGCGAAACGGGAGCCGACTCTGGTGGGCTACGGAGCGGTACCCGACTCCGGGGGACGCCCGGCACGGCGGCGCCGCGGGCAGGCTCCCGCCGCGGATCCCGTCCCTGCCTCGGTCCCTGCTGTTGTGGCTACAGATTCCGCACCTGCAGCGGCGCCTGCACCCACGCCTGCACCGGTGCGTGAACGTCCGCGGTCCACTCCGCCGGTCCGCAAGCTGGCCCGGGATATGGGAGTGGATCTCACCCAGGTGCAGGGATCCGGTCCGGGCGGGATCGTGGTGCGTACCGACGTCGTCCGTGCTGCTTCACCGGCCGCCGAAACGATGCAAACGTCCGCACCTGACGCCGCTGCCGCGCCTGCCCCGCCGCCACCTGCGGGACGGGAGGAGCGGACAGCGATCTCCGGCATGCGGAAGCATACTGCCGCCGCCATGGTGGCCAGCGCCTTCACGGCTCCCCATGCCACGGTGTTCCTTACCGTGGATGTCACTCCCACCATGGAACTCCTGAAACGGCTCCGGCAGCAGCCGGCCTTCGAGGGCCTGAAGCTGTCCCCGCTGACACTGGCAGCCAAGGCAGTGTGCCTGGGGCTGCGACGCTTCCCGTCGCTGAATTCGCGGTGGGATGAGTCGGCGCGGGAAATCATCCGCTTCAACTATGTGAACCTCGGCATCGCCGCGGCGACCCCGCGCGGGCTGATGGTTCCCAATATCAAGGACGCCCAGGCGCTGAGCCTGAACGGCCTCGCTGCGGCCGTGACGGCGCTGGCGCAGACCGCGCGGGACGGGAAAACGCCGCCGGCGGACCTGACCGGCGGAACCATCTCCATCTCCAACGTGGGGGTGTTCGGCGTCGACGCCGGAACGCCCATCCTGAACCCGGGAGAAGCGGGCATCCTGGCGCTGGGAGCGGTTCGGCGGCAGCCCTGGGAGTACGACGGGGCCATCGCCCTTCGCTCGGTGATGACGCTGAGCCTCTCCTTCGACCACCGGCTGGTGGACGGCGAGCAGGGAGCCGGGTTCCTGAGTGAAGTGGGAGCGGTCCTGGCCGATCCCGCGCTGGCACTGGCCATGGCCTAAGCCGGCGTACTCCTCGGGGAAGGCCGGCTCAGGCCCGTCTTCCCCGGGGAGCAGTCAGGCCGGTCCCGGAACAACGCTCCGATAACGAAATCCCGGCAGCGGTTCACCGGCCCGGAGGGACTGTTAGCGTCGTCCGCATGAGAAAACGACATTTGCCAACCGTCGCTGCAGCCCTCGTCTCGGGTGTCCTTCTGGCCGGCTGTATGGGTCAGGACCAACAGACCCAGCAGGAGCCGGCAGCATCCGGGGAAGCCAGTGCAACTGCCGCTCCTGTTACCGGTACCTACACGGGGACGCAGACCTTCGAGCTGGGCACTCCGCCGGCGGAAGCAACGGAGATCGCCGTGGAGATCACCTGCCTGGATGCGGGCACCCTTACCCTGCCCAGCGGCGCGGAAGTCACGTGCCGGGATTCCAACGAGCAGATGACGACAGGCATCTGGTCGTTTCCACTGGTCCCGGGACAGCACACCGTCGAGGTTCAGGCGAGCGAGCCAGCCATCAGCTACGAAGTGAAAATCGCCTACACATAGTCAGCTGCCGCTGCCGCCCCGGAGAAATCCGGGGCGGCTCTCAGCGTGCTGCGGCCGGGACCGGCAGCACACAGCCCTAGCGAAGTTCGAGCTCAAGTTCCTTCACCACGGCACCGCGGGCATTGGCAAAGCCCTGCGTTTCGCCGATGACCGTAAAGCCGTACTTTTCCAGAATGCGGATGGAACTGACATTGTCCGCCACTGCCCGGGCGCGGATCGGCCGTTCGGCGAACTCCTCCAGGAACAGGCCCACCGCCGCGGTGGTAATGCCCTGCCCCCAGCGTGCCTTGTCGATCCAGTAGCTGATCTCGGGGATGTCGCCGTCCCGGTACGCCAGAATGCTGCCTGCTACCTCGCCGTCGGCCACAATGGTGCGCACCGTAACGGTCGGATCATTGAGGATGCTCTGCCAGTGATGGTCGAAGACGCCGCGGTCTGCTGGATTCTTGGCGCTGAACGCGGCCATATGGTTGGCGCTCGGGTCCAGCTGGTGGGAGAAGAACTCCTCCAGGTCGGCGGGAACTACGGCACGAAGCTCAATCACGGCAGGTCTTTCTGCTCGGGGGTGGAGTGCGGCCCGCCGGAAGGAACCGGCGGGCAGATAAGTTACTGGGCGTTCAAGGCCGCCCACGCCATTCTATCGAGCAGCGTACGCAGCCTTGCCGTTTCACGGGCGCTGATGCGGCCGTGGACGGTATGGGACGTGGAATTGATCAGGCCGAAGACCCCCTGCGCCCGGTGGCGCAGCAACGGAAGGTCGGAAGCGGAATGCAGGGCGGAAAGTGCATCCACCCAGACCTCCACGTACTGCCGCTGCAGGGAGCGTACCCGCCGCTCGTCGGTTTCGGGCAGGCTGCCCAGATCCCGGTCCTGGACCCGGATCACGTCCGCCTGCCGAAGTGCGAAGTCAACCTGGAATTCGACCAGGCCGCGCAGGGCTTTTTCCGGTGTCGCGGATTCGGCGACCACGGCCTTTCCGCCCTCCAGCAGGTCCTCGCTGACTCCGATCAACAGGGCGGACAGCACTGCCGGTTTGCCGCTGAAGTGCCGGTAGACCGCCGGTCCGCTGACCCCCGCTGCCGCCCCCAGCTCCTCAATGGAAACCCCGTTGTAGCCGCGCTCGGCAAACAGGGCTGCAGCGGCGTCGAGCATTACGGCCCGACGCGAAGCCTTCGCCTGGCTGCGTCCCGTCATCCGCACCGTTTCCGGAGCTGTTTCGTTTTTTGCTACGTCCATTCCCACCCTCCCGATTGGACTGCGCATATATATTCCCATTGTGGTGGACAGGTGAGTTAATAACCAATAACCTGACTTGGGTTAGGGGTTATTAACCCAGCTTAGTACGGGGTTATCCCTCGCTGCTGCTGCAGAAAGACGTCAATGGAGACACTGAAATCCGGGCTGGACACAGCCTCGGCCGCCTTTGCACAAAATACGGCTGCCCAGCAGGCGCTGGCACAGGAGCTGCGCGGACGGCTGGCGGAGGCCGCCGTGGGCGGACCGCTGCGCTCCCGCGAGCGGCACACCGCCCGTGGAAAGCTGCTGCCGCGGGAGCGGGTTGACCGGCTCCTGGACGAGGGCAGCCCGTTCCTCGAGGTGGCGCCGCTGGCCGCAGCGGATATGTACGACGGCGAGTGCCCCGGAGCGGGACTGATCGCCGGCATCGGCCTGGTGCAGGGCCGTCAGGTGATGATCCTGTCCAATGACGCCACGGTCAAGGGCGGCACCTACTATCCGATGACCGTTAAAAAGCACCTGCGGGCGCAGGAAATCGCCCTGGAAAACCGGCTGCCGTGCATTTACCTGGTGGACTCCGGCGGAGCTTTCCTGCCCCGGCAGGACGAGGTTTTTCCCGACCGGGAGCATTTCGGCAGGATTTTCTTCAATCAGGCGCAAATGTCCGCACGGAAAATTCCGCAGATTGCCGCCGTCCTGGGTTCCTGCACCGCCGGCGGCGCCTATGTCCCGGCCATGAGCGATGAAACGGTCATAGTGCGCAACCAGGGCACGATCTTCCTGGGCGGTCCGCCGCTGGTGAAGGCCGCCATCGGAGAGATCGTGACCGCGGAGGAACTCGGCGGCGGAGACGTCCATTCGCGCACCAGCGGCGTCACCGACCACCTGGCCGAAAACGATGCCCACGCCCTGGAAATAGTGCGCAGCATCGTGGAGACCTTTCCGCAGCAGGAACCGGCGGAGGACATTGCCGGGACCCGCGCGCCCGCCGAGGACCCGGAGGAAATCTATGGCGTGGTCCCCACTGATCTGCAGACGCCCTACGACGTCCGCGAACTCATCGCCCGCCTGGTGGACGCCAGCGAGTTCCATGAGTTCAAGAAGGAGTACGGCCCCACCCTGGTCACCGGTTTTGCGCGGCTGCACGGCCACCGGATCGGCATCGTCGCCAACAACGGCGTGCTGTTCAGCGAATCCGCGCTCAAGGGTGCGCACTTCATTGAACTGTGCGACCAGCGCGGCATCCCGCTGGTCTTCCTGCAGAACATCTCCGGGTTCATGGTGGGCCGGGACTACGAGGCCGGCGGCATCGCGAAGAACGGCGCCAAGATGGTGACCGCGGTGGCCACCTGCCGGGTACCCAAACTCACCGTCGTGGTGGGCGGGTCCTTCGGTGCCGGCAACTACTCCATGTGCGGCCGGGCGTACTCGCCGCGCTTTATGTGGATGTGGCCGGCGGCCCGGATCTCGGTGATGGGCGGCGCCCAGGCGTCCTCGGTGCTGGCCACGGTGAAGCGGGACCAGCTCGAGGGCCGCGGCGAGCAGTGGCCTGCCGAGGACGAGGAAGCCTTTAAGGCGCCCATCCGGGAAACCTACGAAACCCAGGGCAGCCCCTACTACTCCACGGCCCGACTCTGGGATGACGGCATCATCGACCCCCTCGATACCCGCACCGTCCTGGGCCTGGCCCTGGACGTCTGCGCCAACGCACCCCTGCCGGAGACCTCCTTCGGCCTGTTCCGGATGTGAGCGACCATGACTACGCAGCCCCCTAACGCCGCACCGCTTTTCGACACCGTGCTGGTCGCCAACCGCGGCGAAATCGCCTGCCGGGTGATCCGCACCCTGCGCACACTCGGGATCCGCTCGGTGGCGGTCTACAGCGACGACGACGCCGGCGCCCGCCACGTGCGTGAAGCCGACCTCGCGGTCCGGCTGGGCCCGGCGCCCGCCCGGGACAGCTACCTGTCCGTGGAGGCCGTGCTCGCGGCCTGCCACAGCACCGGGGCGCAGGCCGTGCATCCCGGGTACGGATTCCTGAGTGAAAACGCCGAGTTTGCCTCGGCCCTCGCGGACGCCGGAATCACCTTCATCGGCCCGCCCGTCCGTTCCCTCGATGTGATGGGGGACAAGATCCGGGCCAAGAACCATGTTCAGGCACACGGCGTGCCGGTGGTTCCCGGCATCGCGGAGCCGGGCCTGGACGATGCCCGGCTGCTGGCGGCAGCGGCCGACGTCGGCTATCCGATCCTGATCAAGCCCTCCGCCGGCGGCGGCGGCAAGGGCATGCAGGCCGTCCAGGTGCCCGGGGACCTGCCGGCGGCGCTGCAGACCGCGCGGCGGGTGGCTGCCTCGGCCTTCGGGGACGACACCCTGTTCCTGGAACGGCTGGTCTCCTCACCCCGGCACATCGAGGTGCAGATCCTCGCGGATACCCACGGGAACGTGGTCCATCTGGGGGAGCGGGAGTGTTCCCTGCAACGGCGGCACCAGAAAGTCATCGAGGAAGCACCCTCTGTGCTGCTGGACGCGGCCACCCGGGAGCGCATCGGGGAGGCAGCCTGCAACGCCGCCCGGTCCGTGGACTACACCGGCGCCGGAACCGTGGAGTTCCTGGTATCCGACGCCGCTCCGGACGAGTTCTTCTTTATGGAAATGAACACGCGCCTGCAGGTGGAACATCCGGTGACCGAAATGGTCACCGGAGTGGACCTGGTGGCGGAACAGCTCCGCATCGCCGCCGGCCATCCGCTGTCCCTCAAGCAGGAGGACGTCACCCTCACCGGGCATGCAGTGGAAGCCCGGATCTACGCAGAGGACCCGGAGCGGGACTTCCTGCCGACGTCGGGCTCGGTGCAGTGGCTGCAAGAACCCGGCGGCGAGGGCATCCGCGTGGACTCCTCCCTGCTGCCCGGCCTGGCCGTGTCCTCCAGCTACGACCCGATGCTGGCCAAGGTCATCGCCTGGGGACCGGACCGCGCCGCCGCGCTCGCCCGCCTGGACACGGCGCTCGCCGGTACTGCGGTGCTGGGCATCGGCATCAACGTGGAATACCTCCGGCTGCTGCTGGCCGATCCCGATGTCCGAGCGGGACGGCTGGACACCACCCTGATCGAGCGGCGGCTGCCCGGGCTGAAGTTCCGGTCCCCGCAGGCACCCGAGATCGCGGCCGCCGCCCTGCTCTATCTGCTGGGCCTGGCGGTCCCGGCGTCGGGGTCGCCCTGGCGGCGGGCGGACGGCTGGCGGATCGGCGGCAGCGGAGCGGAGGCAGGCAGCGGCAACGCCGGCGCGCCCCTGCACCTGGTGTTCGCCGCCCCGGCGTCCGACGGCGGCGACGTCGACGTGAGCGTGACGGGAACCGCACGGGACGCAACGGTACGGATCGGCGGGACGGTATACGCTGCCGGACTGACGGCCGGCGCCGACGCCCGGACCGGCGGACGCGTCAGCGTTTCCCTGGACGGGGTGCTGCACACCTTCACGGGAGCCGCCGAACCGGACACCGGCGCGTTCTGGCTGGCCGGAGGCAGCGCGGGGGAGCTGTTCACGGTGCGCCTGCGCCTGCGGAGCCGCCGCGAACAGCTGGACCGCCAGCTGGCCGCAGCCGGCCGCGAAGCCGGCGACGTGGACCCCGCGGTCCGCTCGCCGATGCCCGGCACCGTGGTCGCCGTGGCCGTGGCGGACGGTGACCGGGTACTCGCCGGTGCCCCGCTGCTCAGCGTGGAAGCCATGAAGATGGAACACCAGCTGCGCGCTCCGATGGCCGGCATCGTCTCCCTGAGTCTCCGCCCCGGGGATCTGGTCAAGGCCGACCAGGTCCTGGCCGTGCTCACACCGGAACCGGTATCCGGTTCCCTCCCGAACCCGCACGATGACCCGCCCGCACAGAACCAAGGAGCAGACCATGCCCGACTTTGACCTCAGCGAGGAATACCAGGACCTCTCGGACACCGTGCGGGACTTCGCCGACGAAGTCATTGCCCCCGTGTCCGCCCAGCACGACGCGGAGCACAGCTTCCCCTACAAGGTCATTGCCCAGATGGGGGAGATGGGACTGTTCGGCCTGCCCTTCCCGGAGGAGTACGGCGGCATGGGCGGGGACTACTTCGCCCTGGCCCTCGCGCTGGAGCAGATTGCCCGGGTGGACCAGTCCGTGGCCATCACCCTGGAAGCCGGAGTCTCCCTCGGCGCCATGCCCGTGTACCGGTTCGGCAATGAAGAGCAGAAGCAGCAGTGGCTGCCCCTGCTGGCCAGCGGCGAGGCGCTCGCAGGGTTCGGCCTGACCGAACGCGAGGCGGGGTCCGACGCCGGCGGCACCAAGACCACCGCGCGGCTGGAGGACGGGCAGTGGGTCATCAACGGCAGCAAGGAGTTCATCACCAACTCCGGCACCGACATCACCCGCCTGGTGACGGTCACCGCCGTGACGGATACCGTCACGGAGCCGGACGGTTCCGTCCGGAAGCTCATTTCCACCATCCTCGTGCCCACCGGAACACCGGGCTTCACGGCGGAAAAACCCTACAACAAGGTGGGCTGGAACGCCTCGGACACCCATCCGCTGACGCTGACCGACGTCCGGGTGCCCGAGGCGAACCTGCTGGGGGCCCGAGGCCGGGGCTTTGCGAACTTCCTGCAGATCCTGGACGAGGGGCGCATCGCCATTGCCGCCCTCGCCACCGGTGCCGCCCAGGGGTGCGTGGATGAATCCCTCCGCTACGCCAAGGAACGCGAGGCCTTCGGGGCGGCTATCGGCACCTACCAGTCGATCTCCTTCAAGATCGCCCGCATGCAGGCCCGGGCCCACACCGCCCGGCTGGCCTACTACGACGCGGCGTCCCGGATGCTTGCCGGCCGCCCGTTCAAGACCCAGGCGGCCATCGCCAAGATGGTGGCCGGCGAAGCAGCCATGGACAACGCCCGCGACGCCACGCAGATCTTCGGCGGCTACGGCTTCATCAACGACTTCCCCGTAGCCCGGCATTACCGCGATTCCAAGATCCTCGAAATCGGCGAAGGCACTACTGAGGTGCAGTTGATGCTGATTGCCCGCAGTATGGGCCTGTGACAACCGCCCATGTCTTTGCCGACCGACTGTGAACGGATAATCCCATGATCAATAAGGTGTACCCCGGTGCGGCCGAGGCCGTCGCCGACATTCCCGACGGCGCTTCCCTGGCTGTGGGCGGTTTCGGCCTCTGCGGCATACCGGTGGCGCTGATCGACGCGCTGCATGAGCAGGGCACCACGGACCTGGAAACGGTGAGCAACAACTGCGGCGTGGATGACTGGGGCCTCGGCCGCCTCCTGGCGGACCACCGGATCCGGCGCACCACCAGCTCCTACGTGGGCGAAAACAAGGAATTTGCCCGCCAGTTCCTGTCCGGGGAACTCGAAGTAGTGCTGACCCCGCAGGGCACCCTGGCCGAGAAGCTGCGTGCCGGGGGCGCCGGCATCCCGGCCTTCTTCACCCCGGCCGGGGTGGGCACCCAGGTGTCCGAGGGCGGCCTGCCACAGAAGTACGACGCCGAGGGCGGCGTGGCGCTGGCCTCCGAAGCCAAGGAGATCCGCAGCTTCTCCGGCGCTGACTATGTGCTGGAGGAATCTCTCACCCCCGACTTCGCCCTGGTCCATGCGGCAAAAGGGGACCGGCACGGAAACCTGGTCTTCCATGCCACCGCCATGAACTTCAATCCGCTCTGCGCCATGGCCGGGCGGATCACCATTGCAGAGGTCGAGGAACTGGTGGAACCCGGTGAACTGGACCCCGAACACATCCACGTTCCGGGGATCTTTGTCCAGCGGGTGGTGCTGGCCTCCGACGGTGAGAAGCGCATAGAGAAGCGGACCGTCACGGCCGCCGAAAGCAGAAGCACCAACGGAAGCAAGGAGTCCTGAGATGGCATTGACCCGCCAGGAACTGGCCGCCCGGGTAGCCCGCGAGCTGCAGGACGGCCAATACGTGAACCTCGGCATCGGCATGCCCACGCTGATTCCCAACTACATCCCCGAGGGCGTGGAAGTGGTGCTCCATTCCGAGAACGGAATCCTCGGCGTCGGGCCGTACCCCACCGAGGACCAGCTGGACCCGGACCTGATCAACGCCGGGAAGGAAACCGTCACCGTGAACAGCGGTGCGTCCTTCTTTGATTCCGGTGCCTCCTTCGGGATGGTGCGCGGCGGGCATGTGGACGTGGCGGTGCTGGGCGCCATGGAAGTGGCGGCCAACGGCGACCTGGCCAACTGGATGGTGCCCGGGAAGATGGTCAAGGGCATGGGCGGGGCCATGGACCTGGTGTTCGGAGCCAAGCGCGTGATTGTCATGATGGAGCATCTGGACCGGGCGGGACGGCCCAAGATCGTGCGGGAATGTTCCCTGCCGCTGACCGGAAAGGGCTGCGTGGACCTGATCGTCACCGACCTGGCCGTGATCGAGGTGGGGCCGGAGGGGCTGGTCCTGCGCGAGACCGCCCCCGGCGTCAGCGTCGAGGACGTGCTCGCCGGAACCGATGCGCCGCTGGAGGTTTCCCTTGACGTATGAGGAGCCCGGCGCCGGAACGGACGAGCCGGCGATGGCTCCCCGGGTCATTGAGCAGCGAGGCCTCTGGTACGAGGAGTTCCAGCCCGGGGCCGTCTACCGGCACCGGCCCGGACGCACCGTCACCGAGGCGGACAACGTCCTGTTCACCACCCTGACCATGAACACCCAGGGCCTGCACCTGGATGCCGCCTACAGTGAAGCCTCTGAGTTTGGGCAGCGGCTGGTGAACTCCATGTTCACCCTGGCCACCATGGTCGGCCAGTCGGTGGCGCAGCTGACGCAGGGCACCCTGGTGGCACAGCTGGGGCTGGGGGAGATTAGCTTTCCGCATCCCCTCTTCCACGGCGACACCCTCTATACCGAGACCGAAGTGGTGGATAGGAGGCTCTCCTCCTCCCGGCCCGGGCAGGGAATCGTCACGCTGGCCCATACCGGCAGAAACCAGCGCGGCGACGTCGTGGCCCGGTGCAGCCGGACGGCTTTGATGTGGACCGCGGAGGGATACGCCGCGCAGGAGGCAGGCACCGGGACACGGTAGGTTGGATCGGCAAGCAAACGGAAGATACCGAGGAGTACAGCCATGACCACCTTCCCCATGGGACCAGCACTGCTTTTCTGCCCGGGGGACCGGCCGGAGCGCTTCGGCAAGGCGGCGGAGCGGGCGGATGCCGTCATCCTCGATCTGGAGGATGCCGTTGCTCCCCGGGACAAGGAAGCGGCCCGGAAGAACCTCATCGCCGCGGAGCTGGATCCCGAACGCACCATCGTCCGGGTCAACCCCCTCGGGACCGAGGACTTTGAGCTCGATCTGGCAGCCCTGGCACAGACGCCGTACCGTACCGTGATGCTCGCCAAGACAGAGGACGGACCCGCCGTCGCCCGGGCGCTCGCCGGCTTCACCGTCGTCGCGCTGCTGGAAACGGCGCTGGGCGTGGTTCGGGCTGCGGAAATTGCCTCCACGGAGAACGTGGCGGCCCTGATGTGGGGCGCCGAGGACCTGCTGGCCTCGCTCGGCGGAGAATCCAGCCGCCACCAGGACGGGACCTACCGCAGCGTTGCCGTGCAGGCCCGGTCCACGGTGCTGCTGGCCGCCGGCGCCTTCGGCAAGGGAGCCATCGACTCGATCTACGGCAACATCCCGGATACCGAGGGACTGGAAGTCGAAGCGCGCGACGCCGTCGCGTCCGGTTTCGCGGCCAAGGCCTGCATCCATCCCGGTCAGGTCGCTGCCGTGCGCGCTGCCTATGCGCCGGACCCGGCTGATGTCACCTACGCCGAGCAGGTGCTGGCCGAGGCCCGGCACCACGGGGGAGTGTTTAACTTCCGCGGGCAGATGATCGACGGTCCGCTGCTGAAGCAGGCCGAGCAGACGCTGCGCCGCGCGCAGGGCTGACTTCCGGGGCTGCCTTTATTGCCGCCGGGGAATCATCCGCCCGTGACGGCCGCTACTCTTTCATCATGCGCATAGTCACAGCGGGAGCCCACGGAAGAATCGCACGCGAACTCGGACGTCTGCTCGCGGCCGACGGACACGACGTTGCCGGCCTGATCCGCAACCCGGACCAGGCGGCGGATCTGGAGGCGGACGGCGTCGCACCGGTGGTGCTGGACCTGGAGAACAGCACCCTGGAGGACGTCGTGCAGGTGCTCACCGGTGCGGACGCGGCCGTCTTTGCCGCCGGCGCCGGACCGGGAAGCGGCGCCGCGCGCAAGGACACCGTGGACCGGGCCGCCGCCGTGCTGCTGGCGGACGCCGCCGAACAGGCGGGTGCAGGCCGGTTCCTGCAGGTTTCCTCCGGGGGCCTGGACGCCGTCCGCGGCGGTGCCCGTCCGGAGTCAATGGACGAGGTGATGTACGCCTACCTGGTGGCCAAGCTCGCCGCCGAAGAAGACCTGATGGCGCGCAGCCAGTTGGACTGGACGATTGTCCGCCCGGGCATCCTGACCAACGATGCACCCGAGGGCAGAGTGGAACTCGCGCCGGAGGTGGAGCGCGCAACCATCCCGCGCGCCGACGTCGCCGCCGTACTGGCCGAGCTGCTGAAAACCGGCAACGGCGTGCACCAGGCCCTGGGCCTGGTCTCCGGGACCACTCCCATCCCCGAGGCTGTGCAGGCACTGCCGGCAGCCGGCTAGTTCCGGACACGCCGCCGGTCCGGCACTGCCCGCCGCTGCCCGGCTGCGGGATACTGGAGGCATGCCTTCCGAACCGATCTCCTCTGACCACGACTACGTCCGCGCCCGCCGGCCTGGTGCGGACCACCTGCCCCGGCGCGTGGTCCTGCTCGGCTCCACCGGATCGATCGGGACGCAGGCCATCGACGTCGCCGACGATGCGCCGGAGCGGTTCCGCATCGTGGCGCTGGCCGCAGGAGGCTCCAACCCGGAGTTGCTGGCACGCCAGGCCGTACACACCCGGGCCGAAGCGGTAGGCTGCGCAGCCATCGACCTGCCCACCCTGCACCGGCACATCTCCGACGCAGCCGCTGCGGCCGGGATCACCGGATATGCCCCTGAACTGTTTGTCGGGAAGTCCGCAGCTACCGCTATTGCCGCCTGGACCGAAGCCGACGTGGTCCTCAACGGCATCACCGGATCGATCGGACTCGAACCCACGCTGGCTGCCCTGGCTGCCGGGCACCTGCTGGCCCTGGCGAACAAGGAATCCCTGATCGTCGGCGGGGAGCTGGTGAAGCGTGCTGCGGCTCCCGGGCAGCTCGTTCCCGTGGACTCCGAACACTCGGCGCTGGCACAGGCGCTGCGCTCGGGCACGCATGCCGAAGTGGACCGGCTCGTCGTCACTGCGTCCGGCGGCCCGTTCCGCGGACGAAAGCGCTCCGAGCTGGCCGATGTCACGCCCGAGCAGGCGCTGGCGCACCCCACCTGGAACATGGGCCGCGTGATCACCACCAACTCGGCCAGCATGGTCAACAAGGCCCTCGAAGTCATCGAGGCGCACCTGCTCTTCGACATCCCGCTGGACCGGATCGACGTCGTCGTCCATCCGCAGTCCATGGTGCATTCCATGGTCCAGTTCGTGGACGGCTCCACCCTTGCCCAGGTCTCCCCGCCGGACATGCGGCTCCCGATTGCCTTGGGCATGGGCTGGCCGCACCGCGTCCCCGGCGCCGCACAGCCCTGCGACTGGACCCGGGCCACGGAATGGACCTTCGAACCCCTGGATGAGGAAGCCTTCCCCGCCGTCGCCCTGGCCAAGCAGGCAGCCGCTGCCGGCGGCACGAAGATGGCCGTCTACAACGCCGCCAACGAGGAAGCCGTGGATGCGTTCCACGACGGACTCATCAGATTCACAGACATCGTTGATACGATCGCCGCCGTACTTGACCAGGCCCCGGACTCGGGGCCGCTCACGCTCCAGTCGCTGCTGGCGGCCGAAGAGTGGGCACGTGCCGCCGCGCGGAAGCGTTGCGGACGATGACCTGCCCCGCAGCTGCAGTTGAAATGAAGGAAGCCCGTTGACCATTCTGCTTTTCATTCTTGGTGTGCTGTTTGTGGCGGTCGGCATCGCTGCCTCCATCGCCCTGCACGAGGTAGGCCACCTGCTGCCGGCCAAGGCCTTCAAGGTGCGGGTCACCCAGTACATGATCGGGTTCGGACCCACCGTCTTCTCCCGGACCCGGGGCGAAACCGAATACGGGTTCAAGGCACTGCCCCTGGGCGGCTACGTGTCCATGGTCGGGATGTTCCCGCCCAATAAGGAGCACGACGGCGAGGTACGCCGCTCCAGCACCGGGATGTTCCAGCAGCTCGCCGCCGAAGCGCGGCAGGCCGAGACCGACCGCCTGGTCGAGGGCGACGAGGACCGGGTCTTCTATCGGCTTCCCGTGTACAAACGCATCATCATCATGCTCGGCGGGCCGTTCATGAACCTGCTGATCGGCGTCGTGCTTTTTGCGGTCCTGCTCATGGGCTTCGGCACCGCCCAGAGCACCACCACGCTGGCCGAGGTCAACAAGTGCGTGATCACCGCGGAGCAGCAGGCCTCCACGGGCCAGACCGACTGCACGGAGGCCGATCCGGCCGCACCCGCGTATGAGGCCGGCCTGCTTCCCGGTGACACCATCACGAAGTTCGACGGCCGGGACGTGACCTCCTGGGAAGAGCTGACGGGCTGGATCCGTGAGGCGGCGGGCAAGACGGTTCCCCTCACCTACGAGCGGGACGGCGTGGAGGCCTCGACCAGCATCACGCCGCTGCTCACCGAACGCCCGGTGGTGGGCGACGACGGCGCGGCCAAGACCGACGCCGACGGAAACTACCTCACGCAGGAAGTGGGCTTCATCGGCGTCGGCGCCGAGCAGGAACTGGTGAACCAGCCGGCCAGCGCCGTGCTGCCGACCGTGGGGGACAACCTGGTCAACATTGCCGGCGTGGTGGTCAACCTTCCCCAGCGGCTGGTCGACGTTGCCCAGGCGGCGTTCTCCTCCGAGCCCCGGGACCCGAACGGACCCATGAGCGTGGTGGGCGTAGGCCGCATCGCCGGGGAAATCTCCGCGGAGGAAGCCATTCCGCTGACGGACCGGGTGGCAACGCTGATCGGCCTGGTTGCCAGCGTCAACCTCGCACTGTTCGTCTTCAACCTCATTCCGCTGCTGCCCCTGGACGGCGGACACGTTGCCGGGGCCCTGTGGGAGGGACTGCGGCGCCGCGTGGCGAAGCTGTTCCACCGCCCGGACCCGGGCCCCTTCGACATGGCGAAACTGCTTCCGCTGACGTACGCCGTGGCGGTGCTGCTCATGGGGATGGGTGCGCTGCTGATCTACGCGGACATCGTGAAGCCGGTCAGCCTGTTCAACTAGGGTTGCGGGTGCTTCCGACTGTCCCCGGTGCTTTCGGGCGTGGTTCCGTTACGGTGCCCGGAACGGCGGCAACGAAATCCCTTGCTCGCAGAGCTCGCCGGGATATTAAAGCCGCCTTATCCGGGCACCTTGCACGGGTGCGGTCCCGGATGCCCGCCTAATCAGGGGCATGCACGGTTGCTTCCCTCTTAGGCCTAGTCGGGCGCCTGCGCGGCGCAGTCCCCGGGTACCCGCCTAGCCCAATGTTCGGCGTGGCAGGATGGCAGGCATGATCTCCGGGGGAGAAGCAGAGACAACGACCTTCCGTACGAGGATGCCGGCACGGTACCGGCTGATCGTGGGGGTGCTGGGCTTCGCCGCCGCGGGCGGGACCGTCCTCGCCACGCTGGATGCCGGACCGGTGCCGGTTGTGGTGGGCCTGCTGATGGCCGTGGCCTTCGCCGCCGTCGTGCAGATGGCGGCCCGGATCCGGGTGGGGCCCGAAAGCGTCCAGATCCGCGTCGCCGCGGTGTTCGCCACCGAGATTCCGTTTCGGGACATAAGACGCGCCTCAGCAGGACCGGTCACTGGGCTGGGAGAGGGGATGGGACTCCGGATTCTCCCGGACGCCACAGGCTACCTGGTGGGCGGACCGTCAGTTCGGATCGAATGCGGGCGGAGCGCCGTGCTGGTGTCCTGCCGCGAACCCGAACGGCTCCTGTCCTGCCTGGCCCGTCAGGGCGTACCCACTCCGTAGGCATCCCGGCCAGCACCCGCTGCCCGGATGCTCCAGGCGGGGGAAACAGCAGAGGGTCCCACCGGCTGGGACAGGTGGGCACTCCTGGGGTCCCATCCACCACAGCAGCACCACGTGGTGGGATGCTGTGTCGGCCCGGGTGCTGCAGACAGGGGAAACAGCAGAGGGTCCCACCGGCTGGGACAGGTGCGCACTCCTGGGGTCCCATCCACCACAGCAGCACCACGTGGTGGGATGCTGTGCTGTGCGCGGTCGGCACGCCGCACGGTTGCAATCGAAATTGAACCCATATCTGGTTGCAATCTGATTTGCATACGCTTACGGTTGCAAGATGTTCGTCCTCACAATCGACCAACGCAACAGCCAGGGCAGCGGAGACAAGGTGCCACAGCTCCTCTCGTCCCTGGCGGACCTGCCGATGCTGCTGGCCTTCGAGCGGTCGGTAGGCGATGAAGTCCAGGGTGTCTGCGACTCGGCCCAGACCGCCGTCGACGCCGTACTCCAGGTTCTGCGGGACGGGAACTGGTATGTGGGGGTGGGCGTCGGGCCCGTCCATGAACCGCTGCCGCTCAGTCCCCGGGAAGCAGGGGGTCCCGCCTTCGTCGCGGCACGGCAGGCAGTGGACCGGGCCAAGAAAAGCGGCGACCGGCCGCCCATCGCGGTGGAGGGATCGCCGGGCGCTACCGACGCGGAAGCGGTCCTGGTCCTGCTTGGACGTCTGATTGCCGAACGGACGGACGCCGAATGGCGGATTCTGCAACACGTCGACCCCGGTAAATGGGGCTCCCAGACGGCAGCCGCCCGTAAGCTCGGCATCAGCTCACAGGCGGTGAGCAAGGCGGCCCGGCGGGCCGGCTGGCAGGAGGAATGGGCCGCACGGCCGGCTGCGGCGGTACTGCTGGAGCGTGCGGATGACCTCGCACGCGGACAGGGAAGCGGACAGGGAAACAGTTCAACGAAGGACGGATAAATGACGATTGTGTGGGTCGTGACCGGACTCCTGGCCGCCGCGCTGCTCGGCTGGCCGGTGACCGCCGGCGTGCTGCGCCTGGCCAGTGCCGTCCAGAACCCGCCGCCCCCGCCACCGACTGCCGTTCTGCGCGGCGGTCTGGCCATCGGCATGCTGGAGCGCCTCGCCGTCGCCGCCGCCGTCCTGGCCGATGAACCGGTGGCCATTGCGTACGTCGTCGCCGTGAAAGGCCTGGGCCGGTACGCCGAACTCAAGGAAACCCCGGCTGCGGCAGAGCGCTTCATCATCGGCACCCTGGCCTCAATGCTGTGGGCGGTGGCGGTAGCCGTTCCCGTCCGGCTGCTCCTGTTGTAATCAACGGCGCCCGGGCCGGGCTTACGGCAGCAGTCCGGGCATCCCGTAGGCTTGGAGGCATGAGTATTTTTGCAGTTGAGTATGTCTACGACGCCGATTCAGCCGAACTCCGCGACCAGCACCGTCCCGCGCACCGCCAGTGGCTGCAACAGCTCGTGGACGAGGGGCATGTCCTGTCGGCGGGAGCCTTCGTGGACGGCGCGGGTGCGCTGCTCCTGTTCGTCGCAGAGGATGAAGCCGGCCTGCTCGCTCTGCTGAAGCAGGATCCGTTCGCCGTCGTCGGCGCCATCTCCGGCATGAAGACCACAGCCTGGAAGCCGGCCCTCGGAGCGTTCTCCGACCTCGCGTAACCGTACGTTCTAAGCCCACAGTGATATTCACCCGCCTCCAGCAGTCTCTGCCCGGGCCGGGGTGATAATAGGAAGGGCGCGTTTCATTAGCGCGCGCTTCACAGCCTAATACCTGCCGTTTCGGCACATGGAGGACGTTTTGACCTCGGTCAACCTTGGAATGCCAGCTGCACCGCCGCCCACGCTTGCGCCCCGGCGCAAGACCCGCCAGATCAAAGTGGGATCCGTTGGAGTTGGCTCGGACTCGCCGATCAGCGTTCAGTCCATGACCACCACCCCCACCACGGACATTAACGCCACACTGCAGCAGATTGCCGAACTGACGGCGTCCGGCTGCGACATTGTGCGCGTAGCCTGCCCCAGTGCCGACGATGCCGCCGCGCTGCCGATCATCGCGAAGAAGTCCCAGATCCCCGTGATCGCGGACATCCACTTCCAGCCGAAGTATGTCTTTGCCGCGATCGACGCCGGCTGTGCAGCCGTGCGGGTGAACCCCGGAAACATCCGCAAGTTCGATGACCAGGTCAAGCAGATCGCCAATGAGGCGAAGGCCGCCGGCGTCTCCATCCGCATCGGCGTCAACGCCGGTTCCCTGGACCCGCGCCTGCTGGCCAAGTACGGCAAGGCAACGCCGGAGGCGCTGGTCGAATCCGCCGTCTGGGAAGCCTCCCTCTTCGAGGAGCACGACTTCCACGACTTCAAGATCTCCGTGAAGCACAATGACCCGGTAGTCATGGTGCGCGCGTACGAGCTGCTGGCCGAACGCGGCGACTGGCCGCTGCACCTGGGCGTGACCGAAGCCGGTCCGGCCTTCCAGGGCACCATCAAGTCCGCCACGGCCTTCGGCGCACTGCTGTCCAAGGGCATCGGCGACACCATCCGGGTTTCCCTCTCCGCCCCTCCCGTGGAGGAAATCAAGGTGGGAAACCAGATCCTGCAGTCGCTGAACCTGCGGCCCCGCAAGCTGGAAATCGTCTCCTGCCCGTCCTGCGGCCGCGCCCAGGTGGACGTGTACACGCTCGCCGAGCAGGTCACTGCAGGTCTCGAAGGCATGACGATCCCGCTGCGCGTTGCCGTGATGGGCTGCGTAGTAAACGGACCCGGTGAAGCACGCGAAGCGGACCTGGGTGTAGCCTCCGGTAACGGCAAGGGCCAGATCTTTGTCAAGGGCGAAGTTATCAAGACTGTCCCCGAAGACCAGATTGTGGAGACCCTCATCGAAGAAGCGATGAGGATCGCAGAAGACATGGGAGAACCCGATGGCGAGGATGCTGGGACGGGTGGCCCCATGGTTACCGTCAGCTAAGTCGAATATCCGCAGCGCCGCCTCGAGCGCGGCGCTGCGGATCCTGGGCGACGACGACACCGTCGCGCTCTGGGACCTGGCCGCCGCTGATCCGGTGGCCAACATTTTTATGCTGTCCCATCTGGAGGCCGCCCGGACGGCGGCGCCCACCTCGGCGGGCGGACGGATTGTCGGAGTGTTCGACGGCGGCACCCTCACCGGTGCCTGCTGGTCCGGAGTGAACGTGGTGCCGGTTAACCTCGACGCAGGCAGCGGCCCGGAGGTCGGACGGTACCTGGCCCGGTCGCGGACCCGGTTCTCCTCCATCTTCGGTCCCGCGGAGGCAGTGCTCTCACTCTGGTCCGAGCTTCGGGACGTGTCACCTCAGCCCTTCGATATCCGCCCCGAGCAGCCGTTGATGCAGATGGCGGGCCCCTCCGCTGTTCCGCCGGCGCCCGGGCTGCGTCCTGCCCGCCTCGACGAACTGGATGTGCTGCTGCCGGCCTGCACCGCCATGTTCGAGGAAGAAGTGGGGTACTCGCCGGTGTCCAACGGTGACCGGCACTACCGGCAGCGGGTGAAGGGCCTGATTGAGCGCCGTCAGTCGCTGGTGGACTTCGACGCCGCCGGGCGGGTGGTGTTCAAAGCCGAACTCGGCACGGTCTCCGCGCAGGCTGCACAGATCCAAGGGGTGTGGATGAACCCTGAATACCGCGGACAGGGACTGAGCCGGTCCTACATGTCCGCCGTTGTTGCCGCCGCCCTGGAGGTGGCCCCGCTCGTCAGCCTGTACGTGAACTCCTATAACGCACCCGCCCGCGCCACCTACGAGGCCGTCGGCTTCGAGCAGGTGGGCACCTTCGCGACCATCCTGTTCTAGCCCTCCGCAGCGTCCGGTCCTGCCGGACCCCGGGGAACATTCGCGGCGTCGGGCGGACCTGTTCGTCGCCGGGCACGCAATGCCGTAGGCTCTGGGGCACGCACTGGGCACGGGGGAGCAAAGTGTAATGTCGACCGGCAGCGCACCGGCCGCCCCTGTACCGCTGCGAAGGAGCGGGCAGGGACCCTGTCCGCCAACGTCGATGTTGGGGGATCACCATGGCTACTTTCACCACCGGGACAGGTTCTGCACAGCGGAGCACCGGAAACCGGCAGCGGGCAGGAGCTGCGGGCATCGGCCTGGCACTGGCCCTGGTTCTCACCGGATGCGGGGGAGACGACGAGCCGGCCGCTCAGGACAGCACAAGCTCGAAGCCGTCGCCGTCGGCCTCCGAATCGGCCTCCAAGTCCGCCAAGCCGTCGCCGTCGGCCTCAAAGTCCGCCTCCAAGTCCGGCAAGCCGTCGCCGTCGTCAGCGGCGTCCAAGGGCAGCGGCGCAGCCGGGGGCGGGGCAGTCAGCGGCACCGAGCTGGCAGCCGCCCTGACCGAGATGAACCTCGACCTGGACATGGGTGGCACGGTGCTGGAAGAGGCCCAGCTGAAGCAGAGCACGGCGCAGAGCGTGGAAGCCATGACGGGTGTCGAGTACAGCCCCTGCAACCCCACGGAGGGTACAGACCCAACGAGGGCCGTGCGCGAGGCCAGCATGGGCGCCATGGTCATTGACGGCAATCTCCCAGGAACGCCGGACAGCATTTCCGTCCTGAGCTGGCCTGATGAAGGGCCTGTAGCCGACGAAATCGAGGTCAGCAAGCGCCAGCTTGAGTCCTGCCCCGAGTACAGCCTGACCGCCAACGGACGGACGGTTTCCTCGGTTACTGAAGCGCTCGACATGCCTGCCGTCGGCGACGCCTCGCAGGCATACGTCACCCGCCAGAGCATCGACGGCGTCACGCAGACATCGGTGATACTGACCGCCTGGTCCGGGACGAACTCAGTGCAGATCACCCTTTACGAGGCCGACCCGCAGGAAAGCGTCCGCTACGTCACGCCGATCCTCGAAGATGTCCTGGACCGGATCGGGAACTAACGCCGGTTTAGGGTGAGCTGGGCCACGCCGCTAGGATGCTCAGTGAACTTCCTACCCGGAAGCCGTGGCACTCGCCCGCCGGCAAAGTACTTGTCGCTGCGGAGGTTGAGGCCAGCGCAAAACACGCACATTTGGGGGACCAGTGAAGAAAACCATCAAGACGAGCGCCCTGCTGATAGCCGGCGCCTTTGTCCTTTCGGGCTGCGGCGGCGGGGATGCGGAATCCGGCGAGTCTTCCGCACTGGCAGTCGGGCAGGACCAGTATTCGGCAGACGAGCTCGAAGCGGCGCTGGAAGCGGTCAAGGAGGACGGGATCCTGACGGGTGCCGTCGAAAACGATGCGATGCTGCGCCCGCAGTTCGAGAAACCGTCCTACACGGATATCACCATCTCGCCGGAACAGTGTGCGGCGCTGCTCTCGTCCACCTTCGACCGCAAGCTCCAAGACGGCAACCTGGCCTTCGGGGGGCTCAATGACTCGGATGTGCTGACGCTGGTCAGCTATGAAGATGCCTCCGTTCTGGAAGAGCAGGTCGAGGGCAGCGGGCAGGCGCTGACGGACTGTGCGGAACTGCAGATGAACAACGGCACAGGGCAGATCACCGCTGCCCTGGAGAAAATTGACGCCACTTCGGAGGCGCCGACCACGCAGGCCTACCTGACGACGATCGGCCAGCCCTCGAGCGGAGAGGCTGTCCACGTCATCGGAATCTCGGGCACCGTCCAGGTCAGTGCCACCCTGTTCGACCCGGCGGACGTGGATGCGGCCGTCGCCGACGGCGAGGAAGCCGTCAACGCCGTGCTCACCGAGCTGGAACAGCAGTAACCTGTCCGGTCCCGCGCGGGCAAAAGGGCCGGACCTGCAGGTGCAGGTCCGGCCCCGTTTTCGTGTGAAGCCAGTCACAGCGGTAGGATCCACAGTGAACTTCCTATCCGGAAGCCACGGCACCATTTCGGCGGTCATACATCACCGTGTTCGAGTGGACTGCAATACATCCAACATTGGGGGAAAAATGAAGAACACCATGAAAGCCAGTGCACTCCTCGTGGCAGGCGTCTTTGTCCTTTCGGGCTGCGGCAGCTCCGAAGGGAAGTCGGAATCCGCATCGGCTGAAACCAAGTCCGCATCAGCAACGCCCACCCCCACGCTGGCGGTCGGCCAGGAGCAGTACACCGCGGACGAGCTCGAAGACGCGCTCACAGCCGTGAAGGAGGCCGAAGGCCTCACCGGCCAGATTGCCAACGATGCGATGGTGCGTCCCGAACTCGGAGCTGCGGAGGATGCCTTGGCAGGAATCGCTGTCACCCCGGAGGCGTGCGGAGAGCTCCTAACGAACGGGCTGGGCGAAAAGCTGAACGACGGTGTCTTCGGCATCATGCAGCTCAGCGCCACCGACACGGTGACGATCATCAGCTACACGGATGAATCGTTCATCGAGGAACAGATCAAATCGAATAACCAGCAGTTGGAAGACTGCAGCACGTTCACGATGGAAGCGAACGGGCAGTCCCTGGCTGCCTCCGGCAAGGAGGTCGAGGCAACCACCGACGCCCCGACCACGCAGGCGGTCGAAGTAATGACCAGCATGGGCGGCGACGAAACAACGGCGCTCCAGATCGCCGCGCTTTCCGGCACGACCAACATCACGGTCGCCGTCCAGGACCCGGCGGACACGGCAGCGGCCGTGGCCGATGCCGAGGAGATCATCAACGCGGTACTTGCCGAGCTGGAAAAGAAGTAACCGGTTCCCTCCCGCTGTACCCTCGACCGGGGCCGGACCTGCAGGTGCAGGTCCGGCCCCGCCGTCGTCGTACGCCTGTGCGGCAACGACAGCGGAGCGCGTTAGATTAGTAGGGCATACATTCTTGAGAGATGCAGCCGAATGGCTGCAGAAACGGATTCCCAGCGTGGTCCTTCGACTTTCCACCCTTTTCCTGCGCACCCTGCGCGAAGACCCGGCCGACGCCGACGTCGCCAGCCACCGGCTTCTGGTCCGGGCCGGCTACATCCGCCGCGCCGCACCGGGCATCTACTCCTGGCTTCCGCTGGGCCTCCGGGTGCTGGGCAAGGTCGAGAACATCATCCGCGAGGAAATGGCCGCCATCGGCGCCCAGGAAGTGCACTTCCCGGCGCTGCTGCCGCGTGAGCCGTACGAGACCTCCAACCGCTGGACCGAATACGGCGAGAACCTGTTCCGCCTGCAGGACCGCAAGGGCGCGGACTACCTGCTGGCACCGACCCACGAGGAAATGTTCACCCTCCTGGTCAAGGACCTGTACAACTCCTACAAGGACCTCCCGGTGTCCCTGTTCCAGATCCAGACCAAGTACCGCGACGAAGCACGGCCGCGCGCCGGGCTGCTCCGCGGCCGCGAATTCATCATGAAGGACTCCTACTCCTTCGACATGGATGACGAAGGCCTGGACGCCAGCTACCAGGCGCACCGCGGGGCCTACCTGCGCATCTTCGAGCGCCTGGGCCTGGAGATCGTCGTCGTTTCGGCAGTCTCGGGCGCCATGGGCGGGTCCAAGAGCGAGGAATTCCTGCACCCGATGGCGGTCGGCGAAGACACCTACGTACGTTCCGCCGGCGGTTACGCGGCCAACGTTGAAGCTGTCACCACCGTGGATCCGGCCGAGATCGACTACACCGGTGCCCCCGAGGCCCGCGTAGTGGACACTCCCGACACCCCCACCATTGAAACGCTCGTGAACGACGTCAACGCCCGCTTCCCGCGCGAATCCGGGAAATGGTCTGCTGCCGACACCCTGAAGAACGTGGTCCTCGCCGTCACCCTGCCCACCGGGGAACGGCGCATCGTGGTGGTCGGCGTTCCGGGTGACCGCGCCGTCGACCTCAAGCGCATCGAAGCCAACATCAGCTCCCACGTAGGAATGGGCGGCGAGCTGGCCGTCGACGCTGCCACGGACGACGACCTCAAGAAGCACCCCGGCCTGGTCAAGGGTTACATCGGTCCGGGCCTCAGCCCGGCCGAGCCCGTCCTGGGCACCGAATCCGCCACCGGCCTGCTGTACCTGGTGGATCCCCGCGTGGTCACCGGCACCAGCTGGATCACCGGCGCCAACGAATCCGGCAAGCACGTCATCGGCCTCATCGCCGGCCGCGATTTCACCTGGGACGGCACCATCGAGGCTGTCGAGGTCCGCGAAGGTGACGAAGCGCCGGACGGCTCCGGGCCGCTTGAAGCCGCCCGCGGCATCGAAATGGGCCACATCTTCCAGCTCGGCCGCAAGTACGCCGATGCCCTGGGGCTGAAGGTCCTGGACCGCAACGGCAAGCTGGCCACCGTGACCATGGGGTCCTACGGCGTCGGCGTCACCCGTGCGGTTGCCGCCCTCGCCGAATCCCACCACGACGACAAGGGGATCATCTGGCCCCGCGCCGTGGCCCCGGCCGACGTCCACGTGGTCGCCACCGGCCGCGGCACCGAGATTTTCGACGCCGCTGCCCAGCTGTCCGAGGAACTCGAAGCCGCGGGACTGGAAGTTATCTATGACGACCGGCCCAAGGTGTCCCCGGGCGTGAAGTTCGGCGACGCCGAACTGATCGGTGTCCCCACCATCCTCGTGGTGGGCCGCGGACTCGCGGACGGCGTCGTGGAAATCAAGGACCGTGCCACCGGTAACGCCGAGAACGTTCCCCTCGCCGAAGCGGTGGAGTACGTGCGCCGCGCAGCCGCGCTCTAACCCCAGTGGTCTCCGGTCTCGAGGAGGTCACGCTTGCCACCATCGCGCTTGTGGTGGTGGCAGGCCTGGCTGCCGGTTGGGTGGATGCCGTGGTGGGCGGCGGCGGGCTGATCCAGCTCCCCGCACTGCTCCTCGTCCCGGGGATCAGCCCGGTCCAGGCCCTGGCGACCAACAAGATGGGCTCGATTTTCGGCACCACCACCAGTGCCGTGACGTATTACCGGCGAGCCCATCCGGACCTGCGGACGGCGCTGCCGATGGCCGGCGTCGCCCTGGCTGGGAGCTTTGGCGGTGCAGTCCTTGCGACGTTGCTGCCGTCCTCGGTCTTCAAGCCCATCATCGTGGTGGCCCTCGTGGCCGTGGCGGTGTTCACCGCCACCAAGCCCACCGTGGGAGAGCTGACGAAGCTGCGCCACACCGGCAGCCGGCACTACGGCACCGCGGGCGGCATCGGCCTGGTGATCGGGTTCTATGACGGACTGATCGGCCCCGGAACCGGCTCGTTCCTGATCATCGCCATGGTGACCCTGCTCGGCTACAACTTCCTCGCAGCCAGCGCCAAGGCCAAGATCGTCAACATGGCCACCAACCTTGGAGCCCTGGCCTTTTTCCTGCCGAACGGGTCCCTGCTCTGGGGGCTGGGCCTGGTGCTCGGGTTCGCCAATATGATCGGCGGCTATCTCGGTGCCCGGATGGCAGTGAAGCAGGGCAGCAAATTCATCCGGATAGTTTTCCTGGTGGTCGTTGCCGCACTGATCGTCAAGCTCGGCCACGACGTCTGGGTGGAGAACATCCGCGGCTAGGCTGCAGGCAGTTCCTCCACGGGAGGGATGCCCGGATGCCGCCGGCCGGTCAGTGCCGATGCGACCCAGACCGAGCGCTGCGCATCCCCGTGCCGGCCGTCGCGCACGTAGTCGAGCGCGTTCGTGACCTCCCGCAGGATGCTCCAGTCCAAAGCTGCGCTCCGGTCCAGTCCGGCAGCGGTGCATAGGCCGTCCAGCCGTGCCAGCAGGGCTTCCTCCGGCGCCGACGGATCCAGATCCTGCAGCCGGTTCCACAGCATCGGCGCCACGGCGTACTCGGCCTCGCCGAAGACCGCCTGCGGATCGATCGCCGCGTAGTCGCCGGGGATCCCGGGACGGGCCAGGATGTTGGCAAAGTGCAGGTCCGCGTGCACCAGAACATCCCGGGCGGACCGCCGTCCCACCGCGCCGCGGGTCTGGCAGACCTGAAGCGCCGCTTCCAGCAGCCAGCGCTCAAAAGGGCGTCCGAGCGCGTCCCACTCCGCGGGCAGTTCATCCGAGAGCTGTTCGGCGTGCGCGGCCAGGGACGGGATGGCCGCCCAGTGCGGGGAATCGGACTCCGGCAGGCTGAGGCGGCGAACCAGTGAACCCCAGATCCGCACGGCATCCGCCATCTCCACTGTCAGCAGCGTGCGGTCGGGATCGAGGCGTTCCAGGACCAGGCAGGTTCCCGCCGCGTCCCGGTCCAGCAGCCGCACGGCAGCCTTTCCCTCCCACAGTGCGAGGGCCGCCGTCTCGGTGGCGGCTTCGGGGTGAGGGAACGGGCATTTGAGGACGGCGGGGGTTCCGTCCGGGAAGCGCACGGGGAGCACGAGGGCACCGTGTCCGTGCCAGGGCGCCGCGCCGGGCGGGTCGGCAACCAAACCGAAAGCCGCCAGACTGGCGTCGACCAGCTCCGGCAGCTCCGCCAGCCAGCTCCGGCCGCCGCGGATGCCGAGATAGCGGCGGCGCAGGGCCTCGGGTACGACGACGGCGGGTGCCATGCATTTCTCCTAGGCGGTTGCAGTTACGGTTGCGGCGACGGTGCACACGGGCGGGTCCGGCCGGCGCCCCGGCGGATCAGTTCCACGGCAGGTCGTCCGGGACGGCATCCAGCCCGGGGGCTGCGGGAACGGCGTCCGCCTGCAGATACAGTTCCCCGGTGACGGCGGCAAGCCGGTCTATGGCCCAGCTGCGGAGGCTGCCCTCGGACAGCGCCACCAGGTCAGCGTAGACCGCCGGGAACCGCTGTTCCAGTGCGGGAAGGCCTGCAGCGGGATCGCGCAGGAAACCTGCATCCAGGCGGTAGGCCGCAACGGGAGCCACGGCCGGCAGGCACAGATCGGACAGGTAGCCCACCGCATCCGTGCCCCGGGACTGGTGCTCGGCGATGCGCTTACCCCATTCTTCCCGCAGCGCTGCCCCGGGGGGATCCTGCGCCAGGGCCACCTCATAGGCGTAGGCGGCGCCGAACTCCGCGTCGATCGCGGCTTTCAGGGCCGCGGCTGCGTCAGGCGCGGCTTCGGTGTCCGGGCACTTAGGCGCGTCACGTCCGGCGGCGGGCCCGGCGTCGTCGTTGCCGGAATCGGCCGGAACCGCACTGCTTCCGCCCGGACCCGCCGCACCGGCCGCACCGGGCGCGGCCGGATCGGCCTGAGCGCCGGCACGCGCTGCCCATACCTGCTGCGCAGCACCGGCCGCGGCAAGCAGACGAGCCGTGCCGGGATCGGCCCGCCATGCGGCCCGGAGGTTGGCGTCCGCCGAAGCGGTCAAGGCCTGCGCATACTTCTCCGGGGTCCGGGGATCCGCCGCAGCCGGGGTCGGGAGGGTGCCGTCCCCGCCCGTCCCGGTGCGGTTCCCGGGGCTGCCCGAGGGCTCATTGGAGCGCCGTCCGTGCCCGGTATCCGTCAGGAGTGCCGCCTGGGTCCGCAGTCCCTCTGCCTGTTCCCGGAGCTCGGACGCCAGGGGATCTTCCGCCTCGCCCGCCAGGGCCAGCGCCTCTGCTGCCAGGTTCCGGGCGTTGTCCCGCGCCTCGGCCAGGGCGGTCTCGGAGAAGGTCCGGCCGCGGTCCGCTGCATCCCCGGTCCCGGCCACCAATCCGAGGCTCAGGACTACGGCACCGAGTGCGAGGAACAACACAAGACGCCGCGCGCCGGCGCCCAGGCGCCGCCACCGGCGGGCACTTCCGGGCTCGGGTCCGGGGTTTTCTAAAGGCGCGTCCACAACAGTCGATGATGTCACGAACGTGCTCCCATCTGCATCGATGCCTCAAGGGCCCGGGAATGTCGGTAGTCTAGGAAGACAACAACATCTAGTGGGAGGCAGCATGGCGGTTCGGCCCAACCCCAAAAAAGACACGTCGTCGGATTACCGCAGGAACGCGATGCGTGCGGAAGTAGCCGCGGAAACGCAGCGGCTGAAGAATTACCTGGCCCCCACGGTAGAGATGCAGGACCTGTTCCTGGAAGACATCGAGATCAAGCTGGCCGGTGCCCACCGCACCGTCCACGTCATTGTCGACCTTCCCGAGGACCAGCCCGGAGGGGTCAGCCTGGATAGGATTTCGGCCGCGGCCCAGGTGATTTCCGAGGCGATGGACAATGACCCGGGCGACGACGGACGTCCCTACAACCTCGAGGTTTCATCCCCCGGGGTTTCCCGTCCCCTTACCGAGCCGCGCCACTGGCGCCGCAATACGGGCCGCATGGTGTCCGTTTCCGTGGAGCACGGGGACGACGTGATGGGGCGGCTCGTCTCCGTCGAAGATGACGGCATTACGTTAATACCGGAACTCCCGGTCAAGAAAGGGATGAAAGCCAAGCAGGGGGACCCGGTCCGCCTGCCGTTCGGCAACATCCGCAAGGGGCGCGTGGAAGTTGAATTCGCCCACCTTGAAGACGACCCGGCAGGCGAGGACGCCCCGGATGATGAAACCACAGCTGAGGAGGCCTAGATGGAAATAGATATGAGTGCGCTGAGGCTGCTGGAACGCGAACGGGAGATCCCCCTGGATCTGCTCGTTCCGACCATTGAGCAGGCCCTGCTGGTTGCCTACCACAAGACCAACGGCGCGCAGGATCAGGCCAGGGCGGAACTGGACCGGAAAACCGGCCACGTCACCATCTGGGCCGCAGAGCTCGACGACGACGGCGCCACGGTGGGGGAGTTCGACGACACTCCCGCAGGCTTCGGCCGGATCGCCGCCAGCACCGCCCGGCAGATCATCCTGCAGCGCCTGCGCGACGTCGAGGATGACAACATCCTCGGCGAATTCAAGGGCCGCGAAGGCGAACTGGTCTCCGGCCAGATCCAGCAGGGCAACAACCCGCACATGATCCAGGTGAACCTGGGTTCGGTGGAGGCACTGCTGCCCCCGCCCGAACAGGTCCCGGGGGAGAAATACCTCCACGGTTCCCGTCTGCGCGCCTTCGTCGTGGACGTGCGCCGCGGCTTCAAGGGCCCGTCCATCACGCTCTCGCGGTCCCACCCGGGCCTCGTGCGCAAGCTCTTCGAACTGGAAGTTCCGGAAATTGCGGACGGCAGCGTGGAAATCGTTGCCCTGGCCCGCGAAGCCGGCCACCGGTCCAAGATTGCGGTCAAGGCCAACATCCCGGGCATTAACGCCAAGGGTGCCTGCATCGGCGAGATGGGTTCCCGTGTACGGGCGGTCATGAATGAACTGCATGACGAGAAGATCGACATTGTCGACTTCAGCGAGGACCCGGCGACTTTCATCGCCAACTCCCTCTCGCCGTCGCGCGTGAACTCGGTGACCATCACGGACGAGGATCTGCGGTCCGCCCGCGTTGTGGTCCCGGACTACCAGCTCTCGCTGGCCATCGGCAAGGAAGGGCAGAACGCCCGTCTGGCTGCCAAGCTCACCGGCTGGCGGATCGACATCGTTTCCGACGCGAAGGCCTCTTAGGCCGGCGGTGCCGGGAACGGATGCGGCGCCGGACAAGAAAGGCGCTAGAATGTATAAGGCCGGGTCACCCTCCGCCTCCCGTTCAGCCGCTTCCGGCGCTGCCCTGGGATACCGGGTATCCAGGCACGTTCCCCAGCGGACGTGCGTCGGATGCAGGAAAAGGGATGATCAAGCTGTTCTGCTGCGGTTGGTCCGTGTCAGCATGGAAGGCGGCAACGCCGTCCGTGTCGACGAGGACCGCCGAATGCCTGGAAGGGGTGCCTGGTTGCACCCCGACACGGCATGCCTGAGATTGGCAGTGAAACGTTCGGGTTTTCAGAGGGCCTTTCGGGGTTCCGTGGAAATATCGGACGTCGAGCGTTGGTTCAAGGCCCTTGGGGACGTTCCGACCGGGAACGGACCCAAAACCGTCCAACCTGAAAGCGGGTCAGAAATCTGATGGAAACCCGATGAGTACCCAGCGATGAGTACTTTGTTGTGCTCTGTGATGGGCCCCGCTGCAACTGCAGTGGAAGCCCGCAGCAAATAGACGGTTCGTACCTGGCTCGGTGCGGACCGAGACAGGAGAAATGTGGCCAAGGTCCGCGTACACGAGCTTGCTAAAGAGCTCGGCATTACCTCGAAGGATGCAGTTGCAAAACTGCAGGAACTGGGCGAATTCGTCCGTTCCGCCTCATCAACTATTGAGGCCCCGGTAGTCAAGAAGCTTCGAGGCGCCTTCCCGGCGTCTGAAAACAAGGCTGCCGCCCCGGCAGCCCCTGCCAAGGCCGACGCTCCGGCGTCCCGCCCGGCAGCACCGTCCCCCAAGCCCGGCTCAGCGAAGCCTGCCCCGGCAGCTCCCGCGCAGCCTGCCGCACCGGCGCCTTCCGCTCCCGCTGAGGCAGCTCCGGCGCCTTCCGCTCCCGCAGAAGCCGCTCCCGCAGAAGCCGCTCCGGCAACTCCCGCTCCGGAAGCACCGGCAACTCCGGCTCCGGCCGCGGAGCCGGCAGCAGCCGAGGCGGACACCGCCAAGGCACCCGCTTCTTCGGCTCCCCGTCCCGGTGCTCCGCGCCCCGGTGCCGGCGGCCCCCGTCCGGGCAACAATCCTTTCGCAACTTCCCAGGGCATGCCGCGTCCCCGCGGCCGCGGGGAAGGCGAACGGGGCTCCGGCGCACCGCGTCCGGGCAACAACCCGTTCGCTACCTCGCAGGGCATGCCGCGTCCGGGTGGACGCCGCGATGAGGCCGAACGCTCCGGTACGCCGGGTGCAGCAGGCCCCCGTCCCGCAGCCGGTGCCGGTGGACCCCGTCCGGGCGCACCGCGTCCGGGTGCACCGCGTCCCGGTGCTCCCCGTCCGGGTGCACCGCGTCCCGGTGCTCCCCGTCCGGCAGGAGCAGGCGCCGGCGGCGCACGCCCCACACCGGGCATGATGCCCAACCGCACCGAGCGTCCGGCAGCTCCGGGACGTCCGGGTGCAGCAGGACCGCGCCGCGGACCGGGCGGAGCCCCGGGTACCGGCGGCGGCGGCGCACCTGTCGGCGGCGGCTTCGGCAAGGGCGGCCGCGGACGCGGCGGCACTGCCGGTGCCTTCGGCAAGGGCGGCGCAGGCCGCGGCAAGCAGCGCAAGTCGAAGCGGGCAAAGCGGCAGGAACTGGAGCAGATGTCAGCTCCGTCGCTGGGCGGCGTTTCGGTACCCCGCGGCGACGGCAACACTGTTGTCCGTCTGCGCCGCGGCGCGTCCATCACGGACTTCGCTGACAAGATTGAGGCAAACCCGGCAGCACTGGTGACCGTACTGTTCCACCTCGGTGAAATGGCAACGGCCACGCAGTCCCTGGATGAAGGCACCTTCGACATCCTGGGCGCTGAACTGGGTTACAAGATCCAGGTTGTCTCGCCGGAAGACGAAGAGCGTGAACTGCTGAGCACGTTCGACATCGACTTCGAGGCAGAACTTGAAGCCGAAGGCGACGACGACCTCGAGGCACGTCCTCCGGTAGTCACCGTCATGGGTCACGTTGACCACGGTAAGACCCGCCTGCTGGATGCCATCCGTAACTCGAACGTTGTCGAGGGCGAGCACGGCGGCATCACCCAGCACATCGGTGCCTACCAGATCGACTTCGATCACGAGGGCATCGAGCGGGCCGTCACCTTCATCGATACTCCGGGCCACGAGGCGTTCACCGCCATGCGTGCCCGTGGTGCGAAGGTCACCGACATTGCAGTCCTGGTTGTTGCAGCCGACGACGGCGTTATGCCGCAGACGGTGGAAGCACTCAACCACGCACAGGCAGCCAATGTGCCGATCGTGGTGGCAGTGAACAAGATCGATAAGGAAGGCGCCAACCCGGAGAAGGTCCGCGGCCAGCTGACCGAATACGGACTGGTTCCCGAGGAATACGGTGGCGACACCATGTTCGTTGAGGTCTCTGCCCGCCAGAACCTCAACATTGACGCCCTGCTCGAGGCCGTGCTGCTCACCGCAGACGCTGCCCTGGACATGCGCGCCAACCCGAACAAGGACGCCCGCGGTATCGCGATCGAAGCCAACCTGGACAAGGGCCGCGGTGCAGTTGCCACCGTGCTGGTCCAGTCCGGCACGCTGAAGGTCGGCGACACGATCGTGGCGGGAACGGCCCACGGCCGCGTCCGTGCCATGTTCGACGAGAACGGCGACAACGTCACCGAAGCCGGACCGTCGCGTCCGGTCCAGGTGCTCGGCCTGTCCAACGTTCCCCGCGCCGGCGACACGTTCTTCGTCACCGACGACGAGCGCACCGCCCGCCAGATCGCTGAAAAGCGTGAAGCTGCGGACCGCAACGCGGCCCTGGCCAAGCGCCGCAAGCGCATCAGCCTCGAGGACTTCGACCAGGCCGTTGCCGACGGCAAGGTTGACACTCTTAACCTCATCCTCAAGGGTGACGTTTCCGGTGCCGTTGAAGCCCTGGAAGACTCGCTGCTCAAGATCGACGTCGGCGAAGGCGTGCAGCTGCGCGTCATCCACCGCGGCGTCGGTGCCATCACGCAGAACGACGTCAACCTGGCGACGGTGGACAACGCCGTCATCATCGGCTTCAACGTCAAGCCGGCTGAGCGCGTTGCCGACCTGGCAGAGCGCGAAGGCGTCGACATGCGCTTCTACTCCGTCATCTACGCAGCAATTGATGACATTGAGCTTGCACTGAAGGGCATGCTCAAGCCCGAGTACGAAGAGGTCCAGCTCGGCACCGCCGAGGTCCGCGAAGTCTTCCGCTCCTCCAAGTTCGGAAACATCGCCGGCTCGATCGTCCGCTCCGGTGTCATCCGGCGCAACGCCAAGGCACGGGTCACCCGCGACGGCAAGGTCATCGGTGACAACCTCACCGTTGAGTCGCTCAAGCGGTTCAAGGACGACGCCACCGAGGTCCGCACGGACTTCGAGTGTGGTATCGGTCTGGGCTCGTTCAACGACGTCAACCAGGGCGACATCATCGAGACCTTCGAGATGCGCGAGAAGCCGCGCGTCTAATCCGTGGCCGCAGGCCGCCGGGAGATCCGGCGGCCTGCGGGTACTTTGTTTTCCAGTCTTAGTAAGGAGAGGTAATGGCAGATCCAGCACGCGCTGCGAAACTCGCTGACCGTATCAAGGTAGTAGTTGCCCAGGCGCTTGAGCGGCGGATCAAGGATCCCCGGCTGGGATTCGTGACCATCACCGATGCGCGGGTCACCAACGATCTGCAGCACGCCACTTTGTACTACACGGTGTTCGGCGACGAGGAACAGCAGGCAGATACCAAGGCCGCCCTGGAGTCCGCACGCGGAATCCTGCGCGCCGAGGTGGGCAAGAACATCACCGTCCGCCTGACGCCCACGCTCGAATTCGTTGCCGACGAGATCCCGGTCAACGCCGGACACCTCGAGGAACTGATCCGGGCAGCCAAACAGCGCGACGCCGAACTGGCAGCGCTGAAGGAAGGCGCCACCTACGCCGGCGACGCCGATCCGTACCGCAAGGATGAAGAGGACTTCGACGAAGACCTTGACTCCGAGGCACCGGTCAACTCCGACGCCAAGTAGTTTCCAGACGCTTTTCAAAAAGGAGCGGCTCCCCGCGGAGCCGCTCCTTTTTTGCTGCCCCGGTCCGCTTAGGCAGGATGCCCGGGGAGCGGCAGCCGGCGCACGCCCTCCAGCAGCTCCGCCCGGTCCCCGCAGAGTGCAATCCGGATCCAGCCCTCACCGATGGAGCCGAACGCCGTCCCCGGGGCCACGGCCACCGATTCCTCCTTGAGGAACCTGTTGGTCCAGGCGCGGACGTTTCCTCCGGTGACGGAAGACATGTCCGCCCAAAGGTAGAAGGCGCCCCGGGCCGTAAGATAGGGGATTCCCTTCCCGTCGAGGACGGCGCAGGCAGCGTCCCGGTTAGCCCGGTAATGGGCGGAAGCGTTGGCCACGTAGTCCTGCGGACCGGTCAGGGCAGCCAGCGCCGCATACTGCGACGGCGACGCCACGCAGGACACGATGGACTCCATCACCGTGCTCGCCACCTGTTCCAGTCCTGCCGGCATCACCAGTGCACCGATGCGCAGGCCGGTCAGCCCGTAGGTCTTGGACAGTGTGAGGGAGGTGATGACGCGTTCGCCGGCGTCGCCGTCGAACGTCAGGGGGCTGACGTGGGGCACATCGAAGGTGAAGGCCTCGTAGCATTCGTCCGACACGATCCACAGGTCATGCCGCCGTGCCAGCTCCACCAGCGACCGGGTGAGTTCGCGGCTGAACACGGCACCCAGCGGGTTGGAGGGGGAATTGAGCAGCAGTAC
This sequence comes from Arthrobacter zhaoxinii, assembly GCF_025244925.1. Taxonomy (NCBI): domain Bacteria; kingdom Bacillati; phylum Actinomycetota; class Actinomycetes; order Micrococcales; family Micrococcaceae; genus Arthrobacter; species Arthrobacter zhaoxinii. The sequence goes on from NZ_CP104275.1 coordinate 1,180,588, forward strand.
CCGGGTGCGCGGCGTCAGCAGCGCCTCGATGTCTTCGATCCGCGGCTGGAATCCGTTGTCCGGGTAGAGCGGGTATTCCACCGGCACTGCGTGCAGCAGCTTCGCGGTCATCGCGAACGTCGGATAGCCCGGATTGGGCACCAGGACCTCGTCACCGGCATCCAGGAGCAGGCTCAGGGCCAGATGCAGACCCTGCTGCGCCCCGGACGTGATGAACACCCGCTCGGGAGATATGTCCATTCCGGACGCTGCCCCGGCATGCCGTGCAAACGCAGCGCGCAGGGGAGCGATGCCGGCGTTGGGGGTGTAGCCGGTTTCATCCCGGTCCAGCGTGGCCCGCGCCGCCTCAAGAATATGGGGCGGGGTGGGGAACCCCGGTTCGCCGATGCTCAGGACAACGGCATCCGGCGTGGCCCACGCCGCCTGGGTGATTTCACGGATCTGGTTGGCCGGGACGTTCCGGACGTGGGGTGAGAGCTGTGCCATATCCGAATGCTATGCCACCACCGGACACCCGGGGTGCGGCTCCGGCGCCTCGCCCCGCAACATATACTGAAAGGCGTGAATTCAGGGCAGGTCCGTTCAGGACTGATTATTGTGGACAAGCCGCAGGGATGGACGAGCCACGATGTGGTCGGACGCATGCGGAGGCTGGCGGGCACCCGGAAGGTCGGACATGCAGGCACCCTGGATCCGATGGCTACCGGAGTGCTGGTGGTGGGCATCAACAAGGCAACCCGCCTGCTGACCTACATTGTCGGCACCACCAAGACCTACGAGGCCACCATCCGGCTCGGCCAGTCGACCGTCACGGACGACGCCGAGGGCGAAGTCACATCCGAGACCATTGCGGCCGCCGTGACGGACGACGAAATCCGCGCTGCGGTGGCGGACCTGACCGGCGACATCCAGCAGGTTCCCAGCAGCGTCAGTGCGATCAAGGTCAACGGCGAACGTTCCTACGCCAAGGTCCGGGCCGGGGGAGAAGTGAACCTGCCCGCCCGGCCGGTCACCGTCTCCCGCTTCGAGGTCCACGACATCCGGCGGGAAAACGGCGGCAAGGTCCGCGACGTCGACGTCACCGTCGACTGCTCCTCCGGCACCTACATCCGGGCCCTCGCCCGTGACCTCGGGGCCGCGCTGGGCGTCGGCGGGCACCTGACCGCCCTGCGCCGCACCTGCGTGGGACCGTTCAGCCTGGAGCAGGCCTCCACACTGGACGAGCTGGCCGAGGACCTGCGGGTCCTGGACCTCGACGACGCCGCCGCAGACCTGTTCCCGGTCCGCAGCCTCTCCGCCGCCGAGGCCGAGGATCTTTCGCACGGCCGCCGGATCACTGCCGCCGGCGACGGACAGCCCGGACCGGTGGCCGCCGTGGACCCGGACGGCCGGGTGGTGGGCCTGCTGGAGGAGAAGGGCGGGCAGGCCAAGGCGCTGCTGGTCTTTACTCCCGGAAACGAGAAAGCCTAAATGGCAGTGGACCCGCTGTTCCTCGTCGGTTCCCTGGTCTGCCTGGTCTCCGTGGTGCTGTGCATCGGCGCCGCGGTACTTAAGCAGGGACCCAACGACCTCACCATCCTGTCCGCGGCCGCCGTCGAACTGTTCCTGCTGGTCTACGGGGCAGCGTCCCTGCTCCGCCTCGCCGGCGGCCAGGGCATCGCCGGAGCAGCGTGGGAGTTCTGGGGCTATCTGCTGACGGCGCTGATCATTCCGGTCGGCGCTGTCTGGTGGTCCCTCATGGACCGGAGCCGATGGAGCAACATTGTGCTTTCCGCCGTGGGAATCACCGTATTTGTCATGCTGTTCCGGATGGAACAGATCTGGGACGGAGCAACTCTTCTATGAACCGCAGCAGCAACTCCAACGACCCCGGAGCCGTGTCCCCGCCGTCCGGGCGCAATGCAGGTCCCGGCCGGCTGCTGGTAGCGGTCTACGCCATCTTCGCGCTGGCAGCGACGGCACGGGCGGCCTTCCAGATCCTCACCAAGTTCGACCATGCTCCGATTGCCTACCTGCTTTCCGCCTTCGCAGCCGTCGTCTACATCGTGGCCACCGTCGGCCTGGCCCGGTCCGGCGCCACCGCGTATCGGGTCTCGGTCGCGGCGGTGGGCGTGGAAATGGCCGGCGTGCTGGCTGTCGGAATCTTCGGCCTGATCGACCCCGCCGCACTGCCCGACGACACGGTCTGGTCCGGCTTCGGCAGCGGCTACGGCTATGTCCCGCTGGTCCTGCCGATCATCGGGCTGTGGTGGCTTTACCGGCACCGCGCAGACGCGCGCCGCTGAAATAAGTATGCTTACCTGTTTCGCGGAACTGCGTGAGACGATGGCAGGAACAACTACCGTTCCCACTCCGTCAAGGGAGAACCATGAGCAACGCAGAGCCAACACCGGGAGACCGGAACAGCCCTTCCGGCGACGTGCCGGGAACCTCCGCCCCGCGAACCGGGGGAACTCCGTCGCCGGCCGCTTCGACGCCTGACGCCCGGTCGTCCCGGACAACGCCGGGACGGCAGTCCGGGCGCAAGCAGGCAAAGCCCGGCAGGCAGCCCAAGGCCGCCAAGCCCTTCAAGAGCAGCGACGACTGGGGTGTCTTCCGCGCCGTCGTCATCGGCGTGGGCATCCTGGTGGCAGGCTTCGGCCTCTACAACCTCATCACCGGAACGGCCGGCCTGCCGGAAGTTTCCGGGGGAGAGGTGAATCCCACGCTGGAAAGCCAGTACCGGTTCTTCGCCGCCATGATGGTGGGCGTGGGTGCCGCGTTCGTGGCGATCGCCGTGAAGTTCCAGTGGGCAAACATGCTGTGGCTTGTCTGCCTGATGGTGTTCCTGGGCGGGATCGGCAGGGTGCTCTCCTGGGCGTTCTCCGGAACCCCGCACTTCACCTTCATTGTGCTGATGATCGTTGAACTCGCCTTCCCGCCGGCGCTGCTGGTCTGGCACCGGTTCATCGCCAAGACTTCTGACATGCGCCGCGAGTTCAGCCAGCAGGCAGGCGGCGGTGCCGGTGATCCCGGGATTGCGGGCGGTTCCCGGTAAGCGCCGCTGATCGGACATAATGGATAGGTCCCGGCGCGGCGGAAGCAGCCCGGGAGCCTGGATCAGCCGATCGACCGGCACTGAAAATGCTGTTAAGGAGCCTGTGTGTACTACTGGAATGACCTGGCGGAGATTCCTGCCGATATCGGTCCGACAGTAATCACCATCGGCAACTTCGACGGAGTGCACCTGGGACACCAGCATGTGCTCAACCGGCTGGTGAAAGTGGCGCGGGCCCAGGACGCGGCCGCCGTGGCCATCTCCTTCGACCCCCACCCGGCGCAGGTGCACCGGCCCGAAAGCGCACCCGAACTGATCATGGGCGCCAAGGACCGCGTACAGGCCCTGGCGGACACCGGGCTGGACGGCCTGCTCATGATGCATTACACCCTGGACCTGGCCTCCCTGACCGCAGAGGAATTTGTCCGGCGGGTCCTGGTGGAGGCACTGCACGCCCGGACCGTCGTCATCGGCCACGACGTCCGCTTCGGCAAGGGCAACGCAGGGGACCTGGACACCATGCGCGAACTCGGCCGGGAACTGGGCTTCGCCGTCGAGGCCGTGGAGGACTTCGGTGCCCTTCCCGACGGCCCGGCCTCCGGACGCCGGTGTTCGTCCACCTGGATCCGCGAGGCCCTCCGCGAGGGCGATGTCCGCACCGCCGCCCGCCTGCTGGGACGCACCCACCGGATGCGCGGTGAAGTGGTGCACGGCGCCGCACGCGGACGGCAGCTGGGGTTCCCCACCGCCAACCTCGCCCCCGAGTCCTCCGGCCTCATTCCCGCCGACGGCATCTACGCCGGCTGGCTGGTGGACCAAACCGGGACCCGATGGCCGGCCGCCGTGTCGGTGGGCTCCAACCCGACCTTCGAGGGAGTGAGCCGGCAGGTGGAGGCGCACGTGATCGACCGTCCCGACGAGGAAATCGGGGACTTCAATCTCTACGGCCAGCACGTGATCGTGGAGTTCGTGGACCGGCTGCGCGGCATGATCGCCTACACCGGACCGGAAGCCCTGGTTGAGCAGATGCGGCTCGACGTCGAACGCACCCGCGAGGTCCTTTCGACAGAAAGCGGCACGGGCAGGTAAACTGGATTCAAATTCGGCTGCGGTCCGTGGCGGCTGAATTTCTTTATGTTCCGGGGCCTGTGCCCCAGGGGTTCGCCCCAGGAGCAGAAAGATTCCCGGCAGCGAAGTGCTGACTCGGGCCTCACGGCACAACTCTAGGAGTTACATTGGCACTCGATCCCGCCGTCAAGCAGGAGATCATTCGGGAATTCGCTCGGGCTGAAGGGGACACCGGTTCCCCCGAGGTTCAGGTTGCTGTGCTTTCACGGCGCATCCTCGACCTGACCGAGCACCTGAAGACCCACAAGCACGACCACCACACCCGCCGCGGCCTGATGGCCATGGTTGGTCGCCGTCGTCGCATGCTGACCTACCTGCGCGAGACCGACATCGCCCGCTACCGTGCGCTCATCGAGCGCCTCGGCCTGCGTCGATAGTCTTTGTGGAAGGCGGCACCTGTGCACTGCACGGGGAGCCGCCTTTTGCGCAGGCAGGCATGGACACCGGGAAAGCCGGAAGCGCACCTGTCTGATTCGGGTCTCCGCTCCAGGGGACCTGCGAAGGTAGTAAAGAAGTAATGCAGTAAAGAAGCACACATCACAGGAGTCAGCCAGCATCGCAGCATTCGCGGTCCTCGGTAGTGGTCTCCGGGAGATTCTGCCCGAGGACCTCGATCGAAGACCGGGTGTTGAACGTGCGGCCCGTGCCGCACGGCAAGAAGTTCGAACGGTGCTGGGTGCCTCCGCCCACAGAAGAAACGGAGGTGACTCTCATATGGAGGGTCCCGAAATTCAGTTCTCAGAAGCCGTTATTGACAACGGCAAATACGGCAAGCGCGTCATCCGGTTCGAAACCGGCCGCCTCGCCCAGCAGGCAGCCGGCTCCGCGATGGTCTACATTGACGAAGACACCGCACTGCTCTCGGCCACCTCGGCCGGCAAGTCCCCGCGCGAAGGCTTCGACTTCTTCCCGCTGACCGTGGACGTCGAGGAGCGTATGTACGCTGCCGGCCGCATCCCGGGCTCGTTCTTCCGCCGCGAAGGCCGCCCGTCCACCGAGGCCATCCTGGCCTGCCGCCTGATGGACCGCCCGCTGCGCCCCGCCTTCGTGAAGGGCCTGCGCAACGAGGTTCAGATCGTGGTCACCATCCTGGCGATCAACCCCGACGTCCTTTACGACGTTGTTGCGATCAACGCTTCCTCCATGTCCACCCAGCTGAGCGGCCTGCCGTTCTCCGGCCCGATCGGCGGCGTCCGCGTTGCCCTGGTCGACGGCCAGTGGGTTGCCTTCCCGAAGCACTCCGAGCTCGAGCGCGCCGTGTTCTCCATGGTGGTAGCCGGCCGCATTGCCGGTGACGACGTCGCCATCATGATGGTGGAAGCCGAAGCCACGGACAACGCCTGGACCCTCATCAAGGAAGAGGGCGCCACCGCCCCGACCGAAGAGGTTGTTGCAGAAGGCCTGGAAGCGGCGAAGCCGTTCATCAAGGTTCTGTGCGACGCCCAGTCGGACCTGGCTGCCCGCGCCGCCAAGCCCACCGTCGAGTTCCCGATCTTCCTGGACTACCAGGACGACGTGTACGAGGCCGTTGAAGCCGCAGCCGGCGAGAAGCTGGCCAAGGTCTTCTCGATCGCCGACAAGCAGGAGCGCGACGCTGCTGCCGACGAGCTGAAGAACGAAGTCAAGGCCGCACTGGCCGAGAAGTTCGAAGGCCGCGAAGGCGAAGTCTCCGCTGCTTTCCGTTCCGTCACCAAGCAGGTTGTGCGCCAGCGCATCCTCAAGGAGCAGGTCCGCATCGACGGCCGCGGCCTGACGGACATCCGCCAGCTCACCGCCGAGGTAGAGGTTCTGCCCCGCGTGCACGGTTCGGCCATCTTCGAGCGCGGCGAAACCCAGATCATGGGTGTCACCACGCTGAACATGCTGAAGATGGAACAGCAGATCGACTCGCTGTCGCCGGTAACGCGCAAGCGCTACATGCACAACTACAACTTCCCGCCGTACTCCACCGGTGAGACCGGCCGCGTGGGTTCGCCCAAGCGCCGCGAAATCGGCCACGGTGCCCTTGCCGAGCGCGCACTGATGCCGGTGCTGCCCACGCGTGAAGAATTCCCGTACGCCATCCGCCAGGTCTCCGAAGCCCTGAGCTCCAACGGCTCCACCTCCATGGGTTCGGTCTGCGCCTCGACGCTGTCCATGCTCAATGCCGGTGTGCCGCTGCGCGCTCCGGTGGCAGGCATCGCCATGGGCCTGGTCTCCGACCAGGTTGACGGCGAAACCCGCTACGCAGCCCTGACCGATATCCTCGGCGCCGAAGATGCCTTCGGCGACATGGACTTCAAGGTTGCCGGTACCTCCGAGTTCGTCACGGCCATCCAGCTGGACACCAAGCTCGACGGTATCCCCGCCTCCGTGCTGGCAGCAGCACTGAAGCAGGCCCGCGAAGCCCGCCTCCACATCCTCGACGTGATGCAGGCCGCGATCGACGCACCGGACGAGCTCTCCGAGTTCGCGCCGCGCATCATCTCGGTCAAGATCCCCGTGGACAAGATCGGCGAGGTCATCGGCCCGAAGGGCAAGATGATCAACCAGATCCAGGAGGACACCGGCGCTGACATCTCCATCGAAGATGACGGCACCGTCCTCATCGGCGCAACCGACGGCGGCTCCGCCGAGGCTGCCCGCTCGGCGATCAACGCGATCGCCAACCCGCAGGTCCCCGAGATCGGCGAGCGTTACCTCGGTACGGTAGTCAAGACCACCACCTTCGGTGCCTTTGTCTCCCTGACCCCGGGCAAGGACGGCCTGCTGCACATCTCCGAGCTGCGTAAGCTCGCCGGCGGCAAGCGCGTAGACAACGTCGACGACGTCGTCTCCGTAGGCCAGAAGGTCCAGGTCGAAATCACCAAGATCGATGACCGTGGAAAGCTTTCGCTCTCCCCGGTGGTTGCTGAAGACGCCGAAGGCGAAGAAGCAGCAGAAACCGAGTCTGCAGAGTAAATGCCGGAAAACTCCGATGGAAACCGTCCCGTGTCCCCTTCCTCACCGAAGGGGCACGGGACGGTTGTCCAGCTTCCGCTGACCACCTTGTCCTCCGACCCGACCCTCGTTGTCGGCACTCCGGGAGGCGCCGTCGTGCGCCGTTCGGTATTGCCCGGCGGCGTCCGGGTCCTGACGGAGGAAATGCCCGGCCAGCGCAGCACGGCCATCGGATTCTGGGTTGGTGTCGGCTCGCGGGATGAAGCCGCGGGCCGGCACGGCTCCACACACTTCCTTGAGCACCTGCTGTTCAAGGGCACCAGCCGCCGCTCGGCGCTGGATATTGCCTCGGCATTTGACGAGGTGGGCGGTGAGTCCAACGCGGCCACCGCCAAGGAAAGCACCTGCTACTACGCACGGGTGCTGGACACCGATCTGCCGATGGCCATCGACGTCATCACCGACATGGTGACGTCCGCCGTCCTGGACCCGGAGGAACTGGAACAGGAACGCGACGTCATCCTGGAAGAGATCGCCATGGACAATGACGATCCGGCCGATCTCTGCCACGAAAAGTTTTCCGAGGCGGTCCTCGGGGACCACGCCCTCGGCCGTCCCATCGGCGGCACCCCCGACGCCATCCGCAGCGTGTCCCGCGAAGCGGTCCTCGACCACTACCGGCGCTACTACCGGCCTGAAGAGCTGGTGGTCACCGCCGCCGGGGGACTGGACCACGAGGAAGTCTGCGCACTGGTGCTGCAGGCACTGGAGGCCGCCGGCTGGACGCTGGACCCGGAAGCAACGCCCGCACCGCGGCGCGAGACCGCCCCGGCCGTGATTTCCGGTACCGCCGGCGTACAGGTCATCAACCGTCCCGTGGAGCAGGCCAACATCGTGATGGGCTGCCCCTCGCTGACCGCCACGGATGACCGCCGCTTCGCGATGAGCGTGCTGAACACCATCCTCGGCGGTGGCATGTCCTCCCGCCTGTTCCAGGAGATCCGCGAGAAGCGCGGCCTGGTCTATTCCACCTACTCGTTCTCGGCGTCGTACGCCGACGCCGGCTACTTCGGTATGTACGCGGGCTGCTCGCCGGCCAAGACCCGTCAGGTCATCGACCTGCTCGGCAGCGAACTCGAGCGCCTGGCCGCGGACGGCGTGGAGCCGGCCGAGTTGGCCAAGGCCCTGGGCCAGATCTCCGGCGGCATGGTGCTCGGGCTGGAGGACTCCGGTTCCCGGATGTCCCGCCTGGGCCGTGCCGAACTGGTCAGCGGCGAGTTCATCGACATCGACGAGTCCCTGCGGCGGATCCATTCCGTCACCGCCGAACAGGTGCAGGAACTGGCTGCGGAACTTGCTGCGGCACCCCGCACCATCACCGTGGTGGGCCCGTTCGAGTCGGCCGCCGAACTGGGCTTCTAACCCTTAACCGCAAAGGCACACCCGGGACGGATCTCGTCCCCGGTGTGCCTTTGCGGTTACTGCGGGCTTTACCCGCCGGGCTTTACCCGCCGGCGAACGGCGGCAGGATATCCACGACGTCGTCCCGCTGCAGCAGCAGGTCCGGATTCCGGGCAGCGGTTTCGTTGACCAGGAACGTGCTGCGCGCAATCACCGTGGCCAGGGCCGGGGCCCCGGTAGCGGGGGAGGGATACCGCACGGACAGTTTCTCCGTCAGTTCAGCCAGCGTCAGCGGCCCCTCGTCCAGGTGTTCTTCTTCTATGCCGGCTGCTGCCTTCGCAGCGCCGAAGTATCGGATCAGCACTTAGCCGCCTATCGCGCTCATGGTTCGGTCGGGCTGGACATAGTCGGCGTCGCCGAGCCCGGTGTGGCCCATGCCGTGGGCCTTGGGCTTGCCCCACATGGCTTCCTGCCAGCGGCGGACGACGGCGTCGTCATCCACTCCGCTGCGCAGCAGGTCCCGGAGATCGGTTTCCTCGTGGGAGAAGAGGCAGCTGCGCACCTTTCCTTCCGCCGTGATCCGGGTGCGGACGCATTCGGCGCAGAACGGCTCGGTGACGGAGGCAATGATGCCCACCGTTCCGACCACCGTTGCCGGATCGGCGTTCCGGCGCACCTCCCACCGCTGGGCCGGGGCGCCGCCGCGCTCCCGGGGATCCGGCGTCAGCACGAAGTCCCGTTCCAGCAGTGTCCGCATTTCCAGGGCAGTGATCATCCCGTCCCGGGTCCAGCCATGGTCGGCGTCCAGCGGCATCTGCTCGATGAACCGCAGTTCGAAGCCGCGGCTGACCGCCCACTCCAGCAGGTCAGGGGCCTCGGCGTCGTTGATGCCGCGCATCAGCACGGCGTTGATCTTTACCAGGCCCAGGCCCACGCGGGCGGCTTCCTCGATGCCGCGCAGCACCCGGTCCAGGAACGGGCGGCGGGTGAGCTGGGCGAAGGTGTCCGGATGCAGGGAATCCATAGACACGTTGATCCGGGTCAGCCCCGCGTCCTTCAGCGCCTGGGCCTTCTTGTCCAGGCCGAGGCCGTTGGTGGTCAGCGAAATGGGCAGGTCCGGGTGATTCGCACGGATGCCCGCCACGATCTCCACCAGGTCCGCACGCACCAGCGGCTCACCGCCGGTCAGCCGTAGTTCGCGCACGCCCAACCGGTCCACGCCAAGGCGGACCAGGCGGACGATTTCGTCCCGGGCGAGCACCTTGTCCCGCGCCAGCCAGTCGAGGCCTTCCGCGGGCATGCAGTAGGTGCAGCGCAGATTGCATTTGTCCGTGAGGGAAAGCCGCATGTCGGTGGCCTTCCGGCCGTACCGGTCCAGCAGGCCGTCCGCCGGCGTGAGCGCAAGCGCAGACGCGGGAGGGGGCAGGGGAGCGGTTGAAGTGCTGCTTCCCACCGGCGCTTGGTGGGCGCTGATGTCTGATGTACTGGGGGAAGGGCTGATTACAGGCATTCCCAGCTGAGTTCCCATCCCTCGAGGTTACGCCCTTTCACAGTTAGGCTCTATAAATGCGCTTTGTCCACCGGGCTCCCCGGGCCCTGGCAGCGTGTGCAGTGATGATTCTCACTGCTTCCGCGGCCGCCTGCACGTCCCCCGGGCCCGCCGGTACCGCGAACGGAGGCGGGGCCGGGATTACGGTCTTTGCAGCTTCCTCACTCACGGACGTGGTGGAAAACCTCGATGCGGCGTACGACGGCGGCGGGCGGCTGCGCGTCAACGTGGGCTCCAGCAGCCAGCTCGTGGCGCAGTTGGAGTCCGGGGCGGAAGCAGACGTGGTGATTACCGCCGACCTCGAGGCGCTGGAACCCCTGCGGAACGGGCTGGACCGTGAGACGGTGCTGGCTAGCAACCCCCTCGTGCTGGCCCTGGCCGCGGGCAACCCGGCCGGGATCACAGTGTTACGCAATGTTGCGGCCGACGGCGTCCGGGCCGCCCTGTGCGCGCCCTCTGTCCCGTGCGGCCGCGCGACGGAGCGGGTGCTGAAGGCGGCGGGCCTGTCCGTTCCGGCACCGAGCCTGGAGGACAGCGCCCGCTCGGTGCTGACCAAGGTTTCCAGCGGCCAGGCTGACGCGGGGTTTGTCTACCGGACCGATGCCCTGGCCGCCGCACAGGCCGGCGTAACCTACCTGCCGCTGGAGGATCCCGAACCGAACCGGTATCCGGCAGCACTGACCCAGCAGGGAGCCGGCCGCGCGGAGGCAGCAGCATTCTATGAGTGGCTCACGGGTCCCGAAGCGGCAGCCATCCTCGCGGAGGCCGGGTTCGGACCGGCGGATCCCGGCAGCACCCCGGAAGCCACGGACCCCGCCCCAGGCAGCACCCCGGGGAGCACCGATGCCCCGTAGGACGTCCGAAACCCTCCGGGCCGCAGCCCCCGGAAGCCCGTCCGCGATGAGCCGGGAAGCGCGTGCCACCACCCCCGGCTGGCTGTGGATACCGGCCGGACTTGCCCTGCTCCTGTGCGCCGGGCCGGTTGCCGCCCTGCTGCTCAACGTCCCCTGGACCTCGCTGCCGGAACTGCTGGGAACGGACAGCGCCCGAACGGCGCTGGGACTCTCCCTCGCCACCTCCGCCGGGTCTACGCTGCTCTGTGTCCTGCTGGGGCTCCCGCTGGCCGTGCTGCTCAGCAAGCTTGAGGGTCCCTGGATCCAGCTGATGCGCGGCATCCTGCTGATCCCGCTGGTGCTCTCGCCGGTGGTCTCCGGCATCGCCCTGCTGTACTTCTGGGGCCGGGAGGGGATTGCCGGGAAGCTGCTGGGTGCCGTGGGCGTGGACGTGGGGTACTCACCCGCCGCCGTCGTTATTGTCCAGGTATTTGTCTCCCTGCCGTTCTTCGTGGTCGCGTCGCTGAACAGCCTGTCCGCGGTGGACCGTGACCTGGAGATGGCCGCTGCCACCTCCGGCGCCGGTCCCACCGCGATCCTGCGCCACATCACCCTGCCGCTGGCGCTTCCCGGCATTGTCGCCGGGACCCTGCTGGCCTTCGCCCGTTCGCTGGGCGAGTACGGAGCCACCATCACGTTTGCCGGCAGCATCGAGGGAAGCACCAGGACCCTGCCGTTGCAGATCGAGCTGAGCCTGAACTCCAACCAGCCCCAGGCAGCCCTGGGCATCTGCCTGCTGCTTATTGCCCTGTACCTGATGGTCCTGCTGCTGGCCCGGATCGCCACCGGACGGCTGCTGCCGCGATGAGCAGCCAGGACCCGACCCGCCGCCGGTCCGCCGGCGGACCCCCGCGCCCGAACCGGCGGTGGGCCGCTGCCGCAGGGCTGGTCGCCGCCGGACTGGGCGTGGCTGCCGGCGAGCTGCTTGCCGCCATCGTCAGCCCGTCGCTTTCCCCGGTGTCCGGAGTCGGCTCGGTAGTCATCGACGCGGTTCCGGGTCCGGTCAAGGATGCCGCCATCGCCCTCTTCGGCACGGCCGACAAAGCCGCACTGCTGGTCGGCATGGGACTGGTCATTGGCCTGGCTGCGGTGGCCGCCGGGGTTCTGGAACTGCGCCGCCCGCCGGCCGGAGCCGCTGTCCTGGGACTCTTCGGGGCAGCCGGCCTCGCAGCGGTCCTCTCCCGCCAGCAGTTCTCGGTGCTGGCCGTCCTGCCGCCGGTGGCGGCCGCCGTGATCGCCGTCCTGGTCCTGCGTGCGCTCACCGCGCGGGTCCGGAACCTGGCTGCGGCGCAGACGGACGACGACGCCGCAGTGCGCCGGCGCACGGTAATAACCTCCGTGGGCGGGGGAGCGGCGGTGGCCCTGCTCGGTGCCGCCCTCGCCGGCATAGCCCGCGGCGGGCAGGTTGGCGTCACTGCCCTGCGGGAGACGGTGCGCCTTCCCGTGCCGGCCCGCCCGGCTGCGGCACTGCCGGCCGGTGCCGGGCTCGCCGTCGACGGGCTGGCGCCGCTGGTGACCCCCGCCGCGGATTTTTACCGGATCGACACCGCCCTCAGCGTGCCGCTGATCGATCCGGCGGACTGGCGGCTGCGGGTCACCGGCATGGTGGAGCGTGAGGTGGAGCTGAGCTACGCCGAGCTGCTCGCAGCGCCGCTGCAGGAAAGCTACGTCACGCTCGCCTGCGTTTCCAATGAGGTGGGCGGGGACCTGATCGGCAACGCCCGCTGGCTGGGCCTGCCCGTGCGGGAACTGCTGGCCCGGGCCGGTGTCCGGCCCGGCGCGGACATGGTGCTTTCCACGAGCCGGGACGGCTGGAGCGCCTCCACACCCCTGGAGGCGCTCACCGATGACCGCGATTCGCTGCTGGCCGTGGGGATGAACGGGGAACCGCTGCCCCTGGAACACGGATTCCCTGTCCGGCTGGTGGTGCCCGGACTGTACGGCTACGTTTCCGCGACCAAGTGGGTCACCGAGCTGCGGGTCACCCGGTTCGCGGACGAGACCGCCTACTGGACGGACCGGGGGTGGGGCGAGCGCGGCCCGATCAAGCTCTCCTCACGCATCGACGTGCCCGGAAGGTCACCGGTGACGGCAGGAACCGTCACGGTGGCCGGGACGGCGTGGGCGCAGCACACCGGCATCAGCGCCGTTCAGGTGCGCGTGGACGACGGCGGCTGGCAGGACGCGGAACTGGCTCCCGGCATCTCGGCGGACACCTGGCGGCAGTACCGCATTTCGGTGGACCTGGCACCGGGGGAGCACAACATCACCGTCCGGGCGGTAGACGCCAACGGTGTTCGGCAAGCGGAAGAAAAACGGCCGGTGCTTCCCGACGGAGCCACCGGACTGCATAGAATTCGGGTGACGGCGCGCTGAGGTCCTTCTTCCGCCTGCCCCCGCCCGTCCACGTCCCAAGGAGGAACATGTCCGCATCTCCGGCACCGCAGAGTGTCCCGGCATCGGCAGCTGCGCCTGGTCCTGCCGCCGGACGGCGGGAGGTGGCGGCGCACCGTGAAGCCGTCGAAGACCTCCTGCGGACCTGGTTCCTGGCGCATCCGCCCGCCCACGAGAGCATTGCGCTTGGCGAGGCTGCCGGACGGCTCCTCGCGGCCGACGTCCGGGCGCCGGGGAACCTGCCGCCCTTCACCAACTCGCAGATGGACGGCTACGCGGTGCGCACCGCCGACCTCGCTGCCGGGAGCCGGCCGGACGGCATCCCCGGTTCGGTCCGGCTGGCCGCAGCCGCGCCGATTCCCGCCGGTTCGGCACCGCCGCCGCTGCTTCCCGGAACAGCCGCGCCCGTGATGACGGGGGCCATGCTGCCCGAGGGGGCCGACGCCGTCGTACCGATCGAAGCCTGCACCCCGGACTACTTCGTTCCCGCCGGCTTCCTTCCCGCCGACGGCACCGGAAGCACCGTGGAGGTCCCTGCGGAAACCCCGTCGGGGCAGTTTGTCCGCAGGGCGGGCAGCGACATTTCCGCCGGCGCCCCCGCCCTCCCCGCAGGCTCCGTGCTGGGTCCGCTGCAGCTGGGCCTGCTGGCCGCCCTCGGCCTGGACCGCGTCACCGTCCGGGCCCGGCCGCGGGTGCTGCTGCTGACCACCGGAGACGAGGTCGTGGAACCGGGCCGGCCGCTGGGACCGGGCCAGATCCACGATGCGAACACCACCCTGCTCCGCAGTTCGCTGGAGGAGGCGGGGGCGCAGGTGCTCCGGTCCCGGATCCTGGCCGACTCGCCGCAGGAATTCACCGCCCGGCTCCGCGCCGACATCGCCGCGGACGCCCCGGACCTGGTCCTGAGCTCCGGCGGCATCAGCAAGGGCGCCTACGAGGTGGTGCGCCAGGGTCTCGCGGCCGCCGATGTCGCGTTCCTGTCCGTAGCCATGCAGCCGGGCGGGCCGCAGGGCATCGGCACGGTGGAGGGCGTCCCGTTCCTCGGGTTCCCCGGCAATCCCGTCAGCTCGCTGGTGTCCTTCGAGATGTTCCTCCGCCCGGCACTGACTGCGGTCACCGGGGCACCGCGGCCCCGGACCGAGGTGCAGGCCCGCCTGACCGCGCCGCTGGGCAGTCCCGCCGGCAAACACCAGGTACGCCGGGGGCGGTACACCGCCGGAACGGTGGAACCCGTGGGCGGACCGGGGTCCCACCTGCTCCACGCGCTGGCCGCCTCCAATGCCCTGATTCCCGTGCCCGTGGGCACCGAGCGCCTCGAGGCAGGCGCAGAAGTGACAGTATTACTACTGGAATAACCCAACAGCGTCCTGCCCGGACGCCGTGCCCTGAAAGGACCCTCCCGTGAGCGCCGAACCCGAAGACCTCCACCCCGCCGGACTGACCCACGTCCGCGAGGACGGCTCCGCGCACATGGTGGATGTCTCCGCCAAGACCGAAACCACGCGGCAGGCCACCGCCTCCGCCGTGCTGCGCAGCACCGCCGAGGTGGTCCGCCTGATCGCCGACGGCGGCCTGCCGAAGGGGGATGCGCTGGCCGTGGCCAGGGTCGCCGGAATCATGGCCGCGAAGCAGACCTCCAACCTCATCCCGCTGTGCCATCCGCTGCCGATCACGAAGGTCACCGTGGACTTCACCCCCCGCGAGGGCGACGTCCTGATTGAGGCCACGGTGAAAACCAAGGCACTCACCGGCGTCGAAATGGAAGCGCTGACCGCCGCTTCCGTTGCCGCTCTGACCCTCTACGACATGATCAAGGCCGTGGACAAGCACGCCCGCATCACGGACATCATGGTGCTCGCCAAATCCGGCGGCAAGAGCGGAGACTGGACGCTGTGAGCGCTCAGACGCCCCGCCGGACGGCCGGGGTCCTGATCGCCTCCACCCGTGCCGCTGCCGGCACCTACCAGGACGAATGCGGGCCGCTCATTGCGGACTGGCTGTATGCCCTGGGCTACGACATTGTGCTGGCCGAAGTGGTGCCCGACGGCGTGGAAGTCGCCGCGTCGCTGCAGCGCATCCTCGCCCTGGAACCGTCGGTGCTGCTGACCAGCGGAGGCACCGGGCTGAGTCCGGACGACGTCACGCCGGAGTCCACCGAACCCCTCCTGGACCGCCAGGTGCCCGGAGTCATGGAAGCCCTGCGTGCCAAGGGCATGGCATCCACGCCCATGGCCGCCATCAGCCGCGGGTTCGCCGGCACCGCGGGCCGGACGTTCGTGGTCAACCTGCCCGGTTCCCCGGGCGCCGTCGCGGACGGACTTGCCGTACTGGAACCGATCATCGGCCACATCTGCGGCCAACTGGAAGGAAAACGTGAACACTAGCGAAGTCATCCTTGCCGCTGTCTCGGCAGAACCGCTGAGCAGCACCGAGGCCGAACGCGCCGCCTGGTCGCCGGACTGCGGCGCCGTGGTGCTTTTCAGCGGCATTGTACGCAACCACGACGACGGCAAGTCCGTCACCGCCCTCGGCTACAGCGCGCACCCCACGGCCGCGGCCGTGCTCAGCGAAGTGGCCGCCGGGATTGCCGCCAAATACGACGGCATCCGGATCTGGGTTGCCCACCGCACCGGAGACCTTCAGATCGGTGACGCCGCCCTTGTTGCCGCAGTGGCCTCGGCGCACCGGGGGACCGCGTTCGCAGCCTGCACCGACCTGGTGGACACCGTCAAGGCGAACGTACCGATCTGGAAAGAGCAAGGCTTTACGGACGGCAGCACCGAATGGGTGGGCGTCAGCGACCGGCCCTGACCGGTAATCTGGAGCATATGAGCGAAAAACTTGCCGTAGCGGTCCTCGGTGCCGCAGGCCGGATGGGATCCGAGGCTGTTGCCGCCGTCGAGGCCGCCGAGGACATGGAACTGGTGGCCGCACTGGGCCGGACCGATCCGCTGGAAACCCTGGTCTCCGCCGGAGCCCGGTACGTGGTGGACCTGACCGTGCCGGACAGCACCGAGGCGAACGTACGCTTCGCCGTCGAACACGGAATGCACGCCGTCGTGGGGACCACCGGCTGGGACGCCGAACGGCTGGGCCGGCTCGCGGACCTGCTGGAAACCTCCCCGGGCACCGGTGTGCTCATTGCCCCGAACTTCGCGCTCGGCTCCGTGCTGGCCTCGGCTTTCGCTGCGAAGGCCGCCCGCTACTTTGAATCGGTGGAACTGATCGAACTCCACCACCCGGACAAGGTGGACGCCCCCTCCGGGACCGCCGTGCGGACCGCACAGCTGATTGCGGCCGCCCGTGCGGAGGCCGGCGTCGCAGCGTCGCCGGACGCCACCGCCACGGCGCTGGACGGCGCCCGGGGCGCGGAGGTGGACGGAGTGCACGTGCATTCGGTCCGCCTGCGCGGCCTGGTGGCCCACCAGGAAGTGCTCCTGGGCGGACCCGGCGAGCAGCTGACCATCCGGCATGATTCCTTCGACCGCGCCTCGTTCATGCCCGGCGTCCTGCTGGGCCTGCGGCAGGTCGCCGGCCACCCCGGACTGACCGTCGGACTCGACGGCTACCTCAACCTGAACGACTAAGGAACACGTTGTCTTTCTTCGCGGGCCTATTCGCCAACCGCGCCAAGCTCGGCGTAGCCCTGGTGACGCTGCTGCTGTTCTTCTATCTCGCGGTCTCCGCCCAGCGCGGCTGGGTGCTGCTGACCTCCCCCGAGCTGTCGGCGAAACTAATGGGTGCGGCCTATCTCGTGCTGCCCGTGGTGGGCGCCTGGGCGCTCATCCGCGAACTGATGTTCGGCGCCCGGACCGAGCAGATGGGCCGCATCCTGGCCGCGGAAGGCCGGCTGCCGGTTGATGACCTGCCGCGGACCCCCGCCGGACGGATTGTGCGCGAAGCCGCGGACGCCCAGTTCCCCCGGTACAAAGCGGAAACCGAGGCCGAGCCGGAGGACTGGCGCAGCTGGTTCCGGCTGTCCTGCGCCTACGACGCCGCGGGGGACCGTACCCGGGCGCGGCGGACCATGCGGCAGGCCGGCAGGCTCTTTGCCGGGAGCAGCCGTCCGGGGAGCCGGCCCGACGCCTAGCGTTTCTGCCCGGCGGGGGCCACGCCGCGTCCGGCTTTGCCGCGGGCCAGCCGCGAGGCGCCGGAGGTGACCAATTCCAGCGGACCCCGGGCCTCGATGCGCTGGAACAGGATGGCCAGCACCACGAAAAACGTCACCTGGATCCAGTACACCGGCAGCGGTTCCAGCGGCGGGCTCTGCAGGTCCACCATCGTCATGACCCACACATGCAGGCTGTAGAGGGTCAGCGTCATGGCACCGGCCGCGGACAGCGGCAGCAGCAGGAGCGGCCGGGCACGCGTCAGCAGCAGGCACACCCCGAGGACGGCGGCAGCAGTGCCTGCCGTGTGCAGCATGTCCAGGCTGGTGTTGGAATGCGGCCCGGCCAATGCCAGCCACCACCAGGACCCGGTCTGCTCCACCGAGCTGAGGTTGACCTCCATCATCCGCGCCAGCGGCCACCGCTGCCCGGATTCGGTGGCGGTGAGGGCGTCCAGTCCGCCCAGCTCGCCCAGCAGATAGGAAGAGATGAACTTGGCGGACACCGCGGCAAAGACTCCGGCGACAAGCAGCCCCGCCTGGACCGGCAGGCTCGTCAGCGCCAGCCGCCCGATCACCAGGCCCAGCAGGATGTAGCTCAGCCACTGCAGCACAGGGTAGAACCCGGTGACGAAGAGGTCCGCCGCCAGGACGGCTGGTGTGCCGAACGCTTCCCAGGTGATGTTTCCGCTGATTTCCGACGGCGCCAGGGTTTCGACCAGCCAGCCGCGCAGCAGGTAGGCAAGCACGGGGGAAAGCAGCAGCCAGCTCCCCGCCCAGACGGCCAGACGGCGCAGCGGCATACCCAGGAACGGCAGTGCCAGCAGGAACAGTACGGCGTAATGGAACAGGATGACGGCGATGTTGGTTTCCAGGCCGCCCAGCACCAGGCCCACCAGGGCAATGATGAGCGCGCGGACGGCAATTCCCCGCCGGTCCCCGCCCAGGGCCCGGGCTTCGCGGGGTTCACTGCCGCCGGTCAGCAGCGCCAGTCCAACGCCGGCGACCACCGCGAACAACGCCGAGGAGCGGCCGGAGAACACCAGTCCGGTGAGGGTGGGTTCGCCGGTTTCCTGGTGGTAGAGCGGCAGCGCATGCGTGGCGATCATGCCCAGAAGGGCAATCCCGCGGGCAGCGTCGATGCCGGTCAGGCGGCGTTGGATCATGCACAGCATCGTCTCACAGCCTGCCGGGGCCGAACCTCCCCGTCCGGGACCGCGGACGTACCCCGCCCAGCGCTCCGTTCCCCGCAGCAGGTTGTCCCATTGCCTCCCGTAACGGGTAACGTTTTACCCATGGAATCAGACAACCGCACGCTTCCCTTCGGCACCCTCGTCACCGCCATGGTGACCCCGTTCACCGAGGACGGTGAAGTGGACTTCGATGCCACTGCCTACCTCGCGAACAAGCTCGTCGAAGATGGCTGCGACGGCCTGGTGGTTTCCGGCACCACGGGTGAGACCTCCACCCTGGAGGACAGCGAGAAGGAAGACCTGTTCCGCGTAGTGGCCGAGACGGTGGGTGGCCGGGCAAAGGTGATCGCCGGAACCGGCACCAATCACACCTCCCACTCCGTGGAGATGGCCCGCCGGGCAGAGCGTGCCGGTGCCGACGCCCAGCTTGTGGTTACCCCGTATTACAACAAGCCCACGCAGGCAGGCGTGATCGCGCACTACGATGCCGTCACCGCAGCCACTGACCTGCCCGTCATGCTCTACGACATCCCCGGCCGCGCCGGCATTGCCCTGAGCACCTCCACCATCTTCCGCCTGGCCGAGAACCCCCGGATCCTGGCGCTGAAGGACGCAAAGGGAGACTTCGCTGCGATCACGCGGGTGCTCGCCAACACCACGCTGGATGTCTACGCCGGCGACGACGGACTGACCCTGCCATGGATGGCCGCGGGCGCCGTCGGCGTCGTCAGCGTCTCCGCCCACGTTGCCACCGCACAGTTCCGTGCCCTGGTCGACGCCGCCGCGGCCGGGGACTTCGCCACCGCCCGCCGCATCCACTTCGAACTGGACCCGGTGATCCGCGCCGTGATGACCCACATCCCCGGCGCCGTGTCGGCGAAGCAGATCCTGGCCATGCAGAAGGTTCTTCCCTCCGCCGCCGTCCGCCTGCCGCTGGTGGCTCCGGACGCCGTCGAGATGGAAACCATCCTGACCGACCTGGCCGAAGCCGGCATGGACTTCTCCCGGACCGAGGCCTAAGCAACCATGAGCGAAACTGCCGGAACCGGCTTGTTGACCCCTCCGCCGCTGGAAGAAGGAACGCTCCGCATCGTCGCCCTCGGCGGGCTGGGGGAAATCGGCCGCAACATGGCCGTCTTCGAGATCGACGGCAAGCTGCTGGTCGTGGACTGCGGCGTCCTCTTCCCCGAGGAGACCCAGCCGGGCGTCGACCTCATCCTGCCGGACTTCTCCTACATCGAGGACCGCCTGGACGACGTCGTCGGCGTGGTACTCACCCATGGCCACGAGGACCACATCGGTGCCGTGCCCTACCTGCTGCGGCTCAAGAACGACATCCCGCTGATCGGCTCGCAGCTGACGCTGGCACTGGTGGAGGCAAAGCTGCAGGAACACCGCATCAAGCCGTTCTCCCTGACCGTCACCGAGGGGCAGATTGAACAGCTCGGCCCGTTCGAATGCGAATTCGTGGCCGTCAACCACTCCATCCCCGACGCGCTGGCCGTGTTCATCCGGACCGCCGCCGGCACGGTGCTGCACACCGGCGACTTCAAGATGGACCAGCTGCCCCTGGACGGCCGGATCACGGACCTGCGCGCCTTCGCCCGGCTGGGCGAAGAAGGCGTTGACCTGTTTATGGCCGACTCCACCAACGCCGACGTCCCGGGCTTCACCACCGCGGAACGCGAAATCGGCCCGGTGCTGCAGGAACTGTTCGGCAAGGTGGACAAGCGCATCATCGTCGCTTCGTTCTCCTCGCACATCCACCGGGTGCAGCAGGTCCTCGACGCCGCCGCCGCGCACAACCGCTTCGTCTGCTTTGTCGGCCGGTCCATGGTGCGCAACATGGCCATCGCCGAGAAGCTCGGCTACCTGCACGTGCCCGAAGGCATCCTCGTGGACCTGAAGAACGTCGACGAGCTGCCGGACAACAAGGTGGTGCTGATGTCCACCGGATCCCAGGGCGAGCCCATGGCAGCCCTGTCCCGGATGGCCAACGGCGACCACCGCATCCGCGTCGGCAAGGGAGACACAGTCATCCTCGCCTCGTCCCTGATCCCGGGCAACGAAAACGCCGTGTTCCGCGTGATCAACGGGCTGCTGCGCCTGGGCGCCGACGTCGTCCACAAGGGCAACGCGAAAATCCACGTCTCCGGCCACGCGGCGGCCGGGGAACTGCTGTACTGCTACAACATCCTGCGGCCGAAAAACGCCATGCCGGTGCACGGCGAGACCCGGCACCTCATCGCCAACGGCCGCCTGGCGGCCGCCACCGGCGTCCCGGAGCAGAACATCATCCTGGCCGACGACGGCACGGTGGTGGACCTGCGCGACGGCAAGGCCCGCATAGTCGGGGAAGTGGAGTGCGGATTCGTCTACGTGGACGGCTCCAGCGTCGGCGCGATTACCGACACCGACCTGAAGGACCGGCGGATCCTGAGCGAAGAAGGCTTCATTTCCATCATTTCCGTGGTGAACCGCAGCACCGGCACCATTGTCTCCGGTCCCGAGATCCATGCGCGCGGCTTCGCCGAAGGGGATGCGGTGTTTGACGAGATCATCCCCAAGATCAGTGCGGCACTGGAAGAAGCGGTCCGCTCCAACTCCGACCACACCACGTACCAGCTGCAGCAGGTGGTCCGCCGGGTGGTGGGCACCTGGGTCAACCGGCGGCTGAGGCGCCGTCCCATGATCGTTCCGGTGGTGGTCGAGGCCTAGGTCCGGCCGTGGTAGGGGCCGGAAAAGTAGTCCCCGGGGCGGTCCCCGCCGCGTAAATCCGGGGGATCGGGGGACGCATCGGGTAGCGTGGCTCGTATGGCGACTCGTACTTCCCCTGCCGCACGCAGCGGTGCCTCCGGCCGGACTCCGGCCCGGAACTCCGGCGGCAGCTCCAGCAAGACATCAGGCAAGTCCGGCGCGCGCGGCGGATCCGGAGGCCGGGGAACCTCCGTGTCGCAGCAGGCGCCCCCGGACCAGCTGCCCCTGCCGCTGCGCGCGGTGGAGAGCGCCTGGATGGGTATTTCCCGCCTCGCGGGAGCCGGCGTCCGCAAGCTCGGCACCGACGTTTCCCCGGAGCGGGAAGTCCGCCGTGACGGCACCGGTTTCTTCCTGATCCTCCTCGCCCTCGCGGTTGCCACCGTGGAGTGGTGGGCCCTGCGCGGTCCCGTTGCCGACGTTATCCATGCCGGCGCGGCAGGCACCTTCGGCTGGATGGCGGTGGTCCTGCCCTTCATGCTCACCACCGGCGCCGTCCGCCTGTTCCGCTACCCGGAGCGCCACCGGGCCAACAGCAGGATCAGCATCGGCCTGGTAATCATGCTGTTTGCCGGCGCCGGGATCACCCACATTGCCGGTGGGTCACCGGCGTTGTCGGACGGCTTCGACCGGCTCTGGGCCTCCGGCGGCATTGTCGGCTTCCTGGTTGCAGGTCCGCTGTCCGCAGCACTCACCACCTGGCCGGTCCTGGCTCTCCTGTCCTTCCTGGTGTTCGTGAGTGTCCTGATCACCACCGCCACGCCGTTCCGCCACATTCCGCTGCGCCTTCGCGCGATGTACGAACACCTGATGGGCCAGGACCTCGCCCCCGACGATCCCGAAGCGCACGACCAGAGCTACCTCTACGGCGCACCGAAGCCGGAAAAGGTCCGGAAGCCGCGCAAGAGCCGCCGCGAGAAGGAAGCCGAGGCAGCCGCCGCGCAGGAGGGCTTTGCCGGCGACGAAGCCTTCGAACGCGCCCTGCTGCAGGACGAGGAAGATGAGGCAGCCGCCGCTGCCGCGGCTGCGCCGGCCGTACCTCCGGGAGTCCGGCGCCCCACGCAGTCCGAACTGGCCACGCAGAAGATCCGCCGCAACCAGGGCCTGCCGGTCGACGGCGGCACGGACTCCGCCGAGCCGCCCACCGAGGCCATCAGCACGGTCCCCGGCGCCACCGAGGTCCTGAACCTGGCCGCGGTGCCGCCGGTTGCCCCCGTGCCGTCCCGGCCGGTCCAGCCGGTACCCCCGGCCACTCCCATCCCGCAGCGCACCGAGCAGCTGCAGCTCTCCGGCGACATCACCTATACGCTGCCGCCGTCGGACTTCCTGCCCCCGGGACCGCCGGCAAAGGAGCGCTCCGAAGCCAACGACGCCGTCGTCGCCGCCCTGACGCACACGCTCGAGCAGTTCAACGTGGACGCCAAGGTCACCGGGTTCTCCCGCGGACCGACGGTCACCCGCTACGAGATCGAACTCGGCGAAGGCACCAAGGTGGAACGCGTCACGGCGCTGTCCAAGAACATTGCCTACGCCGTGGCCAGCTCCGACGTACGCATCCTGTCGCCCATCCCGGGCAAGTCCGCCATCGGCATCGAGATCCCGAACGCGGACAAGGAAGTTGTGGCCCTGGGCGACGTCCTGCGGTCCAACTCCGCACGGAAGACCGAGCACCCCATGGTGATGGGCGTCGGCAAGGACGTCGAGGGCGGCTTCGTCGTGGCCAACCTGGCCAAGATGCCCCAC
This sequence comes from Arthrobacter zhaoxinii, assembly GCF_025244925.1. Lineage (NCBI taxonomy): Bacteria > Bacillati > Actinomycetota > Actinomycetes > Micrococcales > Micrococcaceae > Arthrobacter > Arthrobacter zhaoxinii. The sequence continues at coordinate 1,203,707 of NZ_CP104275.1, forward strand.
CTGCTGGTGGCCGGCGCCACCGGCGCGGGCAAGTCCTCCTTCGTGAACTCGATGATCACCTCCATCCTGATGCGCTCCACACCGGACGAGGTGCGCATGGTGATGGTGGACCCCAAGCGCGTGGAACTGACCGCGTATGAAGGCGTTCCGCACCTGATCACCCCAATCATCACCAACCCGAAGAAGGCCGCGGAGGCACTGCAGTGGGTGGTCCGCGAAATGGACACCCGCTACGACGACCTCGCAAACTTCGGCTTCAAGCACATCGACGACTTCAACAAGGCCGTCCGCAACGGCAAGGTGGTGCCCCCGGCCGGCTCCAAGCGGGTCATCCGGGCCTACCCGTACCTGCTCGTGATCGTGGACGAGCTCGCCGACCTGATGATGGTCGCCCCGCGGGACGTCGAAGACTCCATCGTGCGCATCACGCAGCTGGCCCGCGCCGCCGGCATCCACCTGGTGCTGGCCACCCAGCGGCCCTCCGTGGACGTGGTCACCGGCCTGATCAAGGCCAACGTTCCCTCCCGCATGGCCTTCGCCACCTCCTCGGTAACCGACTCCCGCGTGGTCCTGGACCAGCCCGGTGCCGAGAAGCTCCTGGGCCAGGGCGATGCCCTGTTCCTGCCGATGGGATCCAACAAACCCATCCGTGTGCAGGGGGCCTGGGTTACTGAGTCCGAGATCCACCGGGTCGTGGAGCATGTGAAGGGCCAGCTGCAGGCCGTCTACCGCGAAGACGTTGCGGTCACAGCACCGAAGAAGCAGATCGACGACGACATCGGAGACGACCTCGATGTCCTGCTCCAGGCAACCGAACTGGTGGTGACCACGCAGTTCGGGTCCACCTCCATGCTCCAGCGCAAGCTGCGCGTGGGCTTCGCGAAGGCCGGCCGGCTCATGGACCTGCTGGAATCCCGCGGCGTGGTGGGACCCTCCGAAGGGTCCAAGGCGCGCGACGTGCTCGTGAAGCCGGATGACCTGGCTGCCACCCTCGCTGCCATCAGCGGAGGCGACGCCCCGGCTCCGTCAGGAGGCGCCGGGGCCGCCGCGCTGGCGGACAACGCGAATGCCAACCACGGCTTCGACCCCACCGGACCGGTGGACCTGGTGGCCGCGGATCTGGACAGCCGTCCCCAGGTGGAGGATTACCACGATGACGCGGAGGATCCCGACGGATCCGAAGACGCGTGGAATCTCACGGGCCGGTGAATCTTCGCTACGCTGAAGGCGTGAGCAATTCTCCTACCGAGCGGGTTCCTACCCTCAATATCGCCAATGCCCTGACCGTGGCGCGGATCCTGATGGTTCCGCTCTTTGTCTGGTTCCTTGCGTCCGACGACGGCCGTGACGGTTTGTTCCGCTGGCTCGCCGTGGCCACATTCGCCGTCGCCATCTATACCGACAAGCTCGACGGCGATATTGCCCGCAGCCGGGGGCTGATTACCGACTTCGGCAAGATCGCCGATCCGATCGCGGACAAGCTGCTCATCGGGTCTGCCCTGGTGATGCTGTCGCTGCTGGGCGAGCTGTGGTGGTGGGTCACCATCGTGATCCTCGTCCGTGAACTCGGCATCACCCTGATGCGCTTCGTGGTGATCCGGTACGGCGTTATGGCCGCCTCGCGCGGCGGCAAGCTCAAGACCGTGGTCCAGACCTTTGCCATCTTCGTGTTCCTGCTTCCGCTGACCGCCTGGCTGGGTGCCTGGGCCTGGTGGATCGGCGCCGTCTTTATGGCCGCTGCGCTCGTGATCACCGTCGTCACCGGCGTCGACTACGTCCTGCAGGCCGTGAAGCTGCGCCGCGTCGGCAAGCGTGCATGAGCTCTGCGCCGGCTGCCGTCCTCGCTGAAGAGGTCCTTGCCGCTGCCCGCCGGGCGGGGCAGACCGTAGCCACCGCCGAGTCGCTCACCGCCGGCATGCTCTGCGCCGAACTCGGGTCCGTCCCGGGCGCGTCGTCGGTTTTGCAGGGGGGAGTGGTTGCGTACCAAAATGGAGTCAAGCTTTCCGTCCTCGGGGTCCCGGCGGAGCTCCTGGCCGAAGCCGGATCCGTCGACGGGAGGGTTGCCGAGCAGATGGCAGCCGGCGCGCGGCGTGTGCTTGGCGCCGACGTCGGGGTGTCCACAACCGGCGCCGCCGGGCCGCAGGCCCACGACGGCAAACCGGTGGGGACTGTGTTCGTGGGGATCGCTACCGCCGAAGGGACCTCCTCCCGGGAGTTCCGGTTTACGGGCGACCGCACGGCCATCCGGTCGGCGGCGTGCAGTGAAGCACTCTCCATGCTGGCGGCCGCGTTGAAAGTCCGTTAGCGCAGCAGCCGAACAGGATCGCCGCGCGGCGGGAACAAAACCTGCAGGGTGTCAGTTGTTATCATCAGGAACCGCCAAGGTTCCTTTATTACGATCTTTGGACAGTCTGCGGCACCGCCGCAGTCCGTACTCACAGGGAGCAGGACGATACACATGGTTAAGCAACCCGTATCCGTGAACGGCGTGATCCGCTGGCGGGATGTAGGGTTGGCGGAAGACGCACACCGGGAGCCTAAGGAGCGCAAGATGGTAGTTCTTCGTCACGAGATTGGTGATGTTCTCCGCGACGTGCGCCAGCGCCAGGGCCGGACCCTGCGCGAGGTGTCGCACAGCGCCCGTGTTTCTCTCGGCTACCTCAGCGAGGTTGAGCGCGGACAGAAGGAAGCCTCTTCGGAACTTCTGTCGTCAATCTGCACGGCCCTCGATGTGCCCCTGTCCCTGATGCTTCGAGAGGTCAGCGACCGGGTGGCAAACGCTGAAGGCGTTGCCATTCCAGATACCGTACCGACGGAGTTTTCCCGGGAGTTCGCCCGCGAATTCCCCGAAGACCTGGCACGGGACCTGGCCCGCACATCCTAGAACCGCACATAGCAGCGCGGTCGCGGTGCCGAACGGAATCGGCCAGTGACAGCGTTGCCCCATAGACATACCCCTGATCCTGCAATATCAGGGTGAACAGAGGAAACCCCCGCAGGCGCGGTGCCTGCGGGGGTTTGTTCTGCCCGGCTCAGTCCCGGCCGGTCGCCCTCAGTCCGGCCGGGTTTCCTCGGAACCGGGTAGCTCTTCCACTTCCCCGGCCGGCCGGACGGAGGCATTGAGTTTGTGCAGCAGCCCGACCAGTGTCTGCAGCTCTTCCGGTTCCCAGCCTGCCCAGGTCTGCCGGGAGCGTTCCTTGCGTGCGGCGGCGGTGCCCTCCAGACGGGCGGTGCCTACTGCCGTGAGATTGATCGGCTGTGCACGTCCGTCCACCGGGTCCGTGTGCTTTTCCACCAGCCCCAGTGCCTGCAGCATCCCGATCTGCCGGCTCAGCGAGGGCTTGCCCACGCCTACCGCTGCGGCGAGGTCCGTCAGGCGCATTGCACCCTGCTGATGGAGCAGAACCATCAGGCCGTATGCGGAGGGTTCCATATCGGGGTGGACCTCCCGGGCGATCCGGTGGGAGCTGGCCCGGGCCCGGCGCCACAGCACGCTGAGTTCCTGTTCCAGGTCTTCGATGGCCGTGTCCTTATCCGGGGGCGGCGCCGGTGTCGGCATCGGGGGCGCGCCGCCGGCGGGGGCGGCGCCGTCGGGGGCGGCCCCGTCAGGGGCGGCGGACGGAGCAGGGTCTGGGGAAGTGCCGCCCGCGGGGACGCCGGCGGGACCGGATGTCTCGGTCATCCTCCATTGTAGGTTCGCGGTGCTGCCCCGGCATCGGGGGACGCCGGTTTTTCGTTCCGCCGCCCGGTTCGCCGCCCGGTTGCTTGCGTGAGAGGATTATTTGGTGCGTATCAGTGATTTCTGGCGGCTTATGGATGATGAGTTCGGTGCGGCCTATTCGCGGGTCCTGGCTGCGGATCTGGTCCTTGGCCAGCTCGGCGGCGTCACCGCTTCGCAGGCCCTGGACAAGGGCGTGGAGCCAAAATCCGTCTGGCTGGCGGTGTGCGACATCCAGGATGTCCCCGCGGAACGCCGGCTGGGCCGGGACGTCAAGCCCAAGGCTGACTAGGGTCCGGCGGACCCGGACGAACGGACACGCCGGGGTTCACTGTTCGAATATTTGTTCGGATAAAGATATGCTCCTACACAGGGGCCGGTCCTAGCCGATGCGGCCCGGGGATATCCACAAGACAACTAGTTATGCGTTCCGGTCAGCCGTTTTGTCAGTGCCGCCGGATAGGGTCGTAGATAAGAAATGACGACCGGCCTACGGGCCGCCCACAACCACAACACGAGGTGAAGAATGGCTGCTCCAGCCGACCGCGCAAAAGCCCTAGAGGCAGCGCTGGCCCAGATTGACAAGCAATACGGCAAGGGCTCGATCATGCGCCTGGGTGATGAAGTACGCGCCCCCGCCGAGACCATTTCCACCAGCTCCGTCGCGTTGGATGTGGCGCTGGGCATCGGCGGCCTGCCGCGCGGACGCGTGGTGGAGATCTACGGACCGGAATCCTCCGGTAAGACCACCCTGGCGCTCCACGTCGTCGCCAATGCGCAGAAGAACGGCGGCATCGCTGCGTTCATCGACGCCGAGCACGCCCTGGATCCCATCTACGCGGCCAAGCTCGGCGTGGATACGGACTCCCTGCTGGTTTCACAGCCGGACACCGGTGAGCAGGCCCTGGAAATCATGGACATGCTGATCGGATCCGGGTCGGTCGACGTCGTCGTCATTGACTCCGTTGCCGCACTTGTTCCGCGTGCCGAAATCGAAGGCGACATGGGCGACAGCCACGTCGGCCTGCAGGCCCGCCTGATGAGCCAGGCCCTGCGAAAGATCGCCGGACGCCTGAGCCACACGAACACCACCGCCATCTTCATCAACCAGCTGCGTGAAAAGATCGGCGTCTTCTTCGGCAGCCCGGAGACCACCACCGGCGGCAAGGCACTGAAGTTCTACGCTTCGGTCCGCATCGACGTCCGCCGCATTGAGACGCTGAAGGAAGGCACCAACCCGGTTGGTAACCGCACGCGTGCCAAGATCGTCAAGAACAAGATGGCTCCGCCCTTCAAGCAGGCCGAGTTCGACATCATGTACGGCGTCGGCATTTCACGCGAGGGCGGACTGATTGACATGGGCGTGGAACACGGCCTGGTCAAGAAGTCCGGTGCCTGGTTCACCTATGACGGTGACCAGCTGGGCCAGGGCAAGGAGAACTCCCGTAACTTCCTGAAGGACAATCCCGATCTTGCGGACGAGCTGGAACGCCGTATCCGCGAAAAGCTCGGAATCGGTGTTCCTGCCGCTGAAGAGCCGGCAGCACCCAAGCTGAAGGCAGTCGGAAAGGACTCCTAGGCACTCCGCCTCCCGGGCCGCGGCTGACCGCAGCCCGGGAGGCGTTTCCGTGACAGCCCTCCCGGCACACCGGTACGGGGACAGGCACCCCGGAACACAACGCCCTGGAGCGGATACGTATGGATACCTCCCAGCAAGAGACCCTCGCCGAGCTGAAACGCCGGCTCGCCGATATCGCCGCGGGAACAGCGGACGCTGAAGCCGCCGACTCGGGGACGGATGCGCGCAGCGCCCGCAAGGAACGCGCCGCCGCGGGAGAGGCAGGGGACGGCACCGGTGCCGCCAGGCCGTCCCGCCGCAGGAGGACGGCCGCCAAGACACCCGACGCCTTCAAAGAGGACGGGTTCGGCGAGGAAGCGCCCGCCGACGAGCCGTGGGCGGAAGCGGCCGTAGGCGAGGAGACGTCCGGCCGGAAACGGGGCGGAAAAAAACCCGGCAGGCAGTGGGGCCGGCAGGGTTCGGACCGGGAAGAGCCGGATCCGCAGAGCCCGGACCAGGAGCCTGAGCCGCTGTCGCCCGAGGAAGCCTATGCGGAGGCGAAGGCTATCGTCCTGCGTCAGCTCACAGCGTCTCCCAAGAGCCGCCGACAGCTCGAAACCAAGCTTGCGGAGCGGGAGATTCCGCCCGACGCCGCGGCTGCGGTCCTTGACCGTTTCGAGGAAGTACAGCTCGTGGATGATGCCGAGTTTGCCCGGCTGTGGGTCCGCAGCCGGTCGCAGAGCAAGTCACTGGCCCGCGGAGCCCTTCGCCGGGAGCTGACGGAAAAGGGTATTGCGCCTGACCTCGCCGACGAGGCCCTGGAGCAGCTGAGCGCCGACGACGAGCTGGAAGCCGCCCGCTCCCTGGCCCGGAAAAAGCTCCAGGCATCTGCCGACCTATCCGACCGCAGCGTCCGGGACAAACAAACCCGCAGGCTGGTGGGGATGCTCGCCCGGAAGGGCTATTCGCCGTCACTGGGCTTTCGGGTGGCGGCCGAAGTGATCAGCGAAGTGCGGGACACCCGGAGCGATTCGGTCTAGCCAGCCGCCGTAACCGGCGGCATGCGCTGCCCTTTTGCCATGGTGTCAATTCGACGCGCCCTATCGTATGCTGTGCCAACTATGTTAAAGATGAGGTTGGCGGGGCCCATGATGCATCCAGCAGGTCGATTCTCTCCGCTGCGTCTCCGATCGGCTTCGCTGTCTGCTCTCGTCCTCACCGGTGTACTTGCTTCAGCCGTACTCACGGCGGCGCCGGGCTCGGCGGCCGATCCCTACCCTTCCTGGGAGGACATCCAGCAGGCCAAGTCCTCTGAAACGGCCAAGGCGGCTGAAGCAGACAAGCTGGAGGGGCTGATCTCGGATCTGCGCGAGGAAGCCGGAACCTTGGGTGACGCCGCAGTGGAGGCCGCGAACCGCTACAACGCGGCCAGCGATGCTCTTGCCGCCAGCGACAAAGAGCTTGCATCACTTGCCGCCCAGCGGGAAGAGGCTGCGGAGCACTCGACGGAGCTGAAGCGCCAGGTCGCCGGGCTCGCAGCACAGACGTATAAGTCCGGCGGTGCAGCCATGACGCTGGTGCTCCTGGATACGGAGGCCTCGGCGGATGCGCTCCACGGCGCGGACCTCATGGACAGGGTCTCGTCTCGGGCCGGCACCCTGTATGCCGAGGCCGTGGCTTCGGAAAAAGTGGCTGCGGGATTCGGTGACCAGGAACAGGAAGCCAGGGACGCGCATGCCGAACTGGCGGCTGAGGCGGAGGAGGCCCTGCAGGAGGGCAGAGCCTCAGCTGCTGCGGCAGACAAGGCTATACAGGACGAAGAGGCTCGGAAATCCGTCCTGCTCGCACAACTGGCGGATCTGCACGGCAGCACCGCCGCGGCGGAGGAAGCCCGGCTGCGTGGAATAGCCGCCGAAAAGGCGTTCAAGGACCAGCAGGCCGCAGCGGAACGGGCGGCTGCAGAAGAGCCCGTACCGGCAGGTCAGCAGCCGGCGGGTTCGCCCGCCGGAAACGCACCATCGACCGGAACCGAACCGCCGCAAGCGGCACCCCCGGCTCCGGCACCTGTTCCAGCACCGGCACCGGCACCGGCACCGGCCCCGGCCCCGGCACCCGCTCCGGCCCCCGCACCTGCTCCGGTTCCGCCGATCTCGCCGGCACCGGCCCGGCCGGTCGATGATCCCGCCGGCGCACAGAACTACGCCTCGGGACGCATGGGGGCCTACGGCTGGGATGCCAACGAGTTCCGCTGCCTGGTGGTCCTCTGGAACCACGAATCCGGCTGGCTGACCAGCGCAGACAACCCCTACAGCGACGCGTACGGCATTCCGCAGTCCCTTCCGGGAAGCAACATGTCCAGCCACGGTTCCGACTGGCAGACCAATTACCGGACCCAGATCAACTGGGGGCTGGACTACGTCAGATCCCGCTACGGGACGCCCTGTGACGCCTACGGCTTCTGGCAGCGGAACAACTGGTACTAGAACGCACGGAAATTCCGCGATCCGGACCGCGTCAGTAGAGCCGTTACCGTTTTGAGACTTTTCCCGAACTCGGATATCGTTCTGCGCTTGTGAGCTCACCTAACTTCTCCCGACGCGACCTAACCCGCATCCGACGAGCCCGGCGACGCAGCCGGCGGCTTCGCCTGGGCGCCGCAACAGCTCTCGGTTCGCTTGCCGCGGCGGGAGTATGCGGAGCGTCGCTGGGCACTGCCGGAGCCAACCTGCGTGCCACTGCCGGCATCCAGCTGGTGAACCTTGCCGATCCACTCCTTGCCGGATATGACTCCGCTGCAGACCCGGCAGTTTCATCGGCGGACGGGCCGGATATCGACGCGGCGGCGGAGCCGCTGGCAGAGCCCGGGACGGAGGAGTCCGAGGTGCAGGCAGCAGCGAAGGATACCGGGACAGCCGCCGAGGCAGCGGCGAAGGGTGCCGATGCAGCCGCCGCAGCCGCTGACGTGGCCGCTGCTGCTGCCGCCCGGAAGCAGGCTGAGGCTGAGGCTGCCGCGCAGCAGGCCGCGGAGGAAGCTGCGGCCCGGGCAGCAGTTCCCGTGGACGACCCGGCTGCGGCCAAGGCCTACGCCGCTGCGGCCCTGCCCGCCCGCGGTTGGGAAGCAGCCCAGCTCACCTGTCTGGACAAGCTCTGGACCAAGGAATCGGAATGGCTGACCAGCGCCGTCAATCCCGACAGCGGCGCGTACGGAATTGCGCAGTCGCTGCCTGCCGAGAAGATGGCGGTTGCCGGGGACGACTGGAAGGTCAGCTATTCGACGCAGATCAACTGGGGCCTGGACTACATCGCCTCCCGCTACGGCAGCCCCTGCACTGCACTCAATTTCCACTACGCCAATAACTGGTACTAAAAAGACCGCCGCGGGGCATACCGGCGGGCCCGGCGGATGGACGTACCCTAAGAGTGTGAGTTTGACTGCTTCCTCTCCTGCCCCCTCCGCCGCTGCCGCCCAGCCCCGCACCTACGAGGTCCGCACCTTCGGCTGCCAGATGAACGTGCATGATTCCGAGCGTATTTCCGGGCTGCTGGAAGGCGCCGGCTACACGCCGTCGGACGGCGGGCAGCCGGACCTGGTGGTGTTCAATACGTGCGCGGTCCGGGAAAACGCCGATAACAAGCTCTACGGCAACCTCGGACTGCTGGCCCCGGTGAAGGAAAAACGCCCCGGCATGCAGATCGCCGTGGGCGGCTGCCTGGCGCAGAAGGACCGTGACACCATCCTCCGCAAGGCGCCCTGGGTGGACGCCGTCTTCGGCACCCACAACATCGGCTCCCTGCCGGCCCTGCTGGAACGGGCACGGCACAATGCGAAGGCCGAGCTGGAGATCCTCGAATCCCTCGACGTCTTCCCCTCGACCCTGCCCACCAAACGCGACTCGGTGTACTCCGGCTGGGTTTCCATCTCCGTGGGCTGCAACAACACCTGCACCTTCTGCATCGTTCCCTCGCTGCGCGGCAAGGAACGCGACCGGCGCCCGGGGGAGATCCTGGCGGAAATCCGGGCACTGGTGGAAGACGGTGCCATCGAAGTAACCCTGCTGGGCCAGAACGTGAACTCCTACGGCGTGGAATTCGGTGACCGCGGCGCGTTCGCGAAGCTACTGCGCGCCTGCGGCGACATCGAGGGCCTGGAACGGGTCCGGTTCACCAGCCCGCACCCCGCCGCCTTCACCGACGACGTCACCGAAGCCATGGCCGAAACACCCAACGTGATGCCCCAGCTGCACATGCCGCTGCAGTCCGGTTCGGACAAGGTCCTCAAGGACATGCGCCGCTCCTACCGCTCGAAGAAGTTCCTGGGCATCCTGGACCGGGTGAGGGAACGGATGCCGCACGCAGCCATCTCCACCGACATCATCGTCGGCTTCCCGGGGGAGACCGAGGAAGACTTCGCCGCCACCCTCGACGTCGTCGAGCGGGCCCGTTTCGCGACCGCCTTTACGTTCCAGTACTCGAAGCGGCCCGGCACTCCGGCCGCGGAGCTCGCGGACCAGCTGCCCAAGGCCGTGGTGCAGGAACGCTACGAACGCCTCACCGCGCTGCAGGACCGCATCGCCGCGGAAGAAAACGCCAAGCAGGTCGGCACCACCGTCGAAGTGATGGTCACCGCGGCCTCGGGCCGGAAGTCCGGGGAAACCGGGCGTCTCTCCGGGCGTGCACGGGACCAGCGGCTGGTGCACTTCTCGGTGCCCGACGGCGCTCCCGTACCCCGTCCGGGCGACCTCGTGACCGTGCCGGTCACGGCCGCCGCCGCCTTCCACCTGATTTCAGATCCGGCCGGTCCGGCGGATTACTCCCTGCGCCGTTCCCGCGCCGGCGAGGCCTGGGACCGGTCGCAGGCCGAATCCTGTGGTGTGCCCGCCGGACCCGCGGGTGCCCGTACCGGCGTGTCCCTGGGTATGCCCGCGCTGCCGCCGCGTTCCTGACCGCTGCCCGGTGAAGCCAACCCAAACCGTCTACGGAAACCTTTCAATGCCTAACATGACTACTCCTGCGCCATCCGCCGCTGAACGCCCGGTAATCGCCGTCGTCGGACCCACCGGTTCCGGCAAGTCCGACCTCGGCGTCGCCCTGGCGCTGGAACTGGGCGGCGAGGTGATCAACGCCGACTCCATGCAGTTCTACCGGGGCATGGACATCGGCACCGCGAAAATCACCGTCGCTGAACGCCGCGGCGTGCCCCACCACCTGCTGGACATTCTGGACGTCACCGACGAAGCCAGCGTCTCCGCGTTCCAAAGCTCCGCGCGGACGCTTGTTGACGAGATCCGAGGGCGGGGCAGCTTCCCCATCCTCGTGGGCGGCTCCGGCCTGTACGTCCGCGCCGCACTCGACGTCCTGGAATTCCCCGGCACCGATCCCGCCATCCGTGCCCGCCTCGAAGCCGAACTCGCGGCACGGGGCCTGCCCGCCCTGCAGGCCCGGCTGCAGGACGCGGACCCGGTCTCCGCCGGACGGATCTCAGACGCCCGGCGCGTGGTGCGGGCACTGGAAGTCATCGAACTGACGGGACGCCGCTTCAGTTCCTTTATGCCCGCGCGCCAGTACGTCACGCCTGCCGTGCAGATCGGGCTGAGCGTGGAGCGGCCGGTCCTGCACCAGCGGCTGGCCCGCCGCGTGGACACCATGGTGGAGCAGGGGCTGCTGGAAGAGGTCCGGCGGCTGGAGCCCGCGGGGCTGCGGACCGGACGGACCGCCTCCCGTGCCCTCGGCTACGCCCAGTTCCTGGCCGTCCTGGACGGAAAGTCCTCCGTGGCGGAAGCAGCCGAGGCGACGGTGGTGGCCACCCGCCAGTTTGCCCGCCGCCAGCTGACCTGGTTCCGGGCCGATCCCCGGATCACCTGGCTGGAGCACAACGACCCGGATCTTCCCGCCCGGGCCGCGGCGGCCGTCCGTCAGGCATTCCCGGCCAGTATCCTTGATAGGTGACCAACACTTCTGCTGCTTCCGCCGCGTCCCTGTCCGCCTCCGGCCTGCCCGTTTCCCTTGCCGGGCTGCCCTTCGCGAAGGGGCACGGCACCGGCAACGACTTTGTGCTGGTGGCCGATCCCCACGGCGCCCATGAGCTGGCCGCAGCAGACGTGGCCGCGCTCTGCGACCGGCACCGCGGCGTGGGCGGAGACGGCTTTATCCGCGCCGTCCGGTCGGAGCACGTTCCCGAAGGCCGGGTGCTGCTGGAAGGTGCTCCCGAAGCACAGTGGTTCATGGACTACCGGAACTCGGACGGCAGCGTCTCGGAAATGTGCGGCAACGGCGTGCGCGTTTTCGTGCACTTCCTGCTGGAAGAAGGCCTGGCGGAGCTGGCGGAGGGCGGGAGCCTGACGATCGGCACCCGGGCCGGACTCAAGACCGTGACCCGCACTGCGGGCGGCTATGCAGTGGATATGGGTCCCTGGGAGTTCATTTACCCCGACCACGCGGCTGCCAAGTCCATGGACACCGTGGTCAATGCGGACGGCCTGGAAGTGCCCCGCCCCGGCCTGTCGGTCAGCATGGGCAACCCGCACACCGTCGTTGCCCTCGCCGAGCTGTCCGAACTCGCCGTGACCAACCTGACGCAGGCCCCGTCCGTGCAGCCCGAGCCCGAAAACGGAACCAACGTGGAGTTCGTGGTTCCGGCAGAGCCGCTCGTCGAGGACGGCGTGGGGCTGGTGACCATGCGCGTACACGAGCGCGGAGTGGGGGAGACCCTTTCCTGCGGCACCGGCGCCTGCGCTGCCGCCGTCGCCACCCGGTTCTGGGCGGGAGCCGGAGCGCCGGATGACTGGGCCGTAACGGTCCCGGGCGGCGTCGTCGGCGTCCGTTTCCTCACCGGACCGGACGGCCGCGAACATGTTGAGCTGAGCGGCCCGGCCGTGCTGGTGGCACGCGGAACCCTGCTTTAGGCGCTGCGTTCCACTTTCAGGACCCGGAAGGACTTGGCCGTGCTGTGGCGGGAAACCGCGAACCCGGCGGGCAGGGTCTCGGCGAGCCAGCGCTGCAGCGAGTCCGAGCCCAGGTTCTTCTGCACCACCAGCCAGGCGGTTCCGCCCGGCGCCAGGCGGGGCAGCCAGAGCAGCAGCAGGGCATGCAGCTCGTCCTTCCCGATCCGGATGGGCGGGTTGGACCAGATGGTGTCGAAGCGCAGTTCAGGATCTACATCCGCGGGCAGGGCGGCGATGATATTTTCACAGCCCAGTGCCGCTGCGTTGTCCCGGGTCAGCCCGAGGCTGCGCTCATTGACGTCGACGGCGTAGACCCGCGCGGCAGGGGATTTCAATGCCAGGGTCAGCGCGATGGGACCCCAGCCGCAGCCGATGTCCAGAAGGTTGCCCGTTGCCGGCGGCGCCGGGACCTCCTCTAGAAGGACGGCTGTGCCCTTGTCGATCCCGTCCGGGCTGAAGATTCCGCCGGCGCTCTGGAGTGTCCGTTCGGCCCCGTTGAGGCTCACGCGCAGGGGCCTGCGGACCTCGGGTCCGGACGGTGTGGAGGAGAAGTAGTGGTCTGAACCCATAACAGTCCAGATTAGTCGGTCGAGGGGCAGGACAAGGAATTTACGGGCAGCCGGACGGGTTGTATAACACGGTGGGCAGAGCAGGCATCCATTGCGCAGAAGGTTGCGTACCTAATAGTTTGTCGGTGCACTGGCCTACCATAGAAGCAAGTCCCACTAAGGAGATTATGACCATCAACAACTCCCGCGCCATGGATTCTGCGGACAGCTCCACGCCGGAACTGAGCCCTTCGGACATCCAAGGGGTCATCGACAGGATCCTCGCCAAGGACAGCGCGGTGGAAACCAAGTCCGCCGCTGCCGGTGATTCTCCGCGCGGGCGCGCCCTGGCACTGTCCGACAGCGACGCCGAGCACTCGTCCCACGACGGTGAGCAGCAGGATCTGGCCGAACGCCGCGCACTGCGCCGCGTCGCAGGCCTCTCCACCGAACTCGAGGACGTCACCGAGGTTGAATACCGCCAGCTGCGGCTGGAGCGGGTTGTCCTCGCAGGCCTGTGGAGCGAAGGCACCGCAGCCGACGCCGAAAACTCCCTGAAGGAACTCGCCGCACTGGCGGAAACCGCAGGATCGGAAGTCCTCGACGGAATCATCCAGCGCCGGCCGAAGCCGGATCCGGGCACGTTCCTGGGCTCCGGCAAGGCGCAGGAACTCAAAGAGATCGTGATGGCCACCGGTGCCGATACGGTCATCGTCGACAGTGAGCTGGCCCCGTCCCAGCGACGCGGGCTGGAAGACATCGTCAAGGTCAAGGTCATTGACCGGACGGCACTGATCCTGGACATCTTTGCCCAGCATGCGAAGTCCCGCGAGGGCAAGGCCCAGGTGGAACTGGCCCAGCTGGAATACCTGCTGCCGCGCCTGCGCGGCTGGGGCGAATCCATGTCCCGCCAAGCAGGCGGCCAGGTCGGCAGCGCCAGCGCCGGCATGGGCTCGCGCGGCCCCGGCGAAACCAAGATTGAACTGGACCGCCGGAAGATCCGCACCCGGATGGCCAAGCTGCGCCGCGAAATCGCCGCCATGAAGCCGGCACGCGAAACCAAGCGGGCCAACCGTCACCGCAACTCGGTGCCCTCAGTAGCCATTGCCGGCTACACCAACGCCGGCAAGTCCTCGCTGCTGAACCGGCTCACCGACGCCGGGGTGCTGGTGGAGAACGCGCTGTTCGCCACCCTGGACCCCACCATCCGCAAGGCCCAGACCGAAGACGGCATCGGTTACACGCTGGCAGACACGGTCGGCTTCGTCCGGTCGCTGCCCACCCAGCTGGTTGAAGCCTTCCGCTCAACGCTGGAGGAAGTGGCCGACGCCGATCTCATCCTGCACGTGGTCGATGCCTCGCACCCGGATCCGGAGGGCCAGATCGCGGCCGTCCGCACCGTCCTGAGCGAGGTTGATGCGCGCAAGATTCCGGAGATCATCGTGCTGAACAAGGCCGACGCCGCGGATCCGTTCGTGCTCGAACGGCTCCGTCAGCGCGAGTCCCGGCACGTCGTGGTGTCCGCCCGCACCGGCGAAGGCATCCCCGAGCTGCTGCAGGCGATCTCCGAGGGCATTCCTCGTCCCGGCGTGGACCTGGAACTGCTGGTGCCTTACGAGCGGGGCGACGTCGTTTCCCGGCTCCACCAGCAGGACGCGGAAATCCTGGCACTGGAGCACGGCGAGGCCGGCACCCGGCTGCACGTCAGGGTTCGTGAAGGGCTGGCAGCGGAGCTGGAGCCGTTCGTGGCCCATGGGTAGGAAGGGCACACAGGGGCCTGCGCAGGTCCTCGAACTGCTTGATACAGCGGTTTCTGCCATGGGCGGGCAAAACCGCCCGGGCCAGCATGAGATGGCCCGGCAGGTGGCTGAGGCCATCGAGTCCGGCGACCACTTGCTGGTCCAGGCCGGAACCGGCACAGGCAAGTCCCTGGCCTATCTGGTGCCGCTGATTGCGCATGCCCTGGAGAGCGACAAGCCTGCACTGGTCTCCACCGCCACCCTCGCCCTGCAGTCCCAGATTGTGGGACGTGACCTCCCGCGCCTGCTGAAGACCCTCGAGCCGAAGCTTCCGCGGGAGGTTGATGTTGCCCTGCTCAAGGGCCGCAGCAACTACGTCTGCCTGCACAAGACCGGCGGCGGCTTCCCGGAAGAAGACGAAGCCGGGACGCTGTTCCTGCTGGGCGACGAGCAGGCCGTTTCGCACCCGGCACCGACCGCCGGACCGAGCTCCGCCCTGGGGCGCGACGTCGTCCGGCTGCAGGAATGGGCACAGGAGACGGAAACCGGAGACCGCGACGAGCTGCTGCCGGGCGTCAGCGACAAGGCCTGGCGCCAGGTGTCCGTCACCTCGATGGAGTGTCTGGGCGCCCAGAAGTGCCCGGTTGCCGAGCTGTGCTTCAGCGAACGTGCCCGGGCCAAGGCCGCCGAAGCGGATCTGGTGATCACCAACCACGCCATGCTGGCGATCAGCGCCTTCGAAGGCCTCGCGGTCCTGCCCGACTATGACGTGGTGGTGATCGACGAGGCCCATGAACTGCAGGACCGGGTCACCGGCGCCGTCACCGGGCAGCTCTCAGGGACCATCATCTCCGCAGCGGTTTCCGCCGCACGCAAGCACACTTCCGCGACCATGGAGCCCCTGGCCGCTGCCGGACGGGCCTTCGACCTGGTGTTCGCACCGGTCCCCTCGGGCCTGCTGGCGGCAGGACTGTCCGAAGACCAGGAACTGGTGCTCGGACAGGTGCGGGAAGCCTGCCGTACTGCCCTGTCCGATTCCAAGCCCGAAGGCTCCGACTCCGTTGACGGCGGCCGCCAGATGGCACGCTCCCGGCTGATGGCGGTCCTGGAACTGTGCGAACGCATCCTGGACGCAGTGAATTCAGGGGAGGTGCTCTGGGCCTCGCGTGCCAGCACCTTCTCTCCCGGGGCCGGTTACACCGCGCCGGAAGAAGATGCCGCGCCCACCATCAACGTCGCGCCGCTGTCCGTAGCCGGGCGGCTGCGCGAAGGCCTGTTTGACGGGCACACCGTGGTGCTGACCTCGGCCACCCTGGCCATCGGCGCGGAATTCGGTCCCGTCGCCGGAGCCCTGGGACTGCTGGGCACCGGTGCGCCGAAATGGACCGGCACCGACGTCGGAAGCCCCTTTGACTATCCCCGGCAGGGCGTCCTGTACGTGGCGAAGGACCTGCCGAAACCCGGACGCGGTACGTCTGAAGAGCAGCTGGATGAACTGGAGGCGCTGATCAAGGCCTCGGGCGGCGGCGCTTTGGGGTTGTTCTCCTCCCGCCGGGCGGCGGAGGAAGCCGCCGATGTCCTGCGGTCACGGGTGGACTTCCCGATCCTCTGCCAGGGGGAATCCACCATGTCCGCCCTGGTCCAGCAGTTTGCCGACGACGACGCGACCTGCCTGTTCGGAACCATGTCGCTGTGGCAGGGCGTGGACGTTCCGGGAGCGTCATGCCGGCTGGTGATCATTGACCGGATTCCGTTCCCGCGCCCCGACGATCCCCTGATGACCGCCCGGACCCGGGCGGTCGCGAAGGCCGGCGGAAACGGCTTCATGAGCGTCTCAGCCACCCATGCCGCCGTCCGGCTGGCCCAGGGAGCCGGCCGGCTGATCCGCGCCTCCGGTGACAGGGGAGTCGTGGCCATCCTGGACTCACGCCTCGCCACCGCCCGCTACGGCAGTTTCCTGCGCGCGGCCCTGCCGCCCTTCTGGTCAACCACCGACCGTTCCGTGGTGCTCCAGGCCTTGCAGCGGCTCGCGGCGGAACCGGCGGGCTCGAAGAAGTAGCCGCTGCCCCGGCAGGATGGAAACCCGGGCAGGGCAGGAACGCAGAACAAAAAAGCAGCGCCGCCGGCAGGAAGTTGCCGGCGGCGCTGCTTTTTGTTTGCTTCGTACGGGCTGTCCCAGAGCGTCTAGAGCGAACGCATGACCGATACGACCTTGCCCATGATGGTGGCTTCGTCGCCGAGGATCGGCTCGTAGCGGGTGTTCTGAGGCAGCAGCCAGGTGTGTCCGTTGCGCTGCCGGAAGGTTTTCACCGTGGCTTCATCCTCGAGCAGGGCCGCAACAATGTCACCGTTTTCAGCGGTGGGCTGACGCCGCACAACCACCCAGTCGCCGTCGCAGATGGCCGCATCCACCATGGAGTCGCCGGCGACGCGGAGCATAAAGAGGTCGCCGTGCCCGACGAGCTGGCGCGGAAGGGGAACCATCTCTTCGACCTGCTGGTCCGCGAGGATGGGACCGCCGGCGGCGATCCGTCCGACCAGCGGAACCATGGCCGTGTCAATTGCGGTGGTGAGGTCGGAGACGCTCTTTGCTGCGGCCTTGCCGCTTCCCTCAGCGGCGCCGTTCGCCTCCGCAGGCGCCCGCGTGGTGCCTGCCTCTGCCGCACCGGCGTTGCTTCGGCGTGCGGGGGCATCGCGGAGCAGGAGCGGGACGAGGATTTCCATTGCGCGGGGGCGCTTGGGATCCCGGCGGATATACCCCAGCTTCTCCAGCTGGCTCAGCTGGTGGGTGACGCTGGAAAGGCTGGCGAGACCGACAATGTCACCGATTTCCCGCATGGACGGCGGGTATCCGTTGGCGTTCACCGAACGCTGAATCGTCTCCAGGATCTTGGTCTGACGGGCGGTCAGCCCCTTGGTGCGGCCTGCCGGCGACGGCGCGGCAGGGGAGGGGGTGCTGCCATTGGTAACACGGGCCACGTCGGCTTCCCTTCACAATCGGCCCGTGGACGCGGGCCGGATGGTTCTAGCGGTATATCAGGTGTGTTCTGCGGTGATTCTTCGTGCGGAGGTCTTTTTCGTGCGGGGTTCGGCTGTTTATGCGCCGGGCTGTTTTGTCAGTGGCGGATGGTTAGTTGGTTCCAGCCGCTTCCAACAGGTTCAACGCTAGGGGAGCGCAAAGGAATTTTCAAACATATATTCGAGCGAGTCTCGACAATGTTCGTAGATAAGTGCTAGAAATGTTCGAGTACAACTTAGAACATACGTTCGAGTACGGCCCACCGACACCTCGGCGGGCCAACCAGATGTTCGAATGCAGTTTCGATCCAGGGTGTTTTTCCGGTGCTAGTGCGGGAAGGTCCGGGACCGGCACAGCAGCACTTCGGACCGGAAAGGTATTGACATGTCAGTACACGTACTTCCCTTTACCACCATCACGCCGGCCCGGAGCGTTGCGCCCGAGGCGGCTGCCCGGGAATCCGCACGGCTGCGCCTCACCCGCCGCGGCAGGCTGGTCCTGGTGGGCGTGCCCCTGATGCTCGCGGCCGCTGCCCTGCTGGCCTTCATCGGGTTCTTCACAGCCCCGGCCATGGCGTCCGGAGGCTCGCCCGAAGAGACCCGCGCCATCCAGGTGAGTGTTTCCGCCGGAGACTCCCTGTGGTCGCTGGCCACCGAATTCGCTCCGGAACAGGATCCCCGCACCGTCGTCGCCGACATTGTGGAACTCAACAACCTGGCCGATACCACTGTCCCCGCCGGACGCCAGCTGTACGTCCCGGTCTCGCGGTAACCGGTTCCGCCCTCAGGGCAACCTCAGTGCACCGTCCCGGTGGAAGGTCCTAAGCTGTAGTGGTGAACGAACAGCTGGAAAACCTGAACCGACTTCCCCTGCGCGATGATCTGCGCGGCCTGACCCCGTACGGCGCTCCGCAGCTGGATGTGCCGGTCCTGCTGAACGTCAACGAAAATACCCATGGACTGCCCGGGCATGTGCGCCGGGCAATCATGGCCGAAATCGAATCGGTAGTCGGCGGCCTGAACCGGTATCCGGACCGCGAATTCACCCAGCTGCGAGAAAACCTGGCCAAATATCTTGGGCACGGACTGGCGGCGGAGAATATCTGGGCCGGCAACGGCTCCAATGAGGTCCTGCAGCAGATCCTTCAGGCCTTCGGCGGACCCGGCCGGACAGCCATGAGCTTTCCTCCCACGTACTCCATGTACCCGCTGCTCTCCAGCGGCACCGGCACTACCTACGTCACCGGCACGAGGGAATCCGACTTCTCCCTCAGCGCGGACTCGGCAGCGGAGCAGATCCGGGCACAGGCACCCAACATCGTGATCCTCTGCACGCCCAACAATCCGACCGGAACCGCACTCGGGCTGGACGTCATTGAAGCGGCCTACGAGGCAGGCGAAGCCTCCAACGCCGTCGTTATTGTCGACGAGGCGTACGCGGAGTTCTCCCACGCGGACACCCCCAGCGCCCTGCAGCTGCTCCCCGGACGGGAGCGGCTGATCATCTCCCGCACCATGTCCAAGGCCTTTGCCCTGGCGGGCGCCCGCATCGGCTACTTCGCGGCGGCACCCCAGATCGCCGACGCCCTGCGCCTGGTCCGGCTGCCCTACCACCTGTCGGCAATCACGCAGGCGACTGCGAATGCCGCCCTCACCCATGCCGACGCGCTGCTCTCCAACGTCGAGGACATCAAGGGCCAGCGGGACCGGATCGTAGCGGAACTGCGCGGACTCGGGCTGGAACCGGCACCGTCGGATTCCAACTTCGTCCTGTTCGGCGGACTGGAAAACCCCCGCGCCGTGTGGGAAGGGCTGCTCGAAGCAGGGGTCCTGGTCCGGGACGTCGGCATCAAAGGCCACCTGCGCGTCACGGCAGGCACCGAGGCCGAAACCACCGCGTTCCTGGACACGCTGCGGCAACTGCTGCCGGCCTGAGCCGCCCGCCGAAGGGACACTCCGGGCTGCGCAGGCCGGAACCCGGCCGCGCACCCTCCATGTCCCTCGATGGCGGCGGTTTCGGGGAGTCGGCGCGTTCGGGACTAAACTGATGACCTGCCGGGGCTTTGCCTATTGCCCCGACCCCGATCTTCGTGAAGGAACCCCATGACTGTGGAGACCGCCACCGGACGCACCGCCCGCCTAGAGCGGACCACCAGCGAATCGTCCGTCATTGTCGAGCTGGACCTGGACGGCACCGGCCGCGCCGACATCAGCACCTCGGTGCCGTTCTATGACCACATGCTGACGGCGCTGGCCAAGCACTCCCTGATGGACCTCACGGTGCGGGCCACCGGCGACACACATATCGACGTCCACCACACCGTGGAGGACATTGCGATCAGCATCGGCGAGGCGCTGAAGACCGCGCTCGGCACCAAGGCCGGCATCCGGCGGTTCGGTGAAGCCACCGTGCCGCTGGACGAGGCGCTGGCCAACGCCGTGGTCGATATTTCCGGGCGGCCGTACCTGGTGCACTCCGGGGAGCCTGCCGGCCAGGAATACCACCTGATCGGCGGACACTTCACCGGGTCGCTGACCCGCCACGTGTTTGAGGCCATCACCCTGCACGCCCAGATCTGCCTGCACATGCGGGTCCTCGGCGGCCGCGATCCGCACCACATCGTCGAGGCCCAGTTCAAGGCCTTCGCCCGCGCCCTGCGTGCGGCCATCGAATCCGATCCGCGCGTCGAGGGCATCCCCTCCACGAAGGGAGCACTGTGAGTCCCCGCAACGTCACCGTCCTGGACTACGGTTCGGGCAACATCCGCTCCGCCGTCCGTGCCCTGGAGCACGCCGGCGCGAACGTTACGCTCAGCGCCAAACCCGACGACGTGCTGAACGCCGACGGACTCGTGGTGCCCGGGGTCGGAGCATTTGCCGCCGTGATGCAGGGACTAAAGGACGTGGACGCGATCCGCATGATCGGACGCCGCGTGGCCGGCGGGCGCCCGGTCCTGGGCATCTGCGTGGGCCTGCAGGTCCTCTTCGATGAAGGCGTCGAACACGGCGTCCGGACTCCGGGCATGGGGGAGTGGCCCGGCGTCGTCGAGCGCCTTGCCGCCGACGTCGTCCCGCACATGGGCTGGAACACCGTAGCCCCGCCGGAAGGCTCGGCCCTGTTCGAAGGCATCGAGGACCAGCGGTTCTACTTTGTGCACAGCTACGGCGTGCAGAAGTGGGACTTCGATGTCACGCAGCCGGCCATGCGCCCGCCGCAGGTCACCTGGGCGGACCACGGCGGACCGTTCATCGCCGCGGTGGAGAACGGTGCGCTGTCGGCCACCCAGTTCCATCCGGAAAAGTCCGGCGACGCCGGTGCGGCGCTGCTGAACAACTGGCTCAAGACCCTGGGCTAGGCACCGATATGTGGAGCGTTATCCTTATGGGCCTGGCCGGACTGCTGATCGGCGGAGCGGTGTCCTTCCGCAGCCAGGGCATGTCCAAAATCATCGTTATCAGTTTCTGGGTCCTGGCCGGAATGGCCCTGCTGGGTGCCTACCTGCTGACCCTCGACCTCTCCTGACCCCACCACCGAAAGCCGTCACATGCCCTTCAGCGAAACCCCCGTCCTTGAACTCCTGCCTGCCGTGGATGTCGCGGACGGCAAAGCCGTGCGCCTCGTGCAGGGCGAAGCGGGCAGCGAGACCAGCTACGGCGATCCGCTGGATGCGGCCCTGGCCTGGCAGAACGACGGCGCCGAATGGGTCCACCTCGTGGACCTCGACGCCGCCTTCGGACGGGGCTCCAATCTTGACCTGCTCAGCCGCGTGGTGAAGGCAATGGATATCAAGGTGGAACTCTCCGGCGGCATCCGCGACGACGAGTCCCTGGAGAAGGCCCTGGAACTGGGGGCCACCCGGGTCAATCTCGGCACGGCCGCCCTGGAGAACCCGGGATGGACCGCCAGCGCCATTGCCCGCTACGGCCACGCGATCGCCGTCGGCCTCGACGTCCGCGGCACCACCCTCGCCGCCCGCGGCTGGACCCAGGAAGGCGGAGACCTCTGGGAGGTCCTGGCCCGGCTCGAAGAAGCCGGCTGCGCGCGTTACGTGGTTACCGACGTCACGAAGGACGGCACGCTCCGGGGACCCAATCTGGACCTGCTCCGCGAGGTGCTCAAGCGCACCGACCGTCCCGTCGTCGCGTCCGGCGGCATCTCGAGCCTCGATGACCTGGCAGCGCTGCGGGAACTGGTTCCGCTCGGCCTGGAGGGCACCATCGTGGGCAAGGCACTCTACGCCGGCGCGTTCACGCTGCCGCAGGCCTTCGACGTCGCCGGGCACCCGGAACGCTGAGCATGGCCGCACGTGAACTGCCCGGCCACATCGCTGCCGCCCTGGCCGGGGCGGGCGGTCCCGCCGACTCCGCGGGACGGGCCTGGTCCGGACGCGATCTCGCCGGCGAGGGAAATCCGCTGCATAACTTCGACGCCGACAACGGCGAGGCCGACGCCGGTTACACGGCAGCCCTGTCGAAGCTGATTGCCGGGACCGGCAGCGAAGCAGACGTCGTCGCAGCGCTCGCCACCGCCCGCGTTTTCGTACCGATCGTTGCGGTGCTCGGCGAGGAAGCCGAATCGGACCACGGCCTGACCGCGGACAAGCAGGCAGACATGGCGCTGGTATCGCTGACCGCTCCGGACGGACGCAAGGCGCTGCCCGTGTTCACCTCGGTGGCCGCCCTGGAACGCTGGCATTCCGAAGCCCGGCCGGTGGCGGTCTATGCCAACCGTGCAGCACTGTCCGCCGTGGCCGAAGACGCCCAGCTGCTGGTCATTGACCCCGGTGCCGATTTCACCTTTGTGGTGCGGCGTCCGGCCATGTGGGCGCTCGCCCAGCAGCAGGAGTGGACGCCCTCCTACGCCGACGCCGGACTGGCGGCCATGGCCGAAGCCGCCGCCGCGCCGGACCCCCGGATCAGAGCGGTTCTCCTGCAGCAGGGACCCGGCACTGCGTCGCGGACCGCCGGCGGTGCGCCGGTGGCAGGAGGCGGGGCCGGTCCCGAGCTTAGAATGGTGCTTCAGCTTGCGCCCGGACTGGATCCGCAGGACATCGCCGCCCTGGCGGCCGGCCTGCAGCAGCGCCTGACTGCCAACCCCGAGTTTGTTGAGCGCGTGGATTCACTGGATCTGAAAATAACGCGCTGACCCGTCCGGCGTAGCCCGCCAGAAGAGAACCGCCGTGAATTTTGGCCTGTACCGCGAAATGCTGCGGATAGCCCCCATCCGCCGTGTCCTGCTGATCGGGATGATCGCCCGATTCCCGCATTCCGCCGCCGGCGTCCTGCTGACCCTGCACGTGGTCAACACCATGGACCGGGGCTACGCGGCCGCAGGTGCGGTCGCTGCCGTCGTCACCATCGGCATCGCGGTGGGTGCCCCCTGGCGGGGCCGCCGTGTGGACACTGTGGGCCTGAGGCGCGCACTGATTCCCTCGGTCATTGCCGAAGCGGTTATCTGGAGCATTGCTCCGCATGCCAGTTTCGAGTGGCTGCTGGTGCTGGCGCTGATCGGCGGCGTGTTCACCCTTCCGGTTTTCAGCGTCGTGCGGCAGTCGCTCGGTGTCCTGGCCACCGGTGAGCAGCGTCGCACGGCCTTCGCGCTGGATTCCATCGCCACGGAGCTCATTTTCATGATGGGTCCTGCCCTGGGCGCGGTCATCGCAACGCGTTCGTCGGTCGTCGGACTTACCGCAGTGGGGGTGTCCTCCGCAGTAGCGGGGGTGCTGCTGATGTGGTTCAACCCGCCGACCAGGTCCGCGGAACCCCGGAACGCCGTGACCGCAGCGGATGAGCAGGACGCTGCGGCGGCCGCCGCCGTCGCCGTGACCCCGGCAAACGTGCAGGAAGCACCGATGGAACTGACCGGGGCTGGCCTGCCGGACGGGCCGCAGAATCTTTTCGGCAGGCTGCGGAACGGCCTCGCGGGGAACTTCGGCTGGTTCACTCCGAGCGTGGCGGTGGTGTTTGCCGTTTCCGTGGGCGCCGGGCTGCTGCTGTCGAGTACCGACGTCGGCATTGTGGCGCTGGTGGAAACCGGCGGAAACCCGTCCGAGGTCGGCATCGTGTTTGTCGCATGGTGCGCGGCCTCCGCTATCGGCGGGATTCTCTACGGAGCCATGAACCGCCGGATCTCGCCGATGCTGCTCCTGCTGACCATGGCCGTCCTGACCATGCCGATGGCCTTCGCCACCGGAACGCTCAGCCTTGCGCTGCTTTGCATTCCCGCGGGCCTGCTCTGCGCGCCCGTGCTGTCCTCGGCATCCGAGCGGGTGGCTGACCTCGTGTCAGAGGAACGGCGGGGCGAAGCCATGGGCTGGTACGGCTCGTCGATGACTGCCGGAACGGCCCTTGGCGCTCCTGTGGCAGGTCTGGCCATCGACGTCATCGGCCCCTGGTCCGGCTTCCTGATGGCCGGCGGCGCTGCCTCCCTGCTGGTCCTGCTGACGCTGACGGTCCGGCGCTTCGTGCGGCGCCCCGTCCGCGCTGCGTAAAAAGGAAAGCCCGAAGAGCCTGTCCGCGGATATCCGCGGTCCGGCGCATCGGCCGGGGTCAGGCTCTTCGGGCCTATAAAGGGAGAAAGCAGGGGAGGGGCGGCGATGCCTAGCTGACGGGACCGGTGAACTTCTCGCCCGGGCCCTTGCCCGGAGCGTCCTGGAGAATCGAAGCTTCGCGGAAGGCCAGCTGCAGCGAACGGAGCCCGTCGCGCAACGGCCCGGCATGCTGGCTGCCGATCTCCGGGGCGGCCGCGGTGACAAAACCGGCGAGGGCGGTGATCAGCTTGCGGGCCTCATCCAGGTCCTTGAGCTCTTCGGCGTCGTCGCCTTCGGCCAGGCCGCACTTCACGGCTGCCGCGCTCATCAGGTGGACGGCCGCCGTCGTAATGACCTCGATGGCCGGCACCTCGGCGATGTCGCGCATCTGCTCGACAACTTCCTGCTGCGCTGCAGCGGCAGATTCGGACTCTGCTGACGTTCCCGGGAAGGAGTGGCGGGTTGCTTCCCCTGCCGGATTGCTCTGTGGGGTACTCATACTGGTAAGCTTGTCACAGACCGACTGGTTGTCGTTACTTTCAATGCCCTTCACGGGCGGGATGAAAATCACACTTTCCTCCTGGAAGCTTCGTCACCGGTATGCAAGCGGAGAACCCTCCCACCCGCGTCAGCCTGACCGCCCTTGTAGGCGGCAGAGTTGCCGGGTTCAGGTCGGCCCCGGACGGGCTGCAGTTTTTACTGCGGTTTATTCCGGGAGCTAACTGCCTTCGAACTGGCTTCGACGGCGGCTACTGCCGACCCTCTCAGGGCCTTCGATTGCGCTTGCAATTGGAGGCCTTCTTCATTTGCAGGCGGTAGCCGTTTTTGAACTACACAGGAGCTGCAACATTAGCGAGCCAAGAATCAATGATCGAATCCGCGTCCCCGAGGTGCGGCTGGTAGGTCCGGCAGGCGAACAGGTCGGAGTGGTCCGGATTGAGGACGCGCTTCGTCTGGCTGCCGAGTCTGACCTGGATCTTGTTGAGGTAGCACCGCAGGCCAAGCCTCCGGTGTGCAAACTAATGGACTTCGGCAAGTACAAGTACGAAGCCGCCGTCAAGGCACGCGAAGCCCGGAAGAACCAGACGAACACCGTTCTGAAGGAAATCCGCTTCCGCCTGAAGATCGACACCCACGACTACGAAACCAAGCGCGGACACGCCATGCGCTTCCTGGCCGCCGGTGACAAGGTCAAGGCCATGATCCAGTTCCGTGGACGTGAACAGCAGCGCCCGGAAATGGGTATGAAGCTGCTGAACAAGTTCGCTGAGGATGTCGCTGAAGTAGGTGTGGTTGAGTCCACTCCGCGGATCGACGGCCGCAACATGGTGATGGTCATTGGTCCGGTGAAGAACAAGGCCGAGGCCAAGGCCGAAGCCCGCCGCGCAACGCAGCGGGCCGATGCCAAGGCTGCGAACGAGGCAGTGAAGAACGGCGAGGCTCCGCCGCGCGTGGATACTTCTTCCGAGAAGGCTCCCATGACGCAGAGCCTTGCGGACCTGCTCCCGGACGGACTGCGTCTGGGTTCCTCCGCTGAAGCTGCCGACAAGGCACGCGCAGAGCAGGAACAGGCTGAAAAGGAACAGGCCGCTAAGCGGGCCAGGGCTGCAGCTGCCGAAAAGGCTGCAACCGAGGCACGCCGTGTGGCAGCAGCCAGCAGGCCGGCCGCAGCGCCTGCCCCTGCAGCTGCCGCTCCGGCCCAGCCCGCCGAGGCAGCCAAGCCGGCAGAAGCTGCGAAGCCTGCCGCAGCGCCGAAGCCTGCAGCGGTGCCGAAGCCGACCGCTGCAAAGCCTGCGCCCAAGCCGGCAGCCCGGCCCAAGCCTGCAGCAGCACCGAAGCCTGCCGGCAAGCCGTCCTCCTCGCGGGGGACCACCGGCCAGAACAAGCCCGGAACTGCAGAGTAGTTTTACTGCTCTGCGCCTCGTTCCGGCGTCCAGTAAAAAGCCCTGGCACCCGCAAGGTGTCCGAAGCCCCGCGGGCCTGCCCGCGGAAACCTAAAGGAGATCGGTAGACATGCCGAAGATGAAGACCCACAGTGGCGCCAAGAAGCGCTTCAAGCTGACCGGTACCGGCAAGCTCAAGCGCCAGCAGGCTAACCGCCGCCACTACCTGGAGCACAAGCCCTCCACGCTGACCCGCCGCCTTGCCAACGACAAGATCGTGTCACCGGCGGACGCCAAGGTCATCAAGAAGATGCTCGGCATCTAACTAATCCCCGACGGCTGTCCCACAAGGGCCGGCCTCACCCCATCAAAGCTTTCCCCGCTCCTGGGCCATCCAGGCGCAGTGACTTACCAAGTCGGGGAGATTTACCAAAAGGAGTACGCACGTGGCACGTGTGAAGCGGGCGCTTAACGCCCACAAGAAGCGTCGGGTTATTCTCGAGCGCGCCAAGGGTTACCGCGGACAGCGTTCGCGCCTGGTCCGTAAGGCCAAAGAGCAGCTGCTGCACTCGTTTGTGTACAGCTACGGCGACCGCCGCAAGCGTAAGGGCGACTTCCGCCGCCTGTGGATCCAGCGCATCAACGCTGCTTCCCGCGCCAACGGCCTGACCTACAACCGCCTGATCCAGGGCCTGAAGCTGGCCGAGATCCAGGTTGACCGCCGCATGCTGGCTGAGCTGGCCGTCAATGACGCCAATGCCTTCGCCGCACTGGTCCAGCTCGCCAAGGACGCACTGCCGTCCGACACCTCCGCTCCGGCCGTCGAGGCTGCTCCGGTTGCCAAGGCCGCTGCTGCCCCCGCCGCCGAGAAGCCGGCTGCTGCCGTTGCCACCGCTCAGGGCGGATTCAAGGCTTCCGAGGGCGACGCCCCGGAAGGCTTCGTCATCAAGGGCAACCTGGGTTCGGGCAAGTACCACGTCCCGGGTTCGACCTGGTACGAGCAGACCGTTGCCGAATACTGGTTCAACTCCGTTGAAGCTGCCAAGGCTGCAGGCCTGGAGCCTGCTGGCGGAGAATCCCGCCAGAAGTTCCAGGGCTAAGTCGGTTTCCTCAAACCGATGAACCTTGAAGGGCGCCCGCAGGCACCGCTTATGTCCAACCCCCGAGCTGATCGGGTCCGCGATGTAGCGAAGCTTGCCGGGCGCTCTTCGCGCTTAAAAACCGGCCGCTTCCTGGCCGAAGGGCCGCAGGCCGTACGGGAGGCGCTCTCCGCGCACCGTGCGGCGGCGGCCGACGGCGCTCCCGCCGTCGTCCACGAGGTCTATGCCACCGAGGCGTGCCTGGACCGGCTTCCCGAACTGGCTGATCTGGCCCGCGGCGTGACGCTTCGCCTGGCCACCGACGAAGTCCTTGCCGCGATGGCCGACACCGTTTCGCCGCAGGGCATCGTGGCGGTCTGCAACGTGTCCACCGCGACGCTGGAGGACGTTCTGGCCTCCGGGGCCAGGCTCATTGCCGTGCTGTGCGAGGTGCGGGATCCGGGCAACGCCGGCACCGTGCTGCGGGCTGCTGATTCCGCCGGGGCGGACGCCGTGGTGCTCACCGCGTCCAGCGTCGATATCTACAACCCCAAAGCGGTGCGTTCCACCGCAGGATCTCTCTTCCATCTGCCCGTGGTGACCGGCGCAGATTTCGCCGCCGTCATGGACGCCGTTCATGCCGCCGGCATCACCGTCCTCGCCGCCGACGGCTACGGCAACGTGAATCTGGACCGGCTCCAGGACCTCAGTGCGGTGCGCCGCTTTGACGGCGCGGAGGGAACCGGGGCCGGCGACGACGACGCCCTGCCGCAGCTCGAACAGCCCACGGCCTGGCTCTTCGGCAATGAAGCCCAGGGCCTGTCGGATACCGAGCTGGCTGCAGCCGACCACCGCGTAGCGGTTCCGCTCTACGGCCGCGCCGAGAGCCTGAACGTCGGCACGGCAGCTACGGTCTGCCTCTACGCGTCCGCCCGCGCCCAGAACGGATAGCCCAGGCACTTGCCCATGGCGGTCTCCGCTGATGCGGCTGCAGGCTCGTCCGGGAGTACCCGGCGGGCGGAGCAAGGAGCTACCCATCGACTACTGATGCGGGCGCTGCTGCCATGTAGCGTATTTACAGGGGCACCTTTCGGACAGCCGAACAACTAAGCGAACGCCATCAGAGAAACGGGTCCTCCATATGTCTGCCAGCGGTGGAAATAAGGCGATTGTCGCGGCCCTGAGCGCCAACCTGGCCATTGCGGTCATGAAGTTCATCGCCTTCGCCCTCACTCGTTCGTCCTCCATGCTCGCGGAGGCTATCCACTCGCTTGCCGACTCCGGCAACCAGGCCCTGCTGCTCGTGGGCGGTAAGCGTGCACGGCGCCAGGCGAGCCCCGAGCACCCCTTCGGCTACGGCCGTGAACGCTACGTTTACGCGTTCATCGTCTCCATCGTCCTCTTCAGCGTCGGCGGCCTGTTCGCCCTCTACGAGGCCTACCACAAGTGGCAGGATCCGCACCCGATCGAAGGCCGCTGGTGGTGGGTACCGCTGGCAGTGCTCGTCGGCGCGATCATTGCCGAAGCCTTCTCTTTCCGCACGGCCATCCGGGAATCGAACCACACGCGCGGCAAGCAGAGCTGGAAGCAGTTCGTGCGTACAGCCAAGGCACCGGAACTCCCGGTTGTTTTGCTCGAAGACCTGGGCGCGCTCCTCGGCCTGATCTTCGCCCTGTTCGGTGTGAGCATGACCCTGCTGACCCACAACGGCATCTGGGACGCACTGGGCACGGGCATGATCGGCGTCCTGCTGGTCGTTATTGCCGTAATCCTGGGCATGGAGACAAAGTCCCTGCTGCTCGGTGAGTCTGCAACAAAGGAAGACGTCCGCCGAATCGAAGCGGCCCTGCAGGAAGATCCCGATACCCGGATCATCCACCTCAAGACCCTGCACCTGGGTCCGGAGGAACTGCTCGTGGCCGCGAAGATCACCATGGCCAGGAGTGATACCGGCCAGGAAATCGCCGACGGCATCAACGCTGCGGAAGCACGGATCCGTGCCGCGGTACCGATCGCAACCGCTATTTACCTGGAGCCTGACGTATTTACTTCGAAGAACGCTCAGGACGCCGGTCAAGGAACCCGCTGATCAGCGCAATAGCCAAACCAAGCAGGGCGAGTACCGCTCCCACCACGGCGGGGGAGCGGTACCCCCAGCCCCAGGCGATCACGACGCCGCCCAGCAGGGCACCCAGCGCATTGGCCAGGTTCAGGGCCGCATGGTTCAGTGACGATGCCAACGACTCGGCACCGGGCGAAACATCCAGCAGCCGAGTCTGCAGCGGCGGCGTCAGCATTGACCCGATCAGCCCCACCAGGAAGACCAGCACCATCGCAGTCGCAGCGAACTGCACCGCCCACGCGTAGGCCAGCAGGATTACCACCGTGCCGCCCAGGATCGCGTAGATGCTGCCCATGACATTGATATCCGCCAGGCGTCCGCCGGCCACGTTGCCGATCACCTGGCCCACGCCGTAGAGCCCGACGACGACGGGCAGGACGTTCTCGGAGATGCCTGCCACCTCGGTCATGGTGGGCGCAATGTAGGAGTACACGGCGAAGAATCCGCCGAAGCCGACGGTTCCCACCAACAGGGCCAGCCAGACCTGGGCCCGTCCGAGGGCGCTGAGCTCAGCCTTGATGCTGGCGCCGGCCAATGTGGGCTGGTACGGAACGAAACGGGCCACCATGGCGACCGTCAGGAGTCCGATAGCCGCCACCAGGACGAACATCCACCGCCACCCGGCCTGCTGGCCCAGCCACGTGGCAAAAGGCACACCCACCACGTTCGCGATACTCAGGCCCAGCATGACCATGGAAATGGCCCAGGCACGGCGCGTAGGAGCCACCAGTGACGCAGCAATGACGGCTGCCACACCGAAGAAGGCACCGTGCGGCAGGCCGGACAGGAACCGGGTGAAGAGCAGCCAGGAATAATCTGCGGCAAAGAACGAAGACAGGTTGCTCAGGGCGAAGAAGAGCATCAGGCCCAGGACCAGCATTTTCCGCGGTACCCTGGCGCCGAGGGCGGCGAGCACGGGTGCTCCCACCACCACGCCGAGGGCATAGGCCGAAATAACGTGGCCGCCCGCGGGAACGGAAATGTCGAGATCGTCCACCATTTCCTGCAGCAGGCCCATGATGCTGAACTCGGTGGTGCCGATGGCAAAGCCGCCCACGGCCAGGGCAGCGATGGCCTTGGCAACTGTGGTGTGGCGGGTGCCGGGTGTGCGCCGGCCGGACATTGAAAGGGGCGCGGTGGTGCTCCGGGACATGTTCGCTTTCAAAAGTGGGGGAAGCGGCTGTGCCGCTGCGGACGGCGTTCACGGTCAGCGAGCAGGAGATGCTCCTGCCGGACGCCGGGACGGCTTCGTCCCTTCCAGCCTAGTGCACCGCCGCGCACCCGGAAGGTCCCCCTGCTGCGTGCACATATTCGCTGAACCTGCTCGATTCCTGCTGCCGGGTGCGCGCAGCCGGTAGAACGGCGCACTGGTGCCGGCGGTGTTGGCCTGCCACCATAAACGCGTGCAGAGCTACGGAATTCCCGCGGGACTGGTGTCCCGCCTGCGGGAAGCAGGGTGCGTGTACGCCGAAGAAGAAGCGGTCCTGCTCCTGTCCGGCGCTCCCGGGGCAGCGGTGCTGGATCTCATGGTGGCCCGGCGGCTGGCCGGACAGCCGTTGGAGCAGGTTCTTGGCTGGGCGTCTTTCGGAGGTCTTCGGGTAGGGCTGCGGCCGGGGGTCTTTGTTCCACGGCGGCGCACCGAGTTCCTCGCCGAGCAGGCAGTCCATGTGCTTGCAGGACGGAGTACCGCCCTGGTGGTGGAGTTGTGCTGCGGCTCGGGGGCGGTCGCAATGGTGGTCTCGGCGGCCGTGCCGGACTGCCGGGTATACGCCGTCGACCTTCATCCGGACGCCGTCGAATGCGCGCGCAGCAATCTGCCGCAGGCCGCCGTTCTGCAGGGAGACCTCTTTCTCGCGCTGCCTCAGGAGCTGCGCGGGAGGGTCGATCTCGTTGTTGCCAACGCTCCCTACGTCCCCACCGGTGCGCTGGCCACGCTGCCGCGCGAAGCGCGGAACTACGAGCCTGCCGCCACCTTCGACGGCGGCCGGAACGGACTCGACACGGTGGGACGGATCATCAGCGAAGCTCCGCAGTGGCTCGGATTCCGGGGGAAGGTCCTGCTCGAGTGCAGCGAGGAACAGGCAGGTGCAGTGGGCGGGCTGCTTGCCGCCGCAGGACTGTCCCCGGAGATACTCCGGAATGAGGAAACCGATGCCACGGTTGCCGTGGGCAGTGCACCGCCCCGGAGGATGAAGGGCATCAGGCAAACCGGTTAAGCTCGGTGGATGCATTCACAAGAGAACTCCAGCCAGGCCGGTACAGCAGCTCCCCGCTCATCGCCCGGCGTGCAGGTGGTGGGCGCCGCAATCCTGGATTCCCTGGCCCGGCCCTCGAAGCTCCTGGCGGCGCGCCGAAGCGCTCCCGAGGCGCTCGCCGGACTATGGGAATTCCCGGGCGGAAAGGTGAAACCCGGGGAAGGCTGCACAAAGGCGCTCCACCGGGAACTGGCAGAGGAGCTCGGGATCCGGGTCGAACTGGGTGCCGAAGTCCCCGGCCCCTCGGAGCAGGGCTGGCCGCTCAACCGCACCGCCGCAATGCGCGTGTGGCTGGCAGAAGTCACGGACGGGACACCTGAGCCGCTGGAAGACCATGACGAGCTTCGTTGGGTGGACCTCACCGAAAACGCACTGATGGAACTGCCCTGGATTCCGGCTGACCTGCCGATCGTCACCGCGCTTCAGCAAACGGTCGCTGCCGGGCTCTAGAACAGTGCCTCCTGGCTGACAGCCGGCGCGGCGTCCGGCCTTCCCGCGCCGGGAACCGTTTCCCCTGCCGGCCGCAGGAACCGGGCGCCGCCGGTGAAGCCGTACTTGGCTTTGAAGAACCGGATCCGCCCGGCCAGCCAGTCCCGGTATTCCTTGGATGCGTAGGTGCCTTTTCCGTAAAGCCGGGCGTACTTGCCGGAGAGCTCCGGGTAGTGCCGGGCCAGGAACTCCAGATACCACTCCCGTGCCCCGGGACGCAGGTGCAGGGCACCCGCAGTGACTCCCGTGGCCCCGGCTGCTGCAAGCGCCGAGAAGAGGGTGTCCAGGGATTCGTCGCCGTCGGTAAGCCACGGCAGGATGGGCATGGCCATGACCGAGCACGGCAGGCCGGCGTCCCGGAGGCGGCTGATCAGCTCCAGCCGGGCACGGGGTGTGGGCGTTCCCGGCTCTGCCCGCTTCGCCAGTTCCGGGTCCACCAGCGCCAGCGAAATGCCCATCCCGATCTCGGTCTGCGCGGAGGCTTCCTTCAGGAGCGGGATGTCCCGTGCCAGCAGGGTGCCCTTCGTCAGGATGGAGAAGGGGGTGCCGCTGTCCGCCAGCGCACGGATGATGCCGGGCATCAGCTTGTAGCGGCCCTCGGCACGCTGGTAGGGATCGGTGTTGGTGCCCATGGCCACATGGTGGTGCTGCCAGGAGGGCCGTGCGAGTTCCCGCCGCAGGACCTCGGCAGCGTTGACCTTGACCACGAGCTGGCTGTCGAAGTCGGCGCCGCTGTCCATATCCAGGTAGGTGTGGGTTTTGCGGGCGAAGCAGTAAACACAGGCATGGCTGCAGCCGCGGTACGGATTGACAGTCCATTCAAACGGCATGTTCGAGCCGCCGCCCACCTTGTTCAGGACCGATTTGGCGAGGACCTCGTGGAACGTCACACCGGCAAAGTCCGGGGTGCGTACGGAGCGGACCAGGCCCTGCAGCGGAATCAACGGATCCGTGGTGCCGGGCACCGCCGGAAGGGGCAGTGCCGAAGCGGTTGCCGTGGCGCCTGGAGCGTCCGTGCCCGGCGGTGTTGCCCGGGAAGCTGTGCCGCAACCGGCGCGGCTATCGTCGCCCTGGGCGGGCGGTGCATTGAGTTCCTGACCTTGCCACCTCATTCCCTCATTAGAACATATGTTCGAATGCAGGGGTAGCTCTATCTGCTGCGGGACCGGCGGCGAGGCCGGCCGGGACCGGCACCGCGGGCGCGCCGCCGCGGCCTTCCGGGACGGTAGCCGCCGTCGCGCAGTCCTGCCAGTCGTTCAAACGGATTGGCCGACGCCGGATCCCCGGCGAAGGCCTGGGAGAGGGCCGAAGCGGCGAAGTACGCAGGGAGGAAGAACGGACCCAGGAGCGCGTACTGCGAGCTGTGGCGGATCTCGTGGCGCAGCAGCGGGCTGTCCGGCGCGTGGATGCGGCGGGCCGAGGAGGAACGGTAGAGGACCACGTTGCCGACGGTGAACGCGGCCGCACGGGGGAGGGGCAGCGGATAGCCGCCGGCGAGGGTGATCTGCTGCGGCCCCGGGGTAATGCTGCACCCGGTCGCACGCGCCAGCAGCACACCCGCAGGGGTGGAGAGATTCAGCAGGTTGATCCAGCGGCGGATGGAAACGGCACGCGGGCGGAGAACGATCGGTACGGACGGCATGGCACCTCCCTGCGGCAGTATGACGGCCCTGCTGGGCTCGTCTACTAGACTTGCAATGATAAGCCAGAACCCAACTAGGGCCGGAAACAGGTAAGCACAGTACATGTCTAACTCCACACCGGGGACCGGTTCCCCAGATACTTCCCCTGAGGGCGCCCTGCCCGAGCCGCCGAATCCGCTGGATGAAGCAGCTATTGCCGCCGCCGTCGAGCAGGCGCTCGCCGCCATTGCCGCTGCCGCGGACCTGAGTGAACTCAAGGAGGTCCGGATTGCCGTCACCGGCGAGAAGTCGCCGCTGAGCGGAGCGAACCGGACCATCGGCAAGCTCCCCAAGGACCAGAAGG
The DNA here is from genome assembly GCF_025244925.1 of Arthrobacter zhaoxinii. Taxonomy (NCBI): domain Bacteria; kingdom Bacillati; phylum Actinomycetota; class Actinomycetes; order Micrococcales; family Micrococcaceae; genus Arthrobacter; species Arthrobacter zhaoxinii. The sequence goes on from NZ_CP104275.1 coordinate 1,237,573, forward strand.
CCGCCGCCGGCAAGCTCGTGGGCCCCGCCCGCGGCCGGATCAACTCCGCGCTCGCCGCCCGTACCGTTGAGCTCGAAGCCGAGCGGGACGCCCGGATCCTTGTTGAAGAGGCCGTGGACGTCACTGCAGCTCCCCGCCGCCGGCACATCGGCGGCCGGCATCCCATCTCCACCCTGCAGGACCGGGTGGCGGACGTGTTCGTCGGGATGGGCTGGGAAATCGCAGAGGGCCCCGAGGTGGAATCCGAGTGGTTCAACTTCGACGCGTTGAACTTCAAGCCGGACCACCCCGCCCGCGAAATGCAGGACACCTTCTTCGTGGAGCCGCCCGAGGCGCACCTGGTTATGCGGACGCACACCTCTCCGGTCCAGGTCCGTTCCATGCTCGAACGCGACCTGCCGATCTACGTGCTGTGCCCCGGCAAGGTGTTCCGCACGGATGAGCTGGACGCCACGCACACCCCGGTCTTCCACCAGTTCGAGGGCCTGGCCATCGACAAGGGCCTGACCATGGCCGACCTGGTCGGCACCCTGGAGCACTTCACGCGTGTTCTTTTCGGCGATGAGGCGAAGGTCCGGCTCCGCCCGAACTACTTCCCCTTCACCGAGCCCAGCGCCGAGCTGGACATCTGGCACCCGGGCGCCAAGGGCGGCCCGCGCTGGATCGAGTGGGGCGGCTGCGGCATGGTCAACCCCAACGTGCTCCGCGCAGCCGGGATCGACCCCGAGGTCTATACAGGATTTGCCTTCGGCATGGGCATTGACCGTGCCCTCATGTTCCGCAACGAGGTTTCGGACATGCACGAAATGATCGAGGGCGACGTACGTTTCAGCGAACACTTCGGGATGGAGATCTAAGTGAGAATCCCACTTTCCTGGCTGCGCGAGTATGCCCAGGTTCCGGCGGACGCAACCGCCGAAGACGTCATGGAAGACCTCGTGAAGGTCGGCCTGGAGGAAGAGGACGTCCACCGTCCCACCGACGAGCTGCAGGGCCCCATTGTGGTGGGCCAGGTGCTTAGCATGGAGCCCGAGCCGCAGAAGAACGGCAAGACGATTAACTGGTGCTCGGTCCGCGTGGTGCCGGAAGGTGCCGAGCAGACCCTCACCGGTGACGGCATCGACCCCTCCGGCGTGCAGGGCATCGTCTGCGGCGCGCACAACTTCAAGGTGGGGGACAAGGTTGTTGTCACCCTGCCCGGCGCCGTACTGCCCGGAGACTTCCGGATCAGCCCGCGCAAGACCTACGGCCACGTGTCGGCGGGCATGATTGCCTCCGTGCGTGAACTCGGCATCGGCGAGGACCACGACGGCATCCTGGTGCTCTCCACCCTGGGGCTGGACCCCGAGGTCGGTACCGACGCGATGGAACTGCTCGGCCTGTACGACCAGGCGGCGGAAATCAACGTCACTCCGGACCGCGGCTACGTCTTCTCCATCCGCGGCGCCGCCCGCGAGTACGCCCACGCCACCGGCACCAAGTTCACCGACCCGGCCGCAGCCGTCGTCGTTCCGCAGGCAGACGGCAACGGCTACCCGGTACGGCTCGACGACGCCGCTCCCATCTACGGCAAGCCCGGCTGCGACCGGTTCGTGGCCCGGACCGTCCGCGGCGTCGACACTTCCCGCCCCACCCCGCCGTGGATGTCCTCGCGCCTGCGCCTGGCCGGCATGCGGTCCATCTCGCTCGTGGTCGACATCTCCAACTACGTGATGCTCGAGCTCGGCCAGCCGCTGCACTTCTACGACCTGGATAAGCTCACCGGCGAGATTGTGGTCCGCCGCGCCGCCGAGGGCGAAACGCTGAAGACCCTGGACGAGAAGGAACGCCGGCTCTCCCCGGAGGACCTGCTGATCACTGACGGGTCCGGTGCCATCGGCATCGCTGGCGTGATGGGCGGGGCCGCCACCGAAGTTGCCGGCGGAACGCAGAACGTTCTGATCGAAGCCGCCCACTTCGAGGAAGTCAGCATTGCCCGCTCCCGCCGCCGGCATAAGCTGCCCTCCGAAGCATCCAAGCGCTTCGAACGCGGCGTGGACTGGAACGTAGCCGATGTCGCCGCACAGCGTGCAGTCGACCTGCTGGTGGAACTCGCCGGCGGCACCGCCGACGAGTCCATCACCGACGTCGGCACCGCCCCCGCGCCGCGGCGCATCGACCTGCCCGCACAGTTCCCGGCCCGGCTGATCGGCCTGGACTTCACCGAGTCGCAGATCACCGGCACGCTCGAGGACCTGGGTGCCGCCGTCGAAAAAACCGGCGACGGCTACCTGGTGACGCCCCCGAGCTGGCGCCCGGACCTGGAGACGCGTGAGGACCTCACCGAGGAAATCATCCGCCTGGTGGGCTACGACAAGATCCCGTCCACCCTGCCGGTGGCTCCGCCCGGACGCGGCCTGACCCGCCTCCAGCAGCAGCGCCGCCGCCTTCTGCAGTCCCTGGCCGCGGCCGGACTCACCGAGGTGCTGGCCTATCCGTTCGTGACCGAGGCGGACAACACCACCTTCGGGGCGCCGGAAGGTACGCGGCCTGCGCTCAAGCTGGCCAACCCGCTCAGCGCCGAATACGGTTACCTGCGCACCTCGGTGCTGCCCGGACTGTTCGAGGTTGCCAAGCGGAACATGTCCCGCGGCTTCCGGGATCTGGCCCTGTTCGAATCGGGCACGGTCTTCCTGCCCGGCGAGCACCTGGGCACCGAGAGCATCCCGCCGCTGGGTGCCAAGCCGTCCGACGACGTCCTGGATGAGCTGTACGCCGGAATTCCGGACCAGCCGCTGCACGTGGGTGTCCTGCTGGCCGGCCATGAATCCGCCCCCGGTGCCGGCAACACGCCGCGCGCCTGGGACTGGGCCGACGCCGTCGACTTCGCAAAGCTGATGGGCGACGTCCTGGGCGTGGAACTCGTGGTGGAACAGGGTACCCACCAGGCGTTCCACCCCGGCCGCACCGCACGGATTGCACTGCGCAGCGGCGAAACCGTGGGCTACGCCGGCGAACTGCACCCCAAGCTCCTGGCCGCACGGGACATGCCCGCCCGCACGGTGGCTGCGGAACTGAACGTGGATGCGGTTTTCGACGCCGCCCCCGACGTCATCGTCGCCCGTCCGATCTCCAGCTTCCCCATCTCCACGCAGGACGTGGCCCTGGTGGTGGCAGAGGATGTTCCCGCCGAGCAGGTCCGCGAGGCGCTGCGCGAGGGAGCCGGCGAGCTGCTTGAAGACGTAGCCCTGTTCGACGTCTACGCCGGCTCCGGTATTGAGCCCGGGCACAAGTCGCTCGCGTTCGCGCTGCGCTTCCGCGCCCCGGACCGGACGCTGACGGCAGACGAAGCCTCCGAGGCCCGTGCGGCCGCCGTCGCACTGGCGGCTGAGCGGTTCGGCGCCGTCCAGCGGTAGGTTTACCCCGCCAAGCAGCAGGTCCCGCCGGATGTTCCTCTCCGGCGGGACCTGCTGCGTTTAAGTCCTGCTTCGCCGGATCCCGGCGGGAACCGGACACGGCTGCCGCGCTCCGGACCGTTCGCTAAGCTGTGGCGATGACTCCGCGAACGGACTGGTACCTCTTCGATTACGGCATGGTGATTTCAACGGCTCCTGCTCCGGAGGACTGGAGGCTGCTGGAACAGGCCACCGGCCGCCGGGAGCTGGAGTCTGGCACGAGCCCGTATTGGGAACGGCGCGAAGACTTTGACGCCGGCCGGCTGACCCCGGCACAGTACTGGGGAAGCGTGCTTGGCCGGGATGCGGGGCCGGACGAGGTGGAGACCCTGGAGGGGATGGACGCAGCGCAGTGGGCGCATTTGAATCCCCGGACGCTGGAGGTCCTGGAAACGCTGCGCAGCTCGGGTGCCAACCTGGCCCTGCTCTCCAACATGCCGGACCGTATGTCTCGCAGGTATTCCGCCGAGTCGCCCTGGGTGAACCACTTCTCGAAGCTGTACTTCAGCGGACAGATGGGCCTGGTGAAGCCGGATCCGAGGATCTTCGACCGGGTGGCTGCCGATCTGGGGGCGACACCCGAGGGCATCGTCTTCATTGATGACAACCCGCAGAACATCTCTACGGCACGGGCCCTGGGATTCCAGACGGTGCTCCACACCGGCGGAACGGACCTGCGGGCAGAGCTGGCCCGGCTCGGCCGGTAGCAGCGGACCCGGCACTGCCCTTCCGGGGTTCTTCGGGCGTTAGCAGGGCTGTCTCGAGGCACCGAGGTCCAGAGGCTTCAGCATGGAGGTCAGACCGAGTTGCCGTGTCTCGGCGCAGAAATCCAGGGTCCCGACATATTCGACATGCAGAACGGCTTTGCCCGCATCGGTGAACGGCAGATACAGGCTGCACTCGTCATAGCGGACGCATTCCTCGTTGACGGCGAAGTCGAAACTGTCCACGAGTTCGGGAATCTGGTCGACGTCGTTCTTCAACGCCACCGACAAACCGCGGGAGTGGGCCAGCTCTGCAACAGCGCGGTTGTAAGCCAGCTGGTCCTCGGCCGTCAGCGGAAAACCGGTCTCGTTGACGTACCCGTCCAGGTTGTCCGGCTCAACAGCATCGAAACCCTTCGCAGCGCAGGTATCCATCCGTGCTGCCATGATCGGCAGGAGAACGTCCATCTGCCGGATGTCGAGCCACTCTTCGTCCGGCCAGCCGTCCAAGGGCTGCCCTCGGACGGCGACAGGAAACTCTCCTGCATCACTGCGGTATTCCTCCCGCGACCCGGCGGAGAAGTAACAGATCAGCCGTCGTCCATTCTGCTTCAAAGAGTCAATCTCTTCCGGGGTAGTGGTTTCAAAGTCCACGTCGAAAATGCCGGCCTCCACCGTGACATCGACGTCGCCGGACAGCTGCCACTGCCAGCTGTCCGTCGGCGAAGGACGCCACAGCGGCCCAGCGGACTCGGCCTGCACCTCGGTGGAGGGAGGTGTTGCAGGCGAAGAGGATGCTGCGGGAAACGTTGATCCGGAGGGCTGGGGCCCGGGGGAACCACTGGCCGCGCAGGCCTGGAGCATCAGGACGAGGATCAGAACCAGAACCAGGACCGGGCCCGGAACCGGGCTGGGAGGCGTTGATCCGAATCCGAGGCGGCTCCCGGCTTTCGGTGTGGAACGGCTCATGGGCTGGTCACGGGATGCCCGGCGAGGAGACAGTCGGAAACCGCTGTCGGCGGCCCCAGCCAGGGATTGGGTAAGGACCGGTCAGTTGCATAAACATGTCCGGCTCCGCGCCCGCCGGCGCTGTCCCGGATGGCATCGATCTGCTCCGGGGCGCATTCGTACACCAGATGCCAGAGCCGGTGCGGCGGTACGGTACGCGCCCACGCGGGGTGCTGAAAATCTGCATAGGACTCTGCGGTCCCTTCGAAGACAGCAGCGACGTCGAACAGATCCAAATGTTCCGGCGGCGGAAAAGTACCGGGGTTGGCTGCCAGGAAGGTGACTCCTGCGGCCCTGGCAGCGGCGGCATACTGGGCACAGCGGGCGAGGCTGGTATCTATAGCCGGCAGTTCATCGAGCATGATTCCATCCACCCGGTAGAGCCGTTGCCACTTTGCAATCTCCTTCCCGACTTCCGTCACAGACCGCCGCCCGTACCGGACGGAAACATATCCGAGGATCCTGATGCCCCGCAGCAGCGCGAGCGCGTTTGGATAATACTCGTCATTGTCCGGGCCGGGCCCGTTGTGGACGTTCACCACGACAAATGAAACCTCGGGCCGACGGGCTGCAAGCCAGGCCCATTCCCGCGGGGCTTCCGCCGGGTGGACGTACCAGGGCAGGGCAAACCGTGCAGCGCTCATGCGTAAGCCCGTGGATCTGAAACCCGTGCTAGGAGAACAGCGATACCTGCGACGAGGAACGCCACGGCCACCAGGACGCCGGCAAGGTTGCCCACCAGGATCCATACCATTGCCGACAGCGGAGCGGCGCCCGCGAAAACCACGCCCGCCGTCGGCAGTCCAAAGGCATTCAGGGTTGTGGATGTTGTCGCGAGGGAGCTGAAGACAGCAGCCGCGATAACAGTCGTCGCCACCTGCGTGTACCCGACCAGAAAGAGGACCACGAGCGTGGAAACGGACGCGGATATCAGGACGATGGCTGCGGACATACCCATCGTCACAATCCAGGCGTTGCGGGCCGCATGCCGCAGCAATGGTGTTCGCCGGGAGGACCACATGAGCCGTTGGCGCATCAGGACCAGTGCGGGATCCGTTGCTGCCGCGGCGACGACGGTGGCCACGATGAGGGCTGTTCCTTCCCAGGCCGGAAGCCGTGTCAAGGCGACAGAGAGTGCCGCGGCAAGGCATGCCGCCTGGAACGCCGGCGCGGCGGCAGAACGCCAATCGGCACTGCCCAGGATGACGGGTTCGCTGAGCTTCCGCAGCTGAATGGCGAGAGCGAGGGTGACCGCCGCAAGGACCAGTGCGGCGATGGTCAGGACAATAGCCTTTGCAGACCCATGGCCCAGCACGAGGGTGAGGGTGACAGCGGCGCAGGCAAACGCCAGAACAGTCATCAGGTACCACGATCGTCCAAGGATGACGAGCATCGAAACGATGCAGGAGTACCAGCACCACGCCATGATGAGGAAGGCCAGGGAGGCATCGTGCGCGGGAAGCAGCAGCAGGACAACCATGAAGCAGGCCAAAGCTGCTGTCACCAGGATGGTCGCCCCTGATCCGTGGGCAATGCCTCGTTTGAGCTGACCGGAATTAGCATGTGCCCACACGATGCCGGAGACTGATTGGCCGACGACCCACGCGCTGATGCCGGCGGTGAGGACTTCCGTGGTGCTCCCCGTCATGACGGTGGCGGTCATCCCGCCGAGGACCGCACCCATGATCAGGACGACCGCGCGGCGGACGGCTTCAAGCAGTGCATCCCTGCTCAGCCAGCGCTCCGGTTCCAGCGGAAGGTGGACGGAGTTGCGGACCTGAACGAGGGATTGGGCATACGCGAAAACATCCGGTGCACCATGCCGTTTGGCAACCGTGCGGTCGCTCAGGCCGGAAGCTTCCAGCCGTGCAGTGATGTCGAACGTATCGACAGCATCGAGAGCCAGCGGATCAGTGTTGCCTCCGCTGTCGGGCAGGGGTTCACCCGACGACGGCATGATGACGCTGTCGGAGCTCATGCCAGCAGCCTGAATTGACGGCCCGTCAGGACCGGGGCAGGAACCCGGGCAGCATGTTTCCCATGCACGCGCTTGGCTGCGTGTTGGGGGGTCTGCTTCAACAACCGGCCGTCGCGGGCAGCCAGATAAGCTTCCCGGTAGCGGTGAAGGCACCGCTCCAAGGTGAACTCGGCAAGCGCCCGCCGTCTTGCCGCAGTGCCCATGGCGAACCTCAGCTGGCTGTCGGAAAGCAGCGCGACGCAGGCCTCCGCGAAGGCAACATGGTCCCGGGCCGCAACCAGCATCCCGGTCGTCTGGTGCTCATCCAGACATTCAGCCACGCCTCCGACGTCAGTGTTTACGGTCGCACGCCCACACATCATCGCTTCCAGCAGGGTGAACGGCAGGCCTTCGGAAACGCTGGACAGCGCGACTAAATGGCCGGCCTCTATCGCAGGGCGGCTGCCCTGGCTGGGCCCTTCCCAACGGACCGCGTCATTGATCCCCAGACTGAGGGCCAGGGCCACCAGACGCGCCTTGTAGGAGACATTTTCGGGGGGCGTGGGACCGAAGATTCGCAGCTGCGCATCAGGCACCCGTGCGCGGACCAGCGCAAATGCGGAGATGAGTGTCTCCAGGTCCTTAAGGGGATCGATGCGTCCAACGAAACTTATTGTCGGCACCTCCGGTTCCGTGGTCACCATCCGAAACTTCGCGGGGTCGACACCGTTGGTAATGGTATGGATGCGTTCGGGGGCAGCCCCGAGCCTCCGTTCCCACCGGGCGTTGAACTGGTTGACGGGAAGGACCATGTGCGCGTGGAGGTGAACCACTTGGCAGAGCCGCCGAAGGAACGCGGTCACGGCGCGCCGCACCGGCCACGTCATTTTGGCAGCGTAGAGCGCCAGATAGCGCTCACGCAGGTAGACGCCGTGCTCGGTCAGCAGGATCGGGGTGCCATGCCGCCAGGACTGCGCCAGGGCAAGCAGGGAGGAGGGGCCGTTACTGGAGGCGTGGATGACGTCCGCCTTTGCGAAGCGGTTATCCACGAGGGCCAGTGCCCGGTCCACGATACCCGCAGCCATGACGGCATCGGCGACGGAAATCTGGCGTTCTCCTGCGCTCACGGCTTGGCGGGACCACGCCCCGAGAATGGCGGCCACGGAGCCCCGGGTGGCCAGCGCATGTGACAACCCTATGCGGTCGCTTATGTCGACAAGCTGGCGCAGCGCGTTCGTCGTCCGCTCCACGGCATCGTCGACGTCGGGACCGAGAGCGGCGTCCCACAACTGGGCGAGGGCGGCCTGCGTGGAGTCAATCGAACTACGGCGGCGGGGGCCGGCACGGAGCGGAGCTGCGGGAGGTCCCCAGACGGGAATCACTCGAACCTTCCGCACATTGGGCGGCAGCTCCCACACGATTTTGGCGCCGCTTCCGCTTAGCGCAACGACGTCAAAGTCGTGTTCTGAAAGTCCGACGATCAGTTGGTCGCACCAGGTGCTCACTCCACCGGTGACAACCGGATAGGTTCCCTCAGTGATAAGAACGATCCTCATCGTCCTGTGCGTCCGGTTCCACTGGATGGCTGAGGCAACATAACGGCTCCTCCCGGGACAGCACAAATGCAGTCGACAAAAATATCAGCACCGGCTAGGCCTTCTGGCTTTGATCATCCAGGCGCGAAGCGGACTTACAGTAGACCGGGTCCTCGCCGGCTGGACACGGGTATCCACTACGTGTTTAGTACGTGCAGTGCCCGAAGCCGGCAGACCGCTGGTAGCAGTTCAGCGGCGTTAGGGGACCAGTAGTACCTTCCCCGTGGTCCTGCGCCCCTCAAGGTCCGTGTGCGCCCGGGACGCTTCCTCCAGCGGATAGGTCTGTCCGATCCGTACGTCCAGCTTCCCCGCCAGGACCGCGTCAAACAGCTCGCGGACCCGCCACTGCCGTTCCTCGGGCGTGAGCAGGTGGTGCGCCACGGTAGGCCGGGTCAGGAACAGCGAGCCGGAGGAGTTCAGCCGCTGGATGTCGAACGGCGGGACCTGCCCGGAGGCGGCGCCGAAGAGCACCATCATGCCCCGGGTGCGCAGGCTCGCCAGCGAGCCGTCGAAGGTTGCCTGCCCGACGCCGTCGTACACCACGTCCACACCCTGTCCGCCCGTGAGGGCACGGACCTGGTCCGCGAACCCGTCATAGTGCAGCACATGGTCGGCCCCGGCTCCGCGGGCAAGCTGCTCCTTTTCCTCGGTGGACACGGTGGTGATCACCGTTGCGCCCTTGGCCTTGAGCAGCTGGATCAGCAGCAGTCCCACGCCGCCGGCCCCGGCATGCACCAGCGCGGTCTGCCCTTCCTGCACGGGAAAAGTGGAGTTGCACAGGTAATGCGCGGTAATACCCTGGAGCAGAAGTGCGGCCGCGGTGTCGTCCCGGATTCCGGCAGGCACCGGCAGCGCCACATCTGCATCCAACAGCATGTACTCGGCGTAGGCGCCGCGGCCCTCCGCGGTGGCTACCCGGTCGCCCTCGCGGAAGCCCGACTCAAGTCCGGCGGACACCACGGTTCCGGCGGCTTCGGAACCGGGTGTGAAGGGATATGACATCGGATAAACGCCGCCGCGCTGATAGGTGTCGATGAAGTTCACGCCCGCCGCCGCTACTTTGACCAGGATCTCGCGGGGTCCGGGCTGGGGAAGGGCAACGTCTTCATAGCGCAGGATTTCCGGTCCGCCGGGCTGCGGGACGACAATGGCTTTGTGCATGGCATGGCCTCTTCTGCTTCGCTGTTCGGTGCCGGGCTGCAGCGCCGCCCGATGTGGGTCCAATCATAGGGCCTGCATAAATATTGGAAGCAGTGCATAAGTGTGCTGTAGGGTGGGGGCATGACGATTTCCGTAGCAGTCTCGGGCGCCAGCGGCTATGCCGGCGGTGAAGTGCTGCGCCTGCTGGCCGGCCATCCGGAAGTATCCATTGGTGCCATTACGGCCCACAGCAACGCAGGCAGCCGGCTGGGGGAGCTGCAGCCGCACCTGCATTCCCTCGCCGACCGGGTGCTGGCGGACACCACTGTCGAAACCCTGGCCGGACACGACGTTGTGTTCCTGGCCCTGCCGCACGGTGCCAGCGCAGGGATCGCGGCACAGCTGGATCCCGGCACCCTGGTCATCGACGCCGGCGCGGACCACCGGCTCGAGGATCCCCTCGCGTGGGAGAAGTTCTACGGTTCTGAGCATGCCGGCACCTGGCCGTACGGGCTGCCCGAACTGCCCGGCCACCGTGAACGCCTCAAAGGCGCCCGCCGGATTGCCGTGCCCGGCTGCTACCCCACAAGCTCCCTCCTGGCGCTGACTCCCGGATTTTCCGCCGGGCTGCTGGAGCCGGAGGACGTCGTCATCGTTTCGGCTTCCGGCACTTCCGGTGCCGGCAAGGCCGCCAAGCCGCACCTGCTGGGCTCGGAGGTCCTGGGCGGCATGAGCCCGTACGGAGTGGGCGGCAGCCACCGGCATACCCCGGAAATCGAACAGGGCCTGTCCGCCGCCGCCGGCGAGTCCGTGGCCGTGTCCTTCACGCCCACGCTTGCTCCGATGGCCCGCGGAATCCTCACCACCGCCACCGCGAAGGTCCGCCCCGGCGTCGACCCGGCAGACCTGCGCGCGGCGTGGGAATCTGCGTATGCCTCGGAGCACTTTGTCCGGGTGCTGCCGGAAGGGCAGTGGCCCGCCACCAAGATGGTGGTCGGCTCCAACTACGCCGTGATGCAGCTGGCCTACGATCCCCATGCGAACCGGGTGATTGTCAGCTGCGTGATCGACAACCTCAACAAGGGAACTGCCGGCGGCGCCGTGCAGTCCATGAACATTGCCCTCGGCCTGGATGAAACCGCGGGACTGACACAGCAGGGGGTGGCACCGTAATGAGTGCCGAATCAACGACCGGATCGACTACCGCCAGCGCCACCGGAACCACCGGAACCACCGGAATCACCGCTCCGGCGGGCTTCCGCGCCGCCGGCGTGGCCGCCGGCCTGAAGGATTCCGGCGGACGCGACGTCGCCCTGGTGGTCAACGACGGTCCGTCGAAGGCCGCCGCCGCCGTCTTTACCCGGAACCGGATCACGGCCGCCCCTGTGCTGTGGTCCCGGCAGGCGGTGTCCGACGGACGGGCCGACGCCGTCATCCTGAACTCCGGCGGAGCCAACGCCTGCACCGGCCCCGAAGGGTTCCGGAACGCCCACACCACCGCCGAACAGACCGCGGAACTCCTGGGACTCAGCGCCGCCGACGTGCTGGTCTGCTCCACCGGCCTGATCGGCCTCCAGCTGCCCATGGACAAGCTGCTCTCCGGTATCCGGGACGCTGTCGACGCACTGTCCGATGACGCCGGTGCTGACGCAGCGCACGCCATCATGACCACCGACACCGTGGCCAAGCAGGCGCTCTTCACCGGCACGGACGGCTCCGGCCGGACCTACCGGATCGGCGGGATGGCCAAGGGCGCCGGAATGCTTGCCCCCGGGCTGGCCACGATGCTGGTGGTCCTGACCACCGACGCGGACCTGCCGGCACCTGCCCTGGACTCGGCGCTGCGGGCCGCGACGGCCGTGACCTTCGACCGGACCGATTCGGACGGCTGCATGTCCACGAACGACACCGTGATCCTGATGGCTTCCGGCGCCTCGGGTGCCGGGCCCGAAACAGTGGACTTCGCCAGCGGACTCACCGAGGTCTGCCTCTCGCTGGCGCAGCAGCTCATCACGGATGCCGAAGGTGCCAGCCACGACATTGCGATCACCACGGTCAACGCCGCGACGGTCGCTGATGCGGAAACGGCTGCACGCGCCGTCGCCCGCTCCAACCTGTTCAAGACCGCCATTTTCGGCAATGACCCGAACTGGGGCAGGGTGCTGTCCGCGGTCGGCACCACCGACGCGGCGTTCGAACCGGACCGGATTGACGTCACGATCAACGGGGTGCAGGTCTGCCGGAACGGCGGGATCGGTGATCCCCGGGAAAACGTGGACCTGGCACCGCGCGCAGTGAACGTGGAAATCGATCTGCACGCCGGCACGGAAAGCGCCACCATCTGGACGAACGATCTCACCACGGATTACGTCCACGAGAATTCTGCGTACAGCAGCTGACCGGGGGACAGTCATGATCACACCAGCAGCGGCCGGCGAACGGCTGCGGGCGCAGGACAAAGCGGAAACGCTGATCGAGGCGCTGCCCTGGATCCAGCGCTTCGCCGGCACCACCATGGTCATCAAGTACGGCGGCAATGCCATGGTCAATGAAGACCTTCGGCGCGCGTTTGCCGATGACATCGTGTTTCTCCATCACGCTGGCGTACACCCGGTGGTGGTCCACGGCGGCGGTCCGCAGATCAGCGCCATGCTTGACCGGCTCGGTATTGCTTCAGAATTCCGCGGCGGGCTGCGGGTGACTACTCCCGAGGCGATGGACGCCGTGCGTATGGTCCTGACCGGCCAGGTGGGCCGCGAGCTCGTGGGGCTCGTTAACGCGCACGGTCCCTACGCCGTGGGCCTGTCCGGCGAGGACGGCGGCCTGCTGGAGGCCGTGCGGACCGGCGCCGTGGTGGACGGCGTGGAAGTGGACCTGGGCCTGGTCGGGGAAGTAGTGGGGGTCAACCCCGGTGCGATCCTGGACATCATTGCCGCCGGACGGATCCCGGTGATCAGCACGGTGGCACCTGAGGTGAACGCCGACGGCGGCACCACCGGACAGGTGCTCAACGTCAACGCGGATACGGCCGCCTCCGCCCTGGCAGTAGCCCTGGGCGCGTCGCGGCTGGTGGTGCTTACGGACGTGGAAGGCCTCTACGGGGCATGGCCGGATAAATCCTCGCTGATCTCCTCGCTGACCACCGCGGAACTGCGGACCATGCTGCCCGGCCTTGAATCTGGCATGATCCCCAAGATGCAGGCGTGCCTGGCCGCCGTCGAAGGGGGAGTGGACCGTGCCGCGGTCGTCGACGGCCGGATGGCGCACTCCATGCTGCTGGAAATCTTTACCGAAGCCGGGATCGGCACCCAGGTAGTACCGGAGGAACAGCCATGAGTAACCAGGAACCCCAGGGCACGCCGCCCGGCGCCGCAGCAGGGGCCCAGCAGGCCTGGCTGGACCGCTACGACTCGTCCCTGATGGGCGTCTTCGGCGCTCCGCAGCGGGCGCTCGTGAGCGGCAGCGGCTGCTACGTGGAGGACGCCGACGGAAAGCAGTACCTCGATTTGCTGGGCGGCATTGCGGTCAACTCGCTGGGCCACGCACATCCGGCGCTCGTAGCGGCGGTGTCCGATCAGCTCGCCACCCTCGGCCATGTCTCCAACTTTTTCACCAGCCCAGTGCAGGTGCAGCTCGCCGAACGCCTGCTTTCGCTCGCCGGCGCCCCGCAGGGGTCGAAGGTGTTCTTCGCGAACTCCGGTGCCGAGGCCAACGAGGCTGCTTTCAAGCTGGCCCGGCGGAATTCCGATCCCGCTGCCGGCCGTACCCGCATCCTGGCACTCGAGGGAGCGTTCCATGGCCGGACCATGGGAGCGCTGGCGCTCACGGCCAAGCCTGCCTACCGGGAGCCGTTCGAGCCGCTGCCCGCCGGCGTGGAGCACCTTCCGTTCGGTGACGTCGATGCGCTGCTGGCGGCCGTCGACGAAACCGTGGCCGCCGTCTTCCTGGAACCCATCCAGGGCGAGGCCGGTGTGCGGCCCCTGCCCGAGGGCTACCTCCGCGCCGCCCGCGATGCCACCCGCGCTGCGGGAGCACTGCTGGTCATTGACGAAGTGCAGACCGGGATTGGCCGCACGGGCAAATGGTTCGCTTCCGAAGGCGTTCTTCCGGACGCCATGACCCTGGCCAAGGGGCTGGGCGGCGGATTCCCGGTCGGTGCGCTGCTGACCTTCGGTGAAACGGCGTCCACCCTGCTGGCCGCCGGGATGCACGGCACAACCTTCGGCGGCAATCCCGTTGCCGCCGCTGCGGCCCTGGCCACCCTCTCGGTGCTGGAATCCTCCGAAGTGCTGGCCAATGTGCGTACCACCGGGGAATACCTGCGCCGGGAACTGGCGGCCATGGAGTCCGTGGCCGAGGTGCGGGGCGAAGGCTTCCTCATCGGCATCGACCTCGACGACGACGTTGCTCCGGCAGCGGTCGCGGCTGCACTGGACGCCGGCTTCATCATCAACAGCACCGGCCCGGCAACGCTGCGGCTGGCTCCTCCGCTGATCCTCACCGCAGAACAGGCCGGGAGCTTCCTGGATGCACTGCCGGGCATCCTGGGTGCGGCCCGGGCCTCATCAGCAGCACCCGCTTTCTCCAGCACAACCACTGAAGGAAAACCATGACCCGTCATTTCCTGGTCGACACCGACCTCACGCAGGCGGAGCAGGCCGAAGTCCTGGATCTGGCCGATGCCCTGAAGAAGGACCGCTACAAACACCAGCCGTTCGCCGGCGAATCGACCGGCCGCAAGACCGTCGCGGTCATTTTCGACAAGACCTCCACCCGGACCCGGGTGTCCTTTGCCGCCGGCATTTCGGACCTGGGCGGCGTCCCGCTGATCATCGGTGCGGGGGAGTCCCAGCTGGGACACAAGGAGAGCGTCGCGGACACCACCAAGGTGCTCGAACGCATGGTCTCCACCATTGTCTGGCGGACCTACGCGCAGTCCGGCCTGGAGGAAATGGCAGCGAACTCCTCGGTGCCGGTCATCAACGCACTGTCCGACGACTACCACCCCTGCCAGCTCCTCGCGGATCTTATGACCATCCGCGAGCACAAGGGCACGCTCGCCGGCCTCACCCTCGCCTACCTCGGCGACTGCGCCAACAACATGGCCAACTCCTACCTGCTCGCCGGCGTCACCGCAGGCATGCACGTCCGGGTTGCCGGCCCGCTGGGCTACCTCCCTGAGCCGCGGATAGTGGACGCCGCTGCCGCCCGGGCCGAAGAGACCGGCGGCTCCGTCACCATCACGACCGACGCCGTCGAAGCCCTGGCCGGGGCCGACGTCGTCGCCACCGATACCTGGGTGTCCATGGGGCAGGAAGCCGAAAAGGCCGCCCGGCAGGAGCTGTTCCGCAGCTACGCCGTGGACGCCGACGCCATGGCGTCGGCCGCGGACGACGCCGTCGTCCTTCACTGCCTGCCCGCCTACCGCGGCTACGAAATCTCCGCCGACGTGCTTGACGGACCGCAGTCCGTGGTGTGGGACGAAGCCGAGAACCGCCTGCACGCCCAGAAAGCCCTGATGGTCTGGCTCATGGCGCAGTCCGGCCTCACCGGGATTCCGGAGGCCCGGTCATGACCATGCCGGCGACAAAGACCGCCCGCCAGGCGCGCATCCGCACCCTGCTGACCGGCCTGTCCATCCGTTCCCAGGCAGAACTTGCCGCACTGCTGGCCGACGACGGCGTGCAGGTGACGCAGGCGACGCTCTCCCGCGACCTGGTGGAACTGGGAGCGGTGCGCATGCGCGGCAAGGACGGTGCCCTGGTGTACGCCGTTCCGTCCGAGGGTGGGGAGCGGGCGCCCAAATCAGGCGTCACCCAGGAAGTCCTCGACGCCCGGCTGGCCCGGCTCTGCGGAGAACTGCTGGTCACCGCCGAAGCTTCGGCGAATATCGTGGTGCTGCGGACTCCGCCCGGAGCCGCGAATTTCCTGGCGCTGGCGATCGACCATTCCATCCTGCCGTCCGTGCTGGGCACCATTGCCGGTGACGACACCGTCATGATGGTGACGCGGGACCCCGAGGGCGGGCCAGACCTGGCCGCCCGCTTCCTGCGCATCGCCGACGAAGCCAGCAACAACGGCTCCGCGCCCGAGAGCCGGATCCTGTAACCGAAGGTCCGCTGAGCAGCGGACCTTCCACCAACTTTCATCCTGAACCAACCAGCGGCCCGTAAGGGCCGCAACCAATGCAAGAGGAGCAAAACCTGTGAGCGAACGTATTGTTCTGGCCTATTCCGGTGGCCTGGATACGTCAGTGGCCATCGGCTGGATTGCCGAGGCAACCGGCGCTGAAGTCATCGCCGTAGCCGTGGACGTAGGGCAGGGCGGCGAGTCCCTGGAAACCATCCGCCAGCGGGCCCTGGACTGCGGCGCCGTCGAAGCCTACGTGGCGGACGCCCGCGAGGAATTCGCCACCGAGTACTGCATGCCCGCGCTGAAGGCCAACGCCCTCTACATGGATGCCTACCCGCTGGTCTCGGCACTTTCCCGCCCCGTGATCGTCAAGCACCTGGTGGCTGCTGCCCGCCAGTTCGGCGCCACCACCGTCTCCCACGGCTGCACCGGCAAGGGCAACGACCAGGTGCGCTTCGAAGTCGGCATCCAGACCCTGGGCCCGGACCTGAAGTGCATTGCACCGGTCCGCGACCTGGCCCTCACCCGCGACAAGGCCATTGCCTTCGCGGAGGAGAAGAACCTGCCGATCGCCACCACCAAGAAGAACCCGTTCTCCATCGACGCCAACGTCTGGGGACGTGCCGTGGAGACCGGTTTCCTGGAAGACATCTGGAACGGCCCCACCCCGGACGTCTACGAGTACACCTCCGATCCGGCGTCCGCTCCGGCTCCGGATGAAGTTGTCATCACGTTCAAGGAAGGCGTGCCGGTAGCCATTGACGGCAAGCCGGTCACTCCGCTGCAGGCCATCGAGGAAATGAACCGCCGCGCCGGCGCCCAGGGCATCGGCCGGATCGACATCGTCGAAGACCGCCTCGTGGGCATCAAGAGCCGCGAAATCTATGAAGCTCCCGGTGCCATGGCCCTGATGGCAGCACACCGCGAGCTGGAAAACGTCACGGTCGAGCGCGAGCAGGCCCGCTTCAAGAAGACGGTCGGCCAGCGCTGGACCGAGCTGGTCTACGACGGCCAGTGGTTCTCCCCGCTGAAGCAGTCCTTGGACGCCTTCATCGGCGACACCCAGAAGTACGTTTCCGGCGACATCCGCATGACCCTCGACGCCGGCCGTCCGGTAGTGACCGGCCGCCGCTCCGAGTCATCCCTGTATGACTTCAACCTGGCCACCTACGACACCGGTGACAGCTTCGACCAGTCCATGGCCCGCGGCTTCATCGAGCTGTTCGGGATGTCCTCCAAGGTGGCCTCCGGCCGCGACCAGCGCCTAGCAGAAGGTAAGTAAGCACATGAGCCACGGCAAGTCGCCAGAAGAAGCAGCGGGCGCCGGGTCCTCCGGTTCAACCGTCCAGGGTGCCCTGTGGGGCGGCCGGTTCGCCGGCGGCCCGGCAGACGCCCTTGCGGAGCTGAGCAAGTCCACCCACTTCGACTGGCGGCTTGCCGGCTATGACATTGCAGGCTCCCGGGCGCATGCCCGGGTACTGCACAAGGCCGGCCTGCTCGACGACGCCGAGTTGGAGGGCATGCTCGTCGCCCTGG
The DNA here is from genome assembly GCF_025244925.1 of Arthrobacter zhaoxinii. NCBI lineage: Bacteria > Bacillati > Actinomycetota > Actinomycetes > Micrococcales > Micrococcaceae > Arthrobacter > Arthrobacter zhaoxinii. The sequence goes on from NZ_CP104275.1 coordinate 1,255,079, forward strand.
ACCAGCTTGACGACGACGTAAAGTCCGGCGCGTACCAGCCTGCGCCGTCGGATGAGGATGTGCACGGCTCGCTGGAACGCGGACTGATCGAACGGGCAGGCACCCAGCTGGGCGGCAAGCTTCGGGCGGGCCGGTCCCGCAATGACCAGATCGCCACCCTCGGCCGGATGTACCTGCGGGACCACGCCCGCATCATCGGCGCCGGCGTGCTGTCGGTGATCGATGCCCTGGTGGGCCAGGCGCAGACGCACCTCGGGGTGGCCATGCCCGGGCGCACCCACCTGCAGCACGCCCAGCCGGTCCTGCTCAGCCACCACCTGCTGGCCCATGCCTGGTCCCTGCTGCGCGATGTGCAGCGGCTGGCCGACTGGGATAAGCGGGCGGCAGTCTCTCCCTACGGTTCCGGTGCCCTGGCCGGCTCCTCGCTTGGCCTTGATCCGAACGCCGTGGCAGCGGACCTGGGGTTCGATTCCGCGGTGTGGAACTCCATTGACGGCACCGCTTCCCGCGATGTCTACGCCGAGTTCTCCTGGATCGCGGCCATGATCGGCGTGGACCTGTCACGGGTCAGCGAGGAGATCATCATCTGGGCCACGAAGGAGTTCTCCTTCATCACGCTCGACGACGCGTACTCCACCGGGTCCTCGATCATGCCGCAGAAGAAGAACCCCGACGTCGCCGAACTTGCCCGCGGCAAGGCCGGACGGCTCATCGGGGACCTGGCCGGGCTGCTGGCCACCCTGAAGGGTCTTCCGCTGGCCTACAACCGCGACCTGCAGGAAGACAAGGAACCGGTCTTCGACGCCGCCGACACCCTTGAGGTACTGCTTCCGGCGGTGTCCGGGATGATTGCAACCCTGAAGTTCAACACCGAGCGGATGCAGTCGCTGGCACCGCAGGGCTTTGCCCTGGCCACCGACATTGCCGAGTGGGTGGTCCGCCAGGGTGTGCCCTTCCGGGAAGCGCATGAACTCTCCGGATCCGCTGTGCAGCTGGCCGAGGGCCGCGGCGTCGAACTCTGGGATCTGACCGATGAAGACTATGCCGGAATCTCACCGCACCTGACGCCCGAGGTGCGCACTGTGCTCAGCACCGAAGGCTCGCTGGACAGCCGCAGCTCCCAGGGCGGCACCGCCCGGTCCGCTGTTGAGCTGCAGCTTGCGGAACTGAACCGGCAGATCGGCGAGGTCCGCGGCTACGCGGGCTGATTCTGCCCGACCTGATGGCGGACCCCGTGGAGAGCCTCTGCGGGGTCCGTTCTATTTGGTGCCGGGGTCCGGGACAGGTGGAGCAGCGGCACCGGCATCCAGCTACGCTGGGCGGCATGAGTGATTCCTTCCGGGCCCGGCTGCGCGCCCTGCCGGACTTTCCCGAGGACCTTCCCGACTTCGATCCGGCCGCGGCACCGCGTGATCCCGCCGAGCTTTTCCGACAGTGGCTTTCCGATGCCCTGGCCGCCGGGGTGCGGCAGCCGCATGCGTTCTCCCTTGCGACCGCGGACGGAGACGGGCATGTTTCCTCGCGGATGCTCATCCTCAAGGACATCGACGACGACGGCGGCTGGCAGTTCGCCACGGCCCGCACCTCGCGAAAAGGCGGGGAACTGGACGGAAACCCGAACGCAGCAATGAACTTTTATTGGCCGGAACGTGGCCGGCAGATCCGGGTGGCCGGGGCCGTGGCGCAGCTGTCCGCCGAAGCGTCGGCTGCCGACTGGGACGCCAGGCCGGCCACGGACGGGAGCTCGAACCCGCAATGGCAGCTCTACGCACTGAAACCGCGGGAGATCGAATTCTGGCAGGCCCGGGCAGACCGGCACCACATCCGGCATCGGATGGTGTTCTGAAACTCAGCCAGCTTCGAGCCTGCTTTTTCCATACCCCAAGACTTTCAGCCGGCACCGACATTTCCGGCCCGAAAACCTGCTCGATCACGCCGCACCCGGCACCCCCGAATACCCGTCTTTTCGGTTCGACTACCTACCCGCCCCTCCCTGCGGCGCCCCCGCCGAAGCTACCCTTGGAAGAACCCCAGGAGGACACGCCATGACCGAGTCCAGCCCCCTTGAAACGCCGGTTCCCACCGGAAGAATCGAGCGCCGCCCGGACGGGTACAGCCTGGTCTTTGAGCGCCGTTTCGATTTCCCCGCGGGCCACATCTGGGAGGTGCTGACCAACGGGGACAAGGTGGCCCAGTGGCTCGGCATGGTGAGTCCCGGCTGGCAGCTCGGCAAGGAATACCGGCTGGACATGGGCACCGCGGAGGTCACCGGAACCGTGCTGCAGATGAGCCCCGGACTTAGCCTGCAGTTCACCTGGGAGGACCCGCTGGGGGACGAATCCGTTCTCGACTGGCAGGTGCTGGAAACCCCCGACGGTTCGTTGCTGCAGCTCCGCACCCACGAGGAAAGCGCGGATTTCCTCACCGAAGGCGCCGCCGGGTGGCAGGGGATCCTGGACGTGTTCGACGACGTCGCGTCAGGCAGGGAACCTGCCCGCACATCCATGGACCAGTGGCAGGCCCTCCGCGACGCTTACGCCGAGGAATTCGATGTCTCGCCCACCATGGGCCGCGTGGATGCTGCCGGGATCGTCTTCGAACGCTGGTTCAACGCCGCCGCCGGCGATGTCGGCAGCGCACTGGACCGGGCGACGTCGGACCTCGGCATCGGCGCGGAGGCCTCCGTCGACATTACGGACGACGCCGGCCGTACCCGCGTCGTCGTCCGGCAGCCGCTGAGCGGTGGAACCGGCGGATCAGACGCGGCGTCCGCCCTTCTCGCCACCTGGCACGAGGCCCTGGACGCAGCCGGAGACCACCTTGCAGGCAATCCCTGGCATCCCAGCTCCCGGAGGCGGGCTGCCCTGAAGGAGTTCTACGGGGCGTCAGCCGGAAACAGCTGAGCAGCACCCCGGAAAACGTCCCCGCCGAAGCTTGCTACCGTCGAAGTATGGCTTTTGCGAGTGAACGAGAACGTCTTGCCGTCCCTGCCACCTCCGCGGCACCCCAGCTGTTGGGCGCGGTCCTGACCCACGACGTCGACGGCGAACGCGTCAGTGTGCGGATCACCGAGGTGGAGGCCTACATGGGTGACGCCGATCCCGGCTCCCACGCGTTCCGCGGCCAGACCGCGCGGAACGCCACCATGTTCGGCCCGGCGGGGCACCTGTACGTGTACTTCACCTACGGCATGCATTACTGCGCCAACATCGTCTGCGGAACGGAAGGCGATGCCACCGGGCTGCTGCTGCGGGCGGGCGAGATCGTCGAGGGGGCCGATATCGCGGCGGTGCGGCGGGGAAACCCGCGCAACCCGCTCGACCTGGCGCGTGGCCCGGCACGGCTCGCCCAGGCCCTGGGCATTTCCCGGCCGCTGGACGGAGCGGATGTGTTTGCGCACCCCCTGCAGCTTGCATTGCCCGCCGAACCGGTGAGCCGGGAACTCCTGTCAACCGGACCGCGAGTGGGAGTCAGCGGCCCCGGCGGCTCGGACGAATATCCGTGGCGGTATTGGCTCACAGGTGACCCGACTGTGTCCAAGTACCGTCCCGCCCAGCCGCGCAGGCAACCGGCGTCCGCGGGAGCCACGGCTCTGCGGCCGTGAAACACAGAACGGCGCCCCGGGAAACCCGGAACGCCGTTCTGTGAAGCTGCCGCTAGGAGCGCGGAAGCGGAGCCTGCGCGGAAATGAGCTTCTTTTCCAGCAGTTCGTCCCAGAACGCACCCGGGATCTCGGCCTTCATCGCCGCGACATCCTCTGCGACGCGTCCGGGCCGGCTGGAGCCCGGGATGACCGCAGCCACGGCGGGGTGAGCGGCGGAGAACTGCAGGGCAGCTGCCTTCAGGCTCACATCGTGCCGGGAGGCGACCGAGGTCAGCTCGGTGATCCGGGCCTGGACCTGCGGAGGAATCTCTCCGTAGTCGAACGTGTCGCCGCCCAGCAGGGCACCGGAGTTGAACGGACCGCCGACGACGATACCTACGCCCTTTTCCTGCGCCATAGGCATCATGCGCTGCAGGGCACGCTCGTGCTGCAGCAGCGTGTACTGAGTGGCGGACAGGCTCATGGTCGGAGCCGCCTCGTCCATGTCCATGGCCAGCTCGATGGGTTCGGTGGTGTTGACGCCGAGGCCCCAGCCGTTGATGACGCCCTCATCCTGCAGGCGGGCGAGTACCCGGAACGCACCGGTCCGCGCCTCGTCGAACTTGGAGATCCACTCGTCGCCGAGGAAGTCGCGGGACGTGTCGTGGATGAACACGAAGTCCAAACGGTCCGTCTTGAGCCGGTTCAGGCTCTCCTCGATGGACCGCAGAGTGGCGTCCGTGGTGTAATCCGTGGCGATCTTGTTCGAACGCCCGTGGGTGAAGAGGCCGGAGCCCTTGTCTTCTTCCTCGTCCAGGATCAGCCGTCCCACTTTGGTGCTGAGCACGTACTCGTCGCGGTTGTGCTGTGAGAGCACCTCGCCCAAACGGGATTCCGCCAGGCCGGCGCCGTAGAAGGGAGCGGTGTCGAAGTAACGGATCCCTTCGTTCCAGGCCGCCTCGACCGTTGCCAGCGCCTCATCCTCCGGGATGTTCCGGAACATGTTTCCCAGCGGGGCCGTGCCGAATCCGATCTTGTTCTTGAGCACTTCGTGCAGGTTCGCCATTCGTTGAAATCCTTGACTGTTGGTGCGGTAAATTCCGGGTCCTTCGGAGGGGCCCGGAAGGTGCAAACCGGCGTCCGCTGCCCTTTATTCCTCCCACTGGTTCTCCACCGGCCGGTTCCCGCGGTGCAGGCACCCGGCGAGACAAGCCCCACAGCCGGGCGTACGGCCCGGGCGCGGACCGGGCGGAACGGGTAAGGTGGACGGGTGAAAGATGCCCCGGCAGAACCGGATAACCACGAGTCCATTGAACAAACCATCGAACGCCTGGGCGCTGTCATCCCCGATTACCCCAAGCCCGGTATCGTCTTCCGGGACCTGACCCCGGTCTTCGCAGACGGGCCCGCCCTCCGCGGCGTCGTGGATGCACTGATTGCCCCGTTTGAGGGACAGTTCGACTTCGTCGCAGGAGTGGAAGCCCGGGGCTTCCTCCTCGCCGCCGCCGCGGCCTACGCGTCCGGCAAGGGCGTCATCACCGTACGCAAACCCGGCAAGCTGCCCCGCGAAGTGTTCTCTGAGAGCTACTCCATGGAATACGGCGACAGCACCCTCGAACTGCACCGGGACGACATGCCCGTGGGCTCGCGCGTCCTGATTCTCGACGACGTCCTGGCTACCGGCGGAACCCTTGGCGCTGCTGCCCGCCTGATCCGCAAGGCCGGCGCTGAAGTTGCCGGATTCGGCGTCGTGCTGGAACTGGGCGACCTCGGCGGCCGGGACCGCCTCGGCGACACCCCCGTCACCGCGCTGATCCGTTACTAGGGTCCGTCCCTTTCAAAGGGACGGTGCCGGATGGTGTGCGACACGCTCATCACAGGCAGCAGCTGAGAGATAAACCGCATACATTAGTGACCTGCAAAAGTCCAAATGCACTGTAAGATTGACGCTCTGCCTTTGCGAGAGGGAACTCGAACATGCCTGAAACACCTTCAGCTTCCAACGAGCTGGAACACGAGCGTCAGTACGTCGCCGGTCTCTACTCACGCCTCGATGAGCTGCGTGAGGAGAAGCGGGAGCAACTGGCCGCGATCCGGCGCAGCCATGCCTCCGGTTCCCACCAGAACCGTTCCGAACGGGACGCCTTTGCCACCATGTACGAGGACCGCCTCGCGCAGCTGAACGCCGTCGACGACCGGCTCGTGTTCGGCCGGTTGGACCTCGACGACGGCGAGGAACGCTACATCGGCCGCATCGGCCTCTCGACGGCGGAGCTGCAGCGGCTGATGGTGGACTGGCGCGCCCCCGAAGCGGGCACGTTCTACCAGGCCACCGCCTTCGAACGCCAGGGCGTACGACGCCGCCGGCACCTGATCCTCAAGGGCCGCAACGTGCAGGCCATCGAGGACGACGTGCTGGATTACTCCATGCTGGAGGATGAGGAAGCGCTGCAGGGCGAAGGTGCGCTCCTCGCTGCCCTGAACTCCAAACGGACCGGACAGATGTCCGACATCGTGGGCACCATCCAGGCCGAACAGGACCGCATCATCCGGGCTCCCCTCTCCGGAACCCTGGTAGTCCAGGGCGGTCCCGGTACGGGCAAGACCGCCGTGGCGCTGCACCGCGCCGCGTACCTGCTCTACACCCACCGCGAACGGCTGAAGTCGGCCGGCGTGCTGCTGGTGGGACCGTCCAACGCCTTCATCCGCTACATCGAACGCGTGCTGCCCTCCCTGGGCGAGACCGGCGTCGTGATGTCCAGCCTGGGGCAGCTGATGCCCGGCATCACCGCCGCCCACGAAGAGGACCCGGCCACCGCGGAGGTCAAGGGCCGGCTGTACATGGCCGACGTCGTCGCCCGGGCGGTTGCCAACCGGCAGCGCCTGCCGCGCGAACCGCGGAAGCTGAACGTCGAGGGCACCATCCTGACCCTGACGCCCAAGCAGGTGCAGCGTGCCCGGGACAAGGCCCGCGCCACCGGGAAGCCGCACAACGAGGCCCGCGTGACCTTCGTGAAGATCCTCCTGCGCGAACTGACCGAGCAGCTGACCGAACAGCTCGAGGAATCGGCGGGAGCCGGCAACAGCACCGACCGGGCCTACCTCGCCGAGGACGTGCGCAGTGCCCGCGACGTCCGCGTCGCCCTGAACCTGTGCTGGATGCCGCTGACCCCGGAAAAGCTCATCACCGAGCTGTTCAGCAAGCCCGGTCACCTGGAATCAGCCGCACCGGACCTCACCGATGCCGAACTGGACCTGCTCCGCCGCAGCCCCGACGCGCCCTGGACCGAATCCGACGTCCCCCTGCTGGATGAAGCCGCGGAACTGCTCGGCGAGCTGGATGCCTCGGCCGGGCGTGAGAACGCCCTCCGCGAGGAACAGCGCAAGCGCGACCTCGCCAACGCCGAAAGCGCCATTGCCAACACCGAAGGCTTCCTGGAGGACTCCGGTGCCCACGGCATCCTGTCCGCAGAGGACCTGGCGGACCACAACGCGGTGGGGGAGCAGCGGCTGACTGCTGCCGACCGCGCCGCCGTCGACCGGACCTGGGCCTTCGGGCACATCGTGGTTGACGAAGCGCAGGAACTCTCCGCCATGCAGTGGCGGCTCCTGATGCGCCGCTGCCCGCTGAAGTCCTTCACTGTGGTGGGCGATATTGCCCAGACCAGTTCGGCGGCCGGGGCAACGTCCTGGCAGGCCGCACTGGATCCGTTCGTGGGGGAGCGCTGGACCCTCGAAGAGCTCACCGTGAACTACCGCACCCCGGCGCAGATCGCCGAGGCCGCAGTACGCATGGCCAATGCGGCCGGCCTGGTGGTCTCGGCTCCGAAGGCCGTGCGCGAGGGCCGCTGGGCGCCGTTCATTGACGAGGTTTCCGAAGACGGCCTGCTCCAGCGCCTGCTGGAAACCCTGCCCGAGGATCTGGACGCGCTCGACGGCGGCCTGCTGGCGATCATTGCCGAGGACCACCGCCTCGCTGCCGTCCGCCGCGCGGTCACCGAAGTGTACGGTCCCCGCGTCGGTTCCGGCGCCGGCGGGCTGGAACAGGACATCGTGGTGACCTCCCCGCGGGAAGCCAAGGGCCTGGAGTTCGACGGCGTCGTCATCCTGGAACCGTCCGAACTGCTGACCGCAGCAGCCGGCAAGGTAGGGGACCTGTACGTCGCCATGACCCGCCCCACCCAGCGGCTGCGCCTGATCGCCGCCAACGGGATCCCCGCGGGCATTCCCGAAGACTGATAATTTAGAAAGCGTGTCAGACAACATCGTGAACCCCGAAGGCCTCAGCGCCCAGCAGAATGACTCCTCCTTTGCCAATATCTGGCAGGAACTGAAGTGGCGAGGCCTGGTGCAGGTCTCCACCGACGAGGCGGAGCTGGAAAAACTTCTCGCCGGGGGACCGATCACGTATTACTGCGGCTTCGACCCGACGGCGCCGAGCCTGCACCTGGGCAACCTGGTGCAGCTGCTCACCATGCGCCGCCTGCAGCTCGCAGGCCACCGGCCGCTGGCCCTGGTCGGCGGTTCCACCGGTCTGGTCGGCGACCCGCGCCCGACGGCGGAACGCACCATGAACACCAAGGAGACAGTCGGGGAGTGGGTCGGGTACCTGCAGGGACAGGTGCAGCGCTTCCTGAGCTTCGAGGGTGAGAACTCCGCCCGCATGGTGAACAACCTGGACTGGACCGCTCCGATGAGCGCCATCGATTTCCTGCGGGACGTCGGCAAGCACTTCCGGGTGGGGACGATGATCAAGAAGGAAATCGTTTCCTCGCGCCTGAACTCCGATGAAGGCATCAGCTACGCGGAGTTCAGCTACCAGGTGCTGCAGGGCATGGATTACCTCGAGCTCTTCCGCCAGTACAACTGCGTGCTGGAAACGGGCGGATCGGACCAGTGGGGCAACCTCACCAGCGGCACCGAACTGGTGCGCAAGGTCGAGGGCAAGACGGTCCACGCACTGGGCACCCCGCTGGTCACCAACAGCGACGGCACCAAGTTCGGCAAGAGCGAAGGCAATGCGGTCTGGCTGGACGGCACCATGACCAGCCCGTACGCCATGTACCAGTTCTGGCTCAACACATCGGATGCTGACGTGGTCGACCGGCTCAAGATCTTTACCTTCATGAGCCGGGCCCGGATTGAGGAGCTGGCCCGCGCTGTCGAGGAGGCGCCGCACAAGCGCGAGGCTCAGCGTGCGCTGGCCTACGACGTGACGTCGCTGATTCACGGCACCGACGCAACCGACAAGGCGATTGCCGCTTCGGCTGCGCTGTTCGGCCAGGGTGACCTGACCGAACTGGACGAAGCGACGTTGAAGGCCGCAACGGAACAGCTGCCGGCGGCCGTGGTGTCCCCGGATTCCCTGGGCATCATCGACCTGCTTGTCGCGTCGGAGCTTTCCAAGACCAAGTCCGAAGCCCGCCGCACGGTGTCCGAGGGCGGTGCCTACGTAAACAACGTCAAGGTCACCGACGCCGACGCCGTAGTGGATTCGAAGGACCTGCTGCACGGCCGGTACCTGGTCCTGCGCCGCGGGAAGCGGACCCTTGCAAGCGTCGAGGTCTCCGCCGTATAGTTTTAATGCTTCCTTCGGGAGGCAGGTAAGCGGTCCGCGTGAGCGGTTTGAGCTTGTGCGGCGGATCACTTCGATCCGGTTTGCAAGGACCGGAACCGATGTGTAAAGTTGCATGAGTCGCCGCGGCCGGGACGCTGGAAAAGCGCCCGAGCATGGCGGCCAAACCCCAACAAAAAACAGAGTCCAACCGGTGCGTGCCCTTCGCAGGGCCGGCGGGAAAAGACTCCGGTTGATGCTGGGTCCGGAACGGCGGAAACGCTTTTCACGGGGTCCCGACGAGGGAAACCGCGAATTGCAAATAACGCCGGAATGGAATAAGATATAAAACATTGCAGCGAAGAAGAAAAGGAAAACATTGTTTTCCCGAGTATTTTCGGATTGCGTCTGTTGTTTGAGAACTCAATAGTGTGCCAAGTTTATTGATACCAATTTATTTATATTGATTGGTTGAACAGGCCGTTTCCGCCCACCCCGTGGGTAGGGGCGGTTTTTTTAGCCGGTTTCGAATTTAGTGCAGGACGGTCGACCAATTTTCCTTGGTCCCCGGTCTGTGTCTGTAACACATTTACGGAGAGTTTGATCCTGGCTCAGGATGAACGCTGGCGGCGTGCTTAACACATGCAAGTCGAACGATGACTTCTGTGCTTGCACAGAATGATTAGTGGCGAACGGGTGAGTAACACGTGAGTAACCTGCCCCTGACTTCGGGATAAGCCTGGGAAACCGGGTCTAATACCGGATACAACGGACCACCGCATGGCGGTCCGTGGAAAGCTTTATGCGGTTTTGGATGGACTCGCGGCCTATCAGCTTGTTGGTTGGGGTAATGGCCCACCAAGGCGACGACGGGTAGCCGGCCTGAGAGGGTGACCGGCCACACTGGGACTGAGACACGGCCCAGACTCCTACGGGAGGCAGCAGTGGGGAATATTGCACAATGGGCGGAAGCCTGATGCAGCGACGCCGCGTGAGGGACGAATGCCTTCGGGTTGTAAACCTCTTTCAGCAGGGAAGAAGCGAAAGTGACGGTACCTGCAGAAGAAGCGCCGGCTAACTACGTGCCAGCAGCCGCGGTAATACGTAGGGCGCAAGCGTTATCCGGAATTATTGGGCGTAAAGAGCTCGTAGGCGGTTTGTCGCGTCTGCTGTGAAAGCCCGGGGCTCAACCCCGGGTCTGCAGTGGGTACGGGCAGACTAGAGTGATGTAGGGGAGACTGGAATTCCTGGTGTAGCGGTGAAATGCGCAGATATCAGGAGGAACACCGATGGCGAAGGCAGGTCTCTGGGCATTAACTGACGCTGAGGAGCGAAAGCATGGGGAGCGAACAGGATTAGATACCCTGGTAGTCCATGCCGTAAACGTTGGGCACTAGGTGTGGGGGACATTCCACGTTTTCCGCGCCGTAGCTAACGCATTAAGTGCCCCGCCTGGGGAGTACGGCCGCAAGGCTAAAACTCAAAGGAATTGACGGGGGCCCGCACAAGCGGCGGAGCATGCGGATTAATTCGATGCAACGCGAAGAACCTTACCAAGGCTTGACATGAACCGGAAAGGCCTGGAAACAGGTCCCCCACTTGTGGCCGGTTTACAGGTGGTGCATGGTTGTCGTCAGCTCGTGTCGTGAGATGTTGGGTTAAGTCCCGCAACGAGCGCAACCCTCGTTCTATGTTGCCAGCGCGTTATGGCGGGGACTCATAGGAGACTGCCGGGGTCAACTCGGAGGAAGGTGGGGACGACGTCAAATCATCATGCCCCTTATGTCTTGGGCTTCACGCATGCTACAATGGCCGGTACAAAGGGTTGCGATACTGTGAGGTGGAGCTAATCCCAAAAAGCCGGTCTCAGTTCGGATTGAGGTCTGCAACTCGACCTCATGAAGTTGGAGTCGCTAGTAATCGCAGATCAGCAACGCTGCGGTGAATACGTTCCCGGGCCTTGTACACACCGCCCGTCAAGTCACGAAAGTTGGTAACACCCGAAGCCGGTGGCCTAACCCCTTGTGGGAGGGAGCCGTCGAAGGTGGGACCGGCGATTGGGACTAAGTCGTAACAAGGTAGCCGTACCGGAAGGTGCGGCTGGATCACCTCCTTTCTAAGGAGCACCTCGAAGACCATGTCCTTCCACAGTGTTGGATGTGTGCTTCGCAGGAGATGCCCATATCGGAGACATATGTTCTCCGGTGGGTGCTCAAGGGTGGAATATCAATGGATAGGCGCCGGCATGCCGGCTGCACGGGTCAGTACGTTCCCTCCCCTGGGAGGGTTCCTGGAACACCTGCTGCAGTCCTGGTTGGGCCGGTTCGTCGTTTGGCACACTGTTGGGTCCTGAAGCAACAGGCACCCGTGATCCTCTCCTTGTCAAAGGGGGGAGGGTCTGCGGGTTGACTGGTTTGTTTCTGTTTGTTCCTGCGCAGGCCGGAACCGCACATGTGACACCTCTTGACGGGGTTGTTCGGTGCGGGGATGGGTGTGACGGGGTTGTTGTTTGAGAACTACATAGTGGACGCGAGCATCTTAAAATATTAAGTGCAATTTCAGAAAAACCTGGTGGATCCGGGTGCCCCCTCAAAGGGTGCCTGGGGAGACCGTGGTTTTCTCGATAGCGATAATAAATTGATCTTTGTGGTCAAGTTTTTAAGGGCACACGGTGGATGCCTTGGCATCAGGAGCCGAAGAAGGACGTAGGAATCTGCGATAAGCCTGGGGGAGTTGATAACCGAACTTTGATCCCAGGATGTCCGAATGGGGAAACCCCGCCCGGCGCGCGAGTGACCGGGTGACCCGCATCTGAACACATAGGGTGCGTGGAGGGAACGTGGGGAAGTGAAACATCTCAGTACCCACAGGAAGAGAAAACAACAGTGATTCCGTTAGTAGTGGCGAGCGAACGCGGAAGAGGCTAAACCAGTGGTGTGTGATAGCCGGCGGGCGTTGCATCACTGGGGTTGCGGGACTTTCCGTACCGATTCTGCCGGATCGGTGAAGTGAGTGCAGGTGCATAGGTGAACCGGTTTGAAAGCCGGGCCGTAGAGGGTGTTAGCCCCGTAACCGGAATGTATGCTGCCGCTTGGAGAGGATCCCAAGTAGCACGGGGCCCGAGAAATCCCGTGCGAATCTGCCAGGACCACCTGGTAAGCCTAAATACTCCCTGATGACCGATAGCGGACAAGTACCGTGAGGGAAAGGTGAAAAGTACCCCGGGAGGGGAGTGAAATAGTACCTGAAACCGTGTGCCTACAAACCGTTGGAGCAGCCTTGTAGCTGTGACAGCGTGCCTTTTGAAGAATGAGCCTGCGAGTTAGTGTTACGTCGCGAGGTTAACCCGTGAGGGGAAGCCGTAGCGAAAGCGAGTCTGAATAGGGCGATGCAGTGGCGTGATCTAGACCCGAAGCGGAGTGATCTACCCATGGCCAGGTTGAAGCGACGGTAAGACGTCGTGGAGGACCGAACCCACTTCAGTTGAAAATGGAGGGGATGAGCTGTGGGTAGGGGTGAAAGGCCAATCAAACTCCGTGATAGCTGGTTCTCCCCGAAATGCATTTAGGTGCAGCGTTGCGTGTTTCTTACCGGAGGTAGAGCTACTGGATGGCTAATGGGCCCTACAAGGTTACTGACGTCAGCCAAACTCCGAATGCCGGTAAGTGAGAGCGCAGCAGTGAGACTGTGGGGGATAAGCTTCATAGTCGAGAGGGAAACAGCCCAGACCACCAACTAAGGCCCCTAAGCGTGTGCTAAGTGGGAAAGGATGTGGAGTTGCCCAGACAACCAGGAGGTTGGCTTAGAAGCAGCCACCCTTGAAAGAGTGCGTAATAGCTCACTGGTCAAGTGATTCCGCGCCGACAATGTAGCGGGGCTCAAGTACACCGCCGAAGTTGTGGATTTCAGATATAGATAAGCCTTCGTGGTTCAGTCGTCTGGAGTGGTAGGGGAGCGTCGTGTGGGCAGTGAAGCTGCGGTGTAAACCAGTGGTGGAGCCTACACGAGTGAGAATGCAGGCATGAGTAGCGAAAGACGGGTGAGAAACCCGTCCGCCGAATGATCAAGGGTTCCAGGGTCAAGCTAATCTGCCCTGGGTAAGTCGGGACCTAAGGCGAGGCCGACAGGCGTAGTCGATGGACAACGGGTTGATATTCCCGTACCGGCGAAGAACCGCCCATACCAAGCAGGGGACACTAACCGTCCGGAGCCTGCCCGATCACCCTTGTGGTGTGAGGGTTTTGGCCGAGCACGGGACCTGATCCTGGGAGGTAAGCGTATTAACAGGTGTGACGCAGGAAGGTAGCCGGGCCAGGCGATGGTAGACCTGGTCTAAGGACGTAGGGTCCGTGATAGGTAAATCCGTCACGGTGTCTTGGATGACGAACCTGAGATCCGACGGGACCCCCTCACGGGGGGATCCGGTGATCCTATGCTGCCTAGAAAAGCATCGGCGCGAGGTTCCAGCCGCCCGTACCCCAAACCGACACAGGTGATCAGGTAGAGAATACTAAGGCGATCGAGAGAATTATGGTTAAGGAACTCGGCAAAATGCCCCCGTAACTTCGGGAGAAGGGGGGCCCCAACCTTGATGGACACTTGCTGTCCGGAGGGGATCGGGGCCGCAGAGACCAGGGGGAAGCGACTGTTTACTAAAAACACAGGTCCGTGCGAAGTCGCAAGACGATGTATACGGACTGACTCCTGCCCGGTGCTGGAAGGTTAAGAGGACCGGTTAGCCCTTACGGGCGAAGCTGGGAATTTAAGCCCCAGTAAACGGCGGTGGTAACTATAACCATCCTAAGGTAGCGAAATTCCTTGTCGGGTAAGTTCCGACCTGCACGAATGGAGTAACGACTTCCCCGCTGTCTCAACCATAAACTCGGCGAAATTGCAGTACGAGTAAAGATGCTCGTTACGCGCAGCAGGACGGAAAGACCCCGAGACCTTTACTATAGTTTGGTATTGGTGTTCGGTGTGGCTTGTGTAGGATAGGTGGGAGACTGTGAGACCCGGACGCCAGTTCGGGTGGAGTCATCGTTGAAATACCACTCTGGTCATACTGGATATCTAACTTCGGCCCGTAATCCGGGTCAGGGACAGTGCCTGATGGGTAGTTTAACTGGGGCGGTTGCCTCCTAAAGAGTAACGGAGGCGCCCAAAGGTTCCCTCAGCCTGGTTGGCAATCAGGTGTCGAGTGTAAGTGCACAAGGGAGCTTGACTGTGAGAGAGACATCTCGAGCAGGGACGAAAGTCGGGACTAGTGATCCGGCGGTACATTGTGGAATGGCCGTCGCTCAACGGATAAAAGGTACCTCGGGGATAACAGGCTGATCTTGCCCAAGAGTCCATATCGACGGCATGGTTTGGCACCTCGATGTCGGCTCGTCGCATCCTGGGGCTGGAGTAGGTCCCAAGGGTTGGGCTGTTCGCCCATTAAAGCGGTACGCGAGCTGGGTTTAGAACGTCGTGAGACAGTTCGGTCCCTATCCGCTGCGCGCGCAGGAAATTTGAGAAGGGCTGTCCTTAGTACGAGAGGACCGGGACGGACGAACCTCTGGTGTGTCAGTTGTACTGCCAAGTGCACCGCTGATTAGCTACGTTCGGATGGGATAACCGCTGAAAGCATCTAAGCGGGAAGCCCGCTTCGAGATGAGATTTCCATACACCTTGTGTGTGAGAGGCCCCCAGCCAGACCACTGGGTTGATAGGCCGGATGTGGAAGCGGGGACTAAAGACCCGTGAAGCTGACCGGTACTAATAGGCCGATAACTTACACCACACCAGCACCTGGACGGACACGACTTCAAACGGTCCGTCAAAGTATAAAGGGTGTTGTAGATCATGCTGCTTGCGTCCACTATGTGGTTCCCGGACAACAACCCGTTGGTTGTTCGCCCAGGAACACGAACCCTTACCCCTTGTCCGGGGGAGGGTTCACAATTTACCGCACTGCCGGCACCCCCCTTTGTTGGGGTGGTTCCGGGACGTGTTGTAACCATTGTTTTCCCCACGCATGCCCGGTTGGTTTTGGGTGTGTGGTGCGGGTGGAAGGGTTACGGCGGTCATAGCGTGGGGGAAACGCCCGGTCCCATTCCGAACCCGGAAGCTAAGACCCACAGCGCCGATGGTACTGCATCCGGGAGGATGTGGGAGAGTAGGTCACCGCCGGACAATATTTGAAGGTTGAGCCCGTACCAGTGTTGGTACGGGCTCTTCCTGTTTAACCAGCCCTGGACTCCGGTACCCGCGAGTGGCGTGCACCCCTCCTTACAATGGCGTCGGCAGCCCAGGCCCAGGCAAGGATGGCGATCCCCGGTCCGGGTGTCGAGGCTCACCCCTTCTCCGGGGCTAAAGTGTGCCCGGCGAATCGGCGCCAGGGGGGCCGCTGCACTAGAATTACCCAGAGGCCCCACCGCCTCCCATAACTTTTTCATTTCTTATAGGTACATAGTGACGAGCGACTGCAGTAATTCCGTTGGTCGGCTCACGACGAGAGGAACTCAGCAGCATGTCAGAGCAAAATAACAGGGATCAGCGAAGCAGCGACGGAAACGACGCCGCCCGCGGCAGCAGCTCGTCAGACCGCCGCGACGACCGCGGCCGTCCGGCCACAAACGACCGGAACGCCCCCAAACGATTCGAAGACCGCAAGCCGTCCTTCGGCGGCCGGCCTGCGCGTGACGGTGAGCGGAAATCCTTCGGTGACCGCGGTGCCTCTTCCGAGCGGAAGCCGTATTCAAAGGACCGCAAGCCTGCGTTCGGCGACCGACCCGCCCGCAGCGGTGACGACCGTCGTCCTGCCCGTGATGGTGAGCGTAAGCCGTTCTCCGAACGCAGCGGTGAGCGTAAGCCCTTCGGCGATCGCGGCGATCGTAAGCCGTCGTTCGGCAGCGATGACCGTCGTCCTGCGCGCGACAGCGATGGCAGGCCTCCCTTCAGCAATCGTTCCGAGCGGGATGACCGCGCCAGCCGGGGGAGCGATGACCGTCGCCCGCCGCGTGATGGTGAGCGTAAGCCGTTCTCCGAACGAAGTGGTGAGCGTAAGCCCTTCTCACGTGATTCGCGTCCGCCGCGTGATGGTGAGCGTAAGCCGTTTGGTGATCGTGGGGAGCGTAAGCCGTTCTCACGCGATGATCGTCCGCAGCGTGACAGCCGCCCGCCCCGTGATGGTGAGCGTAAACCCTTTGCCGACCGTGGTGACCGGAAGCCGTCGTTCGGCGGCGATGACCGTCGTTCCGCCCGTGATGGTGAGCGTAAGCCGTTCTCCGAACGAAGTGGCGAGCGTAAGCCCTTCTCCCGTGATTCGCGTCCCGCCCGTGATGGTGAGCGTAAGCCGTTCGGCGACCGCGGCGAGCGTAAGCCGTTTTCCCGGGATGATCGTCCGCAGCGTGACAGTCGTCCGCCCCGCGACGGCGAGCGTAAACCCTTTGCCGACCGTGGTCCGTCCGCTGAGCGTAAGTCCTTTGGCGACCGCGGCGACCGCCCGCAGCGTGATTCGCGTCCGCCGCGTGATGGTGAGCGTAAGTCCTTTGGTGATCGTGGGGATCGTAAGCCGTTCTCGCGGGATGATCGTCCGCAGCGTGACAGCCGTCCGCCCCGCGGCGACCGGCCCTCGTACGGTTCAGACCGCCCGTCGTTCAGCCGTGACGATGCCCCTGCCGCAGCGCGTCCCCGCAACGCCAAGGATCTTCGCAGCGCCAACCGTCCCGACCGTGAACGTTCCCCCGAAATCGATGAGGACGTCACAGGACAGGAACTCGACAAGGTCACCCGCGCTCAGCTGCGCAACCTGGAGGAAGTCAACAGCGAGTGGGTGGCCAAGCACCTGGTGATGGCCGGCCGCCTGATCGACGACGAGCCTGAGCTCGCGTTCCAGCACGCCCTGGCCGCCAGCCGGCGCGGCGGACGCATGGCCGTAGTCCGGGAAGCCGTTGGCCTGACCGCCTACGCAGCCGGACACTTCGGTGAAGCACTGCGCGAGTTCCGCACGTACCGCAGGATCAGCGGATCCAACGCCTACCTGCCCATGATGGCCGACTGCGAACGCGGTCTGGGCCACCCGGAAAAGGCGCTGGACATGGCCCGCTCCGAGGACGCCAAGGACCTGGATACCGCCGGACAGGTGGAGCTGGCGATTGTTGTCTCCGGCGCCCGGATGGACATGGAACAGTTCGACGCCGCCGTGGCCGCCCTGGAAATCCCGCAGCTGGACCGCAACCGCGCGTTCTCCTACAGCCCGCGCCTGTTCCGTGCCTACGCCGATGCCCTGGACATCGCCGGACGCGGAGAAGAAGCGGAGAAATGGCGGAAGCAGGCGCTGCGCGCTGACGAAGCCCTGGGCTTCGGCGACTTTGCCGAACCGGAAATCTTCGATCTTGTCCCCGAAGAAGAGGAACGCCCCAAGCGCCACTCCGAAGCCCGCGAAGACCGCTCCGGCGCGTACTTCGCGCCCGCTGAAGAAGCGCCGAAGGACACCCTTGACCCGGCGGACGACGTCGATGCTCTGCCCAGCGACGAGCAGGAAGGCCTCCTTACCGAGGCCGGCGACGTGAGTGACGAAGACGAGGCTGTGGAAGTCATTGTCTCGGACTTCGACGCAGACGCCGACGACGCCGAGGAAACTCCCCGGGAAGACGCCGAAGAAACGGAGCAGCAGCGCATTGAAGACTAATCCTTCACTGGTCTCCGGCTACGACGCGGTCTTTTCCGACCTGGACGGCGTGGTTTACGCCGGACCGCACGCAATACCGGGGGCCGTGGAGGCCCTGGGCAGGCTGGCCGACGTATCGGTCCAGCTTGCCTACGTCACCAACAACGCGTCGCGCTCCTCGGAGACGGTAGCCGCCCACCTGCGCGAACTCGGAGCACCCGCCACTGCGGATAATGTTTTCGGGTCCGCGCAGGCAGGGGCGGAACTGCTGGCCTCCAAGGTTGCTCCGGGGGCCAAGGTCCTCGTGACCGGCAGCGCCACCCTGGTGGCAGCCGTTGAAGCCCAGGGGCTCGTTCGGGTTACCTCGGCTGATGACGCGCCGGACGCAGTCATCCAGGGCTTCGATCCCTCCCTTGGATGGGCCGACCTCGCCGAAGCGGCTTTCGCCGTCGGACGCGGCGCTGTCTGGGTGGCTACGAACACCGACCTGTCCATCCCGCAGGCCCGCGGAATCGCACCCGGCAACGGGACCCTCGTGGCCGCCGTCGGCGCTGCCACAGGCCGGGTACCCTTCGTCGCCGGGAAGCCGGAGGCACCGCTGTTTACGACGGCGGCACGCCACCTTAACGTTCAGCGTCCGCTGGTCGTGGGGGACCGGCTGGACACGGACATCCTGGGCGGCACTAACGCCGGCTTTGACACCGCCCTGGTGCTCACCGGTGTCGACACCCCCCTGACCGCGCTTGCCGCACGGACCCCGGAGCGGCCGGTGTACCTGATTGAGAATCTCCAGGCGCTCTTTGAGCCGTATCCGGTGCCCGTCCTGGAAGCAGGGCAGTACCGCTGCGGCGCCGCCCTTGCCTGGGTGGAGGACGCGGCTGTGGTCATTGCCGGTGATTCCTCCGATCTGGACAGCTGGCGTGCTGCCTGCGCCGCCTGGTGGGCTGCCCGTCCGGACGTCGATTCCGCCGAGGCTCCCGAGATCCGCTGGACTGTCACCGCACGCGGATAGGCTTCCAGCAGGAACCCATCCCTCATCACGCATCCAGCAGGCAACCCGCAGGAGGAAGACCGATGCCCGAATCCCAGCCGGCGGCGCCATGGCCGCACGCGGCGGTGTCCACGGAGGACGCCGCCGTTGATTCCCTCCTCGAAGGACTCGGCCCGGTGGCATCCCTGCCGGTGGCCGGTCACGCCGCGGTGTATGCCGAACTGCATGACGCCCTGCTCGGCGAACTGAACAAACAACCCGCAGCGTCGTCTCCGGCGCCCGGGAACCACAGGGCAGGATAGACATGCCTCGACTCGACCAGGAACTCGTCACCCGCGGACTCGCACGCTCGCGTACGCAGGCCGCCAGGCTTATTGCCGCAGGGCGGGTGCTGCACGCTGGGACGCCGGCGGCTAAGCCCTCGGCTCCGGTGGATGCCGCTGAACGGCTGGAGGTGCTCGACGACGGCCTGCCGGACTACGTCAGCCGCGCCGGCCACAAGCTGGCCGGCGCCCTTGCGGCTTTCCCGGAGGTCCGGCCGCTCGGGCTGCGCTGCTTGGATGCCGGAGCTTCCACCGGAGGCTTCACGGACGTCCTGCTGCGCTCCGGCGCAGCGCACGTGGCCGCCGTCGACGTCGGCCACGGCCAACTGGTGGAACAGCTCCGGCAGGATCAGCGGGTCAGCGTTTATGAGGGCATGAATGTCCGCTACCTGGACCCGCAGGACATCGGCGGCACAGTCGATCTGACGGTCGCCGATTTGTCCTTCATCTCCCTGACCATGGTGGTGGGGCCGCTGGCAGCAGCCACCCGTCCCGGCGGCAGCCTGCTCCTGATGGTGAAGCCCCAGTTTGAGGTGGGCCGTGAGAGGCTGGACCGCACCGGGGTAGTCACGGATCCGGAGCAGCACCGGTCGGCTGTCGCAGCGGTGGCGGCCGCAGCCATTCAGGCAGGGTTGACCATCGGAGGCATCGCTCCGAGTCCGCTTCCCGGCCAGAACGGCAACGTGGAGTTCTTTATGTGGCTGCAGGTACCGGAACAGAACTCTGCCACCACAGGCGAAGAAGCTGTCGATGCGGGACAGACCCCCGGCACGCGGGCCGCTGCTGCAGCGTCCGCGCTGGTCGACGCAGCGTTTGCCGGGTTTGCGGAGCCTAAGCCCGGCGTAGAAGACTGACGGATGGACAATGCCCCAGGCATCCACCCGTAAGACGAAGAGGATAAAGACGCAGATGAGCAGACGGATACTGGTTCTGGCCCACACCGGACGGCGGGCCGCCATGACCGCTGCCCAGGAGGCGTGCACCCAGCTTCATTCCTCCGGTCTGGTTCCGGTGATGCGGCGGGCTGACCTCGAAGACATCCAGGCCGAATACGGCGTGCTCACGGCCCCCACCGAAATCCTCGACGAGGACGTCGCGCTGGACGATGTGGACCTGGGCATGGTGCTCGGCGGCGACGGAACCATCCTGCGGGCAGCAGAACTGGTGCGCGGCACGAATGTGCCGCTGCTCGGCGTAAACCTGGGCCACGTGGGGTTTCTGGCCGAAAGCGAACGCGCCGATCTGGCTCAGACCGTCCACTGGGTGGTGGAGCGCGCCTACACCGTGGAAGAACGCATGACCATCGACGTCAAGGTCTGGCACGGCGGCGAACTGCTGGCCCGCACCTGGGCACTGAACGAGGCAGCCGTGGAAAAGGCCGACCGCCAGCGGATGATCGAAGTGGTCATCGAAGTGGATGCCCGGCCCATCAGCTCCTTCGGATGCGACGGCGTTGTGCTGGCCACACCCACCGGCTCCACCGCCTACGCCTTCTCTGCCGGCGGCCCCGTGGTCTGGCCCGAGGTTGAGGCACTGCTGCTGGCGCCCATCAGCGCCCACGCGCTGTTCGCCAAGCCCCTGGTGGTTTCCCCTACCTCTGTACTGGCGGTGGAGATCCTGACCCGTACCGACGCCGCTGGCGTGCTCTGGTGCGACGGCCGACGCAGCATTGACCTGCCGCCGGGATCCCGTGTGGAGGTAACCCGTTCCAAGACACCCGTCCGCCTGGCACGCACGCACCTCACCCCGTTCTCGGAACGGCTGGTCCGTAAGTTCCAGCTGCCCACCCACGGATGGCGGGGTCCAGCGCCGGCTGCCGCTGTGGGCACCCAGCTCAGCCCGGCATCCGAACGGTCGGTCCGGGGCGGAACCCCCGACGGCGGCAGGGCAGCAAAAGACGGCACCCCGGAAGTCAGGGACGCAGCAGTTTCGGACAGTGGAGGCGTGGTCGAATGATTGAGGAAATCCGGATCAGGGACCTCGGTGTTATCACCGACGCCACCCTGGACCTGGGCCCGGGCTTCACCGTCGTCACCGGTGAGACCGGCGCCGGCAAGACCATGGTGATCACGGCCCTGGGACTGCTCCTGGGTGCCCGTTCAGACGCCGGTGCCGTCCGCATCGGTGCCAAGTCCGCCGTCGCCGAGGCGCTCGTCAGCGTGGATCCGCAGAGCGCCGCGGCCGTCCGCGCAGCCGAAGCCGGAGCGGAGCTCGAAGAATACGACGGCGCCGCCGAACTGACGCTGGTCCGTACAGTCAACGCCGACGGCCGCAGCCGTGCCCACGTGGGCGGACGCTCCGCGCCGGTAGGCGTCCTGGCGGAGGTGGGTGAACACCTGGTGGTGGTCCACGGCCAGACCGACCAGCTGCGGCTGAAGAGCGCCGCAGCCCAGCGGGAGGCGCTGGACAAGTACGCCGGGGCTCCGCTCGCCGCCGAACTCGGCACCTACCGCGAGGACTACGCCCGCTGGCGGACCGCAGCCAAGGAGCTGTCCGAGCTGCGGGACCAGGCCCGGGACCGGCTTCGGGAAGCGGAATACCTGACCGCCGCACTGGAGGAAATCGAGGCGGTGGACCCGCAGCCGGGGGAGGACGATTCCCTCAAGGCCGAGGCCATGCGCCTGAGTAACCTCGAAGAACTGCGCACTGCCGCGGTGAGCGCCCACTCGGCGCTGATCGCGGATGACTTTGCCGACGGAACAGATGCCACCTCGCTGGTGGACGCCGCCAAACGCCAGCTGGAATCAGCGGGGGAGCATGACCCGGCGCTGGCCGCCTCCGGGCAGCGGCTGGCGGAGGTGGGGTACATCCTTGCCGACATCGCCACCGAGCTGGCCAGCTACGGTGCGTCGCTGGACTCCGAGGGTCCGGAGCGGCTGGCCGAAGTGGAATCCCGCCGGGCGGAGCTGGCCGGGCTGGTCCGCAAGTACGCCCCCTCGATCGACGGGGTCCTGGAGTGGAGCGGCGAAGGCGCCAAACGGCTCGCCGAGCTGAGTTCCGACGACTCCCGGATCGAAGCACTGGAGGCGGAGATCGGGACCCTCGCCGAACGCCTGGCCACCAGGGGAGCGGCCCTGACTAAGCTGCGCACCGAAGCAGCCGCCGAACTCGCACAGCGTGTCAGCGACGAACTGACGGCGCTGGCGATGAAGGACGCCAACCTGGTGATCGAGGTGGAGCCCACGGGCGAACCGGGGCCGCACGGTGCGGACAGTATTTCCTTCCTGCTGGCGCCGCACCCCGGCGCACCGGCCCGGCCGCTGGGCAAGGGCGCCTCCGGCGGCGAACTTTCCCGGGTGATGCTGGCCATCGAAGTCGTCCTGGCCGCGGTGGACCCGGTCCCCACGTTCATCTTCGATGAAGTGGACGCCGGCGTCGGCGGCAAGGCCGCGGTCGAAATCGGCCGCCGGCTCGCCATGCTGGCCCGGCATGTCCAGGTGATCGTGGTCACCCACCTGCCGCAGGTGGCAGCGTTTGCCGACCACCACATCCGCGTCATCAAGACCTCCACGGCCACCGACGACGGCTCCGGCGTCACTGCCAGCGACGTCCGGGTCCTGGGCCAGGAGGAGCGGATCAAGGAACTCGCCCGGATGCTTGCCGGGCAGGAGGACTCGGCGTCGGCCCGCGCCCACGCCGAGGAGCTGCTGGACTCGGCGGGACATCTACAGTGATAGGTGAACCGCCGGTGGCATCCCGAACGAATACAGGCGCAGATCAAACCCGAAACGACAAAAGGTGATAGGCTCGAACTCCGTGGTGCAGCGATCAAATTCCAGGTTTCCCAAGTCGTCTTCTACGACAAAACACATCTTCGTCACCGGTGGCGTGGCGTCCTCACTTGGCAAGGGACTGACAGCGTCAAGTCTCGGCCATCTGTTGAGGTCGCGCGGCATAGCGGTGACCATGCAGAAGCTCGATCCGTATTTGAATGTGGATCCGGGCACAATGAACCCCTTCCAGCACGGTGAAGTCTTCGTGACCGACGACGGCGCCGAGACCGACCTCGACATCGGACACTACGAGCGGTTCCTTGACGAGAGCCTCGACGGCTCCGCCAACGTGACCACCGGCCAGGTGTACTCGACGGTCATCGCCAAGGAACGCCGCGGCGAATACCTCGGCGACACGGTCCAGGTCATTCCTCACATCACCGACGAGATCAAGCGCCGGATGCGCCTGCCCTCCGAGGCGAAGAAGACCCCGGACGTCATCATCACCGAAATCGGCGGCACGGTAGGCGACATCGAGTCCCAGCCGTTCCTCGAAGCGGCACGCCAGGTCCGCCAGGACATCGGCCGCAGCAACGTCTTCTTCCTGCACGTTTCCCTCGTGCCGTACATCGGCCCGTCCCAGGAACTGAAGACCAAGCCGACCCAGCACTCCGTGGCCGCCCTGCGGTCCATCGGCATCCAGCCGGACGCGATTGTCATCCGCTCGGACCGCCCGGTGCCCGATGCCATGCGCAACAAGATCGGCCGCATGTGCGACGTCGACGTTGACGCTGTGATCGGCTGCCCGGACGCCCCGAGCATCTACGACATCCCCAAGACCCTTCACTCCCAGGGCCTGGACGCGTACATCGTTCAGCACCTGGACCTGAAGTTCAAGGACGTCAACTGGACCAAGTGGGACCGCCTGCTGGAGTCCGTGCACAACCCGAAGCACCACGTGGACATTGCCCTCGTCGGCAAGTACGTGGACCTGCCGGACGCCTACCTTTCCGTCACGGAAGCACTGCGCGCCGGCGGCTTCGCCAACAAGGCCAAGGTCAACATCCGCTGGGTTCCCTCGGATGACTGCGACACCCCCGAAGGTGCAGCCAAGGCCCTGGCCGGCGCGGACGCCATCTGCGTTCCCGGCGGCTTCGGCATCCGCGGCCTCGAGGGCAAGCTCGGCGCCCTGACCTACGCCCGGGAGAACAAGCTTCCGACCCTGGGCCTGTGCCTTGGCCTGCAGTGCATGGTCATTGAATATGCCCGCAACGTGGTGGGCCTGGAAGGCGCTTCCTCCTCCGAGTTCGAACCGGATACCCAGTACCCGGTTATCGCCACCATGGCCGAGCAGAAGGACATTGTTGCCGGCGGCGGCGACATGGGCGGCACCATGCGCCTGGGCCTGTGGGACGCGAAGCTGGAACCGGAATCAGTGGTTGCCAAGACCTACGGCAAGACGGAGGTGGCCGAACGCCACCGCCACCGCTACGAGGTCAACAACCAGTACCGCGACCAGATTGCCGACGCCGGCCTGGTGTTCTCCGGAACCACCACCGACGGCGGCCTGGTGGAGTTCGTCGAGCTTCCCGCCGACGTGCACCCGTACTACGTCTCCACGCAGGCCCACCCGGAGCTCAGCTCCCGTCCGACGCGTCCGCACCCGCTCTTCGCCGGACTCGTCAAGGCTGCCCTGGCCCACCAGAGCGGCAGGGCCTAGCCATGGCACAGGGGTTCGCCGACGCACAAAGCCCGCGCCCGCTGCTGGAATCGGAAACGGTGTACAGCGGTCCGGTGTGGGACGTGGTCAAGGAGAAGTTCACCCTGACCGACGACGGCGAACCCCTGGTCCGTGACTACATTGCCCACCCGGGCGCCGTGGCCATCCTGGCCATGAACGACGACGGCCAGGTGCTGCTGATCAACCAGTACCGGCATCCGGTCCGGATGACCCTGTGGGAAATCCCGGCCGGACTGCTGGACGTGGACGGCGAAGACTTCCAGGTCGGCGCCGCCCGCGAACTGGCGGAGGAAGCCGACCTGCAGGCCGCCGAGTGGCAGGTCCTGGCGGACCTGTTCCTCTCGCCCGGTTCCTCCCGTGAAGCCCTCCGCATCTACCTGGCCCGCGGCATCTCCGACGTTCCCGAGGAACAGCGGCACACCCGGACCCATGAGGAAGCCGAAATCACCACGGCCTGGGTGGACCTGGATGAGGCCGTGCAGGCAGCACTGCAGGGACGCATGCACAGCCCCTCCGCCGTGGCCGCCGTCCTGGCCGCCGCCGTCGCCCGCAGCAACGGGTACCAGGGGCTGCGTCCTGCCGATGCACCGTGGCCGGAACACCATTCACAGCACTCCTCCTGGGCCAATGGCCCGGTGCGCTAGGAAAGTCTGATGCCCAGCGCTGACGCTGATGCCGGCTCTCCGAATAATGACACCATCGCCATTCACCTGCACGGCTCCCTGAACCCCACGCTCAAGCTGGATCTGGAATCGGAAGAGGCCCGCAGGCTGCGCGACGCAGACCTGGCCGAGCTGGACCGGACCGGTTCGATGCGGCCGGCGCAGGCCGCAGCAGTGCCTGCAGGCACGCACGATGCCGCGCCCGAGTTAGCGCCGGCACGCAAACCGGCCTCCAAGCCCGCAGTTCCGGCGCGCTCTCGTGCCGCGACAATGCAGTCGGCCGCGGATGAACTCCGGTCCACCCCGGCCGGCCGCGCCATCGGCAGCTACCTGCAGCACATGGCCGTGGAACGCGGCCTGGCGTCCAACACCCTCGATGCCTACCGGCGGGACCTGCTGCGGTATGCCCGCTTCCTGAGTGCCCGCGGAGTGGAGGATATTTCCCGCATCACCCGTCACGACGTCACGGCGTTTGCCCAGTCCATCTCCGAAGGCTCCGACGGCGCCTCCGCCCTGAGCGTCCGGTCAGCTGCCCGGACCATTGTCGCGGTGCGCGGACTGCACCGCTTCTGGGCGCTGGAGGGCATGACTACTGCCGATCCGGCGTCGGACGTACATCCGCCCATGCCCGGCAAACGCCTGCCCAAGGCCATCAGCGTCAACGAGGTCACCCGCATCCTCGAAGCAGTCTCCCTGGATACGCCCTCCGGGCTGCGGGACCGGGCACTGCTCGAGTTCCTGTACTCCACCGGCGCCCGCATCAGTGAGGCTGTGGGACTGGACGTGGATGACCTGTCGCTGGAACGCATCCCTGCCAAGGGCCCGGACGTGGTGCGGCTGTTCGGCAAGGGATCCAAGGAACGGCTGGTCCCGCTGGGCTCCTATGCGGCCCGGGCACTGGATGAGTACCTTGTGCGCGGCCGTCCGGCGGCCTCGGCCAAGGGCAAGGGCACCCCGGCGCTGTTCCTGAATGCCCGCGGCGGACGCCTGTCGCGGCAGAGTGCCTGGACCATCCTTAAGAACGCCGCCGAGAAGGCGGACATCGGCCGGGACGTGTCCCCGCACACCCTGCGGCACTCGTTCGCCACGCACCTGCTCGAGGGTGGGGCGGATGTCCGGGTGGTGCAGGAACTGCTGGGCCATGCCTCGGTGACCACCACCCAGGTCTACACGCTTGTCACCGCCGAAACCCTGCGCGAGGTCTACGCCGCAGCCCACCCGCGGGCACTGTAGTGGACTTCCGCGCCTCGCCCGTTGTCCTCTGCTTCCTGTTCCGGGAAACGGAGCAGGACGGCCGGGAGGTGCTGATGGGGTTGAAGAAGACCGGCTTCGGCCTGGGCCGGGTCGTCACCCTGGGCGGCCATATCGAACCCGGAGAAACCCCCGAACAGGCTGCAGTGCGCGAGGTGGAGGAAGAGTCCGGCGTCGTCGTCGCGGAACAGGATCTCAGGCGGGCCGGCACCATCGAGTGGATCTTTCCGGCGCAGCCCGGCCTGGACATGTCCACCGTACTGTTCCGTGCACACCGATGGGCCGGCGAACCGGGGGAGACAGACGAGATCCTCCCGGCCTGGTATCCGGCCACGGACCTGCCCTATTCCAGGATGTGGCCGGACTCGGCCCACTGGATGCCCCGCCTTCTCTCCGGCGACTATTTCAACGCAGTCATCACTATCGCTGCCGACAACGTCAACGTAGCCAGCGTCGACTTTTCCTAGCTAGGGAACCAGCCGGCGCGGGAGGCAACACTGCCCGGCGCGGGTGCAACGGGCACCCGGCGCGGGGCCCCCATAAGGTGCCGTGGGAAACCACAGGGGACCCCGGATAAGGCGGCTTTAATATTCCCTGCGAGCTCTGCGAGCGGGGAATTTCGTTGCCGCCGTTCCGGGGCCCCCGACGGGACCCACGGGACCCAAGGGGCCCCCCGGGAAAGCGAAACCTAAGGCAGGTGCCGCTCCTCCGCACCGTTGTATTCGCTCAGCGGCCGGATCAGGGAGTTTGCTTCGAGCTGCTCCATGATGTGCGCCGTCCACCCGGTGATCCGGGCGGCCACGAACAGCGGCGTGAACGTGAGCGTGTCGAAGCCCATCAGGTGGTAGGCGGGCCCGGCGGGGTAGTCCAGGTTCGGCAGGATGTTCTTGCGCTCACCCATCGCCGATTCCAGTGCCGTGTACAGCTCGCCCATGTCCGGCCGGTCGTAGTGCTTGACCATGTTGTCAAGTGCGGCCTTCATGGTCGGCACCCGGGAATCGCCGTTCTTGTAGACCCGGTGGCCGAAGCCCATGATCTTCTTCTTCTCCGCCAGTGCCTCGTCCAGCCAGGCAGCAGCGTGTGCCGCGACGTCGCCGCCGGCCGCACTCTCGGTGATCTCCGCGAACGTGTGCATGACCGCCTCGTTGGCGCCGCCGTGCAGCGGGCCCTTGAGCGCGCCGATGGCACCGGTCACGGCCGAATGCAGGTCCGAGAGCGTGGAGGTGATGACGCGGGCGGTGAAGGTGGAGGCGTTGAAGGAGTGCTCCGCGTACAGGATCATCGAGACGTTGAAGGCCTCGACGACCTCGGGGGCGGCTTCCTCGCCGAAGGTCATCCAGAGGAAGTTCGCGGAGTAATCCAGATCGTCGCGCGGTTCCACGACGTCCTCGCCGCGGCGGCGGCGCTGGTCGTAGGCGACGACGGCGGGCATGGCCGCGAAGAGGCTGACGGCCTTGTCCATGTTGGCCTGGACGGAGGAATCCCCGGCCTGCTCATGCGATGCGCCCAGCACGGATGCCGCGGTACGGCAGACATCCATCGGGTGGCAGGTCACGGGCAGCGCGTCAATGACGGCCTTCAGTTCGGGCGTGAGGGCACGCTGCGCGCGTTCCCCGTCGGTGAATTCCGTCAGCTGTTCCTCGGTGGGAAGTTCACCGTTCCAGAGCAGGTAGGCCACCTCCTCGAAGCTGCACCGGGCGGCGAGCTCCTGGACGGGATAGCCGCGGTAGAGCAGGGAATTGGTTTCCGGGTTGACCTTGGAAACGCGGGTGGTGTCTACGAGTACCCCCGCCAGGCCCTTGTGGATCTGGGTGTCTGTCATTGGTGCTGACTCCTTCGTCGTGCAGGAAATGAGTGGCGGGTCCTAGCGGGTGCCCGGAACCTGGAAGTTGAATACGGACGTGTCGAACTGGTTGTACGCCTCATAATCCACCAGTTCGTACAAACGCGCACGTGTGAGCATGTTGGGAACATCGGCCTGCTGGGTGCCGTGCGCCTTGATGGTCTCAAGGGTGCGTTCGGCGGCGCCCATGGCGCTGCGGAGCAGGGTGACCGGGTAGATCACCATGTTCACACCCGCGGAGGCCAGCTCGTCATAGGTGAACAGGTCGCTCTTGCCGAACTCGGTCATGTTCGCGAGGATCGGCACGTCGACGGCGGCACGGATGGCGGCGAATTCCTCCAGGGACTTCATCGCCTCCGGGAAGATGGCGTCCGCTCCGGCGTCGACCAGTGCGCGGGCACGGTCCTGCGCCGCTTCCAGTCCGTCCACTGCCCGGATGTCGGTGCGGGCCATGATCAGGAAGTTCGGATCCCGGCGTGCATCGGCGGCGGCGCGGATGCGCTTGACCGCGGTATCGGTGTCCACCACGTTCTTGCCGTCCAGGTGGCCGCAGCGCTTGGGGTTGAACTGGTCCTCGATGTGGCAGCCGGCCAGGCCGGCGTTTTCGAGTTCCTGGATGGTGCGGGCCACGTTCATCGGCTCGCCGAAGCCGGTGTCCGCGTCCACGATGGCGGGCAGGTTGGTCATCCGGGCAATCTGTCCGGCACGGGTGGCCACCTCGGTGAGCGTGGTCAGGCCGATGTCCGGCAGGCCCAGGTCATTGGCCAGGACGGCGCCGGAGATGTAGACGCCGTCGAAGCCTTTTTCCTCGATCAGGCGTGCGGAGAGCGGGTTGAAGGCCCCGGGGAACTGCTGCAGGGTGCCGGAGGCCAGTCCTTCGCGGAAGGCAATCCGCTTGGCCTCGGGGGTTACGGAGGAGTACAGCATTTAGAAGAGTCCCTTCGGTGCGGCGGCGGGGTTGATGACACCCTCGGCGGCGGTGATGTTCAGCTGGTCCAGCTGGCCGGCGGCCAGTTCGGGCAGGCGCTGGACGGTGGCGAGGAAGCGGTCGATTTCCTCGGCGGAGACCAGGCCCGCGGCCAGGGTGCGGAACTTGTTGATGTACTGCTCGCGGGTGAAGGGCTTGGCGCCCAGCGGGTGGGCGTCGGCGACGGCGATTTCGTCGGTGATCACGGTGCCGTCGGTCAGCACGATGGTGACCTTGCCGCCGAAGGCCTTTTCGCTGATGTCCAGCGAGTGGTAGCGGCGGGTCCATTCCGGATCCTCCACCGTGGTGACCTTGTGCCACAGCGCAACCGTGTCCGGCCGGCCGGCGCGTTCGGGGGAGTAGGAGTCCACGTGGTGCCAGGCGCCGTCCTGCAGGGCGACGGTGAAGATGTAGGGGATCGAGTGGTCCAGGGTTTCACGCGAGGCGGTGGGATCGTACTTCTGCGGATCGTTGGCGCCGGAGCCGATCACGTAGTGGGTGTGGTGCGAGGTGGCGATCAGAACGCTTTCCACGTTGGCCGCTTCCGCTGCCTCGGGGTGCTCGCCGTTGATCTTCCGGGCCAGGTCGATCCAGGCCTGGGCCTGGTACTCGGCGGAGTGTTCCTTGGTGTAGGTGTCCAGGATGGCGCGCTTGGCTTCGCCGTCCTCGGGCAGCGGCACTTCGTAGGCGGCGTCGGGGCCGTCCAGCAGCCAGGCGATGACGCCGTCTTCACCTTCGTAGATGGGGGTGGGGGAGGTCTGGCCGCGCATGGCCCGGTCCACGGCCTCGACGGCCATCTTGCCGGCGAACGCCGGAGCGTGTGCCTTCCAGGTGGAGATCTCGCCCTTGCGGGACTGGCGGGTGGCGGTGGTGGTGTGCAGGGCCTGGCCGACGGCCTGGAAGATGGTGTCGACGTCGAGCCCCAGCAGGGTGCCGATACCGGCGGCGGCGGACGGGCCGAGGTGGGCCACGTGGTCGATCTTGTGCCGATGCAGGCAGATGGCCTTGGCCAGGTTGACCTGGATTTCGTAGCCGGTGGCGATGCCGCGGATCAGGTCCCGGCCCGAGGCGCCGGTGTGCTGGGCGACGGCGAGGACGGGCGGGATGTTGTCGCCGGGGTGGGAGTACTCGGCGGCCAGGAAGGTGTCGTGGTAGTCCAGTTCGCGCACGGCCACGCCGTTGGCCCAGGCGGCCCATTCGGGGGAGGTTTTGGCCAGCACGCCGAAGACGGAGGCGCCCTTGCCGTGGGCGGAGGGGGAGAAGGACAGGGCCTGGGCGCGCGCGGCGACAATCGGGCCGCGGTTCAGGGATGCGACGGCCACGGAGGCGTTGTCGATGATGCGGTTGATGACCATGTCCGTGACGTCGTCGCTGACTTCAACGGGATCGGCGGCAACCTTGGCGATCTTGTAGGCCAGCTGGTCTTCGCGGGCCAGTTTTTCGTCGCTGCGGTAGACCCGTACTTTGTTCAGGTTCAAGGGATTGTCCTTATCTCAGGGGTGGTGATTTCCGGGGTGGCGATCCGGGCGGATCGAAGGTGTTCAAGACTCTTATGCAGGTGGACCGAGACGGAGGCGCCCGCCAGGTCCGGGTCGCCTGTTGCGACGGCGGCCGCGATGGTGGCGTGTTCACCGGCGGTTTCCAGCAGCCGTTCGGGGTTGTCCTTGGCCAGGCGGCGTACGCGCGCGAGGTGAAGGCGGACGTTGCCCAGCGCCTGGGTGAGGTAGGAGTTCGCGGCGGCGGCGTCGATGGCTGCATCCAGCTCGGCGACCAGTTCGTAATAGCTGCCGCGGTCCGCATCCGCTCCGCCGCTGCCGATCAGTTCCCCGGCATCGCGGAACCGGAGTGCCAGGGATTGAAAGACCGGTGCCTGCCCGCGTACCGCAGCCAGCGCCGCACTTTTGCATTCCAGGGCCTGCCGCAGCTCAAAGAGCTCGGCCACGGTGTCCAGGGAAATGCCGGTGACGACGACGCCGCGTCCGCTGTGCGGGGCAGCCAGGCCGTCAGCGGTCAGCCGGCTCAGCGCTTCACGCAGAGGGGTGCGGGAGACGCCCAGCCTGGCGGACTGCTCCACTTCGCCCAGGACGGTGCCGGGCGGCAGGCGCCAGTCCACAATGTCCTGCCGCAGGGCGGCGTACGCGCGGTCACTTGCCCGCATAGTGCGCCTCCTCACGACTGATAACTGCGTCACGTTATCCGTCAGTGTATACATGAGCTGGCTCATATGCGTACTGTGGAGCGCACAGAAGGCGGCCGGAAGGTCCCGCTGTATACACAATCGCCCTTGTGTGGCCCGGAACGCATCAACTGGCATGGCGGGCCCCACTGGAATCAAGGAGGATTCATGGACGTGCAGAGCACCGGAGCCTACGCACAGGCCTATGAGCGCAGCAGTTCCGATCCCGAGGGTTTCTGGCTCGCTGCCGCTTCACTGGTGGACTGGGACACGCCGCCGTCCCGTGCCCTGGAGGACGCCAACGCTCCGTTGTACTCCTGGTATCCGGGGGCGGAACTCAACACCTCCTACAACGCGCTGGACCGGCACGTGGCCGCCGGCCGCGGAGACACGGCGGCGCTGATCTATGACTCGGCAATGCTCGGGACGAGCCGCACGTACACCTACCGCGAACTGCTCGCCGCGGTGGAACGCTTCGCGGGGGTACTGCGCGGGCTGGGGGTAGGCCCGGGGGACCGCGTGATCATTTACCTGCCGATGATCCCCGAAGCCGTGATTGCCATGCTGGCCGCCGCCCGGCTCGGTGCGGTCCACTCCGTGGTCTTCGGCGGATTCGCCCCGCGCGAGCTCGCCGCCCGGATCGACGACGCCGAACCCACCGTCATCGTGACGGCGACCGGCGGACTCGAACCCAAGCGGGCCGTCGAATACCTGCCCGCCGTCGCCGAGGCCCTGGAAACCGCAACCCACCGGGTGCGCGCCGTCGTCGTCGCCGAACGGACCGGCTTTAGCGGAACGCGCGAAGAGTTCGACGGCGCGGGAGGCGCGGCCTGGCATGACTGGGACGCGCTCGCCGCGGATGCACTGCCCGCCGGGCCGGTCCCCGTGGCCGCCGCCGATCCGCTGTACATCCTCTACACCTCCGGTACCACCGGCTCGCCCAAGGGTGTGGTGCGGGACAACGGATCCCACGCCGTGGCCATGGCCTGGTCCATGGAGAACATCTACGGGGTGGGTCCGGGGCAGGTGATGTGGACGGCCTCGGATGTCGGCTGGGTGGTGGGCCACTCCTACATTGTGTACGGCCCGCTGATCGCCGGCGCCACCACCGTGCTGTATGAAGGCAAGCCCGTGGGCACTCCGGATGCGGGGGCGTTCTGGCGGGTGGCGGCCGAGCACGGGGTCGATGTCCTCTTCACCGCGCCCACCGCGCTGCGGGCCATCCGGAAGGCCGACCCCGACGCCGTCGAGCCCGGCCGCTACGACCTCTCGCGGCTGCGGCACCTCTTTGCCGCCGGCGAGCGCCTTGACCCGGCCACGCTGGAATGGGCCGGGACCGCGCTGGGCGTGCCGGTAATTGACCACTGGTGGCAGACCGAGACCGGCTGGGCCATCTGCGCCAACCCCGTGGGCCTGGAGGAACTGCCGGTCAAGGCCGGGTCACCCACCGTGCCGGTTCCCGGGTTTGCCGTGCGGATCCTGGGACCGGACGGCAGGCAGGTGCCGGCCGGGACCGAGGGCAACATCGCCCTGGAGCTGCCGCTGCCGCCGGGAACACTGTCCACTCTGTGGGGCAGCGACGAACGCTACCGTGCCGCCTACCTGGACGTGTTCGACGGCTACTACGCCACGGGTGACTCCGGTTATGTGGACGAGGACGGTTATGTGTTCGTGATGGGGCGCACCGACGACGTCATCAATGTCTCCGGCCACCGGCTCTCCACCGGTGCCATGGAACAGGCCGTCGGCTCCCATCCGGCGGTCGCCGAGGCGGCCGTGATCGGCATTGCGGATCCGGTCAAGGGCCAGCGTCCCTCCGGCTACGTGGTGCTGAAGGCCGGTACGGAGATCGACGCCGAGGTGCTGCGTGCCGAGCTCGTGGCACGGGTGCGCTCGCAGATCGGCCCGGTGGCGGACTTCAAGGACGTGTATGTGGTGGATGCCCTGCCCAAGACCCGGTCCGGGAAGGTGCTGCGCAAGACCATGCGCCAGATCGCCGACGGCGTCCCGCACACCGTGCCCTCCACCATCGAGGACCCGGGCGTGCTGGAGGCCCTGACCGCGGTGCTGCGTCCGCTTCCCTAACCCGGCACGTCGCTACCAGCGCCAGCTGTATTCCAGCTCCGGCCGGCCCCGGGTGCCGTACCTCGGCGAGCGCAGCACGGACTGCTGGTCCGCCAGATGCTCCAGGTAGCGGCGCGTGGTGATCCGGGACATGGCCAGGGCTTCCGCGGCCTCGGAGGCGGAGAGCGGCGTCCGGGCACGTTTGAGCAGGTCCGCGACGGCTTCCAGGGTCTCCCCGGAAAGGCCCTTGGGCAGCGGGCCGGCGACGGCGGGACGCAGGGCGGCGAACGCACTGTCCACCTCGCTTTGCGTGGTCGACGCTGCCTGCTCGTCTATCCGGCGCCGGTACTCGGCATACGCGGCGAGCTTGGCGCTGAAGGCAGAAAACGTAAACGGCTTGATCAGGTATTGGGCAATGCCTCCGGACATGGCACTGCGGACCACTGCCAGGTCCCGGACCGCGGTAATGGCTATGACATCCACTGGGAGTCCCGCCCCGCGGATCCGGCGCAGCAGGTCCAGGCCGTGCAGGTCCGGCAGGTTCATGTCCAGCAGCACCAGGCCGATCTGCGCTTCGCTGCCGACCGGTGCGGACTCTGCGGTCTTCAGCGCCTCCAGGGCCTCCGCTCCGGTGCGGGCGACGCCGGCCAACCGGAATCCCGGCACCCGGCGGACATACTCCGCGTGGGCCTCGGCGGGAATCTCCTCATCCTCGACCACCAGCACGCCGACGTCGGACCCGGGGGAGTGCCGGGTCACGACGCTGCCTTAGCGAGGGAGCCCGGAACCGGGTCCCCGGGCTGCACGGGGAGCTCTACGCTGAAGCAGGCCCCGGAGCCGCTGAGCACCCGGATGGTGCCGCCCAGCCGGGTTACTGCCTGGCGGACCAGTGCCAATCCGATCCCGCGGCCGGCCAGCACCCGTCCCGCCTGCAGTTCCTTCGTACTGAACCCCTGTTCGAATATCTGTTCGAGTATGTCCGGGTCGACGCCCGGGCCGTCATCCTGCACCTCGATCAGCAGTCCGCCGTCGCCGCTGCCCAGGTGCAGGATCACGGAGTGCTCCGCGGCGTCGAAGGCATTGTCCAGCAGGTTGCCGATGATGGTCACCAGTTCCACCGGGTCCAGGCCTGCTCCGGTGAACCGTTCGGCTGCCGGCTCCACCTCGACGTCCAGGGTGATGCCGCGCTCGCGGGCCTGTGCGGTCTTGCCCATCAGCAGGGCGGTCACCGCAGGTTCCTCCACTGCCGCCAGCACCTCGTCGTTGAGGTGCTGGGACTGCTCCAGATCCGCAGTGGCGAATCGGAGGGCCTCGTCGCTGCGCCCCAGCTCGATCAGTGACGCCAGGGTGTGCACCCGGTTGGCATGTTCATGGGCCTGGGCACTCAGGGCCTCGGCGAGCGTGCGCATGGAGGCGAGCTCTCCGGTCAGGGATTCGACGTCGGTGGAGTCCCGCAGCGTGGTGACGGTACCGAAACGCCGGCCGTGCTGTCCCGCGGAAACCGCGGCGGACTGGTTGACCACCAGGATGCGCTCGCCGGTGAGATGGATTTCCTCCTTGGCATCCCGGCCCGAGCGCAGCAGGGACACGAGCGGTCCGGGAACATCCGGGAGCTCCTGGCCCGAAGCGGACGTGCCTGCCGGCGGCAGGCCGAGCAGTACGGCGGCCTCATCGTTGTAGAGCACCAGCTGCCCCCGGTCATTGAGCAGCAGCAGCCCCTCGCGCACCGAGTGCAGGGCCGAATCGTAAAAGGCGTACATATGCATGAGCTCGGCAGGACCCAGCCCGGCGGTGGCCCGGCGCAGATACCGGCTGAGCAGATAGGACCCCGCGGCACCTGCAGCCAGGGCGGCTGCGTCAATCGCAAACAGTTCCGGCAGCCGTGCGTCACGGGCAATGCCGACGCGGTCCACGGTGATGCCGGCGGCGACGAGCGCGGTGACGGTGCCGGCGTCGTCGTACACCGGAGTGATCGCGCGGACCGAGGGGCCGAGCGTCCCCGTGTACGTCTCCGTGAAACTCTCCCCGGCCAGGGCGGCATCCACGGAACCGATATAGGGCCTGCCGATCTGGTCCGGGTTCCGGTGCGTGAACCGCGTCCGGTCGGTATCCATGATCGTGAGGAAGTCCACCCCGACGCGCTCCATCACCTCGCGGGCGTAGCCCTGCAGCACGGCGGGGTCGGGGGAGTCGACGGCGGTCCGAACCGCGCTTCCGGCGGCCACGGTCTTGGCTACGGCCAGCATCCGTGAACGGGTTTCGTCGTAGGTGTTCTCTTCCGCCTGCTGGTACAGACCCCAGGCGATCCCGCCCGAGACACACAGGATGAAGCCCAGCTGGGCCAGGAACAGCCGGCCGGCTAGGCTGCCTCGGTGCACATTCGGTCCTTTGATTGCGGTTCCTTGCGACGGCGTAAGCGGTGGTGTTGAGAACAGTATGAACACAAGGGTGACTGTGATCACATCATCATCGAAGATGGAAGCCGACCAAACGCATCAAGGAGTACCGCCATGGCAGCTGCCGCTAATCCCTACGACGGTTCACAGAAGAGCCGTAAGCGGGACAGAACACATTTCCTCTACATCGCCGTAATCGCTGCGGTGGTGCTCGGTGCCGTGCTCGGGCTCCTTGCCCCCGAGTTTGCGAAGGGCCTGAAGCCCCTCGGGACGGGGTTCATCAACCTCATCAAGATGATGATTGCCCCCGTCATCTTCTGCACCATTGTCCTAGGCATCGGATCAATCGCCAAAGCAGCCACGGTCGGAAAGGTGGGCGGCCTGGCGCTTGGCTACTTCATCATCATGTCCACCTTCGCCCTGGCCATCGGCCTCGTGGTGGGCAACCTGATCCACCCGGGCGAAGGCCTGGACCTGGAGGCCTCCAGCGGTGCCGCTCCGGCCGCCCCCGAGGAGGGGGAAGGGATGACGGGCTTCCTGCTTAGCATCATCCCCACCACGCTGCTGGCCTCGCTTACCGGTGAGTCCATTCTGCAGACCCTGTTTGTTGCCCTGCTGGTCGGCTTTGCCCTGCAGAAGATGGGCCCCGCCGGCGCACCGGTGCTCAAGGGGATCGGCTACATCCAGGCGCTGGTGTTCCGCATCCTCATGATGATCATGTGGCTGGCTCCCATCGGAGCCTTCGGTGCCATTTCCGCCGTCGTCGGCGAGACCGGCATCCAGGCGATCGTGAGCATGGCCACCCTGATGGTTGCCTTCTACATCACCTGCATCCTCTTCATTGTCGTCATCCTGGGCGGACTGCTGAAGCTGGTCACCGGGTTCAGCATCTTCAAGCTCATGCGCTACCTGGGCCGCGAATACCTGCTGATCTTCTCCACCTCCTCTTCCGAGGTGGCCCTGCCCCGCCTGATCGCGAAGATGGAGCACCTCGGTATTTCCAAGCCCGTCGTCGGCGTGACGGTTCCGACGGGGTACTCCTTCAACCTCGACGGAACAGCCATCTACCTGACCATGGCCGCACTGTTCGTTGCCTCGGCCATGGGCAAGCCGCTGGAACTGGGCGAACAGATCTCCCTGCTGGTCTTTATGATCGTGGCCTCCAAGGGAGCCGCCGGCGTCACCGGCGCCGGCCTGGCCACCCTGGCCGGCGGCCTGCAGTCCCACCGCCCCGACCTGATCGAAGGCGTGGGCCTGATTGTCGGCATCGACCGGTTCATGTCCGAAGCCCGAGCGCTGACCAACTTCACCGGCAACGCCGTCGCCACCGTGCTGATCGGCACCTGGACCAAGGAAATCGACAAGGAACAGGTCAATGCAGTCCTGAACCGCGAGCGTCCCTTCGACGAGGCAAGCATGAACGTCGACGCCGGCACCAATGAACCGCACCAGACGGCGGAGTCCGCTGAACTGGCTGCCACCGTGCCCGGCCCGGCAGGCAGCACCGCAGTTACCGGCGCGTCCGCCGGGACGCAGCACTAACCCGGAGTATCAGAGCCGGCAGCACCGAAGAACGCGTCCCGCCCCGGCTGACCCCGGGGCGGGACGCGTTTCTTTTTGCCGTGCCGCCGCTGCTTCCGGCACGGCAAACTACGGCGAGGATAATGGTGCTCACTTCCCGCTCAACGTAACGGTGGTTTCCGATGACTGCACTTGGCCCGTATCTGCCCCGGGGGACGCTGAACCGAGAAGAGCAGCCCGTCCTCGATGCAGACGGCCTGTTCCTGCGTCCCTGGGCCGCCGCCGATGCCGCGGTGGTGCTGAAGGCGTACAGCGAACCGGGCATCTCGCGCTACAACCGCCGGTCGATGTCGACCGAGGAAGAAGCCGTTGAGTGGACCCGCGGCTGGGGAGTCCGGTGGCAGGAAGAGACCGGGGCCAACTGGGCCGTATGTGCCGGTGACGGGAGAGTCGTGGGGCGGGCGGCGCTAAGCCGCATCAACCTCTACGAAGGTGACGGCGAACTGGGGTACTGGGTGCTTTGGGCGGAACGGGGAAAGTCAGTTGCACCGCGCGCCGTGCAGGCGCTGAAAAACTGGGCGTTCGGGACGGTGGGCCTCAAACGCCTCCAGCTTTCCCATTCGGTCCGCAATGAGGCCTCCTGCCGGGTAGCCCGGAAAACCGGCTTCGACCTGGAGGGAACCAAGCGAAGCGCCCTGCGGCATGCCGACGGCTGGCACGATATGCACCTCCATGCGGTGGTGCGGCCGCAACGTTCGACCTCTACTTGAGCGTCAAGGCTCGCCGGTCGCCGCGGCCCTGATTAGCGGGATGGCCGTTGTGCGGCTGTAACCTTGACGAAGACAGCCCGCAGCACAGCTAGATATGGAAGCGTGGATTTATACGTGAGCAGCGATCAGAGTTCATCAACTCTGCAGGACGCAATCGCAACCGAAACGGTGATGGGCCCTACGGGTCGTCCCCTGACGGTATTCCCCGAGCCTCCCGTTCTCACCTCGCATGGTCCTGCCCGGATCATTGCGATGGTGAACCAGAAGGGCGGGGTCGGTAAGACCACCTCCACCATCAATCTGGGTGCAGCCCTCGCCGAGGCCGGCCGCCGCGTACTGCTGGTCGACTTCGACCCGCAGGGTGCCCTGTCCGCAGGTATGGGCGCCAACCCGCACGAACTCGACCTCACCGTCTACAACGTGCTGATGGACCGCAAGGTGAATATCCGCGACGCGATTCACGAAACCTCCATCGAGAACATCCACCTGCTGCCGGCCAACATCGACCTTTCCGCGGCCGAGGTCCAGCTCGTGAACGAGGTAGCCCGCGAGCAGGTTCTCGAACGTGCCCTGCGCAAGGTTTCGGATGACTACGACGTCATCCTCATCGACTGCCAGCCGTCCCTGGGCCTGCTGACCGTCAACGCCCTCACAGCGGCACACGGTGTGATCATCCCGCTGATCTGCGAGTTCTTCGCCCTCCGTGCGGTGGCCCTGCTGGTGGAGACCATTGAGAAGGTCCAGGACCGGCTCAACCCCGGACTGCAGGTAGACGGTGTCCTGGCCACCATGTATGACGCCCGCACCCTGCACAGCCGCGAGGTCATTTCCCGCCTGGTGGAAGCCTTCGGCGACAAGGTCTTCGAAACGGTCATCAAGCGGACCATCAAGTTCGCAGACGCCACCGTGGCTGCGGAACCGATCACCTCCTACGCCGGCAACCACCCCGGCGCCGATTCCTACCGCCGCCTCGCCAAGGAACTGATTGCCCGCGGCGGCGCGCCCTAAGGGGGCGTCCGCGGAGACGGTGCCCTTGACCGCAGCGCTGCCGGACGCCCGGGAACCGGATCCCCGGGATCCGGACGCCGGGGCATCAGTACCCCGCACCGGATTCGAAGTCCGCCTGACGAACTTCACCGGACCGTTCGACGTCCTGCTGGGCCTGATTTCCAAGCACGAGCTGGACATCACCGAGATTGCCCTCGCGGCCGTCACTGACGAGTTCCTCGGCTACATCCGTGAACTCTTCGGAACCGGGCCCGAGGTGGCGCTCGACGAGGCAAGTGAATTCCTGGTCATCGCCGCAACACTCCTGGACCTCAAGGCCGCACGGCTGCTTCCGGCCGGGGACGTTGAGGACGAGGAAGACGTTGCCCTGCTCGAGGCCCGGGACCTGCTGTTCGCCCGGCTGCTGCAGTACAAGGCGTTCCGGGAGATGGCCGCCCTGTTGGGGGAGCGGCTGTCCGATGAAGCGCAGCGCTTCCCCCGGCAGGTATCCCTGGACCCGCACTTCGCGGCAATGCTCCCGGAACTGATCTGGCGCACCACCCCGGAACAGTTCGCGGACCTTGCTGCCCGTGCGCTGCAGCCGCGCGACGAGCAGCCCCCGGCCGTGGGGCTCGAACACCTGCATGCCCCCAAGACCAGCGTCCGGGAACAGGCACTGATCCTGGCCGAACGCCTGACCGGCGGAGGCGCCGCAACGTTCGCGGCCCTTGTCTCCGACGCCGACGGTCCGGTCGCCGTGGCCCGCTTCCTGGCGCTGCTGGAACTGTTCCGCGACGGGTCCGTCAGTTTCGAGCAGGAAACCCCGCTGGGGGAACTGCTCATCACCTGGACCGGGAATGCGGATCCGGAAACCGGGTTCGCCGGAGTGGATGAATACGAGCCGGAACCCGCCGGCGGCGAAGACCGCCCGGGGAAACACACGAACGTGGAAGGGGACGGTCATGACGGCTGAACCTGCTTTCGATACCGGGAAGGGTGCCGGGGAAGGCATCGATGGAGCAGCTGCACTGCCCGGCGGTGTGAAGGGTGCCGTGGAAGCGGTGCTGATGGTGGTGGACGAACCCGCGGCCCCCGCACTGCTGGCCTCGGTGATCGGCGTGCCGGAGCAGGAAGTGCTCGCTGCCCTCACGGAACTGCAGCAGGAGTATGACGGCTATACTGGGGGTGGACCCGAGGGCGCACCGCGTGGTTTTGAACTCCGCGATGTTGCAGGCGGATGGCGGATTTTTTCCCGCGCTGACTATGCGCCCGTTGTGTCGAAGTTTGTACTGGAAGGCCAGAGTGCCCGGCTGTCGCAGGCCGCACTGGAAACATTGGCGGTCATTGCCTATCGGCAGCCCGTCTCCCGGGCCCGGGTCTCCGCGATCCGGGGAGTCAACGTCGATTCGGTGGTCCGCACGCTGGTGCAGCGTGGTTTCATCGTCGACGCCGGCACGGAACCGGAAACCGGTTCGCTGCTGTACCGGACAACGCCGTACTTCCTGGAACGGCTTGGCCTGGGCAGTCTCGACGAGCTTCCGCAGATTGCACCGCACCTGCCTGGGCTGGAAAACCTGGCCGAATTTGAAGACACTACTTATTAACCGCTACACCCAAAGGACTTACTCATGACCCCAGCACCCCGTTCCGGATCCGGCCGCAATACCCCGCGCGGCGGCGGACGCAGTGCCGGTGGCCCCGCCGGCGGCAAGGGCGTCGGCCGCGGCTCCAAGCCTTCCTCTCCCCGCACCGGCGGACCCCGCTCCGCATCGGGCCTGAAGCCCGGCGAAGACCGCGCGAACGGCTACCGGAGCGTCAGCCCCGAAGCCGCCCGTCCCGAGAAGTTCAAGTCCGACGCCGTGAAGGCCTTCGGCAACAGCACCGGCAAGTCCGGTGGCGCCCGCACCGGTGCACCCAAGACCGGCGCCCCCAAGTCCGGTACCAAGTCCGGTGCCGGCAAGTTCGGCGGCCCCCAGGCAGGCCAGCGCAAGAGCGGTGACCGCGCTTTCCGCGGGGAGCGCTTCGGCCAGAACCTGGGCCCCGTGCGCCGTTCCACCACCCGCCGCCCCGCGGCCCCGGTGATTTCCGAACAGCACAACCCCGAAGGCGTCCGCCTGCAGAAGGTCATGGCCAGTGCCGGCGTCGCCTCACGCCGCGTCTGCGAGGAAATGATTGCCGAAGGCCGCGTCGAAGTTGACGGCCAGGTTGTCACCGAGCTCGGCGTCCGCGTCGACCCGGAGACGGTGGCCATCCATGTGGACGGCATGCGCCTGCAGCTGGACGAAACCCAGAAGTACTACGTGTTCAACAAGCCCCGCGGCGTCATCTCCACCATGGAAGACCCCGAAGGGCGTCCCTGCATCAGCGACTTCCTTAAGTCCACCAGCAAGAACGAGCGTTTGTTCCACGTTGGCCGGCTGGACAACGAAACCGAGGGCCTGCTGCTGCTGACCAACGACGGCGAGCTGACCAACCGGCTGACGCACCCCTCCTACGAAGTGCCCAAAACCTACCTGGTGCAGGTCCGCGGACCGATGAACCACGGTGTGGGCGCACAGATGCGGGAAGGCATTGAGCTGGAAGACGGCTTCCAGAAGGTTGATTCCTTCAAACTCGTCGACTCCACCCCGGGCCACCTCCTGGTCGAGGTAGTCCTGCACTCGGGCCGCAACCGCATTGTCCGCCGGCTGTTCGACGCCGTCGGGCACCCGGTGGAGCGCCTCGTCCGCACGAAGATCGGCCCGATCAGCCTGGGTGACCAGCGCCAGGGCAGCATCCGCGTCCTCGGCCGCGGCGAGGTCGGACACCTGCTCGCCTCAGTAGGACTGTAGCGAATGGCCGCTGCCGCTGACGGGGGCACTCACCTGTCCGGATCCGTGCTGATTATTGGCACGGGACTCTTGGGCACTAGTATCGGCCTCGGGCTTTCGGCCCGGGGTGCCGATGTGGTGCTCTCGGACCTGTCTCCCTCGACAGAGGCCGTGGCCCGTGACATCGGCGCCGGACGGTTGCTCAGTACCGCAGGTGAAGGCTTCGAGCCGGCGCTCGTGGTTGTTGCCGCTCCGCCGGACGTCACCGCGCCCCTGGCTGCGGCAGCGCTGAAGGACTGGCCGGCCGCCGTCGTCGTCGATATTGCCAGCGTCAAGTCCGCCGTCCTGGCTGACCTGCGGGAGCGCGACGCCGACCTCAGCCGCTACGTGGGCACGCACCCGATGGCGGGCCGGGAGAAATCCGGGCCGGTGGCTGCGCGGGCGGAACTGTTCAACGGCATGCCCTGGGTCATCTGCCCGCCGGAGGAAGCGGCCCCGGACGCCGTGCGCTGCGCCGAGGCTCTCGCCTTCGACCTGGGCGCCGTGGTGTCCCGGATGTCCGCCGAGGAGCACGACGCATCCGTGGCGCTGACCTCGCACCTGCCGCAGGTCATGGCCTCCCTGGTGGCCAGCCGGCTACAGGAAACCCCGCCGCAGTCGCTCGCCCTGTCCGGCAACGGCCTCCGCGACGTGACCCGGATTGCCGCCAGTGACCCGAATCTCTGGGTGCAGATCCTCAGCGGAAACGCCGGCCGGCTGGTGCCGATCCTGCACGGGGTCCGCGAGGACCTGAACCGGCTGATCCGCACGCTCGAGGATCCGGTGGCGGACGGTGCGCGTCTGGACATGGCGCAGCTGATTGCCGAAGGCAACGCGGGGCAGGCCCGGATTCCGGGCAAGCACGGCGGGCCGGCGC
Organism: Arthrobacter zhaoxinii; assembly: GCF_025244925.1. Classification (NCBI taxonomy): domain Bacteria; kingdom Bacillati; phylum Actinomycetota; class Actinomycetes; order Micrococcales; family Micrococcaceae; genus Arthrobacter; species Arthrobacter zhaoxinii. The sequence goes on from NZ_CP104275.1 coordinate 1,298,000, forward strand.
AGACCTTTGTGTCCTTCACCGTGCTGGTGGATGACACCCCGGGCCAGATTGGCCGGCTGCTCACCGAGATCGGTGAGATCGGCGTGAACCTGGAAGACCTGCGCCTGGAGCATGCCTCCGGACGCCAGGTGGGACGGGCGGAAATCTCCGTCCTGCCCGGCCGGGTGAATGACCTTGTTTCTGAATTAAGCGCCCGCGGGTGGAAGGTAGTGCAGTGAGTTCAAATGTAAATCCGGCCCAGTTCCGGTTGGGGAAGCCGCTGGTGGTGGCCATTGACGGACCGTCGGGTTCGGGCAAATCCAGCATCAGCCGGGAAGTAGCCCGCCGCCTGCATGCTGCGTACCTCGACACCGGAGCCATGTACCGCGCTGTCACGCTCTCCTGCATGGAGGCCGGCATTGACCTGACGGACTCCGTGGCCGTCGAAGCCGCGGCGGAAAACGCCGACATTGCCCTGAGCCTGTCTCCGGACGAGGAATGGGTCCGGGTCTCCGGACGCGACGTCACCGACGCCATCCGCGAACCGGTCGTGTCCTCTTCGGTCAGCGCCGTCGCCACAACGCTAGGTGCCCGTGCAGAGCTGGTCCGCCGCCAGCAGCAGCTGATCCGGGACTCCGGTCTGCGGATTGTTGCCGAAGGCCGGGACATCACCACCGTGGTGGCCCCGCATGCCGAGGTCCGGATCCTGCTTACTGCCAGCGAGGAAGCACGGCTTCGCCGCCGCGGCATCCAGCTGGGCGGCACGCAGACCGCCGCGGCGCTGAAGGAACAGGTCCTCGTCCGCGACGCCAAGGACTCCACCGTGGTGGATTTCCAGCAGGCAGCCGACGGCGTCGTCACCATCGATTCCTCCGATCTGGACTTCGAAGAGACCGTTTCCGCGGTACTGGAAGTGGTTTTCACCAGCACCCACTAACTCCCTGCCGGGAACCCGGCACCAACTACGGGCACCCGCCCGTGTTTCAATGGGAGGAGGACATCCGGCGGAAACGCCGCAGCGATCCTCCCTCACACTTACCGGGCTGAACGTCCGGCGACGGCCTGTACGCAGTGCTGCAGACCTCAACGGAAAGAAAGCAATTCAATGAACGGAAAACCTCTCAACGACGACACCGCCGGTGACGGGACCTCCACGGACGAGTACATCCCGTCCGGAGAAGACTCCATCGACGAGCGCCTGGCGGCACTGGACGACGACGAGGCCGATATACGCGCCCGCTCCCTCCGCGCCGGTCTCGACGACTATGAGCTTGATGAAGAAGACGCCGCGCTGCTCGCCGGCGGCTTCGAAGAATACGACGAAGACGCACCCCTGCGCCAGGATCCCGTGGTCGCCATCGTTGGCCGCCCGAACGTGGGCAAGTCCACCCTGGTGAACCGTATCCTCGGCCGCCGCGAGGCCGTCGTCGAGGATACCCCCGGCGTGACCCGTGACCGGGTGTCCTACCCGGCAACCTGGAACGGCGTGAACTTCACGCTGGTGGACACCGGCGGCTGGGAGCACGACGCCCGCGGCATCCACGCCCGTGTGGCAGACCAGGCCGAAATCGCCGTCGACCACGCCGACGCCGTCATGCTGGTGGTCGACGCCACCGTCGGCATCACCGCCACTGACGAGGCCGTGGTGCGGATGCTGCGCGGCAAGGGCAAGCCCGTCGTCGTCGTCGCCAACAAGGTGGACGACATCCAGAACGAAGCCGACGCCTCCTCCCTCTGGGGCCTGGGCTTCGGCGAGCCGTACCCGGTGTCGGCGCTGCACGGCCGCGGTACCGGTGACATGCTCGACGCCGTCCTCGACGTGCTGCCCGAGTACTCCGCCTACGGTGGCCTGGACCGCTCCGGCGGCCCGCGCCGCATCGCCCTGATCGGCCGCCCGAACGTGGGCAAGTCCTCGCTGCTGAACAAGCTGGCCGGTTCCGAGCGCGTGGTCGTGGACGACACGGCCGGCACCACCCGCGACCCGGTGGACGAAATGATCGAACTTGGCGGCCGCACCTGGCGCTTCGTCGACACCGCCGGTATCCGCCGCCGCCAGCACATGGCCCAGGGTGCCGACTTCTACGCGTCACTGCGTACCCAGGCCGCCCTGGAGAAGGCCGAGGTCGCCGTCGTGCTCCTCGCCGTGGACGAGGTCCTCAGCGAGCAGGACGTCCGCATCCTGCAGCTGGCCATCGAATCCGGCCGCGCACTGGTCCTCGCCTTCAACAAGTGGGACCTGCTCGACGACGAACGCCGCCGCTACCTGAAGATCGAGATCGAGCGCGACCTGGCCCACGTTGAATGGGCCCCGCACGTGAACATCTCGGCCAAGACCGGCTGGCACAAGGACCGTCTGGTTCCTGCTCTGGATACCGCCCTGGAGAACTGGGACAAGCGCATCCCCACCGGCAAGCTCAACGCCTTCCTGGGCGAGCTTGTGGCAGCCCACCCGCACCCCGTGCGCGGCGGCAAGCAGCCCCGCATCCTCTTCGGCACGCAGGCTTCCTCGCGTCCGCCGAAGTTCGTGCTGTTCACCACCGGCTTCCTGGATCCCGGCTACCGCCGCTTCATCACCCGCCGGCTTCGTGAAACCTTCGGCTTCGAGGGCACGCCCATCGAGGTCAGCATGCGTGTGCGCGAGAAGCGCGGCAAGAACAGCAAGCGCTAAGTCTTTTGGCCTCGTGAACCCCGGTTCCGTTCTCCCAGTCGGGGGAGCGGGGCCGGGGTTTCTTCGTTCGCCCGGCCCCGGGCCGCGGAATCCGGTGCTCACCGCGCGGTAGATCGGTCACGCTGTGCCCGCCCGCAACGTCCGATGCGACGGAACGGTCGGTTGTGGTGTAAGGTATTTGAGGTGGTTCAGCCGGAGAGATTCCGGAAGAACTGCGGGTTGTGGCGCAGCTTGGTAGCGCACCTGACTGGGGGTCAGGGGGTCGCAGGTTCAAATCCTGTCAACCCGACGGTAAGCCTGATGAAACGGAAGTTTCATCAGGCTTTTGTCGTTTAAGCGGGTGCCGGGCTGAGCCTGCCGCAGAGCCCGGCCGATGCTCTAGTCACCACCCTCAAGGAAGCCGCCGTCGAGGACCCAGTTGTAGCGCAGCCGGAGTGCGCGCTCGGTGCTGGCTGCCAGCGTTGCCAGCAGCAGCACCAAGTTCGCCGATGCCGGAAGTTGGAACGGGCTGGAGAACGTGCCGATGTTCTCCGCGATGGGCGGGAGCTGCATGATCTGCTCAATGATCTGCGGAACGCCGAGCACGAGCGCGACCACGAGTACGCTGGCCGATACGATGCCAACGGCACGGCTCAGCGCCGGATTGGTCCGTTCCAGTCGGGCGCGCAGTCCTTCGGCCGAGGCAGGATCAGGTAGAAGCTGTCGCTCGGACCCGTCGGGCGTCACATAGTGGCAGCGTCTGAGCCCGTAGATGGTGACCTCGACCTCGATGGCGCCACCCGGCACTGCGAACACCGCGGGAAGTTTCGATTGGGCCTGGTTGATCCCGTTGCGGTAGAGCTGCGCGCGCACTTCGCCGTCCGAATCACCCCCGGGCCGGACCTCTACGGACCAGATCTCCGGTGCACCGTCCTCGCCGGTGAGCTGCAGATGAAAGAGGGAACGCGAGAACAGCTGCCACCATCGATAGCGCGGAAGCGTATGGCCGTCCCCGGGTTCCAGCGTCTCTTTGGGTGTCACTTGTTCCTCCCGGAATGGCTTCTTCGGAGCTGCCTTGCCGGCGCGGCTACGTTCCGCCGATGGATCTTCGATCCGGCCTTTCATGTGACTCAGACTCCGACGACGAAGGTGAGGGCGGCCCAGAACGAGACGGTGGCCACTGTCGTCCATATGACGATTGCCACACCTTGCCAGAGCAGCACCCAGCCACGGGAGGTTCCGCTGGCGATGAGGATCACGGAGGTGAACTGGGTCGGGATCGCGAGGGGACCGAGGATGCTTGCGCCGGGGACGCCGAAGCGGACGAGCCACTTCATGAAGCGCTGGCGCCCCTTGGATACGGGCTTGGCCGGCGCCGTCTCCTCGAACGCAGCGGACCCCTGGTAACCCAGGGAGGCCGGGACACGCTCGGCGCTGCGAGTAGCCGCGACGCGGCCCCTGTTGTGGTTGGTGACCGCAGTGCGGGCCCGGGAGGTGAAGAGCACCACGAAAACCACGCTCAGGAAATTGCCGACTGCGGCCGCGATACCGGCAACGATAGGGTGGAGGCCGCCGAGGATGCCGATCATGGAGGCTCCTTCGGTCTCGATGAACGGAACCGCCCCGGCGAGCATCACGATGAAGGGCCGGATGATCTCGGGCACTTGGGCCGCCAGATCCTGGAAGCTAATGATCAGTTCCTGAATGGGGTTCATGGTTCGGCGCTTCTTTCTTATGTCTAATGCGGGTCGTGGATTCGTGCGATTCTCGAAACGGTCCAGCACAAACCGTGTTCCCAGGTCTGGGCTGGGCCGTACTGCTTCGTCTGCATCGGAGTCCTCAGATTCGCACCGGCGGCGGCGCCTTCGCGTCGGTGGATACCCCTGCCTTTCCGCCGGTTTCCACCTAGCCGCTTGGGCCGGAGCGACTTCGATTGCGTAGGCGAACATTGCCTAATAAGGTGCCGTCATGCTCTGAAGGGAGTGACACTGATGGACTTCCTGGGCCGGTCCGCGGAGCGCGCGACGGTCGACAACCTCCTCTCGCAGGCACGGGCCGGGCTGAGCGGGGCAGTCATCGTGCGAGGGGAAGCGGGTATCGGAAAGACGGCGCTGCTCGAGTACGCCCGCGGCAGGGCTGATGCCTCGGGGTTCCGAGTAGTGTCCTCGGTCGGGGTGGAGTGCGAAACGCAGTTCGCTTTTGCGGGCCTGCATCAGTTGTGCGCACCCCTGCTGGACCGCATGGGTGCCCTGCCCGAGCCGCAGCAGGCCGCTCTGGGCGTGGCGTTCGGGCAGCAAAGCGGTGCAGTGCCGGATCGGTTCCTGATCGGACTGGCCACCCTCAACCTGCTGGCCGAGGCCGCTGAGGAAGGGCCCCTTCTGTGCCTCGTTGACGATGCGCAGTGGCTGGACGAGGCGTCGGCTCAGGTCCTCACCTTTGTGGCACGCCGGGTCGCCGCGGAGCCGATGGCGCTGGTGTTCGCCCTGCGGGATCCCACCGAGCGCGATGTGCGCGGGTTCGACGGCATACCCGTCGTACGCTTGGGCGGGATCGACGAGGCGGACGCACGGGAGCTGCTGGCAGCAGCCGACTACGTACCCCTGGACGACGGGATGCGCGAGCACGTCGTCGCGGAGGCGCACGGGAACCCTCTCGCGCTGCTGGAGCTGGCCCGAAGCGCGCCGGCGGCATGGGTGGCCGGCGGGTTTGAGCCGGTGCCGGGCATCACACACCGCATCGAGGACACCTTTCGGCGACGCGCGGACAGCCTGCCGGCACCTACTCAACTATTGCTGCTGGTTGCCGCGGCCGATCCTACCGGGGAGGTGGCGCTGCTGTGGCGCGCGGCCGCGCACCTGGGGATCGCCGGCGAGTCTGCCGCGCCTGCAGAGGCCGCCGGACTCCTGGAGATTGATACACGGGTGAGGTTCCGCCATCCGCTGGTGCGTTCAGCTGTGCTTCGGTCCGCCGCCCCGCTGGAGCGTCGCCGTGCACACGACGCGCTGGCCACTGCTATCGATCCGGACGTCGACCCCGACCGCCACGCCTGGCACCGGGCCCAGGCCGTGCTGGGCACGGACGAGGACGCCGCCGCTGGGCTGGTGCGCTCAGCAGGCCGGGCGCGCGCCCGCGGCGGGCTGGCCGCCGCGGCGGCGTTCATGGGGCATGCGGCCAGACTGACCCCTGACCCTGCCACCCGCGCGAGCCGGGCGCTGGAGGCCGCGCAGGACAAGCACGAGGCTGGTGCAGACGCCTCGGAGCTGCTGACGGTCGCTTCGGCCGGGCCGCTCGACACCCTGCAGCAGGCTCGGCTCGAGCTGTTGCGCGCCCGGATCGCGTTCCACCTCGCGCGCGACGCCGACGGGCCGAGGATGCTGCTGGAAGCCGCTAAGAGCCTGGCCCCGCTGGACCCGGTGCTGTCCCGTGAGACGTATCTGCGCGCGCTCGAAGCGGCGATCGTCACCGGTGACTTCCGCCGCGGCCGCGGCATACCGGAAGTGACCGAAGCCGCCCTGGCGGCGCCCGCCGCGACGGGGTCTCCGCGGCCTGCGGATCTGCTGCTCGACGGGCTTGTGACGACCTTCACGCAGGGATATTCGGCCGGGGTGCCGGGGCTGCGGCGGGCGCTGGCGGCCTTCGGAGGCCAGGAGCCGGATGGTGATGCGCTGAGCGTCGCCGACACCTGCCGCTGGGGGTGGCTCGCCAGCCGAACCGCAATGTCGGTGTTCGACGACGAGATGCTCCACGCGGTGTCCATCCGTCATGTCCGTCTGACCCATGAGACCGGCGCGCTTGCCGCACTCCCGGACGCACTTCTGGGCCAATCCGTCATACAAGTGCTCTCGGGTGAGTTCGACCGCGCCGCCGAGCACGCAGCGATCGCAGCCGCGACCGAGGCTGTGCCCTTGCTGCACGCGCAGCTCCTCCTGTCTGCCTGGCGCGGCCGTCCAGACGAGACCGCCGGGATGCGCGCGAGCATTGTCCGCAAGGCTGCCGAACAGACGCACAGCACCGAGGATGCCCTGACACAGTACGCCATGGCGGTGCTGCATAACGGTCTGGGCGACTACTCCGCAGCTCATGCCGCGGCGGCACGGGCCATCGACACCGAAGCGGTGAGGTTCAACAACCTGGCCCACTCTGAACTCGTCGAAGCGGCGTGCCGTTCCGGCCGGCCGGAGAGTGCGGCCGATGCGCTGGAGCAACTCACTTCACGCGCCCTCGCCAGCGGTACGCCGTGGGGGCTCGGTCTGGCGGCGCATTCACGGGCTTTGACCTCTACGGGGACAGCCGCTGAGGAACACTTCCGCGAGGCGATCGAGCAACTCAACCGCTGCCGGATAACCACCCATCTCGCCCGAACGCACCTCGTCTACGGCGAGTGGCTCCGCCGCGAGGGCCGCCGCCAGGACGCCCGCGAACAGCTCCGCACCGCGCACGGGATGCTGTTGGACATGGGCGCCGAGGCGTTCGCCGCCCGCGCCGCCCGCGAACTTCGCGCCACCGGCGAGCACCCCCGCAAGCGAAGCGCCCAGCCGGCCGACTCCCTCACCGCCCACGAGATGCACATCGCCCGGCTGGTGGCCACCGGTGCAACCTCCCGCGAAGTCGCCACGGAACTCTTTCTCAGCCCACGGACGATTGATGCCCACCTCCGCAATATTTTCCGCAAAATGGGCGTCACCTCGCGCCGTCAGCTCCGCGAGCTGTCCCTTTCCTGAGGCCCGCGGGCGGGACGGTCGAGGCCTCGCCACTAGAGCGTGCCGACGTCGTCGGCAACCGCCCCCATCCGCCCCTCGAACTGGTGCCCGCCGGACGTATGCCGGCGGACTTGCGCCTGCGGCAACCGAGCCGCGTGCCGGTCCAAGTGGCCGATGGGCACCACCTCGTCGTCGACGCAATGGTGGAGCCAGACCGGGAAGCCGGTTGGCAGCGTGGCGTCCGCAGGCAGCGTGTACTCCGCCTGCCAACCCTCCGACCCCCAGAAAGGCATTGCCAGGAGGACAAATCCCAGCGGCGGGGTGCCCTGAAATTCATCGGCGAGGTGAAGCAGGGCCATCGACGCCCCGAAGGAATGCCCCACGATGACCAGGTCAGGGGCGAGGGTGTTCCGATGCCGTTCGATTTCGCTGCGCCAGCCCGCGGCCGACATGTCCGCGTCGGGGAAACGGGGTGCCGTCACGGGCAGGCCGAGGCGGGTGCGCAGTTCTTCGGCAAGGGGCAGGTCGTCCTGGTAACCGCCGGCTCCGTGGACGAAGAGGATCTCCATGCGTTCTCCCGGGATTTCATTGCCGTGCCGGGTTTGCGTCGCCTGTTGTTCCAGCCAGCTTGGCGGTCTGCGAACTCAGAGGTCAAGGGGGCAGTCTCGGATGACTCCGGGGCCGAGCCCTGCTAGCCTCATCCGTCCGGGCGTCCGGGCGTCCGCCATCCAGGTTCCATCGACGAAGGAGCGGGTTCATGACTGCGCGGCCGGCAGAAACGGTGCGCTCCCCAACCTCACCTGCGGTGTGAGCGTTGACTAGGGCAAAGCCTCGGCGCCGTGCTGCTCTGACCGCTGCCGCTCTCCTTACAACACTGATGGGGTGTACGGCAGCGGATGAGCAGCCAGGCCCTCCGGCCGCTACCGATATCCCCGGAGACGCCGCCTCCAATGCCCCGGAAGTCCTCGTCACCGGCCTCGACGCACCCTGGTCCATCGCCTTCCACGAGGGCACCCCGCTGGTCACCGAACGCGACTCCGCACGCGTCCTGGAGCTCGACGCCGACGGCAATGTCCGGGAGGCCGGCACCATCGAGGACGCCGGCGGCAGGGGAGAGGGCGGGCTGCTCGGGATCGCCGTGCAGAGCGGCTATCTGTACACGTACTTCACTGCGGACGGCGGGAACCGGATCGAGCGCCGCCGGATCACCGGTGCGCCCGGCTCACTCGCACTGGAGGACCCCGAAACCATCCTCGACGGCATCCCCGCCGGGCCGGTCCACAACGGCGGGCGCATCGCGTTCGGCCCCGACGGCTTGCTCTACGCCACGGCGGGCGACGCCGGCAGCCGGGACAGCGCCCAGGACCGGGACTCGCTCTCCGGTAAGATCCTGCGGATGAACCCGGACGGCGGTGTCCCGGAGGACAACCCGTTCCCGGGAACGCTTGTCTACAGCTACGGGCACCGCAATCCGCAGGGCATCGCCTGGGACAGCGACGGAGTCCTCTATGCGAGCGAGTTCGGGCAGAACACCTGGGATGAACTGAACGTGATCGAGGCCGGAGGGAACTACGGCTGGCCGGAGGTGGAGGGCATCGCCGGGGACAACGGATTCATTGACCCCGTGCAGCAGTGGACCCCCGGGGAAGCGAGTCCCAGCGGCATCGCCGTCGCGGGGACCTCCCTGTACATCGCCAACCTGCGAGGAGAACGGCTGCGGGAGGTCCCGCTGGACAATCCCGGTACCTCCACCGAGCAGCTGGCCGGCGCATACGGCCGGCTCCGCGACGTCGTCAACGCTCCGGACGGCAGCGTCTGGATCCTGACCAACAACACCGACGGCCGCGGCCGGCCGGGGCAGGACGACGACCGGATTCTCCGATTGGCCACGGATTAGGCGAGGCTTCTCCGCATCAGCCACCGGGTCTTCCCGCCGGACTTCGACGCCGTCTCCACCACGCGCTCGAAACCGGCCGCCTCGAACAATCCGGTAGTACCGACGTACGCGAGCGAGGAACTGATCCGCCCGCCCCCGGCGTCGATCGGATAGGCCTCCAGCGCCGGCGCTCCGGAGGACCGGGCATAGTCGACGGCGCCGTCGAGCAGATGCCGGGCCAGCCCCTGCCGGCGGAACTGCGGCCGGATAACCAGGCAGACCACGCTCCACACCGGCACGTCGTCGACGGCAGGGATGGTCCGTGAGGACCGCAGCCGGTGGTGGCTGGCTCGAGGGCTTACCGAACACCAGCCTGCGGCCTCACCGTCAACGTACGCGACGACGCCGGGCGGGGTGCCCTCCTCGGCGTACCGTCGCAGCCGGCCCTGCTGTTCGGAACCCGGCAGGGTTCGGAACTCCGACGTCGGGAGGCGGTAACTGAGGCACCAGCAGGCCTGCGCGCCGGGGTTCCTGGGTGCCAGGACCGCGGCGACATCGTCGAACCGGTCCGCGGTGGCGGGGTGGACCTCGATCATTTCGCAGTTCCTTTGAGTTGGGCACTCGATACGCTTTCGCCTCGAATTCCTCGTACCGTAACCTGCCGGCCGGAGCAACGGAAGCAGACCCACCCAGCAGCGGTGCCCGGCCCATCGGCACACGGCAGCGAACCGGCCGCAGGCAGCCACGTCCCGGCGAATTACGGCCTCAGCGAATGAAAGCAGGAAAGCAGTACTTGTAAACCAGTGCCGCGCCGGGCCGGTTACGGGTAGGCTGATACAGCATGTAAGGCAGAAACAGTCATCGGAACCGGGTCAGCCAGTCATTTTTGGCTGATCAGTTTTCTTTTTTGGGGAGGAAATTGCACATGGCGGGCGAGAAGTACAGCGCCGAACGGGCGGGCAGCCGACAGGCACCCGGCGCGGAGGACACCACATCCATCAGTCTTCCCCCGATGTCGGATTCCACTTCGGTCGAGCCCAAGCTGACCCCGGACGAGAGGGCCGCCGTTGCGGCTCTTCCTGCGCGGTCGGCCCTGCTGATCGCCCACAGCGGTCCCAATGCCGGTGCACGCTTCCTCCTGGACCAGGACATCACCACCGCCGGCCGGCACCCCAACGCCGACGTTTTCCTTGACGACGTCACGGTTTCGCGCAAGCACGTTGAGTTCCGCCGCACCCCGGAGGGTTTCCGGGTGGTGGATTCCATGAGCCTGAACGGCACGTACGTGAACCATGACCGGGTCGACAGCGTGCTGCTGCGCACCGGCAGCGAAGTGCAGATCGGCAAGTTCCGACTCACTTTTTACGCTGCCCGCCCCGCATCCGCCGGAAACTAGGCTCAGGCCCCGGCGTCGGGCAGATAAGGTAGTAAACATGTCAGCATCACAGCCCGTCAGGCGCACCACCGGAACCGAACGGCTGCGCGGCAGGGTGCTGAATATCGGCGAGGTCCTGAGCGAGCTAAGCGCAGAGTTCCCCGCCATCAGCGCATCCAAGATCCGTTTCCTCGAGGAAAAGGGCCTGGTGACGCCGCAGCGCACCGCCGCCGGGTACCGGAAATACACTTCGGCCGACGTCGAGCGCCTGCGGTTCGTGCTCGCACTGCAGCGGGACCAGTACCTGCCCCTGAAGGTCATCAAGGACTACCTGGATGCCATCGACCGGGGCGAGCGGCCGGAATCCCTGCCCGGGGGCATGTCCCTCGCGCCCCGGGCCGTGTCGGACCAGCTGGCCGGGGAGCTGTCCGCCCGCGCCCACGCCCGGACCCTGACCTTCAACGAACTCGTGCAGGAATCCGGAGCGAGCACCGAACTGGTGCACAGCCTGGCCAGCTACGGCCTGATCAGCGGCGCGGATGAAAACTATGACGAGCATGCACTGAAAGTGGCCAAGGCCTGCGTGCAGCTCGAAGCCCACGGCATCGAACCCCGGCACCTGCGTCCTTTCCGTGCCGCTGCGGACCGGGAGCTTGGCCTCGTGGAACGGGTGGTTGCACCCGTCGCCTCCCGCCGCGACGTTGCCTCCAAGGCGCGTGCCGCCGAGACCGCCCGCGAGATCAGCGACCTTTGCCTGAGTCTGCATAGTGCCTTGGTGCACGGCCAGATCGCGCGGATGGAGGGCTGAGATGCAGGAAGTGGAAGTTGTCGGTGTACGGATAGAACTCCCGTCCAACCAGCCGCTGGTCCTGCTCAAGGAAGTCAACGGCGAACGGCACCTGCCCATCTGGATCGGGGCGCCGGAAGCCAGTGCAATCGCCTTCGTGCAGCAGGGGATTGTTCCCCCGCGGCCCATGACCCATGACCTGCTCGTGAACCTGATCCATGCCCTGAAGCGTGAAGTCACCTTCGTCCGGCTGATCTCCGTGGAAGACACGGTGTTCCACGCGGAGATTGTCTTCGAAGACGGCACCGCGGTGAATTCGCGGGCCTCCGACGCGATCGCCGTTGCCCTGCGGATCCCGTGCCCTATCTACTGCGCGGACGAGGTCCTCAACGAAGCCGGCGTCCGGATTGCCGATGCCGAGCCCGAAGGCGAAGAAGAGCAGGACAACGCAGAGCAGGAGATGCGCCAGTTCCGGGAGTTCCTGGCCGACGTCGAGCCCGAAGACTTCGAGCGCTGACCGCCCCTTCGGCCGGAGCCTGCCGACACGCTGGCGAAAAAGTTCCCGGCGTCTTTGACCTTGGTGCCCGTCGGTTCTAACGTCGAAGAATAGAGTTCCCATTGCACCGGGGGAGTTCTCGGGGCACACTGAAGAAACCCTGACAGCTCCGGCCAGTGCCGACCCCCACGGGAACCGTTACTAGGAGGCACACGTGAGTCCGAAAGGCGATGCCGGCGAACACGCCGTGGCACCGGGGAGCATCCCTTCCCGGAGCGCCCAGGGCTTGCTGTTCACCGAGGATCTGCCTCTTCTCGACGAAGACGCAGGCTACCGGGGACCCACTGCCTGCAAGGCAGCCGGAATTACCTACCGACAACTGGATTACTGGGCACGCACGGGCCTGGTGGAACCCGCCGTACGCGGTGCAGCCGGCTCCGGCACGCAGCGCCTCTACGGGTTCCGCGACATCCTGGTTTTGAAAGTCGTCAAGCGGCTGCTGGATACCGGCGTATCGCTCCAGCAGATCCGTACCGCCGTTGAGCACCTGCGTGAACGCGGTGTGGAGGACCTGGCCCAGATCACCCTGATGAGCGACGGCGCCAGCGTCTACGAGTGCACGTCCGCCGATGAGGTCATTGATCTGGTCCAGGGCGGCCAGGGGGTTTTCGGCATTGCCGTGGGCCGGGTCTGGCGAGAGGTTGAGGGCAGCCTCGCGCAGCTGCCCAGTGAGCACGTCAACGAGCACGACTTTCCCGGCGACGAGCTGAGCCAGCGCCGTATCGCCCGGAAAATCAGTTAAGGCACACAGCTCAGTTAAGGCACACAGCTCGGACCCGCGTATGCCGGTCAACCTATAAAGGAAGGGCATCCCCGCGGGGATGCCCTTCCTTTATAGGTATATTGTGCCCTTCGCCGGACCCTAGGCGACCGGACGTCGCATGACCCGGTTGCGTACGCTGCCGGAATCCGTCAGGTTCTTCATCAACGCGTCAAAGGTCGCTGCTGCCTGCTTGGCAGACTCGCCCGGCCAGTGGTGCACCGAGTGGGCGGCACCCTGGATCTGCTGCCAGTTGGCCTGCTCCGCGATGGTGGGACTGAGCAGCAGGTCGCCGAACATCTGCTTCATTTCGGCAAGCCGGAAGACATGTTCGTTGGAACTGGGACGGACCCGGTTGGCGATAATCCCGGCGGCGCCCAGATTGGGGGCGAATTCCGCCCGGAACAGTTCGAGGGCACGCATCGTGCGTTCGGTGCCGGCCACGGAGAACAGCGCCGGCTCGGCTACCAGCAGCACGCGGTTGCTGGCGGTCCAGGCCATCCGGGTGAGGCCGTTCAGCGACGGCGGGCAGTCAATGAGGACCAGTCCGTACCCGGACAGCCGGGACAGCAGGGTGGTCAGGCGCCGCACGTCGCGTTTACCCACGTCCGGGCGGTCATAGATGCCGGAATACGCGGACCCCATGGCAACGTCCAGCACGGGGGAATCCTTCCCGAGTCGGCGGGCGTTCGCCACCCAGCCGCTGGGCACTACATTGTCCGAGAGCTGTGCCCGACGGGAAGTCCGGAGCATTTCGCCGATTGCCAGCTGGTTCCCGGGGCTCACGCCCAGTCCGGTGGTGGCATCGGCATGCGGGTCCAGGTCCACGACGAGCGTTGGAATGCCCGCGGCCAGCGCGGCGGATGCCAGACCCAGGGTCACGGAGGTTTTGCCCACGCCGCCCTTCAGGCTGCTGATGCTCACTACTTGCACTTGTTGAACCAAAACCTATCGTGTCTAGGGATCACTGGACGGCTGCAGACTCATTCTATGTGACGGACAACCGTTACCTTGGCAGCAGGCTTTTGCAGGGGTGGCGCTTAGACTGGTGCCGTGTGATGTTCAACACGGCAGCTTCGGACTCCGTCCGCCGGCGAGGTCCGGCCCGGGTGTTTCCGCTGACGTCGTGGCTAAAATCCGTAAAAGGCGCATCTGTCCGGGTGCCCCGTCCGTCATCGACGCAGGAGATTCATGTTCTCGAAGATATTGGTCGCGAACCGAGGCGAAATTGCTATTCGTGCTTTCCGTGCCGCCTATGAACTGGGCGCTAAGACCGTGGCCGTGTTTCCCCATGAGGACCGCAATTCCATCCACCGCCAGAAAGCCGATGAAGCGTATCTGATCGGGGAAGAGGGACATCCGGTCCGGGCGTACCTGGACGTGGACGAAATTGTCCGGGTGGCCAAGGAATCCGGCTGCGACGCCATCTACCCGGGCTACGGCTTCCTGTCCGAAAACGCGCACCTGGCCCGGGCGGCCGCCGACGCCGGCATCACCTTCGTGGGCCCGCCCGCCGACATCCTGGAGCTGGCCGGCCACAAGGTCCACGCCCTGAACGCCGCCCGGAAGGCCGGCATCCCGGTGCTGCGCTCCACCGAGCCCAGCGACAACGTGGAAAAGCTGCTCAGCGAGGCAGCGGACATCGGCTTCCCCATCTTCGTCAAGGCCGTGGCCGGCGGCGGCGGCCGGGGCATGCGGCGGGTCGACACGGCGGACAAGCTGCCCGAGGCGCTGCAGGCAGCCATGCGCGAGGCCGAGGCGGCCTTCGGCGATGCCACGGTGTTCCTGGAGCAGGCGGTCCTGCGTCCCCGGCACATCGAAGTGCAGATCCTGGCCGATGCTGACGGCAACATCGTGCACCTGTTCGAGCGCGACTGCTCGCTGCAGCGCCGCCACCAGAAAGTGGTGGAGATAGCCCCGGCCCCCAACCTGGATGAGAACATCCGCCAGGCCCTGTACCGGGACGCGGTCAAGTTCGCCAAGGCCCTGGGCTACGTCAACGCCGGAACGGTGGAGTTCCTCGTGGACACCGTCGGAGAACGCGCCGGACAGCACGTCTTCATCGAAATGAACCCCCGCGTCCAGGTGGAGCACACGGTCACCGAGGAAATCACCGACGTCGACATTGTCCAGTCCCAGCTCCGGATCGCGGCCGGGGAAACGCTGGCGGACCTGGGCCTGCAGCAGGATGAACTGCAGATCCGCGGTGCCGCCCTCCAGTGCCGCATCACCACCGAGGATCCGAGCAACGGGTTCCGGCCCGACGTCGGCCGCATCACCGCTTACCGTTCCGCCGGCGGTGCGGGTGTGCGGCTCGACGGCGGCACCGTCTACGCAGGCGCCGAGATCAGCCCGCACTTCGACTCGATGCTCGTGAAGCTGACCTGCAGGGGCCGCACCTATCCCATCGCCGTCAACCGGGCCCGCCGGGCGCTGGCCGAGTTCCGCATCCGCGGCGTCGCCACCAACATCGCCTTCCTGCAGGCCGTCCTGGATGATCCGGACTTCGTGGCCGGAGACGTAGCCACCTCCTTCATCGAGGAACGACCCGAACTGCTCAATGCCCGCGGCTCAGCCGACCGCGGCACCAAGCTGCTCAACTGGCTCGCCGACGTTACGGTCAACAAGCCGTACGGCGACCCTGTTGCGCACATCAACCCGGCGGAGAAGCTGCCCGGCGGCCTGCCCGAAGCCGTGCCGGGCTCACGGCAGCGGCTCCTGGAACTGGGCCCCGAGGGTTTCGCGGCGGACCTGCGGCAGCGGACCGCCCTGGCCGTCACGGACACCACCTTCCGTGATGCCCACCAGTCGCTGCTGGCCACCAGGGTCCGGACCCGGGACCTGGTCGCGGCGGCACCTGCGGTGTCCGCCCTGACCCCGGAACTGCTGTCCGTGGAAGCCTGGGGCGGTGCCACCTACGACGTCGCCCTGCGTTTCCTGGGCGAAGATCCCTGGGAACGGCTCGCCTCCCTGCGGCACCAGCTGCCCAACATCTGCATCCAGATGCTGCTCCGCGGACGGAACACGGTTGGTTACACGCCGTATCCCACCGAAGTCACCGAAGCGTTCGTCGAGGAAGCCGCCGCCACCGGTGTGGACATCTTCCGCATTTTCGACGCCCTGAACGATGTGTCGCAGATGGAGCCCGCCATCCGGGCCGTCCGCAAGACGGGCACCGCCGTCGCCGAGGTGGCGCTTTGCTACACCGGCGACATGCTGAACCCTAATGAGGACCTCTACACGCTGGACTACTACCTGGACCTGGCGCAGAAGATGGTGGACGCCGGCGCCCACATCCTGGCCATCAAGGACATGGCCGGGCTGCTGCGCCCCGCCGCGGCCGCCAAACTGGTCGCGGCGCTGCGGGAGCGTTTCGAGCTGCCCGTCCACCTCCACACGCACGACACCGCAGGCGGCCAGCTGGCCACCCTGCTCGCGGCTTCGGAGGCGGGAGTCGACGCTGTGGACGTCGCCAGTGCCCCGTTGGCCGGCACCACCAGCCAGCCGTCCATGTCCTCCCTGGTCGCGGCGCTGACCAACACCGAGCGGGACACCGGGATCAGCCTGGATGCCGTGGGTGCCCTCGAGCCGTACTGGGAGGCCGTGCGGCGCGTGTACGCTCCCTTCGAATCCGGGCTTGCGGGTCCGACCGGACGCGTGTACCGCCACGAAATCCCCGGCGGCCAGCTCTCCAACCTGCGCCAGCAGGCGATTGCCCTGGGGCTGGGGGAGCGCTTCGAAGCCATCGAAGACATGTACACCGCCGCCGACCGGATCCTGGGCCGCCTGGTCAAGGTCACGCCGTCGTCCAAGGTTGTCGGTGACCTCGCGCTTCAGCTGGTGGGTTCCAACGTCTCCCCGGAGGACTTCGAGGAGAACCCGCAGAACTACGACATCCCGGATTCGGTCATCGGCTTCCTCAGCGGCGAACTCGGAGACCCGCCCGGAGGCTGGCCCGAACCCTTCCGGACCAAGGCCCTGCAGGGACGCGAAATCAAGCCCCGCCACGTCGACCTGACGGAGGTGGACAAGGCAGGCCTGCACGCAGACTCCGCCACCCGGCAGGAAACCCTGAACCGCCTGCTCTTCGCAGGCCCGGCCAAGGAGTTCGCCACTGTCCGGGAAACCTACGGAGACGTCTCTGTCCTCGAAACCCGCGACTACCTTTACGGGCTGCGCCGCGGCGAAGAGCACGTCATCGAACTGGAAAAGGGTGTGCGCCTGATCGCGGCACTGGACGCAGTGTCCGAACCGGATGAAAAGGGCATGCGCACGGTCATGACGACCCTGAACGGGCAGATGCGGCCCGTCTCGGTCCGGGACCGCAGCATTGAAAGCACTACCAAGACGGCGGAACGGGCCGATCCGGCCGAACCCGGGCACGTTGCGGCTCCGTTCGCCGGTGCTGTAACGGTCACGGCCAAGGAAGGGGCAGAGGTTGCCGCCGGCGAGACCGTGGCGACCATCGAAGCCATGAAGATGGAGGCCTCCATTACGGCCCCGGTCGCCGGCACGGTGGAACGGGTCGCCATCTCCCGGGTGGAACAGGTCCAGGGCGGAGACCTGCTCCTGGTCATTGCTCCGAAGTGAACCCCGAGTGGTGGCGGAAGTCGAACTGCATAGACTGAAGAGCGTGACTCACTTCGATTTGGCAATCATTGGCTCCGGCTCCGGCAACTCGCTCATCACCCCGGACTGGGACGGCAAGAAGGTAGCGATCATCGACGGAGGCACGTTCGGAGGAACGTGCCTCAATGTCGGCTGCATCCCCACCAAGATGTTCGTGTACCCCGCCCAGCTGGCCGCCGCCGCCGTCGACGGCGCCCGGCTGGGCGTGGACTCGGTGACGACCGGGGTGCGGTGGCGGGATATCCGCGACCGGATCTTCTCGCGGATTGACGCCATCTCCGACGGCGGGCGCCGCTACCGGGACGAGGAGCTCGAGAACGTCACCCTCTACAGCGAATACGTCCGCTTCGTCTCTCCGCACGCCCTGGTGACGGCGTCGGGGGAAAAGATTACGGCCGACCAGATTGTCGTGGCCGCAGGCTCCCGTCCGGTCCTGCCGGATGTGCCGGGGATGGACCTGCCGCAGGTCCATACCTCGGACACGGTGATGCGCATCGATGATCTGCCGGCCCGGGTGCTGATCATCGGAGGCGGATACATCGCCGCGGAGTTCGGGTTCGTTTTCTCCGCTTTCGGTTCGGACGTCACCGTGGCCGTGCGGTCGGGCGCGCTGCTTCGTTCCCTGGACGCCACGGTGTCCGAGCGCTTTACCGCGGAGGCGTCCAAGCAGTGGAACCTGCAGCTGAACACCACCGTGGACTCACTGGTGGAAAATGCGGACGGGTCGGTGCATGCCGTGCTCTCCGGTCCCGCCGGTGAATCGGCACTGGACGTGGATCTGGTGCTTGTGGCCACCGGCCGGACACCCAACACCGACCGGCTGGACGTCGCGGCGGCCGGTTTCGACGTCACCGGGGACCGGCGCCTGGCGGTGGACAGCTACGGACGTGTGCTGGCAGCCGGTGCGCCCGTCCCGGGGATCTGGGCGCTGGGCGACGTCAGCAGCCCCTACCAGCTCAAGCATGTGGCCAACCATGAGGCCCGCGTAGTAGCGCACAACCTGGTCCACCCCGGGGATCTGCGTGCCATGGACCACCGCTTCGTTCCGGCGGCCGTGTTCAGCAGCCCGCAGATCGCCAGCGTGGGGATGACCGAGGACGAGGCCCTGGCGGACACGGAAGCCCGCGGCGTCGAACTGGCTCTTGCGGTCCAGGAATACGGGTCGACGGCGTACGGCTGGGCCATGGAGGACTCGACCGGTTTTGTGAAGCTGCTGGCGGAGAAGGAAAGCGGCCGGCTGCTCGGCGCGCACATCATGGGCCATGAGGCGTCCATGCTGATCCAGCCGCTGGTGCAGGCAATGGAATTCGGGCTGGACGCGGCCACGATGGCCCGCGGGCAGTACTGGATCCACCCGGCGCTGACCGAAGTGGTGGAAAACGCGCTGCTCTCCCTGAACACAAAGGAAAAGCCGGGCCCGAACCGTCTCTAGTCGAGGCGGCTCCGGCCCGGCCGGGTGCAGGCGTCAGACGCGCTGCCCGCTGTAGATATCGTCGATGACGTCCGAGAAGTCCCGCAGGACCTGGGCGCGCTTGATCTTCATCGACGGCGTCAGGTGTCCGCTGGTCTCGGTGAAGTCCGTCGGGACCACGCGGAACTTCTTGATGGCCTCGGCGGAGGAGACCTTCTTGTTGGCGCGGTCCACCAGGGCCTGCAGCTCGTTCTGCAGCTCATCGGTTTTGGCAACTTCGGTCACCGTCATGGTGGCCGGCAGCTTGTGGCGTCCCAGCCACCCGGGCAGGGCCTCCTCGTCCACCGTGATCAGGGCCGAAATGAACGGCTTCGCATCCCCGACGACAACGCACTGGGACACAATCGAATCGGCACGGATGGAATCCTCCAGGTGCGACGGGACCACGTTCTTGCCCCCGGCCGTGATGATGATTTCCTTTTTCCGGCCGGTGATCTTCAGGAAGCCGTCGGCGTCGAGTTCACCGATGTCGCCGGTATGGAACCAGCCGTCCGTGAAGGTTTCACCCATCAGCTCAGGGCGGTTGTAGTAGCCCTTCATGACACTGATGCCCTTGGCCAGGATCTCGCCGTCGTCGGCGATCTTCACACTGTTGCCGGGAAGCGGCGCGCCCACCGTGCCCAGCTTGACCAGCTGCGGGGTGTTGGTGGTCAGCGGGGCGGTGGTTTCGGTCAGGCCGTAGCCCTCCAGCACCAGCAGGCCGATGCCGTGGAAGAAGTGCCCCAGCCGTTCGCCCAGGGGAGCTCCGCCGGACACGGCGTATTCCACCTTGCCGCCCATGGCCTCGCGGATCTTGCCGTACAGCAGGCGGTCGAAGAGTGCGTGCCGAAGGGTCAGGCTCAGCGGCACCTTCCCCTCCTGCTTTGCCCTCGACCAGGCCACTGCGGTGGCGACGCCGGCATGGAAGATCTTGCCCTTTCCGCCGTCCTCGGCCTTCAGCATGGAGGCGTTGAAGACCTTCTCCAGCACGCGCGGGACCACCAGGATGAAGCTGGGCTTGAAGCTCTGCAGATCCGGGAGAAGGTTCTTGACGTCGGGGGTGTGCGCGACGGTGGCGCCGGTGGCCACGCAGAGCACGGAGATGAACCGGGCAAGGACGTGCGCCAGCGGCAGGAACATGATGGTCTGCGAGCCTTCGGTCGCCACCTCGGGCTCCGCCAGCTCGGAGTTGCGCGACACGTCGACGAAGTTGGCGTGGGTGAGTTCGCAGCCCTTCGGCTTGCCCGTGGTGCCGGAGGTGTAGATGATGGTCGCCAGGTCCGCCATCTGCGCGGTTGAGCGCCGTTTCTCGAGATCTTCATCACTCACCGAGGCGCCCTCGGTGCGCAGCGCATCCAGCCCGCCGCCGTCGATCTGCCAGACATTGGCGACCATGGAAAGGTCCTCATCGGCCGCCGCCGTGCGGACAATGTTCTCGTGTCTGGCAGCCTCCACCACAATGCCGACGGCACCGGAATCACTGAGGATCCAGGCGACCTGCGAAGGGGAGGAGGTTTCATAGACCGGAACCGGAACGGCTCCGGCGAACCAAAGGGCAAAGTCCACGAGGGTCCACTCGTACCGGGTCCGGGACATGATGGCCACACGGTCGCCTGCCTTGACACCGCTGGCCATAAAGCCCTTTGCCAGCGCCCGGACGTCCTTGGTGAATTCCGTGGCACTGATCCGCTGCCATTCGCCCTGGCCGTTCCGGACGGCAAAGAGAGCGGGGTTGCTTGGCTTGGCTGCCTGATCGAGCAGCATGTTGGTGATGTTCGTCTGCGGCGGGGACTCCGCTAGGACGGGAACACTGAATTCTCGCACGATAGCTCCTTTGATATCCGTTACGCCCGTAGGCACTGTTCAGCCTATAACCTAGATCACATTTTCATACCCATCGGTAACCTTGCGGATCGATAACGAACGCGTCGCTGCTCTTGCCGTTTCCCTAGAATAGGTTTCTGATGCGTCCAGTTACCCCAGCACCCGTTCCCCGATCCCTTTCCACCCCGCTCCAGCGCCGGCAGGCGGAGCCGTTCCGGACCCGCAGGCCCATGCGGCTGCCCAACCGGATGCGGCGGCGGGGCCTGGCCATCGGCATCGATATCGGCGGAACCAAAGTCGCCGCCGGGCTGGTCGACGGCGACGGCCGGGTCCTGAAGCAGGCACGCCGTTCGACGCCCGGCCAGGATCCGCGCGAAGTCGAAGCAGTCATCGTGGACCTGGTCCGGGAACTGTCCGCCGATCACCACGTGTGGTCCGTGGGAATCGGCGCGGCCGGGTGGATGGACCTCGCCGGCAGCACGGTCTTGTTCAGCCCCCATTTGGCCTGGCGCAACGAGCCGCTGCGCGAGAACCTGGAGCGGCTGCTGCGCCGCCGGGTCTTCCTGGTCAACGACGCCGACGGCGCCGCCTGGGCTGAATACCGGTTCGGAGCCGGCGCGGGGGAGAGCAGGATGGTCTGCATCACCCTGGGCACCGGAATCGGCGGGGCGATGGTGCTCGACGGCCGCCTCGAACGCGGCCGGTACGGTGTGGCGGGCGAGTTCGGCCACCAGATCATCATGCCCGGCGGGCACCGCTGCGAATGCGGCAACCGCGGCTGCTGGGAACAATATGCATCGGGCAACGCCCTGGGCCGGGAGGCCCGGGAGCTGGCAGCGGCAAACTCGCCGGTGGCCTCGGAACTGCTCCGGGCGGTGGACGGCGATGCGAATCGGGTGACCGGCGCCGTCGTTACCCGCCTCGCCCTCGAGGGCGATCCGGCCTGCGTGGAACTGCTGGATGAGGTGGGGCAGTGGCTGGGGCTGGGGCTGGCTAACCTGGCCGCGGCCCTTGACCCGGGGATGTTCGTCATCGGCGGCGGGCTCAGCGATGCCGGTGACCTGCTGCTGGAACCTGCCCGGCGGTCCTTTGCCCGGAACCTCACCGGTCGCGGTTTCCGCCCGGCGGCCGGGATGGAGCGTGCCGCCCTGGGTCCTGCGGCGGGAATGATCGGCGCCGCCGACCTGTCCCGGATCGCCGCACGCCGCTGAGCCGCGGCGTCCCGTTGCGGGAAGGCCGGGCCTAGACGGCGGCGCCGTCGTCGCCCTCATCACGGTGCTGGGGTAGTCGGAAAAGCAGGTAGCCGGCCGATCCGGCGAAAACCGCAATGGTTCCCAGGATGACGGCCAGGGGTGCATCGCGCCAGAACATGGCGAACACCAGGAGCAGCAGCGGCCCGGCCAGTGTGCCCAGCCAGCTGAGCACCACCAGCGGTTCGCCCATGCCGAGGGGAGGAGGTTCCGGCGGAACAAAACCGCCGTTGTCGTCC
This sequence comes from Arthrobacter zhaoxinii, assembly GCF_025244925.1. Classification (NCBI taxonomy): domain Bacteria; kingdom Bacillati; phylum Actinomycetota; class Actinomycetes; order Micrococcales; family Micrococcaceae; genus Arthrobacter; species Arthrobacter zhaoxinii. The sequence goes on from NZ_CP104275.1 coordinate 1,320,072, forward strand.
CCGTCATCCTCCGCTGTATAGTCCCGCGGTCCCGCCGCTGCCAGCGGCTGGTTCCGGAAGATTGCCCGCGTACGTTCGGCCGGAGAGGGTTCGGCCGGAGACGGTGCCGCCGGTTCAGGGGACGCTCCGGTCTTTCCGGTGTCCCGGCCGCCGGATCCGTCCGCGGATTCGTCCGGAGCGCCCGGCGGGTCCGGCTCGGGCTGCACGGGATCGGCGGCGTCCATGTGCTCCAGCCGGGCCACCAGATCCAGCCAGACTTCCTCGTCCGTTGACTTGTTGTGGTCCGGCTCGCGTTCGCTCATGCCCGGACCCCGGAGCTGACGTGTTGGATGAACTCGTGCGACCGTTCAAAGATGAGCGGGGCATCGTGGTCCATGGTGGCCACGTGGTAGCTGTTCTCCAGCGGTACCACCTCAAGTTCCGCGTTCAGCAGGCGGCGGCGGAGCACCTCCATGCTCGACTCCGGCACCACCGCATCCACCCGTGAACGGAAGGCCAGTACAGGGGCGGTAACAGCCGGCAGCGAGGCGGCAGTATCGCGGAAAAGCTGCCGCAGTTGGTGCACGGCACCCACCGGCGTCCGGGGGTACGCGCCTTCATCCTGCCCTGGAAGCCGGATGTCGTTGCCGATGGCGGGGACCGATTTCAGGAAGTACTTGAGCACGCCCGAATAACGGGCCCGGGGGTCGCCGAACGTCAGGCCGGGGTTAACGACGGCGACGCCGGCCACCGGCTGGCGTGCTGCCAGCCGCAGCGCCAGGGCACCGCCCATGGAAAGACCGCCGGACACAACACAGCTTGTCCGCTCCCGCAGGGTGAAATAGGCGGTTTCGTATTCCTCGTACCAGCGCTGCCACGGCGTCCGTTGCAGCTCCTGCCAGCTGGTGCCGTGCCCCGGCAGCAGCGGCAGGCTCACGGCGTAGCCGCGGTCCGCGAGGTAACGGGCCCAAGCCGCCAGGCTCACCGGGGAGCCGGTGAATCCGTGGCTGAGGAGCACGCCTACGCCCGCGTTGGCGCCGTGCCCCTCGGAGGAAAAGGCAGCAGCGCCGGGGGAGGAAGTCATGTGTCTATGGTTGCATTAGCGGGGGCCTTTTGGACCCCGAGCGGCGGAAACTATCCGCAGGCACGGTACGCGCAAAGTTAACCAGCAGGGATAAGCACGCATACAGTAGAGTCTGGGGAACCAATCGGGTCCCTAGTTATTGTCTTGTCCGGACAGGAGATCAAGCCGCGTGTTCTATTGGGTGATGAAGACGATATTCATCGGGCCGGTGGTGAATCTTCTCTTTCGGCCGTGGGTCAAGGGAATGGACAACATTCCCGAATCCGGGCCTGCCGTCCTGGTGAGCAATCACCTGTCGTTCTCCGATTCGATCTTCCTTCCGCTGGCCGTGCCCCGGCCGGTGAGCTTCCTCGCGAAGAGCGAGTACTTCAACGGCAAAGGCATCAAGGGAAAGCTCACTGCCACGTTCTTCCGCCTTGCCAACCAGCTGCCCATGGACCGTTCCGGCGGGGCGGCTTCTGCCTCCTCGCTGAAGGCCGGTGTTGACGTACTGGAGAACGGCGGACTCCTGGGCATCTACCCCGAAGGAACCCGCAGCCCGGACGGACGCCTCTACCGCGGCAAGACCGGTGTGGCCAAGCTGGTGCTGTCCACCGGTGTGCCCGTCATCCCGGTGGCAATGATCGGCACCGATAAGGTCCAGCCGATTGGACGGCGGCTCCCCAATATCCGCCGGATCGGCATCATCGTAGGCGAACCGCTCGACTTCTCGCGGTACGCCGGGCTCGAGAATGACCGGTTCATCCAGCGGTCCGTCACCGACGAGATCATGTATGAACTCATGCGTCTTTCCGGCCAGGAATACGTGGATGTATATGCCAGCACGGTCAAGGAGAAGCTGGCCGCACGCAAGGGCGGCAAAGCTGCCGAGGCGCGGGGTGCGGCGGTGCGCCTTACCGCCGGCTCCGACTCCGGTGCGGGAACCCCCGACGCCGGCCCGGAGCTCCCCGCCGATGCGGGCGGCAAGCGTCCCGGTTCCGTCACCGTCATCGGCTCGGCTACGGCAAAAGACTCCGGCACGGCAAAAGGCAGGGACAAGGCCCGGAAGCATGGCGACGCCGGCGCCGCCGTGGCTGAAGCGGGAACCACGCTCCGGAAGAAGTTCCGGAGCCGGATGCCCCGAACCAACGGTGCCCGTACCGCCGGTTCCAGTGAGACCGGAGCCGACGCTGCCCGTACTGCCGGCGACGACCGCGACACGGATCCGCGTTCCCACACCGCTTAGGTCCCCGCGTCCGCGTCTGGCATCCCCGCGTCCGCGCCTAGGTCTCCGCGTCCTCACCTAGCTCCCCCGCGTCCGCGGGGTGGAGCCCGTGTTGCGTGCTCCGAAGGCAATTGTGACGGTGTTGTTTGCTCCTGCTGGGCAACAAGTACGCTTAAGCCGTGACTGACACACCCGTACACCGCGAGTCCATTCCCACCATGCTCTCCGGCGCGGCGGCGACCTCCGCAAGCCACCCCGAGCTGGACAACTGGCGTTCCCTGCCGATTTCCCAGCAGCCGTCCTGGCGCGGCGACCCCGGCTATGACGCTGCCATTGCCGAGCTCTCCATGGTTCCGCCGCTGGTCTTCGCAGGCGAAGTAGATGTGCTCCGGGGCCGTCTGGCCGAGGCCGCGCAGGGCCGTGCCTTCCTCCTGCAGGGCGGCGACTGCGCCGAGACCTTCGAGGCCGCCACTGCAGACAAGATCAGCGCCCGCGTCCGGACGCTGCTCCAGATGGCCGTCGTCCTGACCTACGGCGCCTCCGTTCCCGTGATCAAGATGGGACGGATGGCCGGCCAGTTCGCCAAACCGCGCTCGTCCAATGATGAAACCCGGAACGGCGTGACGCTGCCCGCCTACCGCGGCGACATGGTCAACGGCTACGACTTCACTCCCGAGTCCCGCAGGCACGACCCGGCACGGATGGTGCGTGCCTACCACACGTCCGCCTCCACGCTGAACCTGATCCGTGCCTTCACCCAGGGCGGTTTCGCCGACCTGCGGCTGGTGCACCACTGGAACAAGGGCTTCACCTCCAATCCCTCACACTCCCGCTATGAATCCCTCGCCCGGGAGATTGACCGGGCCGTCCGGTTCATGGACGCCTGCGGCGCTGACTTCGAGGCACTGAAGCGCGTTGAGTTCTTCGCCAGCCATGAGGCGCTGCTCCTGGACTACGAACGTGCACTGACCCGCGTGGACTCCCGCACCGGCCAGCCGTACGACACCTCCGGACACTTCCTGTGGATCGGGGAGCGGACCCGCGACCTGGATTCCGCGCATGTGGACTTCCTGTCCCGGGTGCGCAACCCCATCGGTGTGAAGCTGGGCCCGTCAACCAGCGCCGAAGACGCCCTCGCCCTGATCGACAGGCTTGATCCGAACCGCGAACCCGGACGGCTGACCTTCATCACCCGGATGGGCGCCCGGAACATCCGCGAGAAGCTGCCCTCCCTGGTGGAGAAAGTGACCGCCTCCGGCGCCCAGGTGCTGTGGGTGACGGACCCCATGCACGGCAACACCGTGACGTCGCCGAACGGCTACAAGACCCGCAACTTCGACGATGTGATGGACGAGGTGCGGGGCTTCTTCGAGGTGCATGATTCGCTGGGGACATTCCCCGGCGGCCTGCACGTGGAAATGACGGGCGACGACGTCGCGGAGTGCCTGGGCGGCGCGGACCCCGTTGACCAGGAGGCCTTCGTTGAGGGCTACGAATCGGTCTGCGATCCGCGGCTGAACCATATGCAGTCCCTGGAGATGGCCTTCCTGGTGGCCGGCGCCCTGTCCCGCAGGAGCTGATCCAGGGCCCTGGCCCCGGGGGCTACACCACCTTCAGGATGACGGTGGAGCCCTCGGGGGCGGTTCCGGCGCCCGGGTCCTGGTCCCGGACCAGGCCGAGCAGCCCGCCCAGCAGGTTCTCGACCTCCACGGTGAACCCGCGGCTCTCCAGATCGGCGCGCGCAGATTCTGCGCGCTGTCCCACGTAGTTCGGGACCTCGACCATCCGCGGGCCGAGGGAAATGGTCAGGGTGACGGTGGAGCCCCGCTCCAGCAGGCCGGAAGCCGGTGTCTGGGCCACGACTGCACCTGCGGGCACGGAAGCACTGTTCACCTTGTCCGGGGCGACGGCGGCCTTGAGCCCGGCGGCCTCGACGGCCTCCACGGCGGCCTCCTCGCCGAGGCCGGTGACCGCCGGTACCTCAACGGGTGCGGGTCCCCTGGAAACCGTGACGTTCACCTGGGCGTCCAGCCGCAGCAGCGTATCGGGCAGCGGCTGCTGGCTGATGATGCTGCCGGCGGCAACGCTTTCGCTGTATTCCTCGGTGACCGCGCCGAGGGTGAGGTCAGCTTCCTGAAGGTCCGCTCCGGCGGCTTCGAGAGTCCGCTGGACCACGTTGGGCACCGGGAAAAGCTCCGGCCCCTTGGACACGAGCAGGGTCACCGGCTGGAAGCGCCGCACTTCCCGGGGAGCGGCGGGATCAGTGCCCACGGCAAGTCCGGCTGCCACGACTTCATCGAACACCTCGTCGGTGGTATAGGTCAGCCCTGCGTCGCCCAGCTGCGTCCCGGCCTCTTCGACGGCGGTATTGCTGACATCCGGTACGGAGACAAGGGCGCCCGGTCCGGCGCCGAAGAACCAGCCGGCGAAGGCAGCGCCGGCGAGCAGGACCGCCAGCAGCACGGCCACCAGGATGCCTCGCCGCCGGGGTTTGCCGCTGCGGAGGGACATCTGCGGGCGATGGGCTTCACGGTCGTTGTGCCGTGCAAGGGCGCGTTCATCGCGCTTGCTCAGGCGCCGGTGCGGGCCCTGCCCGTCGTCGTCGCCGTCGTCGTACGTTTCATCGTTTTCCTCGGCCGGGTAGTCGTCTGTACCGCGTCCCCCGTCGTGGCTGCCGGGGCGCCCGCCGGCGGGGAATACCGTCGTGGGGTTGCCGCTGCGGTGGATAACCTCGGTGGAGTTGCCCCCGGCCACGTCCGGGTGCAGCGCTGACGTGTCGATGACGCTGGTGGCGGCGCCGGCTCCCGTAAGGACTTCCGTGGCTCCGGACAGGGCTTCGGTGGGGGAGCCGGAGGAAGCCGGACTGCCGTCCGGGTGCGGGGCGCACCGGAAATCCAGCTCTCCGTCGCTCAGGGAGGTGCGGATATGGCGCAGCTCGCCCAGCAGGGCACGGCCGTTGACGGGGCGTTCCTCGGGGTCCTTGGCCGTGCACCAGCGGACCAGGTCGTCCAGGTCCTCAGCCAGCCCGGGGCAGAGGGCGGACGGGGCGGGAACCGAGGAATGGACGTGTGCGAAGGCGACCTGGATGGGGGAGTCCCCGGTAAAGGGCTGCCGGCCCGTGAGCATTTCGTAAAGCATGATGCCGGCCGAGTAGACGTCGCTGCGTTCGTCGGCACCGCCTGCGGTCACGAGTTCGGGGGCCAGATAGGCAACGGTGCCCACGAGTGTGCCGGTATTGGTGCTGGTGGACACGGCACGGGCCAGCCCGAAGTCCGCGATCTTGATCCTGCCGTTGTCCGCAAGGAGTACGTTTTCCGGCTTGACGTCGCGGTGGACCAGCCCGGCGTCGTGTGCTGCGGCAAGTCCTTCAACCACGGCGTCCATCAGTGCCAGTGCGAGGCGCGGCGACAGCGGGCCGCGCTCGTCCATTAGTCCGCGCAGCGTCCGGCCCGGCACATACTCCATGACCAGATAAGCCAGGCTGTCCGTGATGCCCTGGTCCAGGACGCCCACCACATGCGGGTGGGAAAGCCGGGCAGCGGACTTGGCCTCACTTTCAAAGCGCCGAAGGAAGCCGCGGTCCGCAGCAAGGTGCGGGTACAGCACCTTCAGCGCCACGTCGCGGTCCAGTCGGCGGTCGGTAGCGAGGTAGACGCTGGACATTCCGCCGCGCGCCACCAGGGACCTGACGAAGTAACGGTCGTCTACCAGCGTCTCAACGAGGGAGTCTTTCACGGGCTCATGCACTCTTCGATCCTAATGGCGGTACGCGAAAGGGTCCGGATCGACACCCGATCCGGACCCTTCGAGGCACTCGTGGACTGCTCTACCGGAAGGACTCGCGGTGGGCAAGCACCGAGCTCACGTAGCCGCGGGTGTCGGCGAACATGCCGTGCGTGGTGACCGAGTACTGGCCCTGGTAGTACGAGGCAATCGCGTTTTCCAGGCTGTCGCTGCTGCGGATCAGCGCGCTGATGATGGCTACGCCCGCGGTTGCGTTGTCGTACGGATCCAGCAGGTTCAGCTGCCGGCCCACCAGCTGCGAGGCCCATTCCCCGGAGGAGGGGATGACCTGCATGGTGCCGATGGCGTTGGCGGGGGAGACCGCCCGCTGGTCGAAGCCGGATTCCTGGAGCGCAAAGGCCTGCGCCAGGGCCGGATCGACGCCCATCTGCACTGCCGTGTCGGCCACAATCTGCTGCATCTGTGCACGGTCCGGAACCGGCAGCGAATTCAGCGCCTGCTTGTTCAGGTTGGCATCGGCGACCGTGTGCTCGGGGTAGGTGTAGTGCAGGAAGGTGTTGGGCACCAGATCCGTCGGGGCCGCAACGGGCGCCGCAGCCGTGATGCTCACGGTGCCGCCGTCGAGCCGGATCTGCTGGCCGGGACGGATGACCGAGCCCTGGGTCAGGCCGTTGGACGCGAGGACGCCCGAAAGGCTGACACCGTGCTTGGCTGCGATGGCGCCGAGGGTATCGCCCGCGGCGACGGTGTAGCTGGCACCGGCGGCGGGTGCTGTCTGGCCCTGCTCGGGGGCGGCGGGCGTCGCTGACGGTGCCTTGCCGTCGATCCGGATGCTCTGGCCCGGGTAGATAACGGAGGTCAGGCTCAGTCCGTTGGCGGCGAGGATGCTGGAGAGGCTGACGCCGTGCCTGGCGGCGATGGCGCCCAGCGTATCGCCGGAGACCACCGTGTAGGTGCCGGCGGAAGGCGCGGCGGCCGCGGCGGAGGCGGGGGCGGATGACCCGCCCAGGCGGAGCTCGTCGCCGGCGAAGATCAGCGACGTCGGCTGCAGGTTGTTCACGCGCAGCAGGTCGGCCACGGAAAGGCCGTACTGTGCCGCAATGGAACTGACGGTGTCACCGGAAACGATCCGGTGCGTTGCGGGCGCCGCGGACTCGGCCGGCAGTGTTGCGGGCATCTGCGTAGCCAGCTGTGAGGCGGCAACACCGGTGGACGTACCGGTGTTCAGGTTCTTGATGGCCTGCAGGGGAAGCTGCGGGAACAGGGTGTTCTGCGGTGCAGCGGGTGCTGCGGCAGCCGGTTCGGCGAGAGCCAGCGCGGAGATCATCACTGCAGGGATCGCGGCGGTCGTGACGGCAACACTCAGTTTGCGCGGCATTGAGTTGGCACCGGAACGCGCTGTTTGCGGTCCCGTCGTCGACTGAGTGTTCATAGAGTGGTGTTTCCTCATCTGTATGGCGGTCCATTACTTTGCAAATCCTAGGATTCATTACAAGTAATGAAACGGGTGTTACTACTGTTGTTTGAGTGACTGATGGTGTGTTAGTTACTCATGTGATTACAGGTACCCATGTGAATTTACACTAATGAGGCGCACGCACAATACCCGGTGGTGACTTTTGACAAACGGGTTCCGGTGCCGAACGGCAAAGTGGCCCGGGCCGCCCCGGACGTGGCACCCTTGAAGAGTGAATGAACTCGAGGAACTTGTTTCCGACTGGCTGACCCTGCCCGATGTGGCTGAACAACTTGATCTCCCTATTAACAAGGTGCATAGCCTGCTGGAGGAGCGCGCCCTTGTGGCCGTGCGCCTCGGCGAGCGGAAGATCCGCAGTATTCCGGCTGCCTTTATTGCCGACGGCTCCGTGCTGGACAGCCTGAAGGGCACGATTTCCGTGCTCGACGACGCAGGCTTCCACGACGACGAGATGATCCGCTGGCTGTTTACGGCTGACGACACCCTGCCGGGCCGTCCCGTGGACGCACTCCGCGAGGGGCGCAAGACAGAGATCCGCCGCCGCGCCCAGGCTCTGGGCTGGTAATAATTCCACCCGCAGTACCTAAATAGGGAGCTTCCCGTCAGCAGACGGGAAGCTCCCTATTTATATGCACACTTAGTACTGGGTGTTTTGGTTTAGGCGCTGCGTTTTACCGCCGAGTGCGCCAGGGCGTCCAGCGCCGCTCTGGGGACATCGTCAAGGGGGAGTGCGGCCAGGGCGGAAAAAGCTGTTTCCGTATGCTGCGAAATAAGTGCCTCGGTTGCCTCCAGCGCCCCCGTGTCCAGGAGGATCGCCCGCAGGCGGGCCACGCCGTCGTCGTCCAGGTCCGGATCCCCAAGCCGGGCGGTGATCTCCTTCCGCGCGTTCTCGCTGCCGCCGGAGAGGGCATAGGCAATCAGGACCGTGCGCTTGCCCTCGCGCAGATCGTCGCCGGCCGGCTTGCCCGTTGTCTGCGGATCCCCGAAGACGCCCAGCACATCGTCCCGAAGCTGGAAGGCTTCGCCCAGGGGCAGGGAGAAACGGGAATATCCGGCCAGAAGATCTGCCCCGGCGCCGGCCAGGGCGCCGCCAAGAGTCAGCGGATGCTCCGTGGTGTACTTCGCGGCCTTGTAACGGAGGATGTTCAGGGCCCGTACCACGGCATGTTCGGGATCGTGTCCGGGGCCGACTACCTCTTCCAGGATGTCAAGGTACTGCCCGGCCATGACCTCGGTGCGCATCCGGTTGAAGATCCGCCGCGCTTCGGTGCCGTGCGCGGCGCGCGGGCCCACTGCGGAGAACATTTCTTCGCTGAGGGAAAGGCAGAGGTCGCCCGCAAGGATGCCGGCGGACGAGCCGAAGTGGGATCCGTCCAGGTGCCAGTCGGAGTCTGCGTGCGCCATGGAGAAGATACGGTGGACACTGGGCCCGCCCCGGCGGGTATCCGACCGGTCGATGATGTCGTCGTGGATCAGCGCCGCGCTCTGGAACAGTTCCAGAGCCACGCCGGCCCGGACGGCTTCCGGGTGCAGGGGAGCGCCTCCTGCGCCGCGCCAGCCCCAGTACGAGAGAAGGGCGCGCAGCCGCTTTCCGCCTTGGGCGAGGTTGTGCACCGCGTCCAGCAGGGGCAGCGCCTCGGCCGAGATTCCGGCGAGGACGGTTTGCTGGAGCGCCAGGAAATCCTCGAGCTCCGCGCCGAGCAGGCCCCGGTATGCCGACTGTTCCTCCTGCGCGGTTTCGACGGGGGTAAAGGTCACGGTTATTTCGCCTTTTCTGCGAGCACCGTCGCGCCGACAGTCACAGTTGCCGGGCCGCCGTCCTGGGCAATAGCCGTGATGTTGACGGTTTCGGGGTCCCCGGCGCCGGTCCGGACGTAGTCACGCGAAGAGGGCGAGCCGGGGGCCGCTTCCGCTGCAGTGAATCCCTGCGCGGTGAGCTTTGCATCGTAGAAAGCGAGGATCTCGGCGGCGGGTGCGTCCGAGGACTCCACGAGGACGGCGGTGAGGGTGCCGTTGGCCCGGTCCACTGTGCTCGAAAGGATCTCTGCGCCGTCCAGAACCGGAATGAGCGTGGAGGGGAAGTCCTCCGCGAGGGCGACGGGCGAAGCCGACGGCGAAGGGGAACCTGCTGTCCCGGAAGCGGGGGATGAGGCAGCCGAAGCAGTGCCGGACGGGGAAGCGCTGCCCTCCCCGGAGCCGGTGGAACATCCGGCGGCCGCCAGGATCAGGGCCGCGGAAGAGAGCATCGTGAGGGTGTTTTTCATCGGGTTCCGCTTCAGTGGGGGGCAGGGTCCTGCCACCCAGTCTAGGCGAACCGGAAACCGTCCCGGGGGGGAGAGTGCGGGCCGGCGGATAAGCGTGCTCCTGCAGGCAACTCCGGAAAGGGGGTGGGGCTGGCTACGATGAGGGAGTGAGTAATGGTTCAGAGGCCGCCGGCGGCAACCGCGACTGCACCATAATGCACGTGGATATGGATGCCTTTTATGTCTCGGTTGAGCTCCTCAAGCGGCCGGACCTGATAGGCAGGCCCGTCATTGTAGGCGGACTGGGAGGACGGTCCGTAGTCCTGTCAGCCTCCTACGAGGCAAGACGTTACGGAGTCCGCTCGGCCATGCCCATGGCAGTGGCCCGCAGGCAGTGCCCGCAGGCAGTGGTCCTGGAGCCGCACCAGGACGTCTACCGGACCTTCTCAGGGCAGCTGATGCAGATCTTCGAGTCCATCACCCCGCTTGTGGAACAGCTCAGCGTGGATGAGGCCTTCCTCGATATAGCCGGATCCATGCGCAGGCTCGGACCCCCGCGCGTCATCGGGGAGCTCATCCGCAAGCGCGTCGCCGACGAGCTGGGCATGACTGCCAGTGTCGGCATTGCTGCGACCAAGTTCGTAGCCAAGATTGCTTCCACCCGCTGCAAACCCAACGGATTGCTGCTGGTACCCAAGGAACAGACGGTGGACTTCCTGCATACCCTCGATGTGTCCGCGCTGTGGGGAGTCGGGGCCAAGACCCGCGAAGTGATGGCACGGGTCGGGATCGCCACTGTTGCCGACGTCGCCAATACTCCGCCGACCGTGCTTCGCCGGCTGCTCGGCGCCGTGGGTGACCACGTGTACGAATTGTCCTGGGGGCGGGATCCCCGGGCGGTAACCCCGGTGCGGAGGGAAAAGAGCATCGGCGCAGAGGAAACCTTTGCCTCGGACGTCAGCGACGACGACATACTGCACACAGAACTGCTTCGGCTCGCGCACCGCAGCGCTGTCCGCCTGCGGGCCGCAGGTCTCCAGTGCAGGTCGGTCTCCCTGAAGCTGCGCTACGCCGACTTCACGACGCTGACGCGCACACGCACCCTTCCCGAGCCGGTGGACAGTGCACAGATGATTTACGAGACGACCAAGGGGCTGCTGGCCGCACTGGGGCCGCGGCCCCAGAGTGTCCGGCTGATCGGCCTGCGGGCGGAACAGCTTGAGTCCGCCGAAGGTGCTGCCATGCAGTTGACGCTGGACGGGCGGGAGGACAGCTGGCGTTCGGCCGAGGATGCCCTGGACCGGATCAACCAGCGGTTCGGCGAGCTGGGTGTCGTTCCCGCCCGGCTGATTGCCCCGTCTCCCCGGAAGCCGCCTGCGGAGCCGGACCCGTCCCCGGGAGGCGCTTCCGGCGGGCCCGGGCAGCGTCCCGGATAGGCCGTGCCGCGGTCCGGACCGGCCGCCCGGCCGAATACGTAGATCCGCCGCTTTCGTGCTGACCCGTTGCCCCCTATCCTTGGACTAAGTGCAAAGCAGCAGCGGGCCTGGGCGGGAACATCCGGCGCCATACGTTCGTTGGTTGGTTTACAGGGGCAGAACCGGACGGCAAGGAGGCAGTAATGGCACTGTCGGAACACGAGCAGCGCTTGCTGGATCAGCTGGAGCAGCAATTACACGCCGAAGATCCTAAATTCGCGAACTCAATGGCGACGTCCGCCGGCCGGGGGATCTCGACAAGGCGCATCGTACTTGGCGCCCTGCTGGCTGTTGTCGGGCTGGGCGTGCTGCTGCTGGGGATCACGGAAGCGGGGATCCCTGTCGGCGTACTGGGGTTCCTCATCATGGGTGCCGGTGTCTACTACGCAACCACCCGCGGACGGAAGAACCCGCCCACAGCGGCGGACGGCCGCAGGGAGCGTGAGTCCAGTACCCAGCGCGGATTCATGAACAACCTGGAAAACAAGTGGGATGAACGCAAACGCGACCAGCCGTAGGTTCGCCGAACCTCCGCTCCGCAGACTTAGGGCCGGCATTGCCTGACCGCACATGACGGCCGTCCGGCAGGCTGATAAGTTTCAAAAACGGATCCGCTTCGGCGGGTCCTTTTTTGTGCCCGGGGCCAGTCCGGACGCCGTTGCCCGGGTCCCCGGCGGGAGTATTTTCCCCTCCACTGTCCTCCACCGGCAGGCAACCGCACCAGCATGCGGATTTCCGGTCCGACGCGCCGGGAATATAACCGGCGTGGACGTTGACTGTGGAGGGAAGTGGAGTAAAGTGGGGGACATAAGAGGGTAGGGGCGGTACTCGAGGGGTTTACCCCCAATCAGACAGGGCGGTGCGTGATGTTCCTAGGAACACATTCACCGCGTTTGGATGAGAAGGGGAGGCTGATTCTGCCGGCTAAATTCCGCGAGGAACTGGCCGACGGCCTGGTCTTGACCAGGGGCCAGGAGCACTGCATCTACGTCTTCAGCCGGAAGGAATTCGAACGGGTCCACGACCAAATGCGGGAAGCTCCACTTTCCTCCCGCCAGGCGCGTGACTACATTCGGGTCTTTCTGTCCGGGGCCTCTGATGAAGTTCCGGACAAGCAGGGGCGGGTAACCATCCCTCCGGCACTGAGGTCGTATGCAGGACTCGGACGCGAACTGGTCGTCATCGGCGCCGGCACGCGGGCCGAGATCTGGGACGCAACCGCTTGGCAGAACTACCTGGCAGAACAGGAAACCGCGTTTTCGGAAACGGATGAAGACGCGATTCCCGGGATTTTCTAGCAGTACCGGCCCGCATGGGGCCAACCGGGGCCGGGTCTGTAATGAGATCTCCCGCCGCCCCACCGCACGGCCCACCTGGCTTCCCTTCCCCGGAGCCAGGCGGAGCACAGCGGTGAGGCGCGGATGGGGGTCTGATTGCAGAGCCGCGCCGCAAGGCAAACACCACTATGTACGCAAAGGAAGCCTTAGATGAGCGAAGAGCGCCCCACCGAGGAACGGCACGTTCCGGTGCTGCGCGACCGCTGCATCAATCTCCTGGCTCCTTCCATTGAAAGCGCCGTTGCCGACCACGGCCGTGCGGTGGTCGTAGATGCCACTCTCGGCATGGGCGGGCACACCGAAGCCATGCTGCAGCGCTTTCCCCGGCTCCATGTGATCGGTATCGACCGGGACCGCCAGGCGCTGGCACTGGCCGGCGAACGGCTGGAGCCCTTTGCGGACCGCATCGACCTGGTCCACGCGGTGTATGACGAAATAGCAGAAGTCGTAGCCGATCTTGGGTTTGACGGCATCGACGGAGCCCTGTTTGACCTCGGCGTTTCCTCGCTGCAGCTCGACGAGCGGGACCGGGGCTTCGCCTACTCCTACGACGCGCCCCTGGATATGCGGATGGACACCAGCCGCGGACGTACGGCTGCCGACGTCGTGAACACCTACAGCGAAGCCGAACTGGTGGGCATCATCCGGAAGTGGGGCGAGGAGAAATTCGCCGGCCGGATCGCATCGGCCATCGTTGCAGCGCGTGCCGCCAAGCCCTTTACTACTACCGGTGAACTGGTCGAAGCTATCCGCGGCGTTGTCCCGGCAGCCGCCGCCCGCACCGGCGGGCATCCGGCGAAACGGACCTTCCAGGCGCTGCGGATCGAGGTCAACGAGGAACTGGATGTCCTCGAACGGGCCATCCCGGCATCGTTGTCCGTGCTGAATATGGGCGGACGCGTGGTGGTGATGTCCTACCACTCGCTGGAGGACAAGATTGTCAAGGGCATCTTCGCCGCCGGCGCAGCCTCCTCCGCCCCTAAGGGTTTCCCCGTTGAACTTGAACAACACAAGGCCCAGCTCAAGAGGCTGACCAAGGGCACCGAGGTGCCTACGGACGAGGAAATCGCAGAAAATCCCCGTGCAGCCTCAGCAAAGCTCCGCGCAGTAGAACGAATCCGCAAACCCATGGATGGGGCCTGGAAATAATGAGTGAACGTCGGCCATCGGCTCGATTCAACACCGTGGCGTCGAACGCCGTCGTAGGCAATACGGCGCGGGCCCTCGACTGGGATGCGGAGACACCCGCCCCCGTCCGGCGGCGCACTCCGTTGTCGCTGGTGCCTGCTGCCTCGCGCCGCAGGCGCGCCCCCTTTGCCATCTTCTGCTTCGCAGCGCTCGTGCTGGGGCTGGCCTCCGTCCTGCTGCTCAATATCTCGGTGTCGAGCGGCCAGTATGAACTGGTGCAGCTGCAGAGCCAGAAAGCGGAACTGGCCCAGCGCAACGAAGCCCTGACCCAGGACATCGAAAACCACCAGGCACCCCAGGTCCTGGCCGCAGCTGCCGTGGACCTCGGCATGGTTTCCTCCCCGAGCTTCGGCACCATTGACCTCAAGACACTGGCCGTGACCGGCAGCCCCGAGGCCGCCAAGGAAGGCGAGCCCGCGGAACTTCTGATCGGCGCGCCGAATGTCCTCAACCAGCCGGTCATGCCGGCGCCGGCTGCGGTTCCCGCGGAACCGCAGGATACGGTGAGGGCGCTGGAGGAAGAAGAAGCTGCACGCGAAGCAGCCGAAGCGGCCGCCCTGGCCCCGGTCGAGGCGCCGGTGGAGGCGCCCGTGGAGACGCAGGTACAGGCTCCCGACGCCGTCCCCGAAGGGGAGCTTAACGGCGGGACCATCCCCGCACCCGGGCAGCTAAGCGATTACTGACCCAAGCTAGGCAGTTCCCAGAAATTCAGGCAAAACGAGGACACGTTGTGGCAAAAACATCCGGCCCGGACAACCACAGGGTGGCTATTGTTACCGGACGGCTGCGTACCGGTCTGATCCTTGCCCTCGTGCTGCTTGTGGCACTGGGCGTCCGGCTTTTCCATGTCCAGGCGATTGATCCGGACGGCATGGCCCAGAGCGCCGTGGACAACCGGCTCGTGACGGTCAGCGTACCGGCGCTGCGCGGCAGCATCCTCGATTCCAAGGGCAATTACCTGGCCCGAAGCGTGGAGCGGTTCGACATTGTCGTGGACCAGCGCCTCTCACAGGACATCGGCGGGGAATTCAAGCGCCGCGACGCCGAGGGCAAGCTCCAGGACGTGACGTTCGACCAGGCCTTCGGGGAACTGGCGGCCATCCTCGGACAGGATCCTGAAACCCTCCGCTCGGCACTGCTGGGGGAGAAGGGCTTCAACTTCGTTGCCAAGACCGTCACTCCCGAAATCAAGGAGAAGGTCCTCGCGGTAAAGTTCCCCGGCGTCTACGCGGACCGGACCACCCTGCGGACCTATCCCTCCGGCGCCGTGGCAGGTTCCATTGTCGGATTCCTCGGCACCGAGGGGGCGCAGGAAGGCCTGGAGCTGACGCAGGATGAGATCCTCGCCGGCGAGGCCGGCAGCAAGACCTACGAAATCGGCGGCGACGGTATCCGCATCCCGTACGCCACGAATGAGGACGTCCCCGTCCATGACGGGCAGTCCATCAAGCTGAGCATTGACCAGGACCTGCAGTGGTTCGCCCAGCAGACGATTGCCGCCCAGGTGGATGAATATGAAGCCGAATGGGGCAACATCGTGGTCATGGAGGCGGACACCGCGCGGGTGATCGCGCTGGCGGAATCCACCACGGTCGACCCCAACAACCCGGGGGCAACGCCGGCGGACTCCCGCAAGGCCCGGTCCGTGACCGATTCCTTCGAACCGGGGTCCACCACCAAGGTCATCACCATGGCGGCTGCCATTGAGCAGGGCCTCACCACCCCGGAATCACGGTTCGAGCTGGATTCCACCTATACCGTCGACGGCCAGACCTTCAAGGATGCCTTCGAACACGGGACGGTCAAGATGACCGCCTCCGGGATTCTGGCGAAGTCCATGAATACCGGAACGGTGCAGATCGGGCAGCAGCTGACCCCGCAGGAGCGGTACGACTGGCTGCAGAAATTCGGCATCGGCAAGCCCCTTAATGTCGGACTGAACGGCGAGACCGCCGGTCTCCTTCCTGCGCCGGAAAACTGGGACGGCCGGCAGCAGTACACCGTGCTGTTCGGCCAGGGCCTCACCCAGACCGCCCTGCACACGGCAAGCGTCTACCAGACCATCGCCAACGACGGCGTGCGCATCCAGCCGAGCATCATTGACTCCGTCATCACGGAAGACGGCACCGAGGAGCCCGTCGAGAAGGAACCGGGCACGCGGGTTGTCTCGGAGGAGACCGCCGAGCAGGTCCAGCACATGATGGAGACCGTTACCAAGGACGGTTCCGGCAAAACCGGCGCCCTGAAGCAGTACCGGGTCGGGTCCAAGACGGGCACGGCTGAAGCTCCGGGGCCGAACGGCGGCTATTCAGGCTCCACGCTCTCTTATGCTGGTATTGCACCCATGGATGATCCGAAGTACGTGGTTGTGGTGACCCTCCAGCGGCCCCAGGGCGACCTCTACTACATCATTCCGGGCCAGTCCTTCCAGAAGGTCATGGAACAGGCGCTCGTCAGCAACAACGTGCCGCCCTCCACCGGTGAGCCTGAGACCTACCCCATTGAGTACTAATTCCTGGAGCATTGAAGTGCCAATAAGTGAAAATTCCCCCGCCGGATCCGGTCTCCGTCCAGGTGCCGTGGAGCCGGTCACCGTGCGTGCCGCGGTACAGGCACTGCCGGCGGACCTGCAGGACGTTGCGCCGGCTGCGGGAACGGCGGAATCAGCCTGGGAGACCCGGCTTTCAGGGCTGACCATCAATTCCCGGGAGGTGCTCCCCGGAGACCTGTACGTCGGCGTAGCCGGTGCACGGCACCACGGCGCCCGTTTCGCGTCTGCAGCGCAGGCTTCGGGTGCGGCCGCGGTCCTGACCGACGCAGCCGGCTTGGAACACCTGGCCGGCCTGCAGATCCCGGTCTTCGTGGCCGGGGATGTCCGCCGGCTGGTGGGGCCGCTGGCCGCAGCCGTCTTCAACAGTGTCCCGGCGGAGGGCCCCCGTCCCACCCTGTTCGGCATCACCGGCACCAACGGCAAAACCACCACCTCCTACTTCGTGAACTCGCTGCTGCAGGCACTCGGGCGCACCACGGGGCTGATCGGCACGATCGAGATCCTTGCCGGCGGCGAAGCCATTCCGAGTGTCCTGACTACACCGGAATCACCGCAGGTGCACGGGCTGCTGGCGCTGATGCGCGAACGGAACCTGGACGCCGCCACCATGGAGGTGTCCTCCCACGCGATCACCTACCGCCGCGTGGACGGGGTCCGCTTCGACGTCGCCGGATTCACCAACCTCACGCAGGACCATCTGGACCTGCACGGGTCGATGGAGGAGTATTTCGCCGCCAAGGCAGCACTCTTCCAGCCTGACCGTGCCCGCCGGGCCGTTGTCACCGTCGACGACGAATGGGGAGCCAGAATGGCAGCCCGGGCCGGGGTGCCCGTCCTGACCCTTGCTACCGACGGCACCGCACGCGGCGCGGACTGGTCCGTCACCGGCATCGAGCCCCGCGGACTCGGGCACAGCTTCCTCCTCCGCGGCCCGGAGGGGAAGCAGCTGAGGGTCTCCACGGCCCTGCCCGGCACGTTCAACGTCTCCAACGCCGCGCTGGCCACCCTGATGGTGCTGGCCTCCGGCGTCCCCGCAGACGACGTGCAGCGGGCCCTGGACGCCGGCGACCCGTTTACGGTCGAGGTGCCCGGCCGCATGCAGCTGATCGGTGAAGAACCGGCAGCCATCGTTGATTTTGCTCACAACCCCGATGCGCTGAGCCGCACCCTGGCCTCCGTGCGCCGTCCCGACAGCGACGCCCGCGTCATCATCGTCTTCGGCGCCACCGGCGAACGGGACCAGACCAAGCGCCCGCTGATGGGGGCCATCGCAGCCCGCGGCGCCGACGTCGTCGTTGTCACCGACGACGACCCGCACGGCGAGGACGCCGCAGCCATCCGCTCCGATGTCCTGCGCGGCGCCGAAGCCGCACGGACCGGTGAAGCCCTCGCGTGTGTCATCGAGGAAGTGGCCCCCCGGGCCGCTGCCATCGACCGTGCCGTGGAACTGGCCCGTCCGCAGGACACCGTCCTCGTGGCCGGCCGCGGCCATGAAGTGTGGCAGGAGGTCATGGGGGAGAACCTTGCCCTGGATGACCGGGTGGAGCTGCGCAGGGCTTTGACAAGATACGGATTCACTGCCCTTTCCAGCGACGGGGTAGAGTCCTAAGTCGTCATGATTGAACTTAATGCAGCCGAAATAGCGGCAATTACAGGCGGCGAGCTGATCGGCCCGGCCGCACAGACTCCGGGTATCGTCGTGACTTCCGCCACCACGGATTCACGCGAGATCGTCCGGGGATCGCTGTTCATCGCGAAGCCCGGTGAGAACTCCGACGGCCACCTGTTCGTGGACGCGGCTTTCGCGCGCGGTGCCATGCTGGCACTGGTCGAGCGGCCGGTGTCCGACGACGCCGGGATCCCCTACCCGGCCGTGATGGTTCCCGACGTTGTCCTTGCCATGGGCACCCTTGCCGCGGAGATCGTCCGCCGGCTCCGGGCACACGGCGAGCTGACCGTCATCGGCATCACCGGATCCGCGGGAAAGACCACCACCAAGGACCTGCTGGCCGGCGTGCTGGCCGAAGCCGGTCCCACCGTGTCTCCGGTGGGTTCCTACAACGGTGAAGTGGGCCTCCCGCTGACCGTGTTCACGGCCGGCTACGGCACCCGCTACCTCGTGATGGAAATGGGTGCCACCCGCATCGGCAACATCCGCTACCTGGCGGAGATGGTGCAGCCCGACATCGGCGTCGTCCTTTTCGTCGGATCCGCACATGCCGGCGAGTTCGGCGGCGTGGACAACATCGCCGTCGCCAAGGGTGAACTCGTGGAGTCGCTCCCGGCCGGCGGGACCGCCATCCTCAACGCCGACGATATCCGCGTTGCAGCGATGGCGGAGCGCACCGAGGCACCCGTCCTGTACTTCACCTCCTCGCCCGAGGAAGCGCACGGCGCAAAGAACGCCGTCCGCGCCCTGGACGCACGCACCGACGCCGAGGGCAGGCCGGTCTTCACGCTGCTGCTGCCCGACGGCAGCCGGCACGAGATTCGGTCCGGGCTCATCGGCGCCCACCACACGGCGAACCTCCTGGCCGCCGCCGCTGCAGCCTATGCCGCCGGGATTCCGGGCGAACAGATCGCCGCGGGGCTTTCCGGCCGTGCCGCGGCCAGCCGCTGGCGCATGGAGCGCACCGACCGCGCCGACGGCGTCACCGTCATCAATGACGCCTACAACGCGAACCCGGAATCCATGCGTGCCGCACTGCGTACCCTCGCCGAGCTCGGCCGGGAACGACGTACCTGGGCTGTGCTGGGCGAAATGCTGGAGCTCGGCGACGATGCCGTCACCGAACACGACGCCATCGGCCGCTACGCCGTCCGGCTGAATATTTCCAAACTCATCGTTGTCGGCACCGGTGCCCGCGCCATGCACACCGGCGCGGTCATGGAAGGCTCATGGGGCGAGGAATCCACCTTCGTGGAGACCGCCGAGGATGCCGAGCGCATCCTCGAAGAATCCCTGGCCCCCGGCGATCTTGTCCTGTTCAAATCCTCCAACGGGGCGGCCCTGCGCTTCCTCGGCGATCGGATAGCCTTGACCCCTGTACCACCGTCCGCAGCAACTGATCCGGCCTCCGGGCCGGCGCGCACCGAAGGGACCGGAGGAGACAACCTGTGATCTCCCTGCTTGTAGGGTCTTCGCTGGCTCTGGTCTTCGCCTTTGCCGGAACACCCCTGTTCATCCGATTCCTGGTGCGGAAAGGCTACGGCCAGTTCGTCCGCGACGACGGCCCCACCTCGCACCACACCAAGCGCGGCACGCCCACCATGGGCGGCGCCGTCATTGTGGCCTCGGTGGTGGCTGCGTACTTCCTGACCCACCTCATCAGCGGCATGCTGGGCTTCGGGTCCTTCAGCCCGACGGCGTCCGGCCTGCTGGTCCTGCTGCTCACCGTGGGAATGGGCATGGTCGGCTTCATTGACGACTACACCAAGATTTCCAAACAGCGCAGCCTCGGCCTGAACGCCAAGGCGAAGATCATCCTGCAGGCCGTGGTGGGCATTACCTTTGCCGTGCTGGCCCTGCAGTTCCCCAACGAGCAGGGACGGACCCCGGCGTCCACCGCCGTGTCCTTCATCCGCGACACCAACTTCGATCTAGCCTTCGCGGGCACCGTGATCGGCGCGATCCTGTTCGTGATCTGGTCGCTGGTCATCATCACCGGCACCACCAACGGCGTGAACCTCGCAGACGGCCTCGACGGCCTCGCTGCGGGTGCCTCCGTGCTGGTGTTCGGCGCCTACTTCCTGATCGGGATCTGGCAGTACAACCAGAGCTGCGGCTCGGCAGACGCCGGGGGCGTCTGCTACGAGGTCCGCGACCCGATGGACCTGGCCCTGCTGGCCGGATCAATGGCCGGCGCGCTGATCGGGTTCCTCTGGTGGAACACCTCGCCGGCGAAGATCTTTATGGGCGATACCGGTTCGCTCGCCATCGGCGGTGCGATTGCCGCCTTCGCCATCCTCTCCCGGACCGAACTGCTGCTGGTGATCCTTGCCGGCCTGTTCGTGATCATCACGCTCTCCGTCATCATCCAGGTGGGTTACTTCAAGCTCAGCGGCGGCAAACGCGTCTTCAAGATGGCACCGCTGCAGCACCACTTCGAGCTCAAGGGCTGGGCCGAGGTCACCGTGGTGGTCCGGTTCTGGATCATCGCCGGTCTCTGCGTCGCCGTGGCGCTGGGCATCTTCTACGCCGAATGGGTGGTGGCACTGTGAGCGCGCCCCTCGATGAACTGACCACCTGGGACGCCGACTGGGCCGGACTGCGCGTAGTGGTCACCGGCATCGGCCTCTCCGGTTTTTCCGCTGCCGACACGCTGGTTGAACTCGGCGCCCGGGTAGTGGTGGTGGACGCCAGGGACACCGAGGAAAACCGGGCCAAGGCGGACACCCTCCGCATTGTCGGCGCCGCTGACATCCTGCTGGGTGCCGACGCCGTGGCCGGGCTTCCGCAGGTCGACGGCGCGGCCCCCGACCTCGTCGTAACCTCCCCGGGCTTCCGGCCCACCCACCCGGTGCTGGCAGCGGCCGCAGCGGCGGACGTTCCCGTCTGGGGCGACGTCGAACTGGCCTGGCGGGTGCGCATCCGCGAGGGCCGGAAGACGGCCCAGTGGCTGGCCATCACCGGCACCAACGGCAAGACGACCACGGTGTCCATGACCGAAAGCATGCTCCGGGCCGCCGGGCTGCGCGCGATTGCCGCCGGCAACGTCGGCACCCCGATCCTGGACGCGATCCGGGATCCGGAAGGCTATGACGCCATTGCCGTGGAGCTGTCCAGCTTCCAGCTGCACTGGACGCACTCCATCTCCCCGCTGGCCAGCGTGTGCCTGAACATCGCCGAAGACCACGTGGACTGGCACGGCTCCTACGATGCCTACCTGGCCGACAAGGCCAAGATCTACGAAAACACGCAGGTCGCCTGCATCTACAACGCCGAACAGTACGAGACCGAGCACATGGTCGAGGAAGCCGACGTAGTGGAAGGCTGCCGCGCCGTCGGCTTCACCACCGGCGTGCCGGCCGTGAGCATGGTCGGAGTGGTCGAAGGACTGCTCGTGGACCGCGCCTTCATTGAACAGCGCAAGGACTCGGCCGCCGAACTTGCGGCCATGTCCGACCTGGGGGAGTACGCCCCCCGCCACATGGTCGCCAATGCCCTTGCCGCGGCCGCGCTGGTGCGTGCCCTCGGCGTCGAACCGGCTGCGGTGCGGGACGGACTGCGCGCCTATTCGCCCGGAGACCACCGGATCCAGCCGGTGGCCCGCCTCAACGACATCCTCTGGGTCAATGACTCGAAGGCGACCAACCCGCACGCCGCGTCGGCGTCGCTGGCTGCGTTCACCAGCGTGGTCTGGATTGCCGGCGGCCTGTCCAAGGGCGTCAGCTACGACAACCTGGTGGCCGAACACCGCGGCCGGTTCAAGGCAGTGGTCCTGATCGGCGCCGACAGTGCCGAACTGCAGGCAGCATTGGCGCAACACGCACCCGATGTGCCGGTCATCCACGCACTGGGGGAGCAGACTGGGGACCAGCAGCCCGCGGCGTCCGTCACTAGCGCCGAAGAAATCATGGTCCGGGCAGTCGCTGCGGCGGCTGCCGTGGCCGAAGCCGGAGACACCGTGCTGATGGCTCCGGCAGCAGCTTCCATGGACCAGTTCACTTCCTACGCCCACCGCGGCGAGGCTTTCATCGAAGCCGTTGCGGGGTATGTGAGCGAACAGCAGGCACCGGGACAGGCACAGACTCCAAAGGAGCCCTAGATTGGTCACCACGCCCACCGGCAGCAAACGCAAGCCGGTCCTGCGCCGGAACCCCGCGGCCACAGCCGGCAACGGCACGGGCGAGGTGAAAGCCGGTCCCGGAACCGGGACAAAGGCGGCGCCCGCTCGCCCGTACGCCGCGAAACGGCCGGCCAAACCGGCGTCGTTCGTGGAGCGTTTCCTCGTCCTCCTGGAGGGAAGCGGACGCAGCGCCACCGGATCGAGCTACTACATGATCCTCGGTGCCACCCTGACCCTGACCGCCATTGGCCTGATGATGGTGCTTTCGGCCTCCTCGGTCGAGTCCATCGCCGCTGCCGCCGGGAGCGACGCCGGAGCCGCCACGACCTTCGACCTGTTCCTGAAGCAGGCCATGTTCGCCGCAGCAGGCGTCCTCGCCATGCTGGGACTGTCACGGCTGGGCCCGTCGCACTACCGCGCCCTCGCCTGGTTCCTGTACGCCCTTGCCTTCATCCTGCTCGTCCTGGTGCTGGTGATCGGCAAGGAAGTCAACGGCAATAAGAACTGGATCGAGATCGGTCCCATCACCGGACAGCCCTCAGAAGCCGCAAAGCTGGCCATGGCCATCTGGTTCGCGGCGGTCCTGTCCATGAAGGGCCGGCTGATCACCGAATGGAAGCACGCACTGATCCCGGTGGTTCCCGGCGGCGGAATCCTGATCCTGCTGGTCATGCTCGGCAGCGACCTCGGTACGGTGATCGTGATGGGCATGATCATGGTCGCCGCCCTGTTCTTCGCCGGTGCACCGCTGCGCTTCCTGGGCGTCCTGGCCGCGGGCGCAGGAGTCGGTGCGGTGCTGATGTCCCTCGTCAGCAGCAACCGTTCCAGCCGCATCAGTGCCTGGCTGCAGCTGGACTGCAGCACGGGCCTCTGCGACCAGGCCAACGCCGGCATGTACGCGCTGGCTTCCGGCGGCTGGCTGGGGCTCGGCATCGGACAGAGCCGGCAGAAATGGAACTGGATCCCGGAAGCGCACAATGACTTCATCTTCGCCATCATCGGCGAAGAATTCGGGCTGCTGGGCACACTCGTGGTGGTCAGCCTCTTCGCGGTCCTCGCCATCGCCACGGTACGGGTCACCATGCGCCACACCGATCCGTTCATCCGCATTGTCTGCGGCGCGATCCTGGTCTGGATCATCGGCCAGGCTTCCGTGAACATTGCCATGGTGACCGGGCTGCTGCCCGTCATCGGTGTTCCGCTGCCGTTCATTTCCTACGGCGGATCATCCCTGACCTTCACGCTCGCCGCCGTCGGCGTCCTGCTTTCCTTTGCCCGCAAAATCCCCGAAAGTGAACCAACAGCTCCATGACGCAGCATTCCCTGTCCGTAGTCCTGGCCGGAGGCGGCACCGCCGGGCACATCAGTCCGCTCCTGGCCGTCGCAGATGCCGTGAAAGCACGCCGCCCCGACGCCCGCATCACCGTAGTGGGGACCGCCTCGGGGATGGAAACACGGCTGGTACCGGCAGCGGGTTATGAGCTGGCCACCATTGACCGGGTACCCATGCCCCGCAGGCCCTCTGCGGACCTGGCGAAACTGCCGGCGCGCCTGGTGCGTGCCGTGCGGCAGGCCGGGGAGATCCTGGACTCGGCGCAGGCCGACGTCGTCGTAGGCGTGGGCGGCTACGTTTCCACTCCGGTGTACCTGGCGGCGCGGCGCCGCTCGCTGCCGGTGATCGTGCACGAGGCCAACGCCCGTCCGGGCCTGGCCAACCGCGTGGGCGCGCGCTTCGCCGCGGTCACCGGGGTGGCCTTCGAGTCCACAAACCTGCCGCGGGCAACGTGGGTGGGCATGCCGATGCGCCGGGAAATCTCCTCGCTGGACCGGGCCGCGGCACGGGGTGCGGCGCGGTCGGCGCTGGGGCTCGAGCAGGACCGGCCCACGCTGGTGGTGACCGGCGGCTCCTCGGGCGCCGCGAGCATCAACCGTGCCGTGGAGCAGGCCCTTCCGGCGCTGGCCGCTGCGGGTATCCAGACGCTGCACATCACCGGCCGCGGCAAGTCCCTGCTGGATGCCGGCGGAAAACCGATTGCGGCCCGCGGCTATACGCAGGTGGAGTACATCGACGGCATGGAACAGGCCTACGCGGCCGCGGACCTGCTGCTGGCCCGTTCCGGGGCAGGGACGGTCTGTGAAATCAGCGCAGTCGGGCTTCCCGCCGTCCTGGTTCCGCTGCCGCACGGCAACGGCGAGCAGGCCCTCAACGCAGAAGCCCTCGTAGCTGCGGGCGGAGCACTGACGGTTGCCGATTCCCTCTTCACAGCCGACTGGATCTCCGAAAGGCTGATACCTTTGCTGGCCGATCCGACGGCCCTCGACGCGATGTCGAAGGCGTCGGCGGCGCTGGGCATCCGCGACGCGGACTCCCGGATGGCTGCATTCATCCTCGAAGCAAGCGATAGGTCAAAGGCATGAACCGGCTGAATCCATCCGATCTGGGACAGGTCCACTTCATCGGCCTCGGCGGCGCCGGCATGTCGGCCGTGGCCCGGGTGCTCCTCGCCCAGGGCATCCCGGTCTCCGGATCCGATGCCAAGGACTCTCCGGGACTGCGTGCCCTTGAAGCGCTGGGCGCCGCGGTGTTCGTGGGGCACGACGCCGCCCACGTTGCGGATGCGGACACCGTGGTTGTCTCCACGGCCATCCGCGAGACGAACCCCGAGCTGGCCCGGGCGCGGTCCCGCGGACTGCGGATCATCCACCGCTCCGTCGCGCTCTCCGCGGCCATGGGCGAACAGGACCTGGTGGCGGTGGCCGGCACCCACGGCAAAACCACCACCACGGCCATGATCACCGTCATGCTGCGCGAGGCCGGACTGGATCCGTCCTTCGCCATCGGCGGGGATGTTGCCGCCCTTGGCGTCAACGCCGCGCACGGCGCCGGGCCCGTCTTTGTGGCCGAAGCCGACGAGTCCGACGGTTCCTTCCTGAACTACAACCCGCGCATCAGCGTGGTCACCAACGTCGAGGCTGACCACCTGGACCACTACGGCACCGAGGAAGCGGTCTTTGCCTCCTTCGACGCCTTCACGGCGCTGCTGCCGCCCGAGGGGCTCCTTGTGGCGTGCGCGGACGACGCCGGTGCGGTCAGCCTCGTTGAACGCTGCCCGGACGTCCGCGCAGCCACCTACGGCTACACCGAAGGGGCGGACATCCGCGTCTCGGATACCCGCCCGGAGGGTGCCGGTTCGACCAGCACACTGCATTTCGCGGTGGACGGGCGGAAGGCGCAGGTGCAGCTGGTCCTGCAGGTTCCCGGCGCTCACAACATCCTGAATGCCGCTGCGGCCTTTGCCGTCGCCCTGGAACTGGGTGTTGATCCCGAGGTGGCCGCCGCAGGGCTGGGCACGTTCTCCGGCGCAGCCAGGCGCTTCGAGTCCCGCGGCGCCGCCCGCGGCGTGCAGGTCTTCGACGACTACGCCCACCACCCCACCGAAGTAAACGCCGCGCTGAAAGCGGCCCGCACCGTTGCCGGCGCGCACCGGGTGCACGTCTTGTTCCAGCCCCACCTGTTCAGCCGGACCCGCAGTTTTGCAGCGGAGTTCGCCGCAGCACTCGACCTCGCCGACACCGCCACCGTGCTGGACATCTACCCGGCCCGGGAAGATCCCATCGAGGGCGTGACCAGTGAGCTGATCACCTCCCGCCTGCACGTTCCGGGCGGTTATGCCGGCACCACGGACCAGGCAGTGGCGCAGGTTGCTGACGCCGCCGACGCCGGCGACATCATCCTGACCGTCGGAGCCGGCGACGTCACCGGCCTCGGTTCCGAACTGGTGGCCCGGCTGGCAGCCGTTCCGGCCCGCTCGGCCGCCTCCGCCGGGAACGCTGCCGATGCCCGGTAGGAAGCGCCCGGGGAGCGGCGACGAGACCATCACGGCCACCCGTGCCCTCGACCCGGAAGATTTAGCCCCCGCGGCCGGATCCGCAGGCAGCACGGCCGGCAAGTCCACCGGGAAGCCCATCGGGAAGCCCGCCGGAAAGTCCTCCGGGAAGTCCGCCGCTGCGGCAGCCCCCAGGGCCGCGGCCCGCGCAGCGGGGGCCCCGCGGGCGGCCGGCGCATCTCCGGCACCGTCCGGCAGCGGCGCAGACACCGCCGGAACGGTCCTGGCATTCCCGGAACCGCCGGCCCGCCGGCGGCGGAGGATCGCCTGGATCACGGTCGGGTCCGCCCTGCTCGCCACGGCGCTGTTTTTTGTCCTGCTGTATTTCTCGCCGATGCTGGCCCTGAAGACGGTGGAGGTCGAGGGAACCTCGCTGCTGCCGCGTGCGCAGGCCGAAGCGGCACTGGAACCGCTCAAGGGGCAGACCCTGCCCACCATCTCCGACGCCGATGTGGAAGACCTGCTGAAAGACCGTCCGGAAATCGAAAAGGTCGAGGTGGCGGCCCAGCCCCCTTCCACCCTGGTGGTCAAGGTAACCGAACGCATTCCCGTAGCAGTGCTGCAGGAGGGCGGGGGACATGTCCTCATCGATGAAGAGGGACGCCGGCTGGCGGCTGCGCCGGACCGGGCTGCGGTGCCGCTGCCGCTGATTGCCGGCGGCGGCGAAGCCGTCAATGCGAAGGTCTTCCCCAGCATCACGGCGGTGCTGGCGGCGCTGCCGCCGGAGGTGCTGGCACGGCTGGAGAACGCCTCCGCCCAGACAGTGGATTCGGTCGAGCTGAAACTCAACAGCGGACAGACAGTATTCTGGGGGAGTGCCGATGCCAACGAGGCTAAGGCGCGGGTGCTTGAAGCGCTCCTGAAGATGGAACCGTCGGATCCGCCGGTGCAGGTCTACGATGTCAGCACTCCCGAGCGCCCGGTCACACGTTGACCGGTGCGTGAGGAAAGATTAAGCCGACACGCGGGTCCGGTATTTGCGGAAGCGGCGCTGGCCCCATAGCGTTCCAAGTAATGGATTACTTGACATAACTATAACCCTCAAGTTGAGGGTTAGGGTTTTGTTGGTTCAAGGTTTTCGGCCGGGCGTCCGGCGGGACCCCAGGATTCCGCTGGGGACCGCGGGGGTGCCGGCGGCCGGGAACCGGTCTGAAGGCAAGGCCGGTTCGCAGGAACATACGCAGCTGCTGAACGCAGGCAGTTGTGCAGGAAACACGCAGTTGTAGAAAACATAAAGTTGCAGAGATTCGAACAAGGGACACAGGACGTGGCAGCACCGCAGAATTACTTGGCCGTCATCAAGGTCGTCGGCATCGGCGGCGGTGGCGTGAACGCCGTAAACCGGATGATCGATGTAGGCCTCCGCGGCGTGGAGTTCATCGCCATCAACACCGATGCACAGGCATTGCTGATGAGCGACGCCGACGTCAAGCTCGACGTCGGACGCGAACTCACCCGCGGCCTGGGCGCCGGCGCTGATCCCGAGGTGGGCCGCAAGGCCGCCGAGGACCACGCCGAGGAGATCGAGGAAGTCCTCCGCGGCGCGGACATGGTCTTCGTCACCGCAGGCGAAGGCGGCGGCACGGGTACCGGCGGCGCTCCCGTTGTTGCCCGGATCGCCCGTTCGCTCGGCGCGCTGACCATCGGCGTTGTGACGCGCCCCTTCACCTTCGAAGGCCGGCGCCGCTCCAACCAGGCCGAATCCGGTATCGATACGCTGCGCGACGAAGTCGACACGCTGATCGTTATCCCGAATGACCGCCTGCTCTCCATCAGCGACCGCAACGTCTCCATGCTGGACGCCTTCCGCTCCGCGGACCAGGTCCTGCTCTCCGGTGTCCAGGGCATTACCGACCTGATCACCACTCCGGGCCTGATCAACCTCGACTTCGCGGACGTCAAGTCCGTGATGCAGGGCGCCGGTTCGGCCCTCATGGGTATCGGTTCGGCCCGCGGCGAGGACCGTGCCGTCAAGGCCGCCGAGCTGGCAATAGCTTCTCCTCTGCTCGAAGCCTCGATCGACGGCGCGCACGGCGTGCTGCTGTCCATCCAGGGCGGCTCCGACCTCGGCCTGTTCGAGATCAACGAGGCTGCACGCCTGGTGCAGGAAGTTGCCCACCCCGAAGCCAACATCATCTTCGGCGCCGTCATTGACGACGCCCTGGGCGACGAAGCACGGGTTACCGTCATCGCAGCAGGCTTCGACCAGGTGGATGTCACCTCGCAGCCTGCACAGCACAAGCCCGCTGAACCCGCCGCACCGCCTGCCTCGGCAGCGGCTGCAGGCGGCTTCGGTGCTGCCGCTCCGGCTTCCGCAGGCCTGTCTGCCTGGTCGCAGCGGTCCCGCCAGCAGAGTGACGTCCCGGCCGACGCCGGCTTCGACATCGACCTTCCGGCCGTCGTCGAATCCGATCTGTCCACCGGCCGTCCGGATGACCTGGATGTGCCCGACTTCCTGAAGTAGGAAGACGGATCGGCGAAACAGCAGAGTAAGAGCAGCTGAGCATGGCAGCGGGGTTGTCCCGGATGTTCTGGTGGCACCGGCAGGTTGGCGACAACCTGCAGGTGGCCTTCACGAATACATCCGCGGGCAACCTCGCTTTGCATGTCGGCGATGATCCGGCGGCGGTCCTGCAGCGGCGGGCCGCACTCGAGGCTCAGATGGGCGTGGCTGCCGGTTCCCTGCGGTTCATGAACCAGATCCACTCCGCTGTGGTGGCAGAGGCCGCCGATCCGGACTGTGGAGCCCCCACCGCCGACGGACTGATCAGCACCGATGGCTCTGCACCCCTCGCAGTCATGGTGGCCGACTGCGTGCCCGTCCTGCTGGCCGGCACCCGTGCGGACGGAGTGCCTGTCACGGCCGCTGTCCACGCCGGCCGCCGCGGCCTGCTGGATCGCATCCTGCCCGAAGCCGTGGACCGGATACGGGCCGCCGGCGGAACCGGTATCCGGGCGTGGATTGGCCCCTGCGTCTGCGGGGAATGCTACGAGGTGCCCGCGGACATGCAGGCCGAATCCGCTGCCCTGCTGCCGGCTACGGCGGCCACCACCCGCAGCGGCACGCCCGCCCTTGATCTTCCGGCGGGGGCGCAGGCGCAGCTCGAGGACCTGGGGGTGGCCGTGGAGCGCGTTGCGGGCTGCACCTTGGAGAACGAGGATCTGTTCTCCCACCGCCGGGACCCGGCAACCGGACGCCTTGCCGGCCTGATCTGGCAGCGCCCCTGACCCTGCGGCGGATCCACCGCAGCGGCCGGGGATAATGGAAAGACCATGACTTCACTCTCCGAATTTCCTTCCCGGGCCGACGAGCTTCGGGACCGGCTTCAGCGCGTCCGGGACCGCATCGCTGCGGCCGACCGCCCCGCCGGGACCGCGGAGCCGCGCCTGATTGTGGTCACCAAGTACTTCCCGGCGTCCGACGTCGAGATCCTCGCCGGACTCGGCGTGCGCGACGTCGGCGAAAACAAGGACCAGGAAGCCGCAGCGAAAGCCGCGGAGCTGGCGCAACTGGGCCTGAACTGGCACTTCATCGGCCAGCTGCAGTCCAACAAGGCCAAGTCCGTGGTCCGCTACGCCGCCTCCGTCCACTCCGTGGACCGCCTTTCCCTCGTGGCCGCCCTCGGCAAGGCCATGGCAGCGGAGCAGCGGCGACGCGGGGGAGGAGGGCTGCCCGCCCGCCCCGACCTGCACTGCTTCCTGCAGGTGGACCTGCGCGCGGACCCCGCGAGGGCCGCAGACCCCGGACGAGGGGGAGCCTTGCCTGCGGATCTTCCGCGCCTTGCCGAAGCCGTAGCCGGAACCCCGGGCCTGGTGCTGTCCGGCCTGATGGCCGTGGCGCCCCTGGGCGGGGACGCGGGCGAAGCCTTCGCACACCTGGGGAAGCTCTCGGAGCACCTGCAGGCCGACCATCCCGGGGCACGGAGCATCTCCGCCGGAATGAGTTCAGACCTCGAGGCCGCCGCGGCCCACGGGGCGACACACCTGCGGATCGGGTCCGATGTTCTGGGCCCGCGACCGCAGGTACGGTAGCGTCAAAGTACGAACACCAGACAGCCGCCGCGCAGCACCGTTTGTACCGTGCAGATGCAGTAACAATGCAGTACCAGTACAGTAACGGGCAGCTAGGCGTTGAAGGATTATGAGGAGCAACCATGGCTGGCGCAATGCGCAGGACAATGATCTACCTTGGGCTCGCCGATGGTGACGAGCACTACGAGTCCGAACAGCGGCACCTGCGGGAAGCCCCTGCCCGGGAGGAAGACTTTGCTCCCGTCCATGAGCCCGATGAAGAGGCGCCGGAGGCGGCTCCCGCCCCCGTCGTCCGCAATGCAGTTGAGGAGTACCGCGCACCCGTGACACCCATCAAGCGTGCACCGTCGTCCCGCGAGGACGTGTCGGGCCTGCGTCAGATCACGACCGTCCACCCCCGGTCCTACAACGACGCCAAGATCATCGGTGAAAGCTTCCGCGACGGCATCCCCGTCATCATGAACGTCACCGACATGGGAGAAGCAGACGCCAAGCGGCTCGTAGACTTCTCCGCCGGCCTCGTTTTCGGCCTGCGCGGTAGCATTGAGCGTGTCACCAACAAGGTTTTCCTGCTCTCGCCTTCCTATGTTGAAGTCCTGGGCGACGACAAGAAGATTAGTGAATCGCAGTCCACCTTCTTCAACCAGAGCTAACGTGGCCCCGTACCAACGGGCCGCGGGGGCTGCCGACCGACTTCCGGAAATGAAACCCTGCGCGTGAATATCATTCTTCCCCTGGTATACCTGGTGCTGGTGCTTTTCCAGCTCGCACTTATTCTGCGGATTGTCTACGACGCGGTGCAGATGTTTGCGCGTCAGTGGCGGCCCAAGGGTCCCGCACTGCTGCTCGCCACGGGCGTCTACGGTGTCACCGACCCGCCCGTCCGCCTGCTGCGGCGCATCATTCCGCCGCTCCGCCTCGGAGGAGTGGCGCTGGACCTGGCATTCCTGGTCCTGTTTATCCTCGTTTCAATCCTCACGCAGGTCGTCATCGGGGTCGCGCGCTAGCGCTGCCGGCGCCGCAGGGTCCGGTTAGTTTTCGGAAACCAAACGATATAGTGTGAAGCCGAATACAACCCTGCATTTTTGTATGTCCGTAATTCTCTACGTAGAACCGCCTGCTTGACTGGCAGGCGAATCTTATAATCCAGTATGAGGTGACCAGATGGCTCTGACGCCAGAAGATGTTGTCAACAAGCGGTTCCAGCCGACCAAGTTCCGGGAAGGCTATGACCAGGACGAAGTCGATGACTTCCTCGACGAGATCGTGGTCGAACTGCGCCGGCTGAACTCGGAAAACGAAGACCTCCGCAGCCAGCTGGCTGCGGCCGCAGCCGGAGGATCCGCCGCCGCGTCGGCAGACTCCGTCCCGGCTCCGGTGGCTGCTGCCCCGAAGGTCGAGAAGGTTCCGGAAGAGGCCAAGCCCGAGCCCGAGGCAAAGGTTGAAGCCCCGGTCGTTGAAGAGGTTCCGGCGCCCGTCGAGGCCAAGCCCGAACCGGCTCCGGCCCCCGCCGTCAGCAACACGGAGACCGCAGCAGGCATCCTGGCCATGGCACAGAAGATGCACGACGACTACGTCGGTGCCGGCATTGAGCAGCGCGACAAGATCATCGCCGAAGCGCAGATCGAAGCCAGCGGACTCGTCACCGATGCGCAGGAGAAGAGCCGCAAGATCCTCAGCACCCTGGAGCAGCAGAAGGCTGTCCTGGAACGCAAGGTCGAGCAGCTGCGCGGCTTCGAGCGGGACTACCGTTCACGCCTGAAGGCTTACATCGAAGGCCAGCTGCGTGACCTGGATGCACGCGGTTCCGTAGCCTCCGAAACGGCCGACGCGTAACTGCCTCCGGCTCAGCTCGCCTGGAGAATCGGTTAAACTGATGTACAGGCAGCGATTCAGAAGTTGAACAATGCAGAAAACAGGCAGCGCAGAAGCTGACTGACAATACCTAAGGGCCGGCGGCCGGGTCACCCCGGCCACCGGCCCTTAGGTTTTCCGCATGGCTTCCGATTCCACCCGCAATGCACGCCTGCACCCTGACTCCCGCCGGTATTCCCATCATGAAAGCACCATGACTCCTTCCTCACCGCAGACCCCGGACAGCACCGGACCCGGACGCGGCCGCGCCCGCAGGGGCGTGCCGGCGTTCATCATGCTTGCCGCCGCCGCCGCCGCCGTCGTCCTTGACCAGCTCACCAAATTCTGGGTGGTCCGGACCATGACCGAGGGCCAGGTGACCGACGTCCTGCCTCCGGTCCTGCGCTGGCACTTCATCCGCAACCCCGGGGCGGCGTTTTCGATCGGCACCGACTACACCTGGGTCTTCACGATCATCATGGTGCTTGTCTCCGGCTTCCTGATCTACCTCATGTTCCGGGTGCGTTCCCTGGCCTGGGCAACGGCCCTGGGCCTGGTGCTCGGCGGTGCCCTGGGCAACCTGACCGACCGGCTGTTCCGCGAACCGTCCTTCGGCCAGGGCCACGTGGTGGACTTTATCGCCTTCCCTAATTTCGCGATTTTCAATATTGCCGATTCCTGCGTCGTCTGCGGCGTGATTCTTGTCTGCCTGCTGACCCTGCGCGGAATCGGCATGGACGGGGTACGCATCCCGTCCGGCAAGACAGATTCCGCCCAGCAGCAAAATGACGACGAGGCAACACGATGAATGAGCTCCACGCAGTTTTTGCAGTCCCCGAGGAAGCCGACGGCAAGCGGGCCGACGCCGTAGTGGCAGGCCTGCTTGACGTCTCCCGTTCCGTTGCGGCCACCTGGTGCACAGACGGTTACTTCAGTTCCAACGGCAAGGTGCTGACGAAATCAGACAAGCTGCGCGCCGGGCAGGAAATCACCGCGGACGTCCCCGAGCAGCGGGACCCGCTGGCCGTCGTCGTCGAGCCGGTGGATGACCTGCTGATCCTGGGCGACGACGAGCACTTTGTGGTGATCGACAAGCCCGTCGGCGTGGCCGCGCATCCCTCGCCCGGCTGGGTAGGACCCACGGTGGTGGGCGCGCTGGCCGCGGCCGGCTACCGGATCTCCACCTCCGGCGCCCCCGAACGCCAGGGCATCGTCCACCGGCTCGACGTCGGCACCTCCGGTGTCATGGTGGTTGCCAAGACCGAGCACGCGTACACGCTTTTGAAGCAGGCGTTCAAGGAACGCACGGTGGACAAGATGTACCACGCAGTGGTCCAGGGCCTGCCCGATCCGCTGAAGGGAACCATCGACGCCCCGATCGGACGGCACCCCGGCTACGACTGGCGTTTCGCTGTGGTGGAGGGCGGCCGTCCGTCGGTGACGCACTACGAGGTGCTGGAAGCGTTCGGCAAGGCCTCACTGGTCGAGGTGCACCTGGAGACGGGCCGCACCCACCAGATCCGCGTCCACTTCTCCGCGCTGCGCCATGCCTGCGCCGGTGACCTGACGTACGGTGCGGACGCCAAGCTGGCCGCCGAGCTGGGGCTGACCCGGCAGTGGCTGCACGCCCGGAAACTGGGCTTCACCCACCCCGCCACAGGGGAGTACGTGGAGTACACCAGCCAGTACCCGCAGGACCTGCAGTACGCCGTCGACGCCCTGCGCAGCGGCGAGGTTTAGTCCGCCGGAGAGCCGCGGCACACGCTGGGCAGCCCGGCGCGGCGGCGTCCGGCGCGCCGGGCGCCGGGGCCTAGAATGTACAGGTGGCTTCAGCAACTAGTACGTCGAAATCGTTTGTCCATCTTCACAACCACACCGAATATTCGATGCTCGACGGGGCTGCCCGGCTGACAGATCTGTTCAGCCACGCCGACGAGCTGGGCATGAACGCCCTGGCGACCACCGACCACGGCTTCGTGTTCGGCGCCTTCGACTTCTGGAACAAGGCCCGCAGCGCCGGCATCAAACCGATTATCGGCGTGGAGGCCTACCTGACGCCCGGTACGGCACGCAGGGACAAGACCCGCGTGAAGTGGGGCGACGGCGGCAGGAACGATGTGTCCGGCGCCGGCGCCTACACCCACATGACCATGTGGGCCGAGAACACCGAGGGTATGCACAACCTCTTCCGGATGTCCTCCCTGGCTTCGCTGGAAGGCTACCTGTACAAGCCGCGCATGGACCGGGACCTGCTGCAGACCTACGGCAAGGGCCTGATCGCCACCACCGGCTGCCCCTCCGGGGAAGTCCAGACCAAGCTGCGCCTGGGCCTCTACAAGGAAGCCGTGCAGGCGGCGTCGGACTTCCGCGACATCTTCGGGCCGGAGAACTTCTTCTGCGAGCTGATGGACCACGGCCTGGACATCGAACGCAACGTCCAGGCGGACCTGATCAAGCTGGCCCGCGAGCTGCAGCTGCCCCTGGTGGCCACCAACGACCTGCACTACACCCACGCCGAAGACGCTTCCGCGCACGCGGCGCTGCTGTGCGTGCAGTCCGGTTCCTCTCTGGCGGACCCCAAGCGCTTCAAATTCGACGCCGACGAGTTCTACCTCAAGTCCCCGGACGAAATGCGGGCCATCTTCCGCGACCACCCGGACGCCTGCGACAACACCCTGCTCATCGCCGAGCGGTGCGACGTCGAGTTCAACACCAAGGCCAACTACATGCCGCGCTTCCCGACTCCGGAGGGGGAGAACGAGGAGTCCTGGTTCGTCAAGGAAGTCGAAGCGGGCCTGCAGCGCAGGTACCCGGGCGGCATTTCCGACGCCGTGCGCCAGCGTGCCAACTACGAGGTGGGCATCATCGTCCAGATGGGCTTCCCCGGCTACTTCCTGGTGGTGGCCGACTTCATCAACTGGGCGAAGAAGAGCGGCATCCGGGTCGGTCCGGGCCGAGGCTCCGGCGCCGGCTCAATGGCCGCCTACGCGATGGGCATCACGGACCTGGACCCGCTGCAGCACGGCCTGATCTTCGAGCGCTTCCTGAACCCGGACCGCGTGTCCATGCCTGACTTCGACGTCGACTTCGATGATCGGCGCCGCTCCGAAGTGATCCACTACGTCACCGAGAAGTACGGCGACGAGCGCGTTGCCATGATCGTCACCTACGGCACCATCAAGGCCAAGCAGGCACTGAAGGACTCCTCCCGCGTGATGGGCTACCCCTTCTCGGTCGGAGAACGCCTGACCAAGGCCATGCCGCCGGACGTGATGGGCAAAGGCCTGTCCCTGGCCGACGTGCACAACAAGGAAGCCAAGCGCTACGGGGAGGCCGAGGAGCTGCGCGAACTGCTGCGCACCGACCCGGATTCCCAGCGTGTGTTCGATACCGCGCTGGGACTTGAAGGCCTGAAGCGCCAGTGGGGTGTGCACGCCGCCGGCGTGATCATGTCTTCAGACCCGCTGATCGACATCATCCCGATCATGCGCCGCGAGCAGGACGGGCAGGTCATCACGCAGTTCGATTACCCCACCTGCGAAGGCCTGGGGCTGATCAAGATGGACTTCCTCGGCCTGCGGAACCTGACGATCGTCTCCGACGCGGTGGAGAACATCAAGAACAACCGCGGCGAGGACCTGGTCCTGGAAGACCTGCCGCTGGACCTGAAGGAAGCCTACGACCTCCTTGCCAGCGGTGACACGCTGGGCGTGTTCCAGCTCGACGGCGGGCCGATGCGGTCGCTGCTCAAGAGTATGCGTCCGGATAACTTCGAAGACATCTCCGCTGTCATCGCCCTGTACCGGCCGGGTCCCATGGGTGCCAACTCGCACACGAACTACGCCCTGCGCAAGACCGGCCAGCAGGAAATCACCCCGATCCACCCGGAGCTCGAGGAACCGCTCGCGGAAATCCTGAACACCACCTACGGCCTGATTGTCTATCAGGAGCAGGTTATGGCCATCGCCCAGAAGGTCGCGGGGTTCAGCCTGGGCCAGGCAGATATACTCCGCCGCGCCATGGGCAAGAAGAAGAAATCGGAGCTGGACAAGCAGTACGCCGGCTTCCACCAGGGCATGGTGGACCGCGGCTACTCCGAAGCGGCCATCAAGGCGCTCTGGGACATCCTGCTGCCCTTCTCCGACTACGCCTTCAACAAGGCGCACTCCGCGGCCTACGGCGTCGTCTCCTACTGGACCGCCTACCTGAAGGCCCAGTATCCCGCCGAGTACATGGCCGCCCTGCTCACCTCGGTGGGCGATGACAAGGACAAGCTGGCCCTGTACCTGAACGAGTGCCGCAAGATGGGCATCACGGTGCTGCCGCCGGACGTGAACGAGTCCTCGGTGAACTTCACCCCAGTGGGCAAGGACATCCGCTTCGGCATGGGCGCCATCCGCAACGTGGGCACCAACGTGGTGCAGGCGATGGTGGCGGCCCGCGAGGAAAAGGGTGCGTACACCAACTTCAAGGACTTCCTGATGAAGGTCCCGGCGGTGGTCTGCAACAAGCGGACCATCGAATCGCTGATCAAGGCAGGCGCCTTCGACTCGATGGGCCACGCCCGGCGTCCCCTGGCGATGATCCACGAAGAAGCCATCGACTCCGTGGTGGTGCTCAAACGCAACGAGGCCGTGGGCCAGTTCGACCTCTTCGCCGCCATCTCCGACCAGGAACCGGAAGACTCGATCAGCATCGACATCCCGGACCTGCCCGAGTGGGAGAAGAAGGACAAGCTCTCCTTCGAACGCGACATGCTCGGCCTGTACGTCTCGGACCATCCGCTGCAGGGACTGGAAGGCATCCTCAGCCAGCACGCGGACTCCTCGATTACCAACATCGTGGGGGAGGAAGGCCCGCCCGACGGCGCGATCGTCACCATCGCCGGCATGATCACCTCCCTGCAGCGGCGCATTGCCAAGAACAGCGGCAACGCCTATGCCCGCTGCGAGATCGAGGACCTCGCCGGGTCCATGGAAGTGATGTTCTTCGGACAGGTCTACGGGCCCATCGCCGCCGTGCTGGCGGAAGACCTGATTGTGGTGGTCCGCGGCCGGCTGCAGCGCCGCGACGACGGCGCCGTCACGCTGAACGCGCAGGAACTCACCGTTCCGGACCTCAGCGAGGGCCACTCCGGACCCGTGGTGATTTCCATGGCCACGTACAAGGCCACGGAAACCGTGGTCTCCCAGCTGGGTGATGTGCTCCGGACGCATCCGGGTACCTCGGAAGTCCAGATCCGGCTCAACGGTTCACGCACCGTCGAAGTTATGAAGCTGGGCGTGGACATGCGGGTGAACCCCACGCCGTCGCTGTTCGGCGACCTGAAGGTGCTGCTCGGCCCCGCCTGCCTCGACGCCTGATCAGGGCGGAGGGCGGCGGCCGGGCCTCCCGCGGGGCGACACAATCCGGCGGCCCGCGGCCGGGGCTGGGTAGAATGAGGGTGTGAATTCATCCAGCCCCGCCGCCTTTGAATCCTTCCGCACCATCGACCTGCGCGGGCAGCATCTCAGCCCCGCGGAGCTGAAAGGTGCCATGCCGCGCGCCGAGACGACGTTCGACGCCGCCTCCGACGCCGTCGAGGCCATCATCACGGACGTCCGCACGCGCGGGTTCACCGCGCTGACGGACCTCGCGCAGAGGTTCGACGGCGTGGACCAGCAGCAGGTGAGGGTGCCGCAGGAAGCCCTGGACTCGGCGCTCGAACAGCTGGACCCGGCCGTCCGCGCCGCGCTGGAAACAGCCATTGAACGGACCCGGATCTTCGCCAAGGCCCAGCGTCCCGCCGATGCCGAGGTTTCGATCCGTCCCGGCGCGGTCCTGACGCACAAATGGATGCCCGTCTCCCGCGTGGGGCTTTACGTTCCCGGCGGCCTGGCCGTGTATCCGTCCTCGGTGGTCATGAACGTGGTGCCGGCCCAGGCCGCAGGCGTCGAGTCCCTGGCCCTGGCCTCCCCGCCGCAGAAGGAATTCGGCGGACTGCCCCACCCCACCATCCTGGCCGCTGCGAAGCTCCTGGGCATCGACGAGGTCTACGCCGTGGGCGGCGCCCAGGCTATTGCCGCCTTTGCCTACGGTGTGCAGGCAGACGCCAACAACCCCGCGATCCTGCCGGTGGACGTGGTGACCGGTCCCGGCAACGTGTTCGTGGCCACCGCCAAGCGTCTGGTCAAGGGCGTGGTGGGCATCGACTCCGAAGCCGGCCCCACCGAGATCATGGTCCTGGCCGACGATACCGCCGACGCCCGCCTGGTCGCGGCGGACCTGGTCAGCCAGGCCGAACATGATCCCAACGCCGGCTCCGTCCTGGTCACGGCGTCGGAGCAGCTTGCCGCCAAAGTCCGCGGGGAACTGAAAGGCCAGGTGCGGGACACCAAGCACAGCGAGCGGGTATCCACCGCCCTTTCCGGAGCGCAGTCCGGGGTGATTCTGGTGGACGGGCTGGAGCAGGGTATTGCCGTCTGCGATGCCTACGCCGCCGAGCACCTGGAAATCCAGACGGCCGACGCCGAGGCCGTAGCGGCGCGGATCCGCAGTGCCGGGGCCATTTTCGTGGGCAACTACAGTCCCGTCAGCCTGGGCGACTACTGCGCCGGTTCCAACCATGTCCTGCCCACCGGCGGTACGGCTGCCTTCTCCTCGGGCCTGAACACGACCACCTTCATGCGGGCCATTCAGGTGGTCAACTACAACCGTGAGGCCCTGGAAGAAGTCAGTGCCGATATTGTGGCGCTTTCCCGTGCCGAGGATCTGCCGGCCCACGGCGACGCCGTGAGCATCCGCTTCGAGTAACCCGGCGGGTATTCCCCACTACCCACATGTAGTTGTGCAGGTACTACATGTAGTGGTTACCCGCTTGGTGATGCAGCAGCGCGGGCCCTATAGTGAGAGCACCATAAGGCCCCTTCGCGAAAGGACGGGATATGTACTGTCCGTTTTGCCGCAACGCTGATTCCCGCGTCGTGGACAGCCGCCTGGCCGACGACGGCTCGGCAATCCGCCGCCGCCGGCAGTGCCCGCAGTGCGGCCGCCGCTTCTCCACTGTGGAAACCACCAGCCTGAGCGTGATCAAGCGCTCCGGGGTGGGTGAACCCTTCAGCCGCAGCAAGGTGATCAACGGCGTGCGCAAGGCCTGCCAGGGCCGGCCCGTCAGCGAGGACGACCTCGCGATGCTGGCGCAGGAAGTGGAGGAATCCATCCGGGCCAGCGGGGTGGCGGAAATCGACGCCCACGAGGTGGGACTGGCCATCCTCACGCCGCTGCAGAAGCTGGACCAGGTGGCGTACCTGCGCTTTGCCAGCGTTTACCAGTCTTTTGATTCCCTCGAGGATTTCGAGACCGCTATTGAGAAGCTGCGGAACGAGGCCCGGGAAAACTCCGGCCGGGTGCCGTCCGGTGCCCAGCGGCCCCTCACCGCGCAGTAAACGGACACCGCGCAATAAATGAATACCGCGCAGTAAAGAAGCATCCGGCAGTATTTGATTATCCAGTACTGATTCCAGACGCGGAAAAAGCGGCGGAAGGTTATCCTTCCGCCGCTTTCGCGTTGTCCCGGTCCGGGTGGTTACTTGAGGTACTTGAAGTGCGTGGCTGCCTGGAGTGCGGCCCCGACAATCCCGGCGTTGTTCTTCAGATTGGCGGTGACCAGCGGCGTGCGCAGGTTCAGCAGCGGCAGGAAGTCCTCGCTGCGCTTGGAAATTCCGCCGCCGACCACGAACAGATCAGGGGAGAAAAGGAACTCCACGTGCGAGAAGTAGCGCTGGAGCCGTTCGGCGTATTCCTCCCAGCTGATTTCATCGCGTTCGCGGGCCGAGGCCGAGGCCTTGGTCTCGGCGTCGTGCCCGTCGATTTCGAGGTGGCCGAGTTCGGCGTTGGGGACCAGCATGCCCTTGTAGATCAGGGCCGAGCCGATGCCCGTGCCCAGGGTGATCACCAGGACGGTGCCGTCCACCTCGCGGCCGGCGCCGTAGCGGGCCTCGGCCAGGCCGGCAGCATCGGCGTCGTTCATGACCTGCACGTCGCGGCCGAGCGCCTTGGTGAGCAGCGTGTCGACGTCCGTGTCAATCCAGCTCTTGTCCACGTTGGCTGCGGAACGGGCAATGCCGTGGGAGATGATGGCCGGGAAGGTGACGCCCACGGGAACCTCGGGTCCGGGACCCTCGGGGCGGGAGGACAGTTCCGCCACGATCTGCCCCACGACGCCGGCTACGGCTTCGGGGGTCGCCGGCTGCGGGGTGGGAATGCGGAAACGGTCGCCAATCAGCTTGCCCTTGGCCAGGTCGACAATGCCGCCCTTGATGCCAGTGCCCCCGATATCAATTCCGATGACGGCGTCGACGTGCTTGTCGGACTTATGCTTCTTGGCCATGGTTCTCCAGTAGTAGTTCTGAGCTCGGGCTAGCGGGTCAGGGAAGGGTCAGAACTTCAGCGCCGTCATCAGTCACGAGCAGGGTGTGCTCGAACTGTGCGGTGCGTTTGCGGTCCTTGGTGAGGACTGTCCAGTTGTCATCCCACATGTCCCACTCAATGGTGCCAAGAGTGAGCATAGGTTCAATCGTAAACACCATTCCGGGTTCGATCAGCCTGCTGTACGCGGGCGCGGCGTCGTAATGCGGAATGATCAGGCCGGTGTGGAAGGCTTCACCGACGCCGTGGCCGGTGAAGTCACGGACAACACCGTAACCGAAACGCTTGGCATAGGACTCGATGGTGCGGCCGATGACGTTGATTTCGCGGCCCGGGGCGACTGCTTTGATGGCCCGGCGCAGCGATTCCTGTGTGCGCTCCACGAGCAGGCGGGACTCCTCGTCCACGTCCCCCACCAGGAAGGTCCAGTTGGTATCGCCGTGGACACCGTTCATGTAGGCCGTGATATCGATGTTGATGATGTCGCCGTCCTCGAGCACCGTGGTGTCCGGGATGCCGTGGCAGATGACCTCGTTGACCGAGGAGCACAGGGACTTCGGGAAGCCCCGGTAACCCAGCGTGGAGGGGTATGCGTTCGAGTCCAGCAGGAACTGGTGGCCGATCCGGTCCAGCTCGTCGGTGGTGACGCCGGGGACAATGTGCCGGCCGACCTCAACGATGGCCTGCGCGGCCACCTTGCTGGCGAGGCGGATCTTCTCGATGGTTTCGGGCGACTTGACCTCGGACCCGGTAAACGGTGCGGGAGCTTCCTTGTCCACGTATTCGGGCCGGGGGATCGACGCCGGAACACGCAGCCGGGGGCTGACGCTTCCCGGTGTCAGGTGGCCAGCGGGTGCAGTGTCGAGTTTCTGGGGCATACCATCGATCTTATCGCCAGCGTGCCCGGAGGCGGGACGAGCCGGCGGGCACGGCACAGGCACATCCCAAGGCAACAGGAGGACCCCATGGCCGATTACTGGTTCAACGTAGTGACCCACGAGGTGGAGGAAGGCCCGCAGTCCGACTGGACGAAGCTGCTCGGGCCATACCCCACCCGCGAGGAGGCCGAGCTGGCGCTGCAGAAGGTGCAGGCGCGGAACAAGGCCTGGGACGCCGACGAAGAGTAGGGGCTGCGTGGCCTGGAAGCTGCGCGCCCTAGAAGCTGTGTTCCGGGCCGGGGAAGGAACCGCTGCGGACCTCGTCCGCGTACTCCTTTGCCGCCCGGGACAGCTCGGTGCGCAGGTCGGCGAAGGCCTTGACGAAACGCGGCTGCTTCCCGCCGCGCAGCCCGGCCATGTCCTGCCAGACCAGCACCTGTCCCGTGGTGGCGTTGCCCGCACCGATACCGATGGTGGGCACGCGGACTGCGGCGTCGACCTCTGCCGCCACATCGGCCGGCACCATTTCCATCAGGACGCAGAACGCTCCCGCCTCCGCGAGGGCGACGGCGTCCTGCACCACTGCGGCTCCCGCCTCGCCGCGGCCCTGCACCTTGTAGCCGCCGAGCGCATGCTCGGCCTGCGGAGTGAAGCCTACGTGGGCCATCACGGGAATCCCCGCGGCGGTCATAGCACGGACGTGGTCCGCATAGTGCCGCCCGCCCTCCATCTTCACCGCGTGGACCAGGCCTTCCTTCATGAGCCGCACCGAGGATTCGATGGCCTGGGCGGGGGAGACCTCGTAGGAGCCGAAGGGAAGGTCGCAGACCACCAGTGAATGGC
This sequence comes from Arthrobacter zhaoxinii, assembly GCF_025244925.1. Taxonomy (NCBI): domain Bacteria; kingdom Bacillati; phylum Actinomycetota; class Actinomycetes; order Micrococcales; family Micrococcaceae; genus Arthrobacter; species Arthrobacter zhaoxinii. The sequence continues at coordinate 1,362,043 of NZ_CP104275.1, forward strand.
TGGCGCCTGCTGTGACGGAACGGGCAAAGACGATCATTTCGTCCATGGTGATGGGCAGCGTGGTGGCGTGGCCCATCACGTTGTTCGCAGCCGAGTCGCCCACCAGAAGGACCTCGATGCCGGCTTCGTCGAAGATGCCTGCGGCGTACTGGTCATAGGCGGTCAGCATGGCGAACCTGCCGCCGTTGTCCTTGAGCTGCTGCAGGTGGGAGATGCGGATTTTCTTCAGCGCCGGTGCTGAAGGAGCGGAAGGGGCCGCGGGAGCGGCGGCGTACGGGGAGGGCTGTTCGGCACTGGTCATGCTTCGAGCCTACTAAAGAACGCCCCGCCGGAACCTCCCGGCGGCCCGGTTACGGGGATCCGGGCGGGCTGCCGCCCAAACCCTGCACACCTAGGTAGAGTGAAGAAGGTTTCACATGTCTCTGAGCCGTGAAGAGGAAAGAAGGTAAGGATGAACCGCCAGCAGGAATTCGTTCTGCGCACCATCGAGGAGCGCGATGTCCGGTTTGTGCGGTTGTGGTTTACCGACGTCGTCGGCCAGCTGAAATCCGTGGCGCTGGCCCCGGCGGAAGTCGAAGGCGCCTTTGAGGAGGGCCTGGGCTTTGACGGTTCCTCCGTGGAGGGCCTGGCCCGGATCTTCGAGTCGGACCTGCTGGCCCAGCCTGACCCCGCCACCTTCCAGATCCTGCCCTGGCGCGGCGACGAGGAGCAGACCTCGCGGATGTTCTGCGACATCCTCACCCCGGACGGCCAGCCGTCGGCTGCCGATCCGCGCAACGTCCTCAAGCGCCAGCTGGCCAAGGCCGCGGACATGGGTTTCACCTGCTACACCCACCCCGAGATTGAGTTCTACCTGCTGAAGTCGGACGAGCTCGGCGAAGACGGCCAGCCCGTTCCCGTGGACCAGGCGGGCTACTTCGACCACGTTCCCGGCGGCGTGGCCCAGGACTTCCGCCGCACGGCAGTGTCCATGCTGGAGGCCGTCGGCATCTCCGTGGAGTTCAGCCACCACGAGGCCGGGCCCGGGCAGAACGAAATCGATCTGCGCTACGCCGATGCGCTGCAGACCGCGGACAACATCATGACCTTCCGCACAGTGGTCAAAGAGGTCGCGCTGATGACCAACTGCTACGCGAGCTTTATGCCCAAGCCCTTCTCGCACCACCCCGGCTCCGGCATGCACACCCACTTCTCGCTCTTCGAAGGCGACAGCAACGCCTTCTTCCAGGCCGGCGCCGAGTTCCAGCTCTCCACCACGGCACGCCAGTTCATGGCGGGCATCCTGCGGCATGCACCGGAATTCACTGCCGTGACCAACCAGTTCGTGAACTCCTACAAGCGGCTCTGGGGCGGCGGTGAGGCCCCGAGCTACCTGTCCTGGGGCCACAACAACCGGTCCGCACTGCTGCGGGTGCCGTTGTACAAGCCGAACAAGGGCCAGTCGGCCCGCATCGAATACCGCGGCATTGACTCCGCGGCCAACCCGTACCTGGCCTACGCGGTGCTGCTGGGCGCCGGATTGAAGGGCATCGAAGAGGGATACGAGCTGCCGCCGGGTGCCGAAGACGACATTGAGAGCCTGAGCGCCGCCGAACGCCGTGCCATGGGCCATGACCCGCTGCCGGCCTCGCTGCATGATGCGGTGCGCGTGATGGAGGAATCCGAGCTCGTCGCCGACATCCTGGGCGAGCAGGTGTTCGAGAATTTCCTGCGCAACAAGCGCGCGGACTGGAACGAATACCGCCAGCAAGTGACCCGGTTCGAACTGCAGAAGAACCTGGGCATTCTCTAGAGGGAGTACCGATGAGCCTGACCCGACGGCTGATCGCCACAGGTTTCCGCGACCTGGAAAAAAGCACGCGGTTCCTGGCAGCCCGGGAACTCGAGGGCGTGGACGAAGAAGCGTTGTTTGCCGGGTTCGCCTTCTCCGCGGACCCGGATCTGGCCCTTCAGTCACTGGTGCGGCTGATTGGCCGCGCCCCCGAGCTGGTGGACCTGGTCAACGCCGGGACCGAGCGCAGCGAAGCCCTGTTCCGCCTGCTGGGGGCCTCCGACGCCCTGGCGGAGTTCCTGATGCGTCATCCGGGCGACATCGGAGTCCTGCACCGCCAGCTGCGCGCGGAACCGGGCAGCACGGATGAGCCCACTCTGCGGGCCTCGCTGCTCGACGCCGTGCACGCGGGCAGCGGTGCGGCGCCCGTGGCCGGCCTGACGGGCACTGAAGCCTATGTGGCGCTGCGGTCCCGGTACCGGCGGCACCTGCTGGACCTCGCCGTGCGGGATCTCGGCGCGGCATCCCCGACGGACTACCTGCCGGCGGCAGGACGGGAGCTTGCCGATCTGGCCGGCGCAGCGCTGGAGGCTGCCCTGGCGGTTTCCCGAGCGGAGCTGGCGGCAAGCTTTCCGGCCGAAGAGATTTCCGCCGTGCGCCTCGCCGTCATCGGGATGGGCAAAGCCGGCGCGCGGGAGCTGAACTATATCTCCGACGTGGACGTCATCTACGTGATTGAGGCCTCCGGACTGCCGGAAGAGCGGGCCTCCACCATCGGCACCGCGCTGGCCGCCGGGATTTCGCGCGCCATCAACGCCTCGGCGCCGGAGCCTCCGCTCTGGGAAGTGGACACCAACCTGCGTCCAGAGGGTAAGGACGGCCCGCTGGTGCGTACCCTGGACTCGCATGTGAGCTACTACCAGCGCTGGGCGCACAGCTGGGAGTTCCAGGCGCTGCTTAAGGCCCGGGCCATGGCGGGCGACCGGGAGCTCGGCCGGCGCTATGAAGAAGCCGTTGCCCCCTTGATCTGGAGCAGCTCCGAACGGGACGGCTTCGTGGAATCGGTGCAGGCCATGCGCCGCAGAGTCACGGACAACATCCCCGGCCACGAGGAATCACGGCAGCTGAAGCTCGGCAGCGGCGGACTGCGCGACGTCGAGTTCACTGTCCAGCTGCTTCAGCTGGTGCACGGCAGGGTCGACGAAAGCCTTCGGGTACGCGCGACGACCGCTGCCATCGCGGCGCTCAGCGAAGCCGGCTACATCGGGCGCAGCGACGCGCGGGCGCTGGACGAGTCCTACCGCTACCTGCGGGTGCTCGAGCACCGCATCCAGATGGTGCATATGCGCCGGACCCATCTGATGCCCGAGGAGGAGGCAGCTTTGAGGGCACTGGCCAAGGCCAGCGCCGGATCCCTGTCCTCCGAACGCCCCAGCGCCGAACGCCTGCGCGAACAGTGGCAGCGCACCAAACGCCTGGTGCGGCAGCTGCATGAAAGCATTTTCTACCGGCCGCTGCTCAGTACGGCCGCGCACCTCAGCGCGGATGAAGTCCGGCTGACCCCCGAGGCCGCCCAGGCGCGCCTGGCCGCGCTGGGCTACGTCGACCCCCGCGGCGCGATGCGCCACATTGAAGCACTGACCGTGGGGGTGAGCCGGCGCGCCGCCCTGCAGCGGCAGCTGCTTCCGGTGCTGCTCGCCTGGCTCGCCGACGGCGTGGACCCCGACGCCGGCCTGCTGGGCTTCCGCCGGCTGAGCGAAAACCTGGGCGAGACCCACTGGTATCTGGGGATGCTGCGCGACTCCTCGGCAGCGGGGGAGCGGCTGTGCTCCATCCTCTCCTCGAGCCGGTTCATTACCGACCTGCTGGAGGTCTCACCGGAATCCACCGCCTGGCTCGGATCCGACAAGGACCTGGTGCCGGCGTCCTTCGACACGCAGTGGCTGGAAATCCAGTCAAAGATGTCCCGCCACCCGCACCCGGGTGAAGCCATGCGGCTCATCCGGCTGATCCGCCGCCGCGAGATGCTGCGCATAGCCATCGCCGACAGCGCCGGACTGCTCAGCCAGCAGGAGGTCGGCCGCGCCCTGGCGGACGCCGACCGTGCCGCCGTCCTGGGCGCCCTGAATGTTGCGGAGTCGGAGGTGTTCGGCAGCAGCGAGAAGCTCACGGATCTGCTGGTGGTCGCGATGGGACGGCAGGGCGGACGGGAGATCGGCTACGGCTCCGACGCGGATGTGATGTACGTGCACCGCCCGCTGCCCGGCGTCGACCCGGCGGCAGCCCAGGCGCAGGCCGAGAAGGTCGTCTCGCAGATTTCCACCTACCTGCAGCAGCCGTGCAGCCCGGCCGTCCGGGCCGAGCGCCCTTTGGTCCTCGACGCCGGCCTGCGTCCCGAGGGCAGGCAGGGCCCGCTGGTGCGCAGCCTGGAGTCCTACCGCGGCTACTACGAACGCTGGTCCGTGGTCTGGGAGGCGCAGGCCCTGCTGCGGGCGCGTCCCATGGCCGGCAGCGACGCGCTGGCCGAGGATTTCATGGCACTGATCGACCCGGTGCGCTACCCGGAGGACGTCACGGCCAAGGACGTCCGGGAGATCCGCCGGATCAAGGCACGCGTGGAAGCCGAACGCCTGCCCCGGGGAGCGGATCCTTCCCGGCAGCTGAAACTTGGACGCGGCAGCCTCAGCGACGTGGAGTGGCTCGTGCAGCTGCTCCAGCTGCAGCATGCCCGCCGGGTGCCGGAGCTGCGGACGACGGCGACCCTGCCCGCGCTGGAGGCGGTCGAGGCGGCCGAGCTGCTTCCCGCCGTCGACGTCGAGACCCTCCGGCAGGCCTGGCTGCTGGCCAGCCGGGTCCGTAGCGCAAATGTTATCCGCGGCGGACGGAACCCCGATGTGCTGCCCTCTTCCCGCCGGGAACTGGACGCGGTGGCCCGCTGGTGCGGTTACGGTGCAGGTCAGGGCGGGGTTCTGGAGGAGGATTACCTGAAGGTCACCCGGCATGCCCGGGCCGTTTTCGAACGGTATTTCTACGGATACGGGACCTAGCTCACGTCGCTGACGGCCCAATCGGTTCGTTGCATTGCCACTGCTCTAGGTACGCTCTATGAGGGCATTTGCGGCGTGTGCCGCAGTGATAGAGCTAGGAGACGTTTACTTTGCTTAGTGGCAAACGGGCCTTAAAGGGCCCGGCTAAACTGGCCGTACCGCTGACCACCTTCCTCGCAACCCTGGCTTTGCTGCTGGGGATTCCTGCGGCCGGAGCAGTCGCAGCGGACGGCGTCGAAGGCGAGACCTTCGTCATCGGCACCGATACCACGTTCGCACCGTTCGAATTCCGTGAAAACGGCGAACTCGTGGGCATCGACATGGACCTCCTCAACGCGATTGCCGAGGAGGAGGGCTTCAACGTCGAAATCCAGTCCCTCGGCTTCGACGCGGCACTGCAGTCGCTGCAGTCCAACCAGGTGGACGGCGTTATTGCCGGTATGTCCATCACCGACGAACGCCGGCAGGTCTTCGACTTCTCGGACCCGTACTTCGAGTCCGGCATCCAGATGGCCGTCGCCGAGAACAACAACGACGTCGCCGGGTACGAGGATCTGCGCGGCAAGCGCGTCGCCGTCAAGACCGGAACCGAAGGCCAGACCTTCGCCGAGTCCATCAAGGACGACTACGGCTTCGAAGTTGTTGCCTTCGCGCAGTCCGCCCAGATGTACGACGACGTCAAGGCCGGCGGCTCCGTGGCCGTGTTCGACGACTACCCCGTGCTTGCCTACGGCGTCGCCTCCGGCAACGGGCTGAAGACCGTCACCGAGAAGGAAGCCGGCAGCTCGTACGGTTTTGCCGTCAACAAGGGCGCCAATCCCGAACTCCTGACCGCCTTCAACGACGGCCTCGCCGACCTGAAGGAAAGCGGCGAGTACGACGAGATCCTGGACACCTACCTCGAGGCCGGTGCCAAGGATTCCAGCTTCTGGTCCCTGATCACGGACAACGGTCCCGCCTTCGCCAAGGGCATGGGCCTGACCCTGCTGGCGACCGCGCTGTCGCTGCTCTTTGCCCTCGTCCTCGGCGTGTTCTTCGGCTTCCTGAAGGTCGGGTCCTCGCGGATCCTCCGCGGCATCGCCACCGTCTACGTGAGCATCTTCCGCGGCACCCCGGTGCTGGTGCAGGCCTTCTTCTTCTACTTCGGCCTGCCGCAGATCATCGGCCAGCCGGTGGACGTACTCACTGCAGGCGTGCTGACGCTGAGCCTGAACGCCGGCGCCTACATGACCGAGATTGTCCGCGGCGGCATCCAGTCCGTGGATCCCGGCCAGATGGAAGCGGCCCGCAGCCTCGGACTCGGCTACGGAAAGACCATGCAGAAGGTCATCATTCCGCAGGCCATCAAGATCATGACGCCGTCCTTCATCAACCAGTTCGTCATTACCTTGAAGGACACCTCCCTGCTTGCCGTCATCGGCTTTGCGGAGCTGACGTACCAGGGCCAGCAGATCTACGCGGTGAACTTCCGTACCGCTGAAGTACTGATCATCGTGGCTGCCCTGTACTTCATCGTCATTACGCTGCTGACCAAGCTGGCGGACGTCCTGGATAAGAGGTTTAACAAGTGAGCAAGATCCAAACCATTGGGCTGCGGAAATCCTACGGGTCCAACGAGGTCCTTAAGGGACTGGACGTCAGCGTTGCCGAGGGCGAAGTGGTCTGCGTCATCGGCCCGTCCGGCTCCGGCAAGTCCACCTTCCTGCGCTGCCTGAACAAGCTGGAAGACATCACCGGCGGCACGGTCATGGTTGACGGTTTCGACCTCACCGATCCCAAGGTGAACCTGAACGAGGTGCGCCAGCACATCGGCATGGTGTTCCAGCACTTCAACCTGTTCCCGCACATGAGCGTGCTGGACAACATCATGCTGGCCCCGGTGCAGCTGAAGAAGGCACCCAAGGCCGAGGTCCGCAAGACCGCCCTTGCCCTGCTGGACCGGGTTGGCCTGGCAGACAAGGCCGATGCCCGCCCCGCGCAGCTTTCCGGCGGCCAGAAGCAGCGTGTGGCTATTGCCCGGGCGCTGGCCATGCAGCCGGACATCATGCTCTTCGATGAGGCCACCTCGGCGCTCGACCCGGAAATGGTCGGTGAAGTGCTGCAGGTCATCCGTGACCTGGCCCGGGAAGGCATGACCATGGTTGTGGTCACCCACGAGATGGGCTTCGCCCGCGAAGTGGCCGACCGCGTGATCTTCATGGCCGATGGCCACATCGTCGAGGAGAACACCCCGGAGCTGCTCTTCGGCAGCCCGCAGGCTCCGCGCCTGCAGGACTTCCTGGCCAAGGTGCTCTAGCGCTTCGCCCCGCAGTGGCCGCCGTCGGTATTCGTTATGCTCTGGACATGAGCGAACTTACCGGTACGGCGGCCACTGTCGTACTGCTTCGGGATTCCGACGCCGGCCCCGAGGTGCTGCTGCTGGAACGGCCTACTGCCGGTTCGTTCGGCGGTGCCTGGGTCTTCCCCGGCGGGCGGGTGGACCCGGCAGACCGTGCCGAGGGAGAGGCTGAAGAGAGCGCGGCTGTGCGCGCCGGAGTGCGTGAAACCGCTGAAGAAACCGGGCTGGCTCTCCGTGCCGGGGACCTGGTGCCGCTTTCCTGCTGGATCCCTCCGGAAAACATCCCGCGGCGCTACCAGACCTGGTTCTTTGCCGCGAAGGCTCCTGCCGGGGATATTCGCCTTAACCCCGGGGAGCTGCTCAACCACCGGTGGCTGTTGCCCGCCGAGGCTTTGGACCGGCACCGCAACGGGCTGATGCAGTTGGTTCCGCCGACCTGGGTCACCCTGCACTCGCTGACCGCCGATGCCTCTGCCGATGCGGCCCTGGCCCGGATCGCGGGTGCCGAAACGGAAACCTTCCGGACCCGTTCTCTCGCCGGGTACGAGCCCGTGACCGTTTTTGCCTGGGAGGGCGACGAGGAGTACGACGGCGCGGTCGGGGGTGTCGGCGGGTCTGCCGGCGGGTCTTCTATTGCGGCGTCGGACGCTTCCCTTCCGGCGCGGCACCGGCTCGTGATGGACAAGACCTTCTGGCGCTACGAGCGGACCCGGTAGCCCGTAAGAGTGTTCCTCCACAGGCTGGGCTGTGTGAAAGCCGTAGCGCAGTTTTCCACGTAGTGCCGGCCCACCGGTCCGGGCAGGCCTTCGTGCTGGTGGACTTTGCTCATGGAACAGGCCACCCGTAATTCGCACCCCCGGAGTCGAGCGGCTTCCGACCGTCGTTCGGGCGCATGCCCACGCCCGGACAGAGCGGGTACCGGAAATGCCGGGGGTCACGCCGAAGGGCCGCGGGAGCCATCCAGCGCATGGAAAACCGGTGCATCTCCCCAGGCAGACATGGGCCTGGAGCTGCCGGGCGTGTTCTGCGTGTCCGCCGGCGATGCTCCTGCTGCAGGCACGGTGATGCCGCCCGGGTTGATGGGGATGCTCTCACTCCAGAGACCTGAAGAACTGGGGCAGGAAGCGGCGCTGCAGACCCTGGAGCGTCTCAATGCCGTGGTCTGCTGGGTGCAGGCGCAACAGGCGCGCACCGTGTACCGGCTGCAGGAACTCACCGCACAGAACCTCTACCCGAATCCGGATCCATACCCGGCAACTCCGGTTCCGGCGCCCGCGGCTGACGCGGCTACCGAGGCGAACGCTTCCTTTACACCGTTGGACGGGGAGTGGATTCTGCGTACCACCGCTGCCGAGATAGGTGCCCTGCTGTGCCTGCCCGGAGTTGCCGCGCAGCGGTTGGTCGCCGATTCGGAACAGTTGTGTACCAGATGCCCCGAGACGCTGGCCCTTCTCGAACACGGTGCTATTGATTACCGCCGGGCCCGCACCGTTGTGGAGCAGACCGGCGGCCTGCGCCTCGAGGACAGCAGGCTGCTCGAGGCCAAGCTGCTGCCACTGGCTCCTGGGAAGACCGGTCCGCAGTTCGACCGCACGGCCCGCCGGATCCGGGAGGGGATGTCCCCGCAGACCATTCCGGAACGCCACCGGGCCGCCACGCTGGATCGCAGGGTCTGGCTGGAGGACCTACCGGACGGAATCGGTGTCCTTTCGGCGTTCCTGCCGGCAGCTGCCGCGCACGGGATCTTCAACGGATTGACCGTCTGCGCACGCGGGGAGCAGCAAGCCGGGGATTCCCGGAGTCTCGACCAGTTGCGTGCCGATGTCCTCGTTGCGGCGCTTACCGGCCAAGAGACACGCTCCATGGCGGAACCGCCCGTAGGGATGCCGACAGGCTCGCGAGGAGAACCAACTGCGGTGCGGGTACCGGGCGATCGGGGTATGACGGTACGGCCGGGCGCCGCACCGAGGCCTACTTCGCGACTAAGCGAGCCCGAGGTGGGGGCAACCCCGGGACCTGATGCTCCGCAGGAACCACGCATGCCGGGGGAGGGCTGGTCAGCCGGGGGATTGCGGGCGGAGGTGATGGTGATTGTCTCGGCCGAATCGCTGCTGGGACTGTCGGACGCGCCAGCGGAGTTGAATGGCTACGGTCCGATCAGTGCCGGGATTGCACGCGAACTGCTGGCGGGCATGGGCCGGTGGACCGGGCTGCTGCAGAGCGGCGACGGGGAGATCCTGGCAGTCAGCAGGCGGCGCAGGATTCCGCATGCGCTCAAACGCTGGCTGCAGGCCCGTGACGGGACCTGCCGGTTCCCGGGATGCAGCGTGGCGGCAGAGAACTGCGAACTCGACCACACTCTGCCCTGGGCGAGCAGCGGTCCCACCGAGCATGGGAACCTGGCTCACCTATGCAGGAAGCACCACCGTTTCAAGACGGTCGGGTTGTGGAAGGCAAGGCAACCGGCACCCGGGGTAATCGAGTGGACTTCGCCGATGGGTCGGGTCTACCGCACGGACGCCCAGGGCAGCGGCTTCAACGGGCCTGGTACTTTCGGCACCGGATGGTCTGGAACCGTGCAGGCAGGAACCGGCGGACCCGGTCCGGAGTCAGAGGAGGACCCGCCGCCCTTCTGATGGCATTGCCGGTCGAAAACGACAGCCTGATTTCCCTGTCCCGCGGTCGCCCGCTGAACCTCCTCCCGCGGCTCCGGTAATCAGGCCCGCAGAAGTTGCAGGATCGTCCTCTGCGCAGCTCTGCCTTCGGGCACGGGAAGCAGGGGGTAGACATGGACACCGCCGTCAGCAACGTGCAGCGAAACCGGGGTGCCGGCCGACTTCAGAAGCCGTTCCAGCCGGAGCACATCGGGATAGGGCAGGTCATGGGTTCCGACAAACAGGTCCGTCGGAGGCAGGCCCAACAGGCTGCCGTTGATGGGGCTGATGCGCGGGTCCGCCACGTCGTCACCTGCTGCCCAGGCCCGGCCCGCAACCCGAAGCCCGGCACGGCTCAGCCAGGGATCCACGGCTTCAACCGCGGCAAGCTCCGGATTTTCCATCGCGACGTCCACCCAGGGGGACAGCAGAACCAAACGCCGCGGCTGAGGCAGAGCATATTCCGCCAGCTGCTGGGCAAAAGCCAGAGCGAGCCCGCCCCCGGCTGAGTCGCCCACAAAAGCCATGTCCCGGGGATCGCAGTCTTCCAGCAGCCGCCGGTACACGGATGCCAGCAGCGGTGATGCATCCCGATGGCTGTACCCGGGCGCCCGACCGTACAGCGCAACCTCCACCCGGTGGCCCGCTGCCGCCAGACGGGAGATGAACCGCCAGTGCCAGGCGCTGATCGGGCTGATATACGAGCCGCCATGCAGGTACAGGATCGCGGAGGGTGCCGTGGAAGCCCGGGCAACGCCGGGGTTCCGGGACGTCACGGAGTAGCAGGCGAACCCGTCCACGTGCCGTTGCTCGACTCGAAACTTTCGCAACAGCCCGCGGGGCGGCTCAGCAGCCGGCTTTACTGTGGAGAGCCTCGCCTCGGTGCGTTCGGCCGTGGCCGTCAGCGGCTTCCGGGTCAGCCGCAGATACGGCTCCAGGAGCCTCATCGGCAGACTTGCCATCAACTCCTCCCGGGTTCTGCTGCCCGGATAAACCTCAGCACCGGATCAGCGAGTCCGGCCCCTATGACGTCAGGTGTTCGCTTCTGCCCCCGGACCTCGAAGGAGTGGTTTCCGCCGTTAATCCGCTGAACTTCCGCATTCGGGCCAATCCGCTCGGCCACCGGTTCCAGCTCGCCGGGCAGGGCAAACGTGTCACGGGTGCCCTGCAGGAACAGCATCGGCAGGGTCAGGCCGTACAAGTGCTCGTCGCGCAGCTTCTCCGGCTTGCCCGGCGGATGCAGCGGGTAGCCCAGGTACACCAGCCCGGCGGCAGACATGCCCTCCGCCACAGCCATGGACGCCATGCGGCCGCCGAAGGACTTCCCGCACGCCCAGACCGGCCCGCCGTCATCGCGCTCCGCCACCGTGGCCATAACGGCCTTCCACGTTTCGACGGCTACGGGAGCCCGGTCCGGAAACTTCTTCCCGGCCTCCCGGTACGGAAAGTTGAAGCGCAGGGTGGCCGCACCGCCGTCGTTCAGGGCCGCGGTAAACCCGGTAAGGAAGGGGTGCTCCATACCGGTGCCGGCTCCATGGGCGACGACGACGGTCACATCCGCGCCCTCAGGTCGGGACAATACGGCGGATACGTGCCCTTCGCCGACGGGAATGGACAGGTCAAGATGATCAACGTGCATGTGTTCAAACGTACTGCCATCCCGGGCCGGACACCTTGAGCGCAGAAGGTAATACCACTAGAATGGAAAGCGGACAGGATCCGAAGGCCCCATAAGCGCAGCCGGTATCGGCACCACGCGCAGCCTCTCCTGAAATCCGCGGTCCGCCTTGGGCGACGAACCGCAACACCACCACTCCGGCACAGAAGCCACCGCTTTGCGGCACATCGATTCATCGTGCCCGGAGTACCATCCCATGCCTCTCGAAGGGAGCATCAGCTATATGTTGAAGCACGTTGCTGTGACGCGCACCAGGACCACCACTTCACGATTCACCGCACAGATCACGGCCATTGCCGCCGGATGTGCGCTGGTTGCCGGGGGAGTATCGGCAGCCGAAATCGCGATGCTGAACGCAGAACCGGCCTCGAGCCAGGTTCTCACTGAAGCAACCGCCTAGCGCGCAGAAGAGGTCTCCGCCGTCGTTCCCACCCGGGAATGGCGGCGTTTTTGCGTTAACGGACACCGGTGCTCTCCTAGAATGGAAAAACACCATTTCTACATCCGGGGAGCACTGTGCCCAGAGGCAAACACCATCCGCCGCGTCCCAAACCGGCCAACAGCGAGGGCATGCTCATCGCCAATGACCTGAAGAAGGAGCGGGGCTGGACCGACGGACAGATCAAGACGTTCCTGCCCGAACCGGACAAGACCGCACGGAACCCGTTCTCCCGCAAGGCAGCCCCCATGAAGCTGTACGCCCTGGAACGCGTTGAAGCCATCGAGGCCACACCGGAGTATGCCAAGGCCCGCGAAGCCTCCCGCAACCGGCAGCTGGCGGCGCGGGAACGTGCCCTGGTGAAGAAGAAGGCAGCGGTCGCCGTCGCCGAAGCCCTGGAGCTGCGCATTATTCCCGAGCCGTGGGAGACCATGCAGCGTAAAGCGATCGAGCATTTCAACGGACGCCTCCGCGGCAAACAGTCCCCGGCCAGCCTCTCCACGGCACCGTCGCGGCTGAACCGGCTAACGGTGAACTACCTGCGGCACCAGCAGACCTCCTACGAGGAGGAGCTTAAGGAATTCAAGGGCGTGGTGGGCGTCGGCGAGGCTTACCTGGTGGTCCGCAACCGCATCCTGGACCTGATCGCTTCCACCTACCCGCAGCTGAAGGCCGAGTGCGAGCGGCAGAAATTCGATGCACCGGAACTTCCCGACGGCGTGACGCTGTAGCCGCCGGGAAGTCCGGGCGGCGGCGCTAGTCGAAGGTCACGACCACCTTGTCAGCAGCACCTGGAGTCTGTGCCAGGGTGAGGGCGTCCAGTGCCTTATCGAAGGGCAGCGTGTCGCTGATGATCAGGGCGTACTTCTGCCAGTTTTCGATGATGTCGTCGGTCACGTCGAAGATCTCCGTCGGATAACCCATGGCAAACACGATCGTGAGCTCAGTGGTCAGGATCGTGCCGAAGTCGAGCTCCACCGGCTTCTTGTGGACCGCCACGACGCCGAGCACCGCTCCCTGTTTGGCGACGTCGGCAACGGTAGCGGGGATGACCGGCGCGCCGGCAGCATCCAGGAAAATGTCGGTACCTGACCGGACGCCGCGGACCATCATGGTTGCGCCGTCGCCGTGCAGTTCCACCAGCCGGGAGGCCAGGTCCTCTTCGGCTGAGTTGATGACGGCATCCGCGCCGATCTGCAGGGCCTTTTGAAGCCGGGACGCGATGACGTCGACGACGACGATGTGGGCCACTCCGCGGCGGCGGTAGCCGAGGAGGGCACCGAGTCCGATCGGACCCGCGCCAAAGATCACCACTTTGTCGCCGGGCTTGGGATTGGTGCGGTTCACCGCGTGGAGGGCCACCGCCATCGGTTCGTTCAGGGCGGCCACCTCCCACGGAATGTCCTTGGGAATGACCTTGAGCTGACGGCCAAGGGATGCATCGTGAACTACTACGTACTCCGAGAGCCCGCCCTGCGCACCGCCGCTGCCGAGCAGTCCGTCAGTGAAAGCCATCGTGTCGATCACCACGTGGTCACCTACCGCGATGCCGTCCACCTCGGAGCCGACTTCCGCCACCTCGGCCGCCGGTTCATGGCCCAGCGGGGTTGCGCCCTGGCGGGGCGGGATGCCGCCGATGTGGCTGTAAAACGCGTCGGACCCGCAGATCCCGCAGGCCTTCATCTTCAACAGGACGTCGCCCGGCCCCACGGCGGGCTGTTCAACTTCAACCCATTCGTTGGTGTCCGGGCCGGTGACGTAGACAGCTTTCATAGCAGTGTTCTCCTTAGCGATGAAGGGGATCTCCCTGCTCCCGATGCTACGCGAACGGACGGAATGAAAAACCGCCCCCGCCCGGTGAGGGGCGGAGGCGGTTCATCGGCTGCTATCGGCCGCTGCTCAGACGCTTAGACGCCGTAGTAGAGCTCGAACTCGAACGGGTTCGGGCGCAGTGCCAGGGGCATGATTTCGAATTCACGCTTGTACGAGATCCAGCTGTCGATCATGTCCTGGGTGAACACGCCGCCGGCCTGAAGGAACTCATTGTCGTTCTCCAGGGCAACCAGTGCCTCTTCGAGCGACGCCGGAGCCTTCTGGATGTGCTTGGCCTCTTCGGGCGGCAGCTCGTAGAGGTCCTTGTCGATCGGATCCGCCGGCTCGATGCGGTTCTTGATGCCGTCCAGGCCAGCCATCAGCTGTGCGGAGAACGCCAGGTACGGGTTGGAGGAGGGATCCGGAGCGCGGAACTCGAGGCGCTTGGCCTTCGGGTTCGAGCCGGTGATCGGGATGCGGATAGCCGCGGAACGGTTGCCCTGCGAGTAGACCATGTTCACGGGAGCTTCGAAGCCCTTGACCAGGCGGCGGTAGGAGTTGACCGTCGGGTTGGTGAAGGCAAGGACAGCGGAGGCATGCTTGAGCAGGCCGCCGATGTACCAGCGGGCCAGGTCCGAAAGACCGGCGTAGCCCTTCTCGTCGTAGAACAGCGGCACTCCGCCGTTCCACAGGGACTGGTGGCAGTGCATGCCCGAACCGTTGTCGCCGAAGATGGGCTTCGGCATGAAGGTGGCGGACTTGCCCCAGGAATCGGCGACGTTCTTGACGATGTACTTGAACTTCTGCAGATCGTCGGCCGCGTGCGTCAGGGTGGTGAACTTGTAGTTGATCTCTGCCTGGCCGGCGCCGCCGACTTCGTGGTGGGCACGCTCGACTTCGAGGCCCACGTTGTCGAGCTCCACGCTGATGGCGTCGCGCAGGTCAGCCTGCTTGTCCACGGGGGCCACGGGGAAGTAACCGCCCTTGTACGGGGTCTTGTTGCCCAGGTTGCCGCCCTCTTCCTCGCGGCCGCTGTTCCACGGAGCTTCCTCGGAGTCCACCTTGTAGAAGCTGCCCTTGGGGGAGGACTCGTACTGGACGTTGTCGAAGATGTAGAACTCGGCTTCCGAACCGAAGAAGGCCGTATCGGCGATGCCGGTGGAGGCCAGGTACGCCTCGGCACGTTCGGCAACGCCGCGCGGGTCGCGGTGGTACGGCTCGCCGGTGCGCGGGTTCACAATCGAGAAGTTCAGCGCCAGGGTCTTCTCGATGCGGAAGGGATCGACAAACGCAGTCGTGACATCCGGGATGAGCTGCATGTCGGACTCGGCAATGCCCTGGAAGCCGCGGATGGATGAGCCGTCGAACAGCTGACCGTTGACGAAGAAATCGGCATCTACGGTTTTGGCCGGCACGTTGAAGTGCTGCTGCACTCCGGGTACGTCGGTGAATCGGATGTCGACGAACTTCACTTGCTCGTCAGCGATGAACCTGAGGACTTCGTCCGCGTTCTTGAACATCGTTTATGTGCTCCTATACAACTGTTTGGGTGGAAGACCTCGGGCTGCAAGACCAAAGCTGGCGCCTGGCCCTTTGACCGTCCGGCGCATCACCTTGACCCTAAGGGGGTCGGGTTTCCCGGCGGTGACACATGTGTTTCCGGAAGGTTACGCAGCCGATGGCCTCCCTTCCACCCTATCCGCAACCTCCGGGGACAGTGATAATAGTGGGTTTATTTACATCACAGCCCCCCGGGTAGTCTTTAACCGTGGTTGATAGAAGCGATATAGGTTCCTGGCTGGAAGGCCCTCCCTCCGACGAGAGCACATGGCCGGGCAAGCGCCTCGGACGCCCGCGTACCGGACCGGGGTCCATAGCCCGCGTCGGCCCGCGCCTGGGAGCCCTGGTCATCGACTGGGCCATCGCCTCGCTCATTGCCTACTGGCTTTTCGGCGGAGACGACTTTGCCATTCTGGCGATCTTCGCCGTCGAGCAGATCCTGCTCGTCAGCCTCCTCGGCTACAGCATCGGCCACCGCGTCTTCAGCCTGCAGGTGCAGAAAATGGACGGCCGGCCCGCCAACATTCCTGCGGCGATTGTCCGCACGCTGCTGCTGTGTCTGGTGATTCCGGCGGTGGTGTTCGACGCCGACCAGCGCGGCCTGCATGACCGCGCCATGGGCACGGTATTGGTGAAGGTGAAGCACTAGGCTTTGAATCAGCCCGCGGATCTGGCAGATTCCGGGTATGAAACTACTGATTCTGGGCGGAACCGCCTGGCTGGGACATCAGACCGCCCTCGCCGCTGCAGCCGAAGGCCACCAGGTCACCTGCGCGGCCCGGGGACGCTCCGGCGAACCGCCGGCCGAAGCATCCTTCCTGCGGGTGGACCGGGACGCCGACGACGGCCTGGCAGCAGCCGCCGAACAGCACTGGGACGCCGTCATTGATGTTTCCCGCCAGCCGGGTCAGGTGCGCCGCGCCGTCCGCGACCTGAGGGATGCCGCCGACTTCTACGTCTTCGTCTCCACCGGCAACGTCTACGCCAGCCAGCGGGAGTTCGGGCAGGACGAGGATGCCGCCCTGCTGGCACCCCTGGCGGGCGACGTCATGGTGGACATGGAAAGCTACGGACCCGCCAAGGTCGCGTGTGAAGAGGCCGTCACCGAAGGGTTCGGCGCCGGGGCCAGCGCGATCATCCGGGCGGGGCTGATCGGGGGTCCGGGGGACACCTCGGGACGCAGCGGCTACTGGCCGCTGCGGTTTGCGCAGGGCGGCTCCGTGCTCGTGCCCGAAGCCCCGGACCAGCCCACGCAGCTCATAGATGTCCGTGACCTGGCCCGGTGGCTCGTACTGGTGGCCCGGGAACGGAGCGCCGGGGTGTTCAACGCCGTGGGGGACACCGTGCCGTTCGCAGCGCATCTGGCGGCGGCTGCGGACGCAGCGGGAGGAGCCGGGGCAGCGGGCGAGGGAGACGCAAACCGTGGGGGTGCTCCGGGAACTGCCGTACCGGTTCCAACCCGGTGGCTCCGCGGGCAGGGCGTCAATGAATGGTCAGGCCCCCGCTCACTGCCGCTCTGGCTGGAAGATCCGGACTGGCACGGGATGAATGCCCGCTCCAATGTCCGGGCGTGTTCCGCGGGACTTCAGCTGCGGCCGCTGCGGCAGACCCTTGCCGACACCCTCGCCTGGGAGGAAGCCGCCGGCGTCGAGCGTCCCCGCGGGGCAGGACTCACCCGGGAGGAAGAACGGAACCTGCTGGCCCGGCTGGCGGACGCGGATCCCCGGGTGCCGGACGCCTGAGGGACAAAACAAAAGGGCCCCTCATAAGAGGGGCCCTTTTTGGTGCAGAATCGGCTAGCGTCCGCGGGTTGCCTTGCGGTCCGGACGGGCGCGGTAGGGGTCGATGCCCTTGGGGATCGGCAGCCGGGTGCCGAGCGCCGAAAGCCGCTTGTTGACGGTGGCGACTTCCTGCTTGGTCAGTGCCTTGGGAAGCTTCTTGGCCGTGGTCGCTACCTTGGACAGCGGAACCTGGCCCTCGCCGCGGCCGGTGTGGATGACCGTGATCGGAACCTTGGGGACGATGCGGTTCATGCGCCGGCGTTCGCCGTCGGCCAGTGCCTTCGCCCGGGAGGGGGAACCTTCGGTGACCAGGACGATGCCGGGGCGGCCGATGGCACGGAAGACGGCTTCCTGGGTGCGCGGGTTCACGGCGACGGGCTGTTCCTCCAGGATCCAGCCGCGGCGCAGCACGCTCAGGGCGGCGCCGGAAGCTCCCGGCTGGCCTTCAATCTGCGTGAAAGCCGCCCGTTCGGCCCGGCGGGAGAGGATGAACACAGCGGCAAGCAGGCCGAGCGGGATGGCGATGATGAGCATCGTGATCCAGTTGTCGATCAGGAAGCCGATCAGCAGGCCCACGGCGATAATGCCGAGGAACGCGCCGAGCATCAGCCATACGACGTTGGGATCGTTGCGCCGGGTCATCTTGAAGACCTGGGCAATCTGCTTCATGCGCCCGTCCTTCTTGGGCTTCTTTTCCCCCTTCGGCTTGCGGGAAAAGACGCCTTTGCGGGCGCTCTGGGATGCGTCTGAATCGGTGCTTTTGGCCATAATGAGTTCATTCTACGTGATGGAAGGCGTGCGGCTATGAAGTGCGTGCGGTTCGGCGGAACCGGTGCGGCTGCAGTGCGGGACGGCGGACGCCGTCGGCGGAGTTATCCGCGGGCGAGGATGGAGGAGGCTTCCTGGAGCGTGCTCCCCGAATCCTCGATGTGTGCCAGCTGCGGGGGCAGCTCGCGGCCCTTGCGGCGCATGGCGCCGGCCCAGAGCCGCCCGGCACGGTACGAGGAGCGCACCAGCGGTCCGCTCATAACGCCCAGGAAGCCCAGTTCCTCGGCTTCGGTGCTGATGTCGACGAATTCCTGCGGCTTGACCCAGCGGTCCACCGGCAGGTGGCGTTCGCTGGGGCGCAGGTACTGGGTGATGGTGATCAGGTCGCACCCGGAGTCCCGCAGGTCCTTCAGTGCTCCGGAGATTTCTTCGCGCGTTTCACCCATGCCGAGAATCAGGTTGGACTTGGTGACCATGCCCATGTTCTGCCCCTGGGTGATGACGTCGAGGGAGCGCTCGTACCGGAACGCCGGCCGGATCCGCTTGAACAGGCGGGGGACCGTTTCGACGTTGTGGGCGAAGACCTCGGGCCGGGCTTCGCAGATGTCGATGATGTGCTCCACCTTCCCGGAAAAGTCGGGGATCAGGATTTCGACGCCGGTGCCGGGGTTGAGCTCGTGGATTTTCCGGATGGTCTCGGCATAGAGCCAGACACCCTCGTCCTCCAGGTCGTCCCGGGCCACGCCGGTGACCGTGGCGTAGCGCAGGTTCATCTGCTGGACCGAGCGTGCCACCTTGGTGGGCTCCATCAGGTCCAGCGGCGAGGGCTTGCCGGTGTCAATCTGGCAGAAGTCGCAGCGTCGGGTGCATTCGGACCCGCCGATGAGGAAGGTTGCCTCGCGGTCCTCCCAGCATTCGAAGATGTTGGGGCAGCCCGCTTCCTCGCAGACCGTGTGCAGGCCTTCCTGCTTCACCTGCTTCTTCAGCTCCACGTATTCAGGGCCGATGTTTACTTTGGCCTTGATCCATTCGGGCTTGCGTTCCACGGGGACGGCGACGTTGCGCTGTTCAATGCGCAGCAGGCGCCGTCCTTCAGGGGTGAGGGTCACAGCAGGGCTCCTTTCGGCCGGCTGCCGGCAGGGATGGCGCCGATGCCGGGGAGGTCCTTCGAGGGGGTGGTGCCGGTCAGGGCCGCCTCGCGGGCGGCAAGTGCGGCTTCAATCCGGGTGACGACGTCGGCCGGGGACACGGTGTCTCCCGTTTCGGTGCTGATCGACGTGGTTCCGGCGTCGGTGATGCCGCAGGCAACGATCTGGCTGTAAGGCGCCAGGTCATTGCTGCAGTTCAGGGAGAATCCGTGCATGGTGACGCCCTGGTGGACGCGGATGCCGACGGCGGCGATCTTGCGGTCCGGAACGCCGAAGGGCTGCCCGTCTCCCCGGACCCAGACGCCGGAGCGCCCTTCAACCCGGACACCGGCAATCCCGTAGTCCCGCAGCACGGAAATGACGGCCGCTTCGAGGGCATCGACATACGCCCTGACGGCGGACGGATCAGCGAGCTTCAGGATGGGATAGCCCACCAGCTGGCCGGGTCCGTGCCACGTCAGTTTTCCGCCGCGGTCCACGTTGATCACCGGGGTGCCGTCGAAAGGACGCTCGTGCGGCTCGGTACGACGCCCTGCGGTATAGACCGGAGTGTGCTCGAGCAGCAGCACCGTGTCCGGTACCTTGCCCTCCAGTACCTGCCGGTGCAGCTGCTGCTGGAGATCCCAGCCTGCTGAATAGTCCACGTAGTGCGGAGCCAGGCCTACGCGGGTGAACTCCAAAGCCATGGCCACTAGCCTAGACCCCCGCAGCTGTAATGTGGACCACACTCCGCGGGGTCCGCCCGGCCGGGTTTTCCTGCCCCGGCCGAGGGGAAATACCCTGTGGATAACCGCCGTGCAGGTCGGGGAGTAGCGA
The DNA here is from genome assembly GCF_025244925.1 of Arthrobacter zhaoxinii. Taxonomy (NCBI): domain Bacteria; kingdom Bacillati; phylum Actinomycetota; class Actinomycetes; order Micrococcales; family Micrococcaceae; genus Arthrobacter; species Arthrobacter zhaoxinii. The sequence continues at coordinate 1,381,855 of NZ_CP104275.1, forward strand.
AGACTCTGCTTCCATGGACACGACCCCGCTGCCTGACCCTGATGGAGACCGCCGAGGCGGCATCCCGGTGCCTCCTGCACCGGACGTGCCGGGTTTCCGGGTGGACCGGCTGCTGGGTGTCGGAGGCACTGCCGCGGTCTGGCTAGTCCGGGACTTGGATGGCGCCCCGTTCGCCCTGAAGGTGCCGGTGCGCGGGGCAGACGGGGGAGTAAACACCTTTGAAGCCCGTCGTGAAGTGAATATCCTTTCCCGGTTGGAACATCCGCACCTGCTGCAGGTCCACGCGGTGGTTGAAACGGACCAGGGTACCGGCCTGCTCGGCGGGTATGCCCCGGGCGGCAGCGCTGCGGGCCTCGTTGCAGCCCGGGGACCGGTCCAGCCAGGGGAAGCCGTCAGCATCCTTGTGGGGATAGCCGGTGCCCTGGGTTACCTCCACGCGCGGGGTACGGCCCACGGGGACGTATCGCCCGGGAACATCCTGTTCACTCCCGAGGGCAGGCCGCTGCTGGCTGACTTCGGCTCGGGCCGGCTGCTGGGGGAACCCGGGGCACCGCATCCGGGGACTCCCGGGTTCTCTGCCCCCGAGCGCCGGGACGGAGCGGACGCCGGGCTGGGTGCGGCGTCGGACATCTACTCGCTGGCCGCCGTGGGCTGGTTCTTGCTGACCGGAAGGATTCCCCCGCCCAGCCGTTCCCGGCCCCCGCTGTCGATCCTGGTTCCCGGGGTGGGGAGGGAGCTGCCGGCCCTGCTGGAGGCCGGATTGGCGGAGGATGCCGCCCTGCGTCCCGGTGCCGGTGAATTCGCGGCTGCTGCCTACCGCAGTGTTCCCGCCCTGCCCGTGGACCTGGTGGCTGCCGTTCATCCGGACGTTCATCCCGAACTGCTGACCCGCCGGACAGAATCGGCCGGTTCCGGTGCAGGGGGACGAAAGCGCTGGTGGCGGAGGCCCGGCCGGCGGCGGGGCGGGGCAGGTGCCGCAGGACGGGCAGTGCGGCAGGGCCGGGGACGGAACCGCGGGAGGGAGCGCAGACGGGAGCGGGACCGGGAGCGGGCCCGGACCCGGGAGCAGAGCCTGGACCTGGACCGGGAGCAGAGCCGGGACCGGGACCGGGAGCAGGAGACGGGACAGGGACGGCGACGGCGTGCCGCCGCTCCGCCCCGGGAACGGCGGATTGTGCCGGTTGCCGCCGCCGCCGTGGTTGCCGCGGTCCTGGTACTTGCGGTAATAGCGCTCGCAGCCCCTGAACTCCTGAGTGCCCGCAGTACCGCTCCCGAGGCCCGGAATGGTTCCATTGGCGACTCCACGGGTGCTGCCCGGGACACAACAGCACCTGCCGCACCTGCACCTTCCCCCGGGAATGCGGAGCTGCCCGGGACGGCAGGGAAGAGCGTGGACTCGCTGCTGTCGGAAACCGCAGCCCAGGATCCCGCACAGGCCCTGCCCGCGCTCGCCGAACTGCGGACAAGAGCTTTCACCGGTGCCGACCCTGTGCTGCTCGACCACGTTAACGCTCCGGAGTCAGAAGCACAGCTGGCCGATCAGGAGCAGGTGGGCCGGCTCGCCGCGGACGGACATACCCTGGCCGGGCTGGTCATGACCGTGGACGTGCTGGGGCGCAGCGGGCCGGCACCGCCGGAGGCAGCCCTGCCGCCAGACCCAACTCCGGGGACCGCCGAACTGCGCGTCCGGATGCAGGTTTCCGCCTACACACACATGAACCGCACCGGCGAGGTGCTCCGGCAGGAGCCGGCACAGCAGCAGGAGGTGCTGCTGGTGCTGGTGCGAAATGAGGGCATGTGGCGGATCAGCCGGGTTCTGGCCGCGTCATGAGGCCGGCTGCTCACCGGACATGTCCACGGTGAAAGATAGGATCGAGCCATGAGTCCTACTTCATACCTCCGTTTCCCTGACCTGCACGGGGACCTCCTCACTTTTGTCGCCGAAGATGACGTCTGGATGGCTCCCGTCGGCGGCGGCCGCGCCTGGCGGGTTTCCGCGATGCAGCTGCCCGCCCGAAGCCCGAAGTTCTCCCCGGACGGGAGCCGGCTGGCGTGGCAGGTGGTCCAGGGCGGAGCCCCGGAAATCGTTACGGCCGATGTCGACGGCGGGAACTTCCGGCAGCTGACCTTCTGGGGCAGCCAAAGCACGCGGCTCAAGGGATTCAACTCGGCCGGACACGTCATTGCCACCTGTTCCGTGGAGCAGGAAGACAACCGGCTGCGCTGGGCGTTCGCCGTGCCCCTGGACGGCACCGCACCGGTGAAGCTTCCGTACGGGCCGGTGGAAACCGTCGCCGAAGGACCCGTAGTCGGTGACGAACGCCCGATGGTGATCGGCAGCATGCTCACCCGCGAGCAGGCATGGTGGAAGCGCTACCGCGGCGGAACTGCAGGAAAGCTCTGGATTGACGCGGACGGCAACGGAGAGTTCCTTCGCCTGGTGCCCGAACTGGACGGCAACCTGTCGGACCCGATGTGGATAGACGGCAGGGTGGTTTTCCTTTCGGACCACGAAGGCTACGGCAACCTCTATTCCGTCACTCCCCAGGGTGGGGACCTCCGCCGGCACACGGACTTTGAAGGCTTTTACGTCCGGCATGCGTCCTCCGACGGCAGCCGGATCGTGTTCGAATCGGCAGGACGCATCTGGCTCCTGTCTTCGCTGGACGCCGAAGCGCAGCCGCTGGACATCGTCCTGGGCTCTGCCGGCACAGCCCGCCGCCCGCGTCCCCTGAACGTCGCAAAGCACTTGTCAGCGGTTGTGCCGGACGCCAAGGGAACCGCGAGCGTGGTGGAAACCCACGGAACGCTGCACTGGCTGACCCACCGCGACGGTCCCTCCCGCGTCATTGAAGCCGACTCGGCCGTCCGCAGCCGCCTGGGCAGGCCGCTGGACCGGACCCGCGCCGTGTACGTCGCGGATAAAGACGGTGAAGACGCAATCTATATCAAGGACGTCTTCGCGGACCTCCCCGCAGGGGCGGCAGCCCCGGCGGCCAAGGAGGGAATCTCCCCGGAGAAGCCGGCCGCACCTGCCGGTGAAACCAACGGTCTTGTCCTGCCGAGTCCGGTGTCTGCCTCCGGCGCTGCCGTTCCGGCCCCGCCGGTGAACAGCGACGGAGCCGGCGTTGCCGGGACGGGCGACGCCGGGGTACCCGGCGCAGGCGCGCGGGAGGCTGCCGCAGACGACGCCACTACCGGCGTCGTCCGGGTAGGCTTCGAGCGCCCGACACGCGTGAGCCAGCTGGTCCCCAGCCCGGACGGACAGCGCGTCGGCGTGTCCACGGAATACGGCGAGGTGTTTGTGCTGAACGTGGCCGCGGCAGAACTGTTCCCCGTGGCATCCTCGGGGTTCGGCGCCGTCGACCAGCTGGCCTTCTCACCGGACTCGCAGTGGCTGGCCTGGGCGGAACCGTCCAGCGGCGAAGGGCGGTCCCGGATCCGCCTGCGGTCCGTGCTGGACCCGGCCGCACCGGTCATCGACGTCACCGATGGCCGGTTCACCGACCATGATCCTTCCTTCACCACCGACGGAAGATACCTGGCCTTCCTTTCCGAGCGCAGCTTTGACCCGGTGTATGACACGCACCGGTTCGACCTCAGCTTCCCGTCCTCCACGAAGCCGTTCCTGGTGGCACTGGCCGCCGGAACACCTTCGCCGTTCGGTCCGTCCGCCTCCGGGACGTCCCCGGCCGCAACAGGCGGCGAGGCTGAAAAACCGGACGGAACGGTTGCCCCCGTGCAGGTCGACGCCGAACGGATCGGCGACCGCCTGATCGCGGTCCCCGTCCCGCAGGGGCTTTATGAAAAGCTCCGGACAGCTGAAGGGGCCCTGCTGTGGCAGGCTTCGGACCTTTACGGCGTCACCGGCGACGGCCGGGCATCGGCCACCGACCGGGACCCTGCCTCCCGGCTTGAACGCTTTGATCTGGAGAAGAAGGACGTCTCCGTCCTGGTACCGGCGCTGGACGATTTCGAAGTCAGCGGCGACGGCACCAAGGTAGTGCTGCGCCACGAGGGCAGCGTCCGAACGGTGCCCGCTGCTGCCCGGGTGGAAGAGGACTCCGCCGACAACGTCCGCGTTGACCTTGAGCGCATCCGGGTCCGGATCGACCCCGTGAAGATGTGGGGTCAGGCCTTCGACGAAGCATGGCGCCTGCAGCGGGACTTCTTCTGGGCTCCGGACATGGGCGGGCTGGACTGGGAAGGCGTCCACGCCCGGTACCGCCCGCTGGTGCAGAACCTCGGCAGCCACGACGACCTTGTAGACCTGCTGTGGGAAATGCACGGCGAGCTGGGTACCTCCCATGCCTACGTCACACCCGCTCCGGTCACCGAACAGGGATCCGGGGGCCAGGGTTTCCTCGGCGCCGATCTGCGTCCGGGGGCCGGCGGGTGGGAAGTAATCCGGATTCTCGGGGCAGAGTCCTCCGATCCGCAGGCCACGTCTCCGCTGACCGCCCCCGGCGCCGATGTCCACCCCGGCGACGTCATCGCCGCCGTGGACGGACAGCCGGTTCCCGCTGGGGAAGGACCCGCAGTCCTGCTCGCCGGTGCCGCCGGCCGGACCGTGGAACTGACGGTCGTCACCACGGGCGACGACGGCGTGCCGTCCCAGCGCCGGATCGCCGTCGTTCCGCTGCGCAGCGAGGAACGCCTGCGTTACCAGAACTGGGTCAGCGCCAACCGCCGCATCGTCCGCGAAGCTTCCAACGGCGAGTTCGGCTATCTGCACATTCCGGACATGGTGGCCAACGGCTGGTCGCAGCTGCACCGGGACCTGGACCAGGAGGCGTCCATGGGCGCACTGCTGGTGGACGTCCGGCGGAACCGCGGCGGACACACCTCCCAGCTGGTTGCCGAGCTGCTTGGCCGGAAGGTCACGGCCTGGAGCAGCCCCCGGGCGGGCACTCCCACACCGTACCCGTCGCATGCTCCGCGGGGACCGGTGGTGATCCTCACTGACGAATTCGCCGGTTCCGACGGCGACATCGTCACCCAGGTCTCCAAACTGCGGGGCATCGGCCCGGTGGTCGGCACGCGCACCTGGGGCGGCGTCGTCGGAATCGACGGACGCTTTAACCTGGTGGATGGAACCGCGGTGAACCAGCCGCGGTACGCCTTCTGGTTTACGGGCGGCGTGGGCTGGGACGTGGAAAACCGCGGCGTCGAGCCTGACATTGAGGTGGCTTTCCCGCCGCACGCATACGTTGCCGGTGACGACCCGCAGCTGGAACACGGTGTGGGCATCCTGCGCGAAATGCTGTCAGAGCTGCCTACGGACGAACCGCCGGCGCTTGCCGGGTACCGCAGCCTCCAGCCGGCTCCGTTGCCGCCGCGGCCGCAGGAGCACACGGAAGCCGCGGACCCGTCCTTGCCGGCACCAGTTAGTGCAGGTGCCGGAGCGGACGGAGCGAGCCGGGACAACCG